>CAWCKM010000040.1:0-19901 GCA_963796125.1 Nitrospirota bacterium
GCATATATGAAACCATGAGAGTGTATGACGGGGTCACATTCATGCTTGATGAACACCTCGGAAGGCTTTTTCGTTCTGCGTCGTTAATAGGATTGACCATGCCAGTTGATGCTGACTCTCTCAAAAGGGCTGTCTATGAAACCCTTATCGCAAACTCTCTGAGGAATGCCTATGTTCGCTTAACGGTATCGAGGGGATATGGCCCCATTGGCCTTGACCCTGATCTCTGCCCCGAGCCTACGACAGTTATTGTCGCGCAAGAGATGAAAGACTACCCAACATCATTCTATGAGAATGGTATAAGCCTTATTATCCCAGAGACGAAAAGAAATTTCAAAGAGGCAATCAAACCTCAGATAAAGTCCCTGAACTTTCTCAATAATATTCTTGCCAAGATTGAAGCAAAAAAGAGAGGCGCCTATGAGGTGATCATGCTGAATGTGCATAAGAAACTCACGGAAGGCACAATCTGTAATGTGTTCTTCTATGCCGAAGGTACACTCTGCACACCCGCTCCTGAATGCGGAATACTCGATGGTATAACGAGAGGAGTAGTCTTAGATCTTTCACGCCGCGATGGGATCAAGGTAAATGAAGGCGAGTTTGTAACGGAGGATCTCTTTGCTGCAGAGGAAGTCTTTGTCACGAGTTCCACTCTTGAGGTCATGCCTGTATCAAAGATTGATAACAAGAAATATGAAGTGGGCAGGATAACAAAACTTCTTCATTCTGCTTATAAAGAGGAAGTGCGTGCATATGTGGCAAATATCAAGGCAGAGGGACCATCTCTCTGGGGATATGAATGAGATGGTGAATGCCTTGAAGCAGAGAGACATAGCAGGTGTAATCGACCACTCATTGCTCAGACCTGATGCCACTTATACAGACCTGAAAGAATGCTGTGAGGAGGCAGAGCAATTCGGTTTTTATTCTGTCTGTATTCATCCAAGTTTTATAAGGAAAGCGAGGGAGTTTCTCAAAGGCACTGGTGTCAGGATTTCAACAGTTATAAGTTTTCCCCTCGGAATGATGCTCACCGAGGTTAAGGTCTATGAAGCAATGAATGCCTCCCTTGACGGTGCTGACGAACTTGACATTGTGATAAACACAGGTGCCCTGAAATCAGGTGATTGGGAAACAGTCAAGAAAGACATTACTGATGTCATTATGGCAACGAAAGGACTCATTCATAAAACGATAATAGAGACCTGCTACCTCGATAACAAAGAGAAGAAGCAAGTTATAGAGATAGCTCTTGATGCAGGGTCAGAGTTTATAAAGACATCAACTGGTTTTGGTCCTCATGGTGCAAGAGAAGAAGACATCAGACTCATCAAGAGTATTGTTGGAGATGCTGCCGGCATCAAGGCTGCAGGGGGTATAAGGTCCCTGGAGCAGGTCCTCGATTTGCTTAAAGCTGGTGCCACGCGGATCGGGTCATCAGCAGGAGTCAACATTGTAAAAGAGTGGAAGAGGCACATGCAAGGAACCTTGTCTTTAAAAAACATAAATGTTAAAAAGGGAGAAAGAAATTGAAAGAAGAGAGAGCATTAAAAGAAAAAATTAATCTGCTCGAAAAGGAACTTGTAATACTTACAGAAAAGGTAGAAGAAACGAGAGCTTCCCTGAAAGAGATTGAGGATCTGAAGCTCGAGATCAAGGGGTTAAAACTGTTTCTCGGCAGGGTATACCCAGAGTTCAAAAGCAAGTTCCCGGAGATTATGAAAAAGATTTATAAACGGTAGGGCTTAGTGGATACACAGAGAATCTTCTTCACTGTCTGAGTCTCATCTCACAAAGGGATTTTTCTTAAGGACTGGCGAGCAATCTCCGTGTCTAAGAACATCGATAATGCTGTCAAGAGACTCTGCATGAAGTTTCTTGATTTCCTCCCTCTTAACCGGTATTAACAGATTTCTGTCGATAAATTCACCAAATCCCTTTTTATTAAGACCCGACAGGAAAAGCATCCCCTTGAAGATTCGCTTATTGGTTTTAAAAGAAAAGATGGCACGTTCGAGAGATTGTTCAAGGAATCTGTCATTGCGATGTTGAATAACTCTGTCAATGCCTACGGCCTGAAACCAGTATTTCTTATGAATGAGGCTGTCCGCCCGTAGTTCGATAAAGGTATGCCTGATATTTTTCCTTCTGGTATAAATACTGTGAGCAACAGTATCAGCAGCGAGATGACTTATATAACCAAGGGAAAAGGTTTTTTCAGAAGACTTTTTTGCGGCCTCCAGGAGGCCGAATCCTACTTCCCAGCTATGGGAATTCTTTTCCGGGGGCAGGAGGTTTTTTGCCAGGATAATATCAGCCATAATATTCCCATAGAGAAAGTCACCTCTATAGCGCTTCAAGAGGTTGAATACCCATGCAGGCAAAATAGATCCAAAATAATAAATCTCATTCCCAAGATAGGTATGTGTTAATGGTCCCCATGCGAAGGCAAAAGAAGGGATGAATAAGAAAAATATGACTAAAAATAGTCTGAGCAACATTTTACCATTATAACAGATAACTCAAATCTAATAAAATGAAACAACAAACAAATCTCCACGCTTTACTTTTCAGTTCTTTTTAATGATAATTTATGAAGAGAGAAGACCGGAGATGAAGAAGCTGTAAATGCCCGCAAGAAAAACTAAAAAAAACCTGGATACTGAAGAATCGTCAAGCAAGTTTGAAGGGACTTTCTACCCCCAGAGGGTTGTATTGGATACCAGTCTTTTTGTAAACCCGGATGTGAGGGGAAGTTTTGGTGATACTCCTACAGAAGCTCTTGAGGCCTTTCTTTTCTTAGCAGCTCAGATTCATATTCTTGAGTTCTATATGCCACCGTCAATTTTTGAAGAGCTCCTGCATTTTGTTGAGAAGGATAAGATACCAGAAGACTTACTCCTGATACTCCACCAAAAACCACCCAAAAAACACGAGCTAAAATGTCCGGCCTTTCTTCTATACGAGCTGATAGAGGACATACGGGAAAGAGTAAACAAAGGGCTCCGTATCGCAGAAAAGGCTGTGAGAAGTGTTGCTGAAAAAAGCCCTGACGAGATTATCCAGGACCTGAGACGGAAATACCGGGAGGCCTTGAGAGAGGGCATTATCGATAGCAAGGAAGATGTTGATCTTCTCCTGCTCGCCATGGAATTGGACGCCTTGCTTGTTACGGCAGATCAAGGCTTGATTAAATGGGCGGAAAAGCTGGGGATAAAATGGCTTTTCCCGGAGAAATTCAAAGATTATCTCCTTGTAGCAATAAAAAGGTCAACGCTCCTCATAGGGAAAAATAAATAGAAGATGCGGTGTGATTTTTCAGGATTTGGGCGCTTTTTTTATTTTCAAATTCAGACGTCCCATAATAAAATTGATATACTCTTCTTCATTATTGATATGCAGTCTTGCAGCAGCCGTTGGAGTATCCTCTGGAAGGTCTTTATCGAAGATGACGGCGTCAGCCATTCGGAGGATTTTTTCAGCACCTCTTTTGATTTCTCTATCCCCGGCAACAAATATTACGAGTTCAGGCATTAATACCTCAATTGCACTGTTTCCCTCGAGAACGATTCCCTTGACATATGAAAGCATATCGATGGCTACCTGGAGAACCTCCTGAAGGCCTTCAGAAGGTGACTGAACCCAGAGGACATTCTGGGCACCGGCGTTCAAAAGCCTGCTGGTATCCTTATGTTCCTGCCGTAGTATATCCGGATTGTCGGTGATAGAGCTATAGAATGAAGTCTTCGTATATTTAATGGCCCCCCAATCCTGAAGTCTTCTCAGGATCTTACAGGCAATGGTTGTCTTCCCAACCTTGCTGTGGGCTCCTCCAATGCCTATAATAAATGGCCTCATCAGAGTAAAGGGTTTATGTTAGGGTCTGTCTCTTTTATCTCCTCTTTGTATCCGCACTTCTTATCATGGCAGAAATGTATCAGCTTTCCTGTCCTGTCTCTTTTTTCGAGGAGAAACTCTGTGTTGCATTGAGGGCACTTGTGAGGTATGGGTTTATACCATAAAGTAAATTTGCATGTTGGGTAGTTTCCACAACTCCAGAAAGGTTTCCCTCTTTTGAAACGCCTTTCTACGATATTCCCTCCGTCCTGCGGACATTTTAAGCCCGTTGAGAGAGGCTTTGTATTTTTGCACTCAGGATATTGTGAACAGGCAAGGAATCTACCGTATCTTCCCACCTTTATCACCATAGGTGAAGCACACTTTTCACATTTTTCTTCTGTTACCTGGGTAATATTTTCAGAGCCCGGTTCCTTGTGCTCTGTGTCCTCCGTAAGAAGTGGTTTTGTGTTTTTACATTGTGGGAATCCGGAACATGCCAAAAATCTTCCATGTCTTCCCCATCGTATGACCATGGGAAGGCCGCACTTCTCACACTTCAAATCAGTAGGGATGTCCTGTGGTTTAATCTTTCCTTTGGTCTTTTCAACATCAGCAAGGTCGTTACTGAAAGGGGTATAAAAATCTTTCACAACCTTTATCCATTTCATTTTTCCTTCTTCAATATGATCTAACTCATCCTCCATCTTTGCGGTGAAATCAATATCCATGAGTTCAGGGAATCTTTCTACGAGAAAATCATTTACTACAATACCAAGATCAGTGGGAGTAAACTTGCCGTTTATTTTATGGACGTATTTTCTCTCCTGGATGGTAGAAAGGATTGTTGCATAGGTGCTTGGTCTGCCAATCCCCTTTTCTTCCAATGCCTTAATGAGTGTCGCTTCAGTATACTGAGGTGGAGGTTGAGTGAAATGCTGTTTTGATTGCAGGTCCTGGAGCTTCAGGCTTTCTCCTTCCTTGAGGGAAGGCAATGTCAGACCTTCTTCCTCTTCTACCTCATCCTTCCCCTCTGTATATAAAGCCATGAAACCGTCGAAACGGACTACTGTGCCTGATGCCCTGAACTCGTAAGATGCAAGGGAGGAAGTATGGGGGGATTCACCATCTCCCTTTGCGTCTGTCACTTCACGACTTACGATAATAAATGTTGTTTGATCAAGCTGTGCTGGCGCCATCTGACTCGATATGAACCGATTCCATATCAGTACATAGAGGGCATATTGATCTTTCGTAAGAAATTGTTTTATATCTTCTGGTTTTTTTGTAGAGTATGTTGGCCTTATAGCCTCATGTGCGTCCTGCGCTGAAGCCTTGCTCTTGTAAACAGGAGGTTTTTCAGGAATATAATCTTTTCCATACGCTCTGCTGACATACTCACGTGCCCACTCCTGAGCCTCAGAGGCCACCCTGAAGGAATCAGTTCTCATATAGGTAATGAGTCCGATTGCACCTTCTTCAGCAAGTTCAATACCTTCATATAACTGCTGGGCTATCATCATCGTCTTCTTTGCCGGAAATCTTAATTTCCTTACTGCTTCTTGCTGTAAAGTGCTTGTAATAAAAGGCGGGTATGGCATCCTTCTCTTTCGTTTTTGCTCTATCTTGCTTAAGACAAATTCTTTATTGTTCAGATCGTTTACTATTGTATGTGCAACGTTTTCGTTAGGAATGAGAAATTTGCTGTCTTTTTCTGAGTGCCCCTGGGTTGCGAGTTGATATATCTTGTGAAGTTTTGACCAGAAACCGGGAAGCTGAGACCCTTCAAATTCTGCATTGATGCTCCAGTATTCTTCAGGTTTGAATGCCTTTATCTCACGATCTCTGTCAACTATCAGCTTTACTGCAACAGATTGTACTCTTCCTGCACTGAGTCCTCTCCTGACTTTTCTCCACAGGAGAGGGCTGAGTTTATAACCGACAAGCCTGTCAAGTATCCTTCTTGCCTGCTGGGCATCGACCTTGTTCATGTCTATCCTGCCAGGGTTTTTTATCGCTTCCTGAACAGCCCGCTGTGTTATTTCATTAAAAATAATTCTGTATATCTTGCCGTTTTTGGATTTCAGGTCTGCAATTTCTGATGCAATGTGCCATGCGATTGCTTCTCCTTCTCTGTCAGGATCAGGAGCAAGAAAAATCGTATCGGCCTCTTTTGATGCCTTCTTAAGTTCTTTAATGATTTTTTCTTTCCCTGGAATTACCACATAAGTAGGTTTAAAATCATTCTTTTCATCAACTCCTATTTCCTTTTTAGGTAGATCCTTTATGTGACCTATAGATGCCTTGACGGCAAATCCCTTCCCCGAGTATCTTGTGAAGAGTTTTTGCCTTGGCAGGTGACTCAACAATGACAAGGTTGTTATGGTTTGACTGTGTTGATTTCATATAAGAAGAAACCTGTTCCCTGTTGTTTGCCTTATCGCACCTTTCAATTCCAACCCGAGAAGGAGTTCAAGCACCTTCGATGTAGACAGTCCACATTCTCTGGAGATACTATCAATATGTTTTGGCTCTCCGGAGAGGAAATTACAAAGATTTTTTTCTTCATCTGTTACTTCTATCTTTAACTTTTCTCTTGACCGTATAAATCCTTTCAAAACAGGAGCAAGTTCCTCAATAACATCATCTGCCTTACGGGTGAGTATCGCTCCCCTTTTAATAAGTTCATTTGTTCCTTCTGAAGTAGGGGAGGTTATATTACCAGGAACTGCGAAGACTTCTCTCCCCTGTTCGAGAGCATATCCTGCTGTGATCAGAGAGCCGCTGTCAGAAGTAGCCTCTATGACGAGTATACCAAGAGAAAGCCCACTGATTATTCTGTTTCTCCGGGGAAAGTTTTCTTTATCAGGAGGAGTCCCCGGAGGGAACTCGCTTATAACACAACCACAGTCTTCAATTTTATCCATCAACCCTCTGTTTTCTGAAGGGTAGGGAATATCAAGTCCTGATCCAAGCACCGCAATGGTCCTCCCCCCTGCTCTCAATGCTCCCTTATGGGATATGGAATCAATACCCCTGGCCATGCCGCTCACGATGGTAAAGCCCATAGATGCAAGCTCCCCTGCAATACTTTCGGCAACTGAAGTGCCATAAAGAGAGGGTTTGCGTGACCCGACAATAGCGATCGCATATCTATCCTGCTGCTGTATATCTCCCTTCGTATAAAGAACGATAGGGGCATCTTCTATCTCCCTGAGCATTTCCGGATACGAAGGATCATGGAGATTCACAATAGTCATTCCGGCGTTCTTTGAAACCTTGATCTGGTCGTCGACGATATCCCAGTGAGAAAATCCTTTTATATTCCTTGCCCTGTTTATCCCTATCCCTTCTAAAGAGAGGAGATCATCAATGTCTGCACCAAAGATTCTTTCGGGAGTCTTGAAAAGGGAGAGTAATTTTTTTGAAAGAACCGGACCTATATCCGGCAATACGGATAATGCAACCCAGTACCTGAGATCTGATGTCATAATCTTCATTCAGAGACTTGATGATATGGAAATGTTTCTCTGTATCTTGTGTTTTTATTTCAACAGGTGTTTTAAGCGTAACCGAAGGGCATTTAGTTTTATAAAACCTTCTGCATCCTTCTGGTTATATATATTTTCTGCCTCAAATGTTGCCAGTCCAGGGTGATAAAGAGAATTTGGAGATTTCCTTCCGACAACATAACAGTTTCCTTTATACAGTTTGAGCCTGACTGTGCCATTAATATCTTTCTGTATGTCATCCATGAAGGTTTGCAAAGCTTTCCTTTCAGGAGAGAACCAGTATCCGTAATACACGAGTTCAGCATATCGCGGTATCAGTGAGTCTCTAATATGCATTACCTCCCTGTCAAGGGTTATTGACTCCAGTGCTCTGTGTGCAATATGGAGAACTGTTCCGCCGGGCGTTTCATAGACTCCTCTTGATTTCATCCCGACATACCTGTTTTCAACCATATCGACCCGTCCAACACCATGTTCACCTGCCAGGTGATTCAATCTCGTTAGCAGAGTTGCAGAAGACAGAAGTTCATCATTGAGTGCAACAGGATTGCCTTCCTCGTAAGAGATTTCAACATAAAGTGGTTTGTCGGGTGCTTTCTCAGGCTGAACGATCATGGTATACATATCAGACGGTGGCTCCTGCCAGGGGTCTTCAAGAATCCCCCCTTCGTAACTGATGTGAAAAAGGTTCCTGTCGATGCTATAAGGTTTCTCCTTTGTTGCTGTCACAGGGATATCATTTTTTTCTGAATATTCAATCAATGAGTTTCTTGAATTGAATGGCCATTCCCTCCATGGTGCAATAACCTTTATGGCAGGTTGAAATGCGTAGTATGTCAATTCAAATCTTACCTGATCATTTCCCTTTCCAGTAGCACCATGGGCAACTGCTTCAGCACCCTCCTGTTCTGCTATCTCCACCTGTTTTTTAGCAATAAGAGGTCTTGCAATTGATGTTCCGAGCAGATATGAGCCTTCGTAAACTGCATTTGCCCTGAGCATTGGAAATATATAGTCTTTGACAAATTCTTCCTTTAAGTCTTCTATGTAAATTTGTGAAGCTCCTGTCTTCAGCGCTTTTTCCCTTATGGGTTCTGTGTTTTCACCCTGGCCGATATCTGCATAGAAAGCTATTATCTCTGTATTGTATTTTTCTTTGAGCCATTTTATCGCAACAGAGGTATCAAGCCCTCCTGAGTATGCAAGAACTATCTTGTTCACTCGTTTCTCCATTCTGAGTTTAAAGCAAAATGCAGCAAAGAAAATCTACACATTTATAATAAAACTAAGTGCCGTTATCTTTCTTTCGAAGTTTATACACCATAGCATAAATTTTAAAAAAATGTAAAACTGGCGAACTGTTCTAAAACCGGAGATATAGTTTGCATAGAAGCTTTCTTTGCAAAGATTGGAAAAGATTTGAATTTGAAAGAAGAGAAACATTTTTCTCGGGCCTAAACCGTTATGGTATAATTGAAATTGAGAATCAGTCTCAACTATGGAAAAGAAAATATTTATAGAATTCCTCAAAAATAGAGGTCAGAAATTTACTAAGGAGCGGGCAGCTATCCTTCAGAAGACCTGCTCAACAGAAGGCCATTTTAACCCTGAATCTCTTTATTTAAAGATAAAGGAAACCGGGATTAAGGCATCAAGGGCATCCGTTTACAGGACACTGAACCTTCTCTGTGAATGCGGCCTTATAGAGAGGTCTATGAAAACGGAACAAGGAACCCTTTATGAACGGGCTTTTGGACATGAACACCACGATCACATGCGGTGTATCGTTTGCGGAGAAATCATAGAATTTTATTCTAACGTCCTTGAAAAACTACAGAAATTACTCTGCGAGAAACAGAACTTTCAGGGAGAAAGTCACACCCTTGAGATAAGGGGATACTGTGAGAAATGCCAGAAGAAAAGATAAAGGAGGATAATACAACTATGAGTGCGGAGGTAATCTCTCTCTTATCACTTGTTGAAGGAGAGGAAGGTGTTGTTCATTCGATTTCAGCTGGGAGGGGCTTAACAATCAGGCTTGCCTCGATGGGGATTGCTCCTGGCATGAAGATCAAGACTCTTAAAAATAGTAAGGGCGCTCTTGTGATCATAACCAATGGGACAAGGGTAGCTATTGGAAGAGGCCAGGCATCAAAAATAATGTTAATAAAATCTCAGGGGCCACAAGATAGAATAGGCAAAGCTGGATGAGTAGCAAGGAAAAGAGTTCTTGTTGCACTTGCCGGGCAGCCAAACGTTGGCAAGTCAACGGTCTTCAGCATCCTTACAGGATTATCACAGCACGTTGGAAACTGGCCAGGAAAGACAGTTGAAAAAAAGGAAGGAGTCCATGTCTCCGGAGAAGCTGAAATAAGCGTAGTTGACCTTCCTGGAACATACAGCCTCACAGCCTTTTCAGCAGAGGAGAGGATAGCAAGGGACTTTATAATAAAAGACCGCCCCGATGTTATTGTTCTCATAGCTAATTCATCTGCATTAGAAAGAAGCCTTTATCTTCTATCAGAGCTTCTTTTGCTTGGGCCTCCCGTTATAGTAGGTCTGAATATGATAGATGTAGCAAAGGGACAGGGTATTTCTATAGATGTGCCCTCTCTCGAGAAATCCCTTGGAGTTCCTGTTGTTCCCATGGTGGCTACGAAGAACAGAGGAGTTAAGGAACTTGTCCAGGAAATAATATTACTTTCAGGCAGTGACTCTAAATATTCCCCCCGGATCCCGGAAGTCTTCGAGGATCACAGGGATGTTTTTACTGCACTTATGAAAGAGGTCAAAGAATTCGTTCCTCATCCATATACCGCGCATTGGGCTGTTACAAAACTAATGGAGGGCGATCCAGAGGTCTTTGCTATGATGGAGCAGATTCTACCAGTAGATAAATTAGAGGAGGTAAGGTTGCTGCTCCGCAGGCATGAGGACTCCCTACTTGCTGTTGTCCATGGCAGATATGACTGGATAGAGGCAATTATCCGTTCTTGCGTCTCAAAGTTCAAAAAAGGGCAGGTTCTCTTGACAGACAGGTTAGATCACATTCTTATACGTCCGGTTTTCGGGATTCCCATCCTTCTGGGGATACTCGCTTTCGTATTCTTTATAACTTATAGAGTGGGGGCTCCTGTACAGGGATTACTGCAGTCATCGGTGAAGTCTTTTGCGAATTGGATTGAGCCTTATCTTGCAGGGACTCCCCAATGGGTGGCTGGAATCTTGATAGATGGTGCAATGGGAGGTGCCGGAACAGTTCTTACATTTCTCCCGATACTCCTCATATTTTTCGCTTTCATGGCATTGCTTGAGGATGTCGGATATATGGCGAGGGCAGCCTTTGTGATGGATAGATTCATGCATATCATTGGGCTTCACGGGAAGAGTTTCATGCCAATGTTCCTTGGCTTCGGATGCAATGTTCCTGCAGTTCTGGGAACAAGAATAGTGGAGTCGAGGAGAGCGAGGTTGCTCACGATATTCCTGACACCCTTTATGCCTTGTACAGCTAGATTGGCTGTTCTTACCTTGGTAGCATCTGCAGTTTTCGGAGAGCAAGCTCCTCTCGTTACGTGGTCACTTGTCTCTGTGAACATATTGGCTCTCGGTTTTTCGGGAATGCTTGCAAACAGGTTGTTCCTGAAGGGAGAACCGATGCCTTTCATCATGGAACTTCCACTGTATCATAGACCGAATCTCAGGACAATAGGGATGGTCATGTGGAACAGACTGACGGCGTTCGCGAAAAGAGCGGGAACAGTAATTCTCAGTTTTTCCATTCTCATATGGATCCTGTCTCACATCCCTGGAGGGAGAATAGAGGATAGCTTCCTTGGATGGGTGGGACATCTCATCGATCCCATCGGAGCATATATGGGTCTGGACTGGAAAATGATGACTGCCCTTTTGTCGAGCTTTATTGCTAAGGAGAATTCAATAGCAACCCTTGGGGTTCTCTATGGTGTTGGGGAAGAGGGAGTGAGTAATGTCCTTCCCTATGTAATGAGTCACGCATCGGCTCTTTCATTTCTCATTGTTTTAATGCTTTTTATTCCATGTGTAGCAACAGTTGTTGTCATGAAGCAGGAGATGGGAAGCTGGAAATGGTTTATCCTTTCCCTCATTTTTATGCTTACTGTCTCCCTCGGCGCCGGAATTGTAGCTTATAACTTAGCTTTGCACCTGGGACTATAGGTTCAGCCCTTCGGTTTAGTTCCTCGCCTTAGCAATTATCTCAAGAGTAAAGCTCTGAGACGTCTCACCACCATTGCCGTCGGTGACTGATACGGTGATAGGTATTTTCTTATTCAAATCCTGAGGGGTATTCCATTGTATAAGACCTGTTGAGGAATTAATGGTCATACCCGCAGGCGCTACTTTAAGTGAATATGTCAAAACGTCTCCATCAGGATCAGTAGCCTTTACTTGATGCGTATAAATATTTCCATCGAACCGAAATTTGTTATCTTCGACGATCATGGGGGGCATATTCTTTATTTCCCTATTCAGAACTACTGCAGATCCATTAAGCTCTCCATCGAAGGGGGTTATCCTGACGGCAATCTTATCTCCCCTTTTGACGGGTACTTCAAGTCGTTTGCCGTTACCAGCAGGTTCCCCGTTTTTTGTCCATTCATATGAAATGGTTACTTCGTCACCATCTGCGTCGTTTCCAGATACCTCAACACTTAAAGTATCACCTGGCTTAAATACTTCAGGAAGAATTTTGACTCGGGTAATCTCAGGTGGAGCATTTCTAATCTCAATAATATTAGACATTAATTCTTTTCCCTGTACAATTGCCTTAACCTGTACCTTATCACCTTTCTGAGTCTCCTTTGCATCAAATTGAGGGGAACTTCCGCTTGTGGTTGGATAACCGTTTAACAACCACTCTATCTTTGCATCAGAAAGTTTAAAGCCCTGGGCAATTACTTGCAATGTTGAATTACGTGTAGCATTATCGGGAATAATTGTTAATGAATAGGAGCCACTCTCTGAAGAGACAAATGGTTGAGATTGTTCGCGAGCGGTCCCACTTCCTGCTTCAGGAAGTTTTTGTGAGCCCATATCAGCAGGCTTTTCTGAAGAGCAGGAAAGTACTAACAGTAAGAGTAAAAGAATAATCAATAAACAATTTATACATGTCGTTTAGATATATGATCAATTAATATTGATAAAGTATTGAAAGCTTTGCCCTTTCAGCGGGATTGGCCTGTATTTTCTGCATCTACTTCTATTGTATACAGATAAGGTATACTCATTACTTTTATTTCACCGGAATTGAGTCTACTACCCCGTTGTTTATCAGACCTTCATCTCCTGCGCTGTTGCCCTCAACTGTATCAACTATTTTTGAATAAACATTGTATGTAGGAGCCTGTCCCGAGGGTAAATACCATGTCATAGGTACGTGTTTGTATTAGGGTCAATGACCATGGAGCTGTTACAACCAGACCAGCAAGATGTAGGTAAGTTGAGTTTTGTAGCTACCCTGTGAAACTTGTCAACCAGTACATGTACTCTGATGCCTGATGACACAGGTAATTGGTGTTGTAATAGCAGGCATAAGGGCTGCCATATCACTGAGAAAAGAAGCGGTTCTCGAAGCATCACCCCTGAGCCCAATAAGCTGATACGTAATATCTGCTGCCACCTATCCCTGCCTCAGAGGCAGTTTCATATCTTTTCTGCATACCTGAAATCTGAGTCCCTGTTGTCAACATGTATATCAATCCAGCCATGATGATAAGGATAATGGCCGAGAGCACCAGAACCATTACAAGGGCAATGCCTTTTTCATTACGGATTTTAGAATGCAGATCTTGGAATGTTCCGCACTTTATATCCCGCATTATTAGATTGTGTGGCTTTTGACTTTTCATGTCTACCTCAGATTATTTGGTTTCACAACTATTGTATATACCTTCCACCTGTAGTTTTGCCAATTGGTAATACCAGTAGCAACAAAATCGAAAGTACTTCCAGGCCAAAACCGGGGTCAGCGGCCTAGGTGGTATTGTAATCTGATTACCTGGATAGGTAGTAGTCGCATCATAATTTACATCTCTCTGGCCTTCATGGGCAAGGATATATACTCTTACCTCTTTTACCTGATCTCTTATTTGTTGAGCATCAATGATTCCATTGCTATTCGTGTCTGTGAGAGTAGCTAAATTATCAGTAGCGACATCAATAGTTCCGTCATTGTTACTATCAATGCGATAAATTACCTGCATATCAGCAACACAGTCAAGAAGAGGAAGGCCAGTTCCTCTATTTCCAGTCAGCATGATTCAATAGCAGCTTTTAAAGAACACCGGTGTTAGGCGCAGCACATCTCTGAGGCACATTAGCGGTTGATATATAATAATCAGCCCTGTTAAAAGGCATCCTCAAATCTTGTATCAGGGTCAACACCATACATTATGCGAGTTTCTGTATCACCGGTGGCTGGTGCAAAGTTCGCTAAATTTGTGTAATCATCAGCTCCTGTAAAAAAGCTTCCACCACTTACCACTAAAGACCTGACTATTTGCACTAGTTGATCCCGGGGAAAGGACAATTACTCTCACATTAGGAAAATGAGCATCAGTCATCGCTTCTACATACATTTTCCCTACTTGGCACCCACCACGTTTTCATAGAGGAACTGCGTACCAGCACGGAGAGGCTGCCATTTCCCGGCATGTAAAATTTAGGTGCAACATTTACTGACTTTACCACCAGATAATCTGAGCCATTTAATGGCTGTATTGTTTCCACTTATAATAGCCCTCGGAGGATTGCTGGTGCAGTCATTGTAATTGCTGATCTGCGCATACAGTGTCCGTGACTTGATGCCTCAGAATAAGTTACTCCTGTTGGTATAACCCATGGCAATCCATATCCTGCGTGCTCTATATCCTGTCTTAGGATTTCGAGCCCTACGATACCTTCGATATTTGTCTCTGCAATCTTGCTCTGCTGTTTGAATTGTGTTAACAGCCCTGTAAATATCTGGGAACCTGCCGCTATAACAAGTATAAAGATGACCATTGTTATCAGTAGCTCTATTAAAGTAAACCCTGCTTCCCGTCTGATCATTCTCTTTTCCTTATTGTTGTAATGCTGTGGGTATAGTCCTCGCCTTTCCATCGCCATCCCACAGTTATTGTTACCTGCTTGGTGTCAGTACCAAGAGGGGTGACCACCCTGTTAGTACAAAAATCAAAATTCGTTATATTCCTGAGATTCCTTTGAATAGGAACGCCTGTTGCGGAAAAACCGTCGGACAATCTGCTCCTGATAGTGAACCAATATCTGAAGTTAGATTATCAACAATTGCTGTAAAAGGAAGATTCCTTGCTTCATTCATTCTCATCTCTGCAATATTTACTGCCTCATCTCGTAGGACATTTGTCATGTTAGCATCAATACTTACCAGTGCTGTCTGCATCAGGGCAAGGGAGACTAACAGTAGTACAACAAGGGCAATCATTACCTCGACAAGGGTTAGACCTTTTTTATTTATGCATCACAATTTGTAGTCGCCGCATTCCATTTCCCCATATTAATTCTTGTTGCAAGCTATTACAATACAGTCATAATCAGGATCAAGCTATTTACATCACATCCGTATCAACAAACACAGATAGTCCCATTAGGATTGATACAAGTCCTCTTGTGTTAAAAGTTAAATTGCTACCAATCCGACAGTTGTTAATAGTCATATTGATATTCACTGTTTTGGTCTAGGCAGTGACTTGGATCATCCGAGTGCAGTTTGCAAGTAAGTTCCATCTCCATCAGGTGCCGGATTAGTGTCATCATACATATTCGTATATTGAGTTGGTGGTATGAATAATCTCACAAAATGTACTCTGTTTCTCTGCATTGCTCTTGCCCTTGCATTCATCAGATCAACATACATCTCTTTTGTCTGACTTTCTACTCTGTATCCGCCCATCCATCCGGTAAATTCAAATCCAAGAGCAACAGCAAGAATGCCAATTATTGAAATGACAATGATTAGCTCTATTAATGTTATACCGTGATTCTTCATTGTCTTCATCTTATTCGGATACTCCCTTTATCTCTCCTTTATGTGTATTGTCCGTTTTACTGGTGGAGGTGGAGACAATATAGACAAACCTTGAGCAGTCGGTGGGACACCTTCCAGTGCAGATGTTCTTCTCCCACCCATTTCAGTAAGGGACTGCGAAAGGTTTACCTGTTCAATACTTCCTGTAGATACCTGGAGTAAGGCTGTCCCTTTTAACAGGGTACCGCCTGACCCTCCGGTGTTATACCGCATCGCCCAAATGAAACTCTTGCCGCCGATTCCGCACTCATCACCATATGGTTTATAGGTTGTAAAAAACACAAGGCCTGCTGTTGTTGCCAAGGGGTCTGTTATGTCTCTTTCAGCCTTATAGCCTCTTGCCACAGGTGTGCCTCCTTCATTATAAGTGTAATTGCCGGAAGACTCGAGATTGATGTACCAGCCATCAAAAGAAGCAGAGTTAGCAGTACTCTCGAGAGGAACACTACCGACAGAAGTGACATTTGTTAACGTGCCGATATTAACTGTGCTGGTGCAGCTCGTATCAAGCCCAGAAGAAGAAAAACAGGGTTCTTTTATGCCAAAAAGTCTTCTCTGACCGTCTGCATCGTCAGTTGTACCAGACTGTTCAAAGAAATATCTTCCACTGCCAAAGAAAAGCCAGAGGATACCAATCCTTTGATTCTGTAACTGTGCAACTGATGAGGTAACAGGACCGATCCCGTCCATAACCTGACTCCATACCCAATTGTTAGGGTTAGGATCTTCTTTTGTTATAAGTCTTCCAACACCTCCGTCTGTCCATGTGTAATTTGGACTTGAACCTGTTCTCTTTGCATATCCAATATAGAGGACATCGTCTTTGTAATCTATGTCAGGATCGTTCGCAGCACCAAGCATGGAACCGGCAAAGGCAAAAGGAATTCCGGTATCTAAAGTCCGCAGAAGTGAACCTGTTTTCAGATCGAGGACGAAGAGTCTCAAATTCTGATCAGAGCGGCCGAGGAACTGCTGGTCCGTTGTGCTTATCGGTCCGGTGGGACCAGAACCGAAGACAACAAACCATTTGCCACTTTTTTCAGTATCTCCAACCCTGACAACTGCAGGCCCTGTTGTTGCAAATCCAAGATTATCACTCGAAAACTCCCAGAGGAGTTGCGGCGGATGACCTGCGGGATCATTCTGGTTAGCGAGATAGTCTGTAATATCAAGGGCAAAGTACGAAGAATATCCCAGATCATTTACTGGCGTTTTAACACAGTCCGGCAAACCACCAGTTGTTGAATTGCAGGAACCGCTCAAATTCCTGCATGCGCCCCCTAATCTCATCCCACCAATGAGAATTGTCCTCCAGGCAGAAATATCTCTGACGTTGCCTGAAATATCTCCTGATGTCGGAGACCCGATGCTCGCATCAAAAAGATAAGGACTAAGATCAATAGTATAGACATGGCAGTAATCAGGATCCATGATAAATTTGAGATATGGCAGTGCATTTTTCGGGATAAAAGCCCACATTTCCTTTCCAATAGGGTTACTGAGGGTTGAGTCTGTGAGACATGCTATATCTTTTGCCCCAAAAGTACAGGTATTTCCCGGAAGCCCTGAAAGTTCTAATTTGCCAAGCTTGAAGGCATGGAGCATCCCGCCATTCCCCCCGGTGAATACCATGCCTCTGTTCTTATAGTCATCGGTGCTTATAAAACTCTTGTATGTTGTGTCGTTGTATTTGCTGTCATAGGTATTAAAAGGCACCCAGGCAGCAATTCTCGGTGTAGAATTGACCACATCACTAAACTTCCATACCTCTGTGTTGGAACCGATAGTTACGGTTCTCCTTCTGTAGTCGTCCTGACCGTCTGCATTTCTATCAATGCCGATTATATCGGGTGTTCCGTCACCGTCTAAATCTTCAGTAGTGAGACCTTCTCCATTTGCATAACGGATAATATACTGTGCCTCTGTATCATCGGTTGCCTGCAGGTATGTCCTCAATGTTGATGCATTTGCTGTAGTAAAGGGAATTAAACTGCTTCCTGTTATTGTTGTATAAAGGATTCTTGGATCCGAAGTAATATTCCTGAGCAATAATAATTCACCTGCTGCCCAGATATCTTTGACGCCTTCGAATGAAACTGTTGGCTTGACAATATCAGCATCACCATCACCGTCTGTATCCTGGTATCGTCTTGCCTTTGTCAGTGAGGCGGCTGTATCAAAGTAGAGTTGTGCAATATAGTCATTTATGAGGTTGAGTTTTCGGTCAGGACTCTCAGCAACAGTGTCTTCCCTTATATTGCTGTTAGCAAAGAAAGGATCGACATAATACCAGAGGTTTTTGTTTTCACCTGTCCAGAAAATGATGTCATTGCCAAATCTGCGTCTCGGATAGAAAACAGCCTGAACGAGATTTGCTCCTCTTCCTTCGCCTGATGCCAGAACAGAAGCTGCTGTACCGGATGCTGCCCTTTTGAGAATCGAGGAGAGGGCGTTGGTGATAGCTGCTTCAAGCTCGTTACCGTCAGTAGCTTCATAATATGTATCAGGTTCTCCGTCATCGTTTTGATCCCATTCTGATTGAATGTCTGGCTCATTATTGCCGTTGAGGTCTTCGAACCCACCATTGATAGAGGCATATTTAAGAAGTGTTGAGCTCCTGCCGAAAGAATAGACAGTATAAAGCGTCAAGTTTTGTATCCCTGACATGTCATTTACACCTATAGATGAACTCCTGAGAGTCTGTGGTGTGGGCATAGAGGGCGACATCATCTATGCCTGCAACGTAACAACCGCTCACTACTCCATTACAAAGAGAAGAGTCGCTTTCACCTGTGCAGGAGGGAGTTGTAGAGGCAGGGAATGAGTAAGTCTCGGGGGCTGTGGCAGCCACTGCAGGGCATGTTGTGGCAGAACAGTTAAATGTTGATCTTCCTGAAGCATAATTTCTTAAAAAGTCAGGAAGGTATCCATCTGCACATGGTTCGCCATCCGTAATATACAGGACAAAACTTTTTGCACAGGACGGATAACGAGCCTGTCCACCAGTTCCGTAGTTATAGGGGTCTACATTTGCATTTGTCTGAAAGTCACCGGGATTATAAAGAGGCCCTGGAGTTGATACAATACTTGCGTCCTGTGCAAAGTATCCAGTAACTGTCCATAATGTCTCGGAAAGGGGAGTATTTGCATTCGGTCTCGTCAGATTGATTTGGTTTACGGTACTGGAAAGGCTTGCGCCAGTAACATAGACCTGGACATAACCACCCTGGTTTGATGAGGAGGTGTTTGGACGATAAAAGGAAAGGCCCAACCGTGCCCGTGTTCCAATAACATCTTGGAGTACTCCTTCCACAGGATTCGGTACCCTAACTGCCACATTAAATGACCCGGATACCGATGACACACTGAAAGAAGATGTCCCAGAGCCTGATCCATCACAGGGTCTTCCAAGGCTATCGACTGTAAATGTTCTCAGACCACTGTAAGGGGAATAATCACCTGCATTTCCAACTTGTTTAAATCTACCTCTTGCATCACAATCCGCAGCCTCTCCTTTGAGTCTGCTGTATCCCGAACCTTCTCCTGAGGTAGTCGTTCCGCCAGTTATTACTTTCCTGATGATATCTACCCTCCTCATTGTCAGCCAGTTCAGGAAATTGCCATCCCACGAATTGGCTGGTCTTGCGGCTGATTTTGAGGCTGCAGGGACAAACCTGTTGGATGAATAGGTATACCAGTAATCAGGATCGTAATAACCATAGTACTTGTAGGTTGGATACGTTCCTGGTTCAGTAAATCCAGTACATGGGGTACCGCTGTTTGTACAATCATTGTTATCGCCGTTATCAGTTGGTGTGGTGAAGCCATCATAGTAAGCAAATGTTAACATGCTCCCTGAGTTATCAAGGACAATCATGACATTTGGGGCCACATCCTGAATAACATAAGGGGGTACAACACAGTAATCGATCATTGCTGCATCTGCGTTTGGAAGTAAATATGATATGAATAAAACCAATAAGATAATGGGTGTAAAAAATAACCGTTTCATTTTCATTGTACCTCCCTACTCCAGCATATATTCAGGATAAATTAATATGGTATCGACGCCTTTTTTCTGTAAGAAGATCTCAACCTTCCTGCCTACCTTCATCTGGCTTTTTGGTATATGCTTTCCCGATGGGTCTATAAGAGGGACATCATTAAAATGATAATAGCTGCCACGTACCCTGATGGAATCGCCCGAGACGCTTTCAATGAGACCTTCTACTGTTCTTAACTCTCTCTCATAAGCATACGATACACTTAGAGAAATAAATACTATTAATACACCTACAACAAGGATGTTCCTCTTCATGCCATCCCCCCTTTATGGTCTATATAGTTCAGGCTACCTTTTTCCTGATCCGACTTGTTTTTCATCATCATTGCACCCCAATGGCAAGATATGTGCCATTGAGATTCTCTTCAACGTCAATCAGACTGAATGTTTATTTAAAGTG
>CAWCKM010000041.1:0-61781 GCA_963796125.1 Nitrospirota bacterium
GATAGGGATAAACAGGGCAAGGAATATAAAAGGATTTTCTCACTGGGATATCGTCGACGACCAGATCAAGGTTTCAAAGAACGCCGGAATGACTATTGTGAATCTCCATGATCCTTCGTATCCGGAAATGCTCAGGGAGATAGAAGGTGCCCCTATCGTTCTTTATACGAAGGGAGATATACAGCAGCAGGATAGATACGCGGTCGCTATTGTCGGGTCACGCAAACCCTCTCTTTATGGCACTTCAATTGCCGAAAGTATTGCAGGGGAGCTTGCATCTATGGGCTTTACCATCGTGAGCGGCATGGCCAGGGGTATTGATTCCATATCCCATAAGGGAGCATTGAGAGCAGGGGGGAGGACCTTTGCGGTGCTTGGATCAGGACTTGATATTCCCTACCCTTCAGAAAACAGAGGGTTGATGGATAAAATCGAAGACTGTGGTTGTGTTATAAGCGAGTTCCCTCCGGGGACTCCCCCTGATAAAGAAAACTTCCCCCGGAGAAACCGAATAATCAGCGGGCTTTCTCTTGGTATACTCGTCATAGAGGCTACTTCTGACAGCGGCTCTCTGATCACAGCAGGATATGCTCTCGAACAGGGGAGAGAAGTCTTCGCAGTTCCTGGTAACATAACCTCCCCTGCTTCAGAAGGAACAAATGAACTTATTAAAAGGGGAGCGATACTCACCCGTAAGGCAGCTGATGTTATGGAGGAGCTTGCTCCTGTTTTGAAAGGGTTTATGCGGTCAAGCGAAAAGTTAAAGATAGAGGTAACAGATGAAGAAAAAAATCTTTGTAATTTCCTCTCCGGAGAGCCAAAACATATTGATAGTATCTCCAGAGAATGTGGACTGTCTACATCGAAGGTGCTTGAACTCCTTCTCGGGTTGGAATTGAAAGGTGCGATTAGGCAAACAGCAGGGAACAGGTTTCTTCTTATATGAAATCAACACAGTCAAACCATAACAACCTTGTCATTGTTGAGTCACCTGCCAAGGCAAAAACTCTTCACAAGATACTCGGGGAAGGATTTGCCGTCAAGGCATCTATAGGGCACATAAAGGATCTCCCTAAAAAGGAAATAGGAGTTGATGAAAAGAATGATTTTAAACCTACTTATGTGGTAATTCCAGGGAAAGAAAAGATCATTAAAGAACTTAAAAAGGCATCAAAAGAGGCCGATACTATTTTTCTTGCTCCAGATCCTGATAGAGAAGGAGAGGCAATCGCGTGGCACATTGCATCAGAAATTGCAGACCTGAAATCCAAAAACGGCAAGGTATACAGAATTATTTTTAATGAAATAACACAGCGGGCTGTTCAGGAAGCGATAAAAAACCCTGGCCGGATAGACATGAACAAGGTCGATGCCCAGCAGGCAAGAAGGATACTTGACAGACTTGTCGGTTACAAACTGAGCCCTCTCCTGTGGAGAAAAGTCAGGAGAGGACTCAGTGCAGGAAGAGTACAATCTGTTGCAGTGGAGCTCATAGTTGACAGAGACCGTGCAATAAAGGCATTCAGGCCTGAAGAATACTGGAGCATCAATGCAGAATTTGAAGGCTCTCAGCTTCCCGGTTTCTGGTCAAAACTTCACAAGATATATCAACTCGCAACCCAGGGGCACTCAGAAAAAGACAGCAAATTTCTCGTTCCTAACGAAAACGTTGCACATACGATAGTAAACGATCTGAGCAATAAAGAATTTGTCTTAAGTAGGATAGAGCAAAAACGAAAGAGAAGGATGCCATACGCGCCGTTTATTACAAGCACTTTACAGCAAGAAGCAGTAAGGAAATTAAAATTTCCGGCAAAGAAGACGATGATGATAGCCCAGCAGTTATATGAAGGTATTGAACTTGCTGAAGAGGGTGCGATCGGACTCATTACCTATATGAGAACTGATTCCTTCAGGGTGGCCTCTGAGGCTCAGGAGTGGGCACGTGAGTATGTCAGCAGAGCGTATGGAAAAGATTATATTCCTGAAAAACCTCCTGTTTACAAGAGTAAGGCTTCAGCGCAGGACGCACATGAGGCTATAAGGCCAACGTACTCTACAAGAAAACCAGAAGATATAAAACAATTTCTTACGAAAGATCAATATGCCCTTTATGTACTGATATGGAATCGGTTCATATCCAGTCAGATGGCGCCAGCACAGCTTGATCAAACAACATTTATTATCGTAAGTCGTGAAGTGACAGACGCAATGGGAGATGGTGAATCCCCCCGTACTTCCTCCCTTGCATCTTACGAGTTCAGGGCATCAGGCACAGTAATCCGTTTCGACGGTTTCATGGCTTTATATACAGAGGGGAAGGATGAGATGGAAGAGGAAGAAGGTCTGACATTGCCTTCACTCAAGGAAGGAGAAAGCCTGAAGCTACAGGACCTGCAATCAAAACAGCATTTCACTCAACCTCCACCTCAGTATACTGAGGCGACACTCATTAAGGCATTGGAAGAAAAGGGGATTGGCAGACCAAGCACCTATGCAACAATCCTTTCTACCATCCAGGAGAGAAAATACGTCCATAAAATAAACGGCAAGTTTACTCCCACTGATCTTGGTATTGTAGTAAATGATTTTCTCGTAGAAAGATTCCCTGAACTCATGGATATTGATTTCACCGCAAAGATGGAGGATGAGTTAGATCATATTGAAGAAGGAAAAATGAAATGGATAAAGGTTGTGAAAGATTTTTATACCCCTTTCAGTAACGACCTTGCTGATGTTGAAAAGACCAAAGGAAAGATTAAACCACAGGACATCCCTACTGATTTGAAGTGTGAGAAGTGCGGCCTTCCCATGGTCATACGATGGGGAAGACATGGAAGATTTTTGGCATGTTCCGGATTCCCACAATGTAAAAACACAAAACCACTTCTTACGGAGGACACAGAGCACAAGGAACCGGGCTCTGAAAATATTACCCAGGTAACAGAAGAAAAGTGTGAAAAGTGTGCTTCCCCTATGGTGATAAAGGTGGGAAAATACGGCAGATTCCTTGCCTGTTCACAATATCCTGAGTGCAAAAATACAAAGCCTCTCTCAACGGGCTTAAAATGTCCGCAGGACGGAGGGAATATCGTAGAAAGGCGTTTTAAAAGAGGGAAACCTTTCTGGAGTTGTGGAAACTACCCAACATGCAAATTTACTTTATGGTATAAACCCATACCTCACAAGTGCCCTCAATGCAACACAGAGTTTCTCCTCGAAAAAAGAGACAGGACAGGAAAGCTGATACATTTCTGCTATGACAAGAAATGCGGATACAAAGAGGAGATAAAAGAGACAGACCCTAACATAAACCCTTTACTCTGATGAGGCCATTTATTATAGGCATTGGAGGAGCCCACAGCAAGGTTGGGAAGACAACCATTGCCTGTAAGATCCTGAGAAGACTTCAGGATTGGGGGGCCATTAAATATACGAAGACTTCATTCTATAGCTCTATCACCGACAATCCGGATATACTACGGCAGGAACATAAGGATACCAGCAGGCTTTTGAACGCCGGTGCCCAGAATGTCCTCTGGGTTCAGTCACCTTCTGAAGGCCTTCAGGAGGTTCTCCAGGTAGCCATCGATATGCTTTCATATGTCAAGGGAATCGTTCTCGAGGGAAACAGTGCAATTGAGGTATTAATGCCTGAACTCGTAATATTTGTTGCCGGGGATAGAGAAATCAAAAGAGGTGCTGAAAAAATCCTCCGAATGGCTGACGCCGTCATCTTCGATAAAGACCTTCCAGAGGATACTCCAACGGCTGCTGCAAGACTGCATATCAATAATGAAGAAGAGTATATCAATTTTATTATGGGACGTCTGAATTTGAAAATAAAAAAAGCGCCCAAATCCTGAAAAATCACACCGCATCTTCTATTTATTTTTCCCTATGAGGAGCGTTGACCTTTTTATTGCTACAAGGAGATAATCTTTGAATTTCTCCGGGAAAAGCCATTTTATCCCCAGCTTTTCCGCCCATTTAATCAAGCCTTGATCTGCCGTAACAAGCAAGGCGTCCAATTCCATGGCGAGCAGGAGAAGATCAACATCTTCCTTGCTATCGATAATGCCCTCTCTCAAGGCCTCCCGGTATTTCCGTCTCAGATCCTGGATAATCTCGTCAGGACTTTTTTCAGCAACACTTCTCACAGCCTTTTCTGCGATACGGAGCCCTTTGTTTACTCTTTCCCGTATGTCCTCTATCAGCTCGTATAGAAGAAAGGCCGGACATTTTAGTTCGTGTTTCTTAGGTGGTTTTTGGTGGAGTATCAGGAGTAAGTCTTCTGGTATCTTATCTTTCTCAACAAAATGCAGGAGCTCTTCAAAAATTGACGGTGGCATATAGAACTCAAGAATATGAATCTGAGCTGCTAAGAAAAGAAAGGCCTCAAGAGCTTCTGTAGGAGTATCACCAAAACTTCCCCTCACATCCGGGTTTACAAAAAGACTGGTATCCAATACAACCCTCTGGGGGTAGAAAGTCCCTTCAAACTTGCTTGACGATTCTTCAGTATTTAGGTTTTTTTTAGCTTTTCTTGCGGGCATTTACAGCTTCTTCATCTCCGGTCTTCTCTCTTTATAAATTATCATTAAAAAGAACTGAAAAGTAAAGGTGGAGATTTGTTTGTTGTTTCATTTTATTAGATTTGAGTTATCTGTTATAATGGTAAAATGTTGCTCAGACTATTTTTAGTCATATTTTTCTTATTCATCCCTTCTTTTGCCTTTGCTTGGGGACCATTAACACATACCTATCTTGGGAATGAGATTTATTATTTTGGATCTATTTTGCCTGCATGGGTATTCAACCTCTTGAAGCGATACAGAGGTGACTTTCTCTATGGGAATATTATGGCTGATATTATCCTGGCAAAAAACCTTCTGCCCCCGGAAAAGAATTCCCATAGCTGGGAAGTAGGATTCGGCCTCCTGGAGGCAGCAAAAAAGTCTTCCGAAAAAACTTTTTCCCTTGGTTACATAAGTCATCTCGCTGCTGATACTGTTGCTCACAGCATTTATACCAGAAGGAAAAATATCAGGCATACCTTTATCGAACTACGGGCGGATAGCCTCATTCATAAGAAATACTGGGTTCAGGCCGTAGGCATTGACAGAGTTATTCAACATCGCAATGACAGATTCCTTGAACAATCTCTCGACCGTGCCATCTTTTCTTTTAAAACCAACAAGCGAATCTTCAAGGGGATGCTTTTCCTGTCGGGTCTTAATAAAAAGGGATTTGGTGAATTTATCGACAGAAATCTGTTAATACCGGTCAAGAGGGAGGAAATCAAGAAACTTCATGCAGAGTCTCTTGACAGCATTATCGATGTTCTTAGATATGGAGATTGCTCGCCAGTCCTTAAGAAAAATCCCTTTGTGAGATGAGACTCAGACAGTGAAGAAGATTCTCTGTGTATCCACTAAGCCCTACCGTTTATAAATCTTTTTCATAATCTCCGGGAACTTGCTTTTGAACTCTGGGTATACCCTGCCGAGAAACAGTTTTAACCCCTTGATCTCGAGCTTCAGATCCTCAATCTCTTTCAGGGAAGCACTCGTTTCTTCTACCTTTTCTGTAAGTATTACAAGTTCCTTTTCGAGCAGATTAATTTTTTCTTTTAATGCTCTCTCTTCTTTCAATTTCTTTCTCCCTTTTTAACATTCATGTTTTTTAAAGACAAGGTTCCTTGCATATGCCTCTTCCACTCTTTTACAATGTTGACTCCTGCTGATGACCCGATCCGCGTGGCACCAGCTTTAAGCAAATCGAGGACCTGCTCCAGGGACCTTATACCCCCTGCAGCCTTGATGCCGGCAGCATCTCCAACAATACTCTTGATAAGTCTGATGTCTTCTTCTCTTGCACCATGAGGACCAAAACCAGTTGATGTCTTTATAAACTCTGACCCTGCATCAAGAGCTATCTCTATAACTTGCTTCTTCTCTTTGTTATCGAGGTAGCAGGTCTCTATTATCGTTTTATGAATGAGTCCTTTCGTTGCCATAATGACATCAGTAATGTCTTTCTTGACTGTTTCCCAATCACCTGATTTCAGGGCACCTGTGTTTATCACAATGTCAAGTTCGTCAGCACCGTCAAGGGAGGCATTCATTGCTTCATAGACCTTAACCTCGGTGAGCATCATTCCGAGGGGAAAACTTATAACTGTTGAAATCCTGACACCAGTGCCTTTGAGAAACTCCCTCGCTTTCCTTATGAAACTTGGATGAATACAGACAGAATAAAAACCGAATTGCTCTGCCTCCTCACAGCATTCTTTCAGGTCTGTATAAGTGGCATCAGGTCTGAGCAATGAGTGGTCGATTACACCTGCTATGTCTCTCTGCTTCAAGGCATTCACCATCTCATTCATATCCCCAGAGAGATGGTCCCTCTGCCTTGATATTTGCCACATATGCACGCACTTCCTCTTTATAAGCAGAATGAAGAAGTTTTGTTATCCTGCCCACTTCATATTTCTTGTTATCAATCTTTGATACCGGCATGACCTCAAGAGTGGAACTCGTGACAAAGACTTCCTCTGCAGCAAAGAGATCCTCCGTTATAAACTCGCCTTCATTTACCTTGATCTCCATCGCGGCGTGAAAGATCTAAGACTACTCCTCTCGTTATACCATCGAGTATTCCGCATTCAGGAGCGGGGGTGCAGAGTGTACCTTCGGTATAGAAGAACACATTACAGATTGTGCCTTCCGTGAGTTTCTTATGCACATTCAGCATGATCACCTCATAGGCGCCTCTCTTTTTTGCTTCAATCTTGGCAAGAATATTATTGAGAAAGTTCAGGGACTTTATCTGAGGATTGATTGCCTCTTTGAAGTTTCTTTTCGTCTCTGGGATAATAAGGCTTATACCATTCTCATAGAATGATGTTGGGTAGTCTTTCATCTCTTGCGCGACAATAACTGTCGTAGGCTCGGGGCAGAGATCAGGGTCAAGGCCGATGGGGCCATATCCCCTCGATACCGTTAAGCGAACATAGGCATTCCTCAGAGAGTTTGCGATAAGGGTTTCATAGACAGCCCTTTTGAGAGAGTCAGCATCAACTGGCATGGTCAATCCTATTAACGACGCAGAACGAAAGAGCCTTCCGAGGTGTTCATCGAGCATGAATGTGACCCCGTCATACACTCTCATGGTTTCATATATGCCATCTCCGTAAAGAAAACCATGATCGAAAATGGAAATGACCGCTTCCTTCGATGGTACAAGCTTCCCGTTTAAATAAATCTGCATGCCCTAATTATACAGCAAAGTGTAAGACTTTGAGGGCAGTGTCTAAATCTTAAGCCAAAGGTATATTTTCGAAGATATCAACCTTGAGGTCTCCTCTTCCGCTTGGCCAGATGCCTTTTTGAGACCTTTCGTTCCAATAATCCCGACCACTTTCTTTTATAGAAAACTTAAAAGAACTCATTTTCGGAAACGACCTCTTTTTTTATCTTCGATATAAGCTCTTCAAAGGTTGGCAAGACATCTGTTCTTAGCCTTCCAGAAACCAATACATACATGATATCATCTCCAACTTTGAGGTTCCCTTCATTGATCCAGGCCTTGATTGCCACGATACCCTCTTTCTTTCTATATTCTGTTATAAGGGAGTTCAGTCTTTCACTATCATAAGAAAGATACATCCTTTTCACACTCTTCCCATCTTTCGATGTAGCTCTAACAATTCCATTATGTATAAGAATCATCCCGAGTTCCCTGGGATCTGAACTCGCTTTTATCTGAGCTATCCATTGTTCAATCACTGAACCTCCATAGGGGGACTTAGAGTCAATATTTTTAAATCCTTTTGCTTAGTATAAATCAAATTTCATAGATAAAGGAGATTTGTGTGCTGAATTCTCTGGGAGCAATCCCGCAACACCGCAGCGTTGGATTTAAGATGGGAAGGAAAAATGGATGAAAGTTTTTTATGGAAAATATGAAATGCGTTTCTGACAGGAATCCTCTGTCTTTTTCACTCAGGCTCCCTGTTTTGTCCGGTGATTTTACTCACCGTGATTCCTATCTCCCCGGTTTTAAGATGTAGCTATGCAGCTTGCAAATGAACAAGATACAAAACGAGCCAGTGATGAAAGCAAAAATGTTAAGCGGAACCATGTTGCAGCAAAGGTATGGAGTGAACCATTGCAGGCGCACGTGTGGGTAGTTGCTGATGAAGAAGACATCGAGGTTTTCACTACTCATGGCCTTAGAGGGGAAATCTATACCTCTGATGAGATACTGGCACTCAATTGCATGGACAGTGATTCACTGAAAGCTCTTCATACGATACTCTTCGATAAATAAGATGAGGCTCGGTTCTTAAAAAATCATAAATAACAACATCCTAAGATCCATGAATCCAGAAAATATGTTAAAAGGCAGGATAGCTGAAACTTTGGTAGAGGAACTTCTGCGTCAATCTGGAAATATAGTCTACAGGTTTGGCTACGAAGCAATTGTCCAGAATTTGGTACAACTTGAGGAAAGTTTTGATCGTAATAGTGAAGTTGGCGAGAGAATAAGGGTGATGCCTGATTTTATTGTGATCGATAAAGAAGGCAAACCAGCATTTGTGGAAGTAAAGTTTCGTTGTAAACCAGAGTTGCATAGAGACGATTACGAAAAGCTCGAAAAAATAAATAAACTTTGGTCGGCAAAACTAATTTTTGTAAATTGCCACGAACAACCATATTTCAGGGTTTCTGATCCCGCCCTATTTTGACAAGAACAAGAATTTAGTACAAAGACCACTGCTTCAGGAATCAGAGCTGGGAAATTGATCAAAAGCTATATGATATCTACGAAGATTTGGTCTACAGATATCTAACCCTTAGTGTGTTCCCATCTGAGAATATTGACTTACCGAGAGTCGCTTCTTGTGTCCAGTCTTGATACAGAAGAAGAGAGAAAATAGAATCGCCCCGAATAGAACACTTATCGTTCTTTATCGCGAAGTTTTCTGAGGCGTTCAATTACCTTCTCAGCCTCAGTTAAGTTAATCTCTTGAAAAATCGCAAGTGATTTTCTGTACATCTCTTCCGCCTTGTCAAGTTCGCTCGCGTTTTTTGTAGATGTCACCAAGGTTGCTATAGTCCTTAGCCATTCCTTCGAGTCTCCCTAAACGCTCCTCGATCTCAAGCGATTTTTTGTGCATTTCCTCTGCCTTGTCAAGATCCCCGCGGTTCTCGGTAGACGTTGCCAAGGTTGCCGTAAGAGTTAGCCATTCCTTCAAGCTTTCCTAAACGCTCATTGATCTCAAGTGATTTCTTGTGCATTCTCCTCTGCCTTGTCAAGGTCATTGAGATTTTTGTAAATGATTCCCAGGTTGTTATAATCGTAGGCTATCGCTTCCGAATCTTTCCAAACGCTCATTGATCTCAAGCGATTTCCTCTGCGTCTCTTCATGCCTTACCAAGTTCACCGCGGATTCCGTAAATCGCGCATAGATTGCCATAATTGTTGGCCATCGCTTCAAGCTTTCCTAAACGCTCATTGATTTCCAGCGAGTTCTTCTGCATCTCTTCCGCCTTATCAAGTTCACCGCGGATTCTGATAGATGATGCCCAAGTTGTTATAATTGCTCGGCCATCCCTTCGAATCTTTCCAAACGCTCATTGATCTCTAGTGATTTCTCAGTGCATCTCTCTCTGCCTTCATCAAGGTTCACCGCGGACTCGGTAGACGTTGCCTAAGTTGTCGAGGATGGATGCTCGCGCTTTCGTCTGGCATAGAGATCTCGATGCGCAATATTGCTCAACCGAATGAAGTCTTCCAGAAGACCAAGTGTACGAAGATGGTTTGCTGCATTCGTGTAAAAAACATTCCACAAAGGAGGCATCACCGTGGGCAGACTCGCTCATGCTCTGGAAGTCTTAAAGCAGAAAGTTCGATCAGGCTTAATATCTGCGTTAATGCGCACACGATAAACCCTGCACGCGCGCTCATGATAAGGACTAGGCGTCATTTATACTTAAATCATTGAGAATATGATTCGAAAGAATCGAGTGATATATAATGCCCCCGTTACCTTCTTTCCTGATAAGGGAAGCGAGATAATTGTTGCCTGTTAGGCTCGAATAGGATTCACTTGTAATATTGCTGACTTGGATGACCACATCGTGCGGAACAGGAACCTCAAGAATCGCATAAGCTCTGAAAAGGCTCACCGCATCTGACCCCTTATCCCGTATACGTTGCCACTGCGATGTTGCTACTTTCTTTGGTACCTTGAGTCTGCCCGTGCATATTCCGGCAGTGAGGCATACTACGGCAGAGCGCTGAAAGAAAGACGAAAAGACATTTTCCTCGCGAGTAAATCTCATGCAAGAAACAAAAAGGAAGCGCTGTCACATCTCGATGAAACCCTAAGGAACATGCGCACTGACTATCTCGATTTATGGCAGGTTCATGATGTAAGGGAAAAGGCTGATGTAAGAGAAATATTCGGTCCTGGAGGAGCAATCGAGGCTTTTGCAGAGGCAAAAGAAAAAGGTTTTGTACGCTTCATAGGGGTGACAGGGCATCATGATCCTGACATACTGATACAATGTATCGAGATGTTTGATTTTGATACCGTGCTCCTGCCGGTGAATCCTGCTGAACCATTCTTACAAGAGTTTCCTCGATAAGGTGATCCCAACTGCGAAGAAGAAACAGATGGGCATTGTAGGGATGAAGGTCTATTTCAGGGGATTCGCGTCAAAAATCCCATGGTATGAGACAATGGAACCCTTTCTCCATTTTGCGCTCTCTCAACCCGGTAACGACAGTAGTGATTGGATGCGACAGCGTTGAGCAGCTCGAGGAAAATGTGACATTTGCGGCGCGTTTCAAACCGATGCAGGAAAAACAGATGAAGACTCTTATGGAAAAAGTAAAACCCTTTGCTCGTCAGCTTATGTACTATAAACCGTAAAGACGGCGTGTCCTCTTTCATGTTAAAATTGTTCTTATGGAAAAGGAATCTTGAGAAAAGGCCAATGAAGAAACGATTAGAGAAGCTATTGACAGCCTGGCAATGTGTTTTGACAAACATGACAGTGCATGAACTTATAGATCATTGTTCCAATATTACAACGTCACGGATGCAGCTTTTCCCAATTGTATTCACAGCTGGTCTTAGTTTGAAGTATTGCCTGTAAAATTCTTTTATCTTTTGCAGGAAAGAGGTGTGGATTTTGACCTTAAGGTAGAGGTCACCGGATTCTCCTCCATTACTTCCGTCTTTGCCCATGCCTTTGAGTCGTATTCTCTGTCCTTCCTTTATTCCGGCGGGAATCTTAATCATAAGGTCCCGTGAGTCACCGGGTTTTAAGTAGCGATATTGAATCTTACCACCAGAAGAGGCAACTTCAGGAGTAACCCTGATTTCATCCTGAACATCCTTCCCCTTCTCTGGCAGTTCCAGCCCGTATTTCTTTGCAGCATGCCTCTGGAATGCTTCTAACCCCTTGAGGAGTATCCTGGCAAACAGAGAAGGTTTATAGGTTGGAGCTGTGTCTGTTCGGGACGGGGCTTCCTTCATCATGTCTCGGTAGACCTTTGACATTGGTTCAAAAAAGAAAAACCTGCCGGAGAATCCCGGTCCTTTGAATTCAAAAGTTCTATACTGTGTCCCGTAAAAAGTGTTACGGCTGAAGATATCTTCCGGTCTGCTCAACCCGAATGCTCTGCTCAGCTCTTCAAAGATATGAGAAATATCAGAATCCCTGAAGATATCCTGCTCTGTATACGCCTGCCTGAACCTGTCTCTTGCAGAGGAACCATAACTCAGTCTATAGGAATCATAGTCTCTTCTCTTCCCGGGATCCGAGAGGACAGCATAAGCCTCATTGATCTCTTTCATCATCTCCTCATTGCCTGGGTTTTTGTCGGGGTGATATTGAAAGGCTAACTTCCGGTAAGTCTTCTTGATCTCCTCTGCAGTCGCATCTTCATTCACACCCAGTGTCTTATAGTAGTCTTTGTTATTCATTATTTTTTTAAATTGACTTAAATGCTCTCTGTTTTACAGGTCAAATCCTATTATAATATGATCTCAAAATCGCCTGAATTTCCACTGGGGCGAAAGGTATTTTTGAGTCTCAAACTCTTTGGCGAGAGATACTTCATCTGGTGCAGGTGAAGACGGAACAAGGCTGGTATCAAAAGCTTCCTCAAAAGAGATTCTTATAGCTTCTTTGAGACTTTCAACGTTTAGATCTGAAAGTATATTTTTCAATCCAGCAAACTGTTTTCCTATCCCAGACGACCTGAGATTAAATACCTTCGTTATTTCTTCCTCATCAACAAGAAAAGGAATAGAACCCTGCTGAAGAAGACCATCAGGCCAGCGTTTCTGAGCAGAGCCTATAATTTTCTTATTATTAATTGTTATTTCTCCATACGATGTTGACTGAAAACATAATGGACTTCTGTCGCGATGAAGTTCCCTCTGTAGTTTTAATGTTGATGAGAGTCCAACTTTCGAAAGTGCAAGACCAAAGGCCTTGCTTATCTTTTCGTAACTGTCGAGTAAACCTTTTGAGAACTCCCCAAAATCTGTCTTTGCAGAAAAACTGTATGTAATCTCATCATTATGCAAAATTGCACGGCCTCCGGTGGGTCTTCTGGCAATCGGTATCCCCTTCTCCAGACAGTAATTGATGTTGATATCGCTGACTTTTTGAAAGTATCCGATACTGACAGAGGGCACATCCCATCCGTAAATCCTCAGCGTTGGAGGTAAATTCCCTGTCCTGACTTCTGTAGCGATAGCCTCATCCAGAGCCATGTTGTAAAAAGCACTGCAAGGACCCGTGTCAATGAAACGCCAGGTATCCGTCATGGAAAAATATAAAACTTATAACAGATGTAAATCAACAACACTGTTCTGTGAGGCCTTTTTCCTGATATACTACTTTATGAAAAAGTTATTATGTCTTTTCACTTTGGTTAACCTTCTGATCTTCTCTTGCTCTGTTCTGTTTGCTTCTTCAGTTGATGAAGAATTACAAAAGATTCAGAAAGCTTATGAGAATATAAAAGATATAAGGGGAAATTTTATCCAGAAGAGCTTTATAAAAGACCTCAAGCGAATCGATACATATAAGGGTCAGTTTTTTATTAAGATTCCGAAGAAGCTGAAATGGGAATATAAAGGAGAAAAACCTCAGGAAGTCTTTATCAACGATAATGAGATTCTCATGTATCAGAAAAAAGAAAGGCAGGCCTTTAGAAGTAAATTTGATTGGAATACATATGGCCAGGCCCCAATAGCCCTGTTGAGCGGATTCGGGAAAATTCAGGAAGAGTTTTTAATATCGCAAAAAAACGGGAATCTCCTGCTGAAACCTAAAAATCCTATGGGTAGAATCCTCTCCGTAGAGATCGTATCTTCTGAAAATGAATTCCCGATAACTTCTTTCATAATAAGGGATTCCCTTTCTAATAAGATCGAAATAATTCTGAAGGATATAAGGATTAATACAGACTTAGGAGAGAAATTGTTCGATCCTTCCTTACCAAAGGATATTAAGATATATGAGCATAATCCTGGGGATTGACACCTCTTGTGACGATACCGCTGCTGCAGTTGTCGAGAATGGAACAAAGGTAATTTCAAATATCGTCTCTACCCAAACAGAGATACATACAAAATACGGCGGGATTGTACCTGAACTTGCATCCCGAAAGCATATAGAAATGATATGGCCTGTTGTTGACGAGGCATTAAAGGCTGCCGGTATGAAGCTTGATAATCTTTCCGGAGTTGCTGTATGTCATGGTCCCGGCCTTATCGGCTCTCTCCTCGTTGGTTGTTCCTTTGCAAAGGCCCTCTGCTATTCAAAGGGCATCCCCTTTTTATCAGTAAATCACCTCGAAGGCCACATATTCTCTGTATTACTTGAGGCATCAAAGCCTTCGTTTCCTTTCCTTGCTCTTATCGTCTCTGGAGGACATACCTGCCTTTATAGGGTTGATGGGTTCGGTGCTTACCATGAACTTGGCAGAACAAGGGATGATGCAGCAGGTGAGGCGTATGACAAGGTCTCAAAGCTTCTTGGTCTCGGATATCCTGGAGGTCCAATAATCGAGAAAATTGCCCAGGAAGGAAACCCAAAGGCAATAGACTTTCCACGGGCATATTTGCCAGGATCCCTTGATTTTAGTTTCAGCGGACTGAAAACAGCAGTCCTGAATTTCGTGAAAAAATGAGTCCTTTGTCCTCAGTCAAATCCCTCCATTCCCCCCTTGCTGAAGGGAAGAATGAGGAGCATACCACAGAAATAAGGGTTCTAATCATGGAACTGATTCAATGATATTGCTGCATCTTTCCAGGCATCTGTAATAGATGTCCTCGTGAGAAAAACAGAATGGGCAATAAAAAAAGAGTGCTTAAAGCATGTAGTACTCACGGGGGGAGTAGCTGCAAACAGAGGATTACGAAAAAGGATGAGAGAAATGGGAGATGAAATGGCAGCAGATGTCTTTATTCCCACTCCACCTTTTTGTACTGACAATGCTGCCATGATAGCATCGGCTGGATATTATCACTTTAAGGCAGGAAATATTGCAGGACTCGATTTAAATCCAAAAGCCTACATGCCGCTCTGATCTCTGATCAGCAATATACGGTACAAAGAGATAGCCTGTATCCGTCTGGATTTATTCAGTTATCAGATCAGCTTCTGCCTCCAGGGCAATTTCGGCATATTTTCCGACCAAGACGCCACCATCCTCCATGGGCACATTCCATATTAAGCCATAGTCCTCACGATTCACCACCGTCTTAGCAGTAAAACCTATGCTCGTAGCACCGAAGGGGCTCTTTACTGGTCCGAAATATTCAACCTCCAGCGTGACAGGATGAGTCACTCCGTGAATGGTCAGATCACCGTAAACCTTACAGCGGTTGATACTTGTAACCTCCACTTTTGAACTTTTAAAAATGATTCCAGGATATTTTTCCACATCAAAGAAATCAGGACTCCTGAGATGATCGTCGCGTTTTTTAATACCTGTACAGATACTCATAGCATCAATAGTTACTTCCACTGATGAATGGTTTATATCAGAGATATCAAAATGAATCATACCGGTAATTTTACTGAAATGACCCCTTACATTCGCAATCATCAGATGACCAATAGAAAATACTGCTACAGTATGGTCTGGATCAATTATCCACTTAGCCATAATTCCTCCTCCGATCACACTAAGCTTTTTTCTACTGAATAATACACCAATGGATTTATGCCATTATACCATTCCGCGGTCTAAATACTATAAAGCCCGTCCTGCAAAATTTCCCATTCCAGTTTCCATACATCATAATGACAACACTTGTCAGATTCACTCCATTCATATCAGCAAAATTGATTTTCTCCCATAAAATTAATAGGATTTGAATATTAAAATTGGCACAAAATGTGCTCTAACAGAAAAACAACGTGACGGGTTAATTTATATAGAATTTGGTATAATAATTATAAGATACGGAAAATAAAATTTATAAAACAATTGAAAATATGTATAATTGTTACTTGTGGCATATTTCCCTAAGGAAGGACAGAATATGGGATCAATATTAGATGCCAAAGATGATGAAAGTAAGCTAAAGGACAAAAGGAAACACCGCCGCCAGGATTTTTCCTATGCAGTGGTTGAGTATGTCTTAATTTCTAATAGTACACATGAAACCTTTATCGGTTTTACTCTCAATGTAAGTGTCTCTGGACTGTGCCTTTATACTCCGAAGCTCCTCGCAGAAGGACAGAAGATAACAATCAAAAGCACTATTCCTACCTCTTCTAAAACAGCAATGGTAAGATGGATTGAAAAGTATGACGATGTCTTTTACAAGGTAGGATTAGTTTTTATTTAATTCACTCCTGCAGTCTTTTGGCTATTAGTCTTCCCAATAGTGTTGACTGAGATCGAACCAGCTTTTTCTTGCCGAACACCTGCTCATTTTCATATCCCTGTAACAAAGGTTGACTTTTGTTGGTATAATAGTCAGAAAAAACAGGGGTTCTTGATATCAAGGAGTATATAAAGATGGGAGGACTTGAAAGATTGAGGAAAGAGATCGATGAAGTCGACAATGAAATCCTTAGGCTCCTTAACAAGAGGGCGGTAACGGTTATCGAGATTGCTCATATAAAACGCCATGAGCAGACAAAATTCTATTCTCCGGAACGTGAAAGAGAAATCCTCGAACGACTAACAGCTTTGAATAAAGGACCGTTTCCAAACGATACATTAAAAGTGATATACAGGGAAATCCTTTCTGCATCACTTTCCCTCGAGGAACCCCTGAAGGTAGCATATTTCGGTCCGCTTGCAACCTACACGCATCTCGCGGCTTTACGACATTTCGGTTCGTCAGCTTCTTTTCTTCCGGTAGAGAGTATCAAGGGCGTGTTTGATGCTGTCGACTCCGTCAAGGCAGAATTTGGTGTTGTGCCGATCGAAAACTCAAACGAGGGTGTCGTCAGTTCTACTCTTGATCTTTTCATGGACTATGATCTCAAGGTTTCTGCTGAAGTAATGTTGGAAATTTCCCATAATCTTCTTTCAAAAAGTGGTGATAAAACAAAAATCAAGAAGGTCTATTCTAATCCTCAGGCTTCGGCGCAATGTAAGCGGTGGCTTGAGTCAAACCTTCCCGGGATCCCGGTATTCGAATCTACAAGTACGGCGAGAGCTGCAGAGATTGCATCCCATGACATTGAGGCAGCAGCAATAGCGAGCGAGCTCGCTGCAAAGATCTATGACTTGCACTTCATTGAGAAAAACATCGGAGACAGTAAATATAACTATACAAGATTTCTTGTCATTTCAAAAGAATATCCTCAGAAGACAGGGAAGGATAAAACATCCATAATGTTCTCGATCAAAGATAAACCCGGAGCCCTCTATGACATCCTCTCACCTTTCAAGAAAGCAAAGATTAATCTGACAAAAATAGAGTCGAGGCCTTCCAAGAGAAAGGCATGGGAATATATATTTTTTGTTGATATGGAAGGTCACGTTGATGACAAGAAAGTGCGAAAGGCGATTGAAGACATAAAAGAAAATTGCCTTTATGTGAAGATTCTTGGTTCCTATCCTCATGGCGGAACTTGATGATTAAACCACCGGCTTATATCTCAACCCTTAGTCCTTATGTGCCCGGGAAACCGGTAGATGAACTCGAAAGAGAAATCGGTATCAAAGATTCTGTAAAACTTGCATCCAATGAGAACCCTCTTGGTCCCTCGCCAAAGGCATTAAAAGCTGTAATCAATAGCTTACATGATCCGAATACTTCAAATAGCATTAACAGATATCCTGACGGAAGCGGCTATTATCTGAAAAAAGCCTTATCGGATAGGCTTTCTTTAGGAGATGACGAGTTGATACTCGGAAATGGTTCCAATGAACTGATCGATATTGCCGTAAGAACTTTTCTCCGGCCGGGTGATGAGGCTGTTATGGCCCATCCTTCTTTTGTTGTTTACCCCATGTCGGTTCAGGCACTTGGTGGGAAACCGGTGCAGATACCCCTGAGGAAGTACACGCACAACCTTGAAGCGATGGCAGATGCTATTACGCAAAAAACAAAAATGATTTTTATTGCAAATCCGAATAATCCCACAGGCACCATTAACAAAAGAAATGAATTCGATCGCTTTTTAGAGAAAATTCCGGAAGGGATTCTCATTGTTGTTGATGAGGCATACTATGAATATGTGACAGATCCTGATTATGCAGACAGCATAAAACATTTCAGGAACGGGAAAGATATGCTGATACTCAGGACATTTTCCAAAATCTATGGTCTCGCAGGTCTCAGGATAGGCTATGGAATTGCAAGGACTGATATCCTCCTCGAGATGAATAAACTAAGGCCGCCTTTTAACACAAACTCTCTGGCGCAAAAGGCTGCTATATATGCTCTTCAAGATAATACGCATGTCAGATACTCTCAAGAAATAAATGAAGAGGGGAAAAAATACCTTTACAAAAAACTCACTTCTCTTAAGGTAAGATATATCCCTACCGAAGCGAACTTCATATACATACTTATGGGAGAAGATGCATATGTATTGTACAATAAAATGCTTCGACACGGGGTAATTGTCAGACCTGTAGGGCCTCAGGAGATAAGAGTAACCATAGGATTACCAGAAGAGAACAAGAGATTTATTGAAGCATTGAAAACCGTAATGCGTAAAGTGTTATGAGTCATGTATAACTGAATGAAAACCGACAATCATCACACATTACTGATTACTCATTACGGGATTACGGAGGAGTAAATGGACATCATTGTTTTAAGACCAAGCGCAACAGAAGATGAACTGAAGCGAATTGTAAAGAAACTCGAAGGACGGGGTCTCAGGGTAAATATTTCAAAAGGAACCGAAAGGACTGTAATCGGGGTTATCGGTGATACCTCAAAGATAGCAGAAGAGGAAGAAAATGCAATAAGGGTAATGCCCGGCGTTGAAGATGTGATGAGGATCCTCAAGCCCTATAAACTCGCCAGCAGGGATTTTAAAGCAGAAGATACCACTATCACCATTAGAGGGAATGTTATCGGAGGTAGAAAAATACAGGTAATAGCAGGTCCCTGTGCAGTAGAAAACAGGACCATGATCATCAGTATAGCAGAGAAGGTCAAAAATGCCGGTGCTTCTTTTCTCAGAGGAGGTGCTTTTAAACCGCGCTCTTCTCCCTATTCATTCCAGGGACTCAGGGAAGAAGGACTGAAATATCTCTCAGAAGCAAGAGAAAAGACAGGACTTCCCATTGTGACGGAGCTTATGGACCCGAGGGACATAGAAATCGTTATAAGGTATTCAGATGTAGTACAGATCGGTGCGCGTAACATGCAGAATTTCAGCCTTCTCCTGGAAGTAGGCACCTGTGATAAACCAATCCTTCTGAAAAGGGGTTTGTCAGCAACAATCAAGGAATGGCTCATGGCTGCAGAGTATATAATGTCAAGGGGCAATCAAAAGGTAATCCTCTGCGAACGGGGGATCAGGACCTTCGAAACAGCAACCAGAAATACCCTTGATCTCAGCGCTGTCCCGCTCCTTAAGCAACTTACACATCTTCCTGTCGTTGTTGATCCAAGCCATGGAGTTGGCAAGTGGGATCTCGTCGCTCCTATGTCTAAAGCTGCTGTTGCAGCAGGAGCAGACGGGCTTGTTATTGAGGTGCATACAAATCCTGAAGAAGCACTTTCTGACGGAGAGCAGTCCATAAAGCCTTCTGCCTTTAAGAAATTAATGGATGAATTGAAGCCCATAGCCATCGCAGTCGGAAGGAAGATATGATCAAAGAGGGTCAAATTTTTTTTGATAGGGTAACCATTCTTGGTGTCGGATTAATCGGCGCATCTTTTGCACTAGCCATGAAGAAATATACATTCTGCAATCATCTGACCGGACACGGCCGCAGGGTTGAAAACCTTGAGAGGGCAAAGGAGATGGGAATAATAGACTCCTTTGAACTTAATCCTGTTAAGGCATGTGCTGACTCTGATCTTGTCTTATTTGCTACTCCCGTTGGAACCTTTACAGACATCGCAAAGAAAATCCGTCCTGTCCTGAAAAAAGGGGCATTGATTACAGATGTCGGAAGCGTAAAAGGGAGGCTTGTTTATGATATGGAGGCACTCATGCCTGCTGGCGCTTCCTTTATCGGCTGCCACCCCATCGCTGGGAGTAACCGATCAGGGATTGAAACAGCAGCAGCCGGAATTTTCACAGGCGCTCAATGCATCATAACTCCAACAGAAAAGACTTCCAGGGACACTCTCGATAAGCTCATACATATATGGAAAACGTTTGGCTGTGCCGTCGAACTGGTTAACCCTGATGAACATGACAGGATATATGCAATGGTAAGCCATCTTCCTCATCTTATTGCGTATGCAATAGTAAATGCTGTAGCTGATGTAGATGTTTCATATCTGAAGTTTTCTGGTCAGGGTTTTCTTGACACCACACGAATAGCATCAAGCTCTCCGGAACTCTGGCGTGATATCTGTATCCTCAACAAGGATAACCTCCTTAAATCTCTTGATATCTTCAAAAGCAACCTTGAACGGTTAAGCCAGTATCTCAGGGTTTCTGATTTTGAATCCCTTGAAAGGGAATTCGAAAAGGCCCGGACACTGAGGGAAGGTATTGGACAGCATTGAACTCAGTAAAGCAAAATTTTTTAAAGGAGAATTTTCTCCCCCTCCTGATAAGTCTATATCACACAGGGCTGTCATACTGTCCTCCCTTGCAAAAGGGAAAAGCATAATAAAAAACTTTCTCAGGGCTGAAGACCCCTTCAGTACAATCACCGCCTTCAGGGTATTAGGTGTGGAGATAAAAGACACGGGTGACGAGATAATCGTCGACGGGAGGGGCATCAAAGGGATCAGAGAACCTGACAGCATCATTGATTGCGGAAACTCTGGGACAACCATGAGGCTTCTTTCGGGTGTGCTTTCAGGAAATCCTTTTCTTTCTGTCCTGACAGGGGATGAATCATTACGCCAACGGCCAATGCAGAGGGTCATTATTCCCCTCATACAGATGGGCGCAGAGATAATGGCGAGGGCTAATGACAGATATCCACCCCTTGCTATCAGGGGGAAAAGACTCAAGCCCATTCAATACACAATGCCTGTTGCAAGTGCTCAGGTAAAGTCAGCCATACTCCTCGCCGGTCTTTATGCGGCTGGTATAACAGAAGTCATAGAACCTTTTCAGTCAAGGGATCACACAGAGCGGATACTGCCAGCCTTTGGTGCTGAAATAAAAGTTGAAGATCTTCATATCACCATAAAAGGTGATGCGGAACTGCACGGTTCAGAGATAACTGTGCCAGGGGACTTTTCATCTGCTGCATTCTTTATAGTTGGGGCATCGTTAATCAAAGATTCCGAGATCATCGTTAGAGGGGTAGGAATTAATCCTACCAGGACTGGCCTCCTCAGGGTACTGCAAGAGATGGGGGCTGAGATCGAAATATCCAATAGCAGAATTGTATCGGGTGAGCCTGTTGCAGATATCTATTGTAAAGGAGGCAGAGAGCTGAGAGCCATTCAGATAAAAAAAGAAAAAATCCCCATGTTGATTGATGAGTTTCCCGTCCTTTGTGTAGCAGCAACGCAAGCTACAGGAACCACAACTATCAGAGGGGCAGAGGAACTCCGCGTAAAAGAGTCTGACAGAATCAAAACAGTAGCAACAGAACTCAGGAAAATGGGAGCCGATATCGAGGAGTATGAAGATGGTCTGGGTATTACTGGCGGGAAAAGGCTAACAGGATCTGTAATAGAGAGTTACAAGGACCACAGGATTGCAATGGCAATGGCAATTGCAGCTATGATTGCTGAAGAGAAAACGATCATTAATGATGTATCTTCAGTAAACATATCATTTCCTGGATTCTTTGAAATACTCAAGAAACTTACAAAAAATTAAGTCCGGGGAAAAAATGCAAGTCTGCTTTTTCATCCGAAATTTATTTTGATGGGAAAAGTTATTGCCATAGATGGGCCGACAGGAGCTGGCAAAAGCACCATAGCAAAACTCATTGCAGAAACACTTGGTTTTGATTATCTTGATACCGGCTCATTATACAGGGCTATTGCTCTTGTACTAAGAAACAGCGGCGTAAATCCGGAAGACAGCGATGAAAGATTGATGAATGTTCTTCATGGAATGGATATCAGATATACCGATGGGAAGGTATTCCTCCATGGAAGAGATATTTCAGAAGATATTCGATCAAAAGAAATTGATCATTATTCATCGGTTTTTTCCACAAGAAAGATTGTAAGGGATTTCCTCTTTGACATTCAGAGAGACGCCGCTACTACCCGTAATGTTGTTGTAGAAGGGAGAGATACCACAACTGTTATATTTTCAAATGCCTGGAAAAAGATTTACCTCGATGCCTCTTTGGAGGAACGGGCTAAAAGGCGCTACTTCCAGTATAAGAAGAAGGGTATGCATATAAGTATTGAGGAATCCATAAGGGATATAATGGAAAGAGACAAAAGAGATTCAAACAGAGACATAGCTCCCCTTAAGAAGGCAGATGACGCATTCGCCATAGATTCATCAAACCTGTCTGTTGAACAGGTGCAGGAAAAAATACTGGAGTATGTAAGAGCCGAACCTTGAGTGATTTTTCTTATCAGCTTATTAGAGCACTGCTGTATATTTTTTTTAAACTATTCAACAGACTTGAGGTGATTGGCGGCGAGAATGTTCCTAAAAATGGCGGGGTTATCGTAGCAGCGAATCATGTAAGTTATCTGGACCCCCCTGTTCTCGGTGTGGCCTTAAAGAGGCGTCCCACATATATAGCAAAAGAAGGGCTCTTCCGGATTCCGTTCATTGGAAGAATTGTCAGGGCCTGCTGTTTTCCGATGAAACGTGATAAACCACAGCCTTCTATAATAAAGGAGGCTGTTACCAGACTAAAGGGAGGAGGGGTCCTGATCCTTTTTCCGGAAGGAAGTCGAAGCGCTGATGGAAACTTTCTTGATGCCAAGAGAGGTGTAGGCATGATTGCAGGCATGAGCGCTGTCCCTGTTGTCCCCACTTTGATTGAGGGAACAGACAGGGCTCTCCCTGTAGGTGCGAAGTTATTAAGACCTGCTAAGATAAAGGTAGTTTTTGGCAACCCTTTAACAATCAGGGGGAAAGAGACAGGCAAAGTTTCTCAAGAGAGAATATCAAGAGAAATCATGGAAACAATAAGAAAGCTAAAGAATAAAGAGCGAAGGACGAAGAGCAAAGAGCTAAAATCTCTGTATGTTATACTTTTTGCTCTATGCTCTGTGCTCATTCAATGAAGATACTGTTAGCAAAGACAGCCGGGTTCTGTTTTGGTGTAAAGAGGGCTGTGAACATTGCATTTCGCGTATCCAGAGAAAAACGTAAAGGCGTCTATACCCTTGGTCCAATCATCCATAACCCGCAGGTAGTAGAGGAACTCAGGGAGAAAGGGATTATCCCTATCGAGGACATAAAAAGAAAGAAGGGCATTCAGGCACTGATAATCAGAACCCATGGTATACCTCATAATCTCTCAGAAGAGATATCATCCATGGGATGCGAGATAATAGATGCAACCTGCCCATTTGTAAAAAAGGCACAGTATTATGCTAAACTCCTTAGGGAAGAAGGTTATCAGGTTGTCATCCTGGGGGAAAAAGAGCATCCGGAGGTAAAAGGATTAATGAGTTTTGCAAGTGATGATGCCATAGTAGTTGATGGAAACAGCCCTGTCCCGAGACTCAAGAACAAGGTAGGCATTGTTGTCCAGACTACCCAGCCTCTCGATGCACTGAAAAGAGTTCTTTCTCATGCAATTGGGCATGCAAAGGAAATAAAGGTATATAATACAATATGTAATTCCACTGCCCTTCGACTGAAGGAGACAGAAGATATGGCCCGTAAGGTAGATGTTATGGTTGTTGTAGGGGGCAAGAACAGCGCAAATACAACACAGCTTGCAAAACTCTGCAGGTCCCTTTCCGTAGCTACATATCATATAGAGACTCCCGCTGAGATAAAAGATGCATGGTTTCGGGGGGCAAAGAGAGTCGGTATAACCGCTGGAGCTTCAACTCCCGGGTGGATTATTAAAGAAGTAGAAGAGAGAATTAGAAATATAGGAGGATAAACTTGTCGTGGAACTTAAAAACAATGAGATGGAACGACTTTATGCTGAAACCTTCCATAGTATCGTAGAGGGGACAATACTAAAAGGAAGGATACTTGCTCTGAAGCAGGATGGAGTCATAGTTGATATTGGGTATAAATCTGAGGGATTTGTCCCTATCGGAGAGTTTTCTGAAGAAGAACTCGCATCAATACAGATCGGCAGTGATATTGAGGTTTACGTCGAAGAGATTGTTGATTCAGAGGGCATTATACATCTCTCAAAAGAAAAAGCTACAAAGATCAAGACATGGGATCTCCTTCAAAAAGCACTTCAGGATGGAACACCTGTTGAGGGAGTTGTTGTCGGAAAAACAAAGGGCGGCCTTTTTGTAAATATCTCAGGAATAAACGCCTTCCTTCCAGGCTCTCAGGTAGACATAAAAGCACCGAGGGAGATTGATAATCTTATAGGACAAAAAATTCTCTTCAAGATTTTGAAGCTGAATAGCAAGCTCTCCAATGTTATCATTTCGAGAAGGGCAATCCTTGAGGAGGAACGGCAGAGGCAGAAGGCTGATACCCTCGAAAAGCTCAAAGAAGGTGCACTTATACAGGGAACTGTCAAAAACATTACCGATTACGGAGTCTTTATTGACCTTGGTGGGATAGATGGATTGCTCCATATTTCGGATATTTCCTGGGGAAGAATAAACCACCCTTCTGAATTTTTTGCCCTTGGAGATGAAGTAGAAGTCATTGTTCTTAAGTATGACGAGGAACATGAAAGGGTAACGCTCGGCTATAAACAGAAAAAACCGGACCCCTGGTTCACAGTAGACGAAAGATATCCTGTCGGAAAGAAGGTAAAGGGTAAGGTTGTGAGCGTCACTGATTATGGTGCATTCATTGAACTTGAAGAGGGTCTTGAAGGGCTTGTGCATGTATCAGAAATAGACTGGCTGCCGCGTCTAAAGCATCCGTCAAAGTATCTCTCCATCGGAGAAATGGTTGAAGCCTTAGTAGTGAAGGTTGATAAGGAAGAAAGGCGTCTCTCCCTCAGTATCAAGCAGCTTAAGCCAAGCCCGTGGGAGCTCGTTTCCCAGCGCTATACCATAGGCCAGAAGATTTCAGGCAAGGTAAAGACCCTTGCTGATTTTGGTGCTTTTATCAGTCTTCCTGAAGGAGTCGATGGTCTCATACATATCTCTGATTTTTCATGGACAAAGCATATAAAGCATCCTTCGGAAATATTGAGGAAGGGACAGAGGGTTGAGGCAATCATATTGAGCATAGAACCCGATTCAGAAAGAATAGCCCTTGGCCTGAAACAGCTCAAACCTGATCCGTGGTTAAAGGAGATCCCGGAAAAATTCAAGCTCGGTTCCGAGACAAAAGGAAAAGTTTTGCGGATCACTGATTTCGGCATATTCGTAGAGCTTGAAGGTGGGGTTGAAGGCCTTGTATACTCCTCAGAGATCATAAAGCAGACTCCGGATAAGGCCGATAATTCGATAAAAGAAGGTGACGATATCTGGGTAAGGATCATAAAGGTAGATCTTGATGAAAGGAAAATAGGACTGAGCATGAAAAACCTTAAGAGGACAGGAGAGTGAAAAAGGTCTTTTTCATCATTCTCGGTCTATTCCTGCTCCTTATTGTTGTGAGCATTCTCCTTGTCATGCTTCAAAAAACTATCCCCATTGGTGATCGGGTTGCCCTTATTCGTATAGAGGGTGTCATTACAGATTCCAGGGAAACAACAGAAGAGCTCAAGGAATATGTGAAGAATCCGTCAATTAAGGCTATTGTGCTGCGCGTTGACAGCCCTGGTGGCGCTGTCGCTCCTTCCCAGGAGATTTATGAAGAAGTGAGAAAGGCTGTTGCAAAAAAAAAGGTGCTTGTATCAATGGGTTCTGTTGCTGCATCAGGCGGTTATTATATTGCCTCACCTGCTACGAGGATTATTGCCAATCCCGGAACACTTACAGGTTCAATCGGGGTAATCATGGAAATCCCCAATATCGAGGGGCTCATGAATAAGCTTGGAATAAAAACAGAAGTGGTTAAGAGTGGAAAACATAAAGATATAGCATCAATATTCAGAGGAATCGGGAAAGAAGAACGGGAGATACTTCAGGGGGTTCTTGATAATGTTCACACCCAGTTCATAAAAGCCGTTGCAGAAGGAAGAAAAATGCTCCCTTCCGATGTGGAAAAGATTGCCGATGGAAGGGTCTTTACTGGTGAACAGGCCCTCAAAGCAGGCCTCATAGACGAACTTGGAAACCTTGAGGATACTGTTCAGGCTGCTGCAAAACTTTCCGGAATAAAGGGAGAACCGGTGATAGTCAGCAAAAAGGAGCGCTTCTCTCTTATTGATTTGATCAGGGAGGGAGTTCCTGAAGAATTGACAGATATTATCCCTACAGTGAAACTGAAATATCTCTATAGACCTTAATCCGGAAAAGGTTTAATAGTTTAATGTTATACAGTTTAACGGTATTAAGACCCCTTAACTTTTTAACCATACGACCTTAGACTTATTTTTTAAAGGGAGGTTTTCATGACAAAATCAGCACTTATAGAAAAGGTTTCGGAAAAGTTCGGCAGTTTGACAAGGAAACAGACGGAGATTGTTGTAGAGACTATCTTTGAGACGATGAAAGAGGCCATTATCAAAGGCGACAAGATTGAAATAAGAGGTTTCGGAAACTTCAAATTGAAGCACAGGAAACCGAGGATGGCAAGGAACCCGAAGACAGGGGTAAAGATAGACGTACCAGCAAAGAAAGCACTCCACTTCAAAGCAGGAAAGGCACTCAAAGAAGCCATGAATCCCCTTACCCCCTAACCTGCTTTATTCTTTATACAATTTTTCAAAACATCTGGAAACTCTTCAGCCAAGGTCTGTGATCATCAATTGTGCTAAAATGATTTAACGCAGAGACATGAAAGGCAAGGTTTATATAGTTGGCGCTGGGCCTGGTGATATCGGGCTTCTTACCATAAAGGGTTTGCGATGCCTCCGGAAAGCAGAGGTCGTTATCTATGATTTCCATCTTAATGCTCAGGTATTAAATTACATCAACCACGATGCAGAGTTCATTTATGCTGGAAAACGCGGCGGCCATCACTACCATGACACAGGATGAGATCAACGAAATCCTTATCCAGAAAGCAAAGGAAGGTAAAATTATATGCAGACTCAAAGGCGGAGACCCATTTATATTTGGCCGGGGTGGAGAAGAAGCAGAAGCCCTTGCTGAAGAACGGAATAGAGTTTGAAATTGTACCTGGAGTGAGTTCTTCTGTTGCAGCCCCTGCCTATGCAGGAATCCCCCTCACTCACCGGCTGTATTCATCATCCTTTGCGGTCATCCCAGGTTATGAGGATACAACGAAAGAAGAGAGCTCCATCGACTGGTCGAAGCTTGCTACAGGCGTCGGTACACTTGTATTTCTTATGGCTGTAAAGAATATAGACCTGATTACCAGAAAATTAATTGAGAACGGCCGCTTACCTGATACGCCTGTTGCAGTAATCAGATGGGGCACAAGGCCTGACCAGAGAACAGTTGTCGGAACATTAAAAAATATCAGTGAGATTATTAAAGATAAGGATATAAAACCACCTGCTACCATGGTTGTTGGTGATGTTGTAAAGCTCAGGGAGTCTCTGCAGTGGTATGAAAAAAAACCATTGTTCGGGCATAGAGTACTCGTTACAAGAGAGCACATGGAAGGATTTGAGCCTCTGGAAGAACTCGGTGCTGAGATTATCGAATTTCCTACAATAGAGGTTGTTCCGCCAGTAAGCTATGAAGAGCTTGATAAATCAATCGGTAATATAAGTGCATATGACTGGTTGATCTTCACAAGCAGAAACGGAGTGAAATACTTTTTCAAAAGGTTCTTTGACAGAGATAGAGACATCAGAGATTTAAAGGGGATAAAAATCTGCGCATAGGATCAAAGACAGCAAAAGAGATAAAAAACTACGGGATAAAGACAGATTTGGTTCCTGGGAATTTAGCGCCGAAGGGTTGATAGAGGCATTTGTTAAATTGAGCGGAAAGCAAACAGTACCCCCCTTACCAAAGGGGGAATCGAGGGGGAGGCGTTAAAAGGTATGCGGTTTCTTTTGCCGCGAGCTGAGAAGGCAAGAGAGATTTTTCCAGAAAAGTAAGGGAACTTGGTGGGAAGGTAGATATACCTGTTGCATACAGAACGATAAAACCAGAAGCTCGTGGAAAGAGATTGAGGAGATTTTTAAAGGAGGGAAGGATTTCAATAGCTACCTTTACTAGTGCAGCAACCTTTACTAACTTCAAAGAGATAATGGGAGAGGATGCTGATGAGCTTCTCAAAGGAGTAGTCATAGCCGCTATAGGGCCTGTGACGGCAAAGGCTGTTAAGAAGGCAGGGCTTTACGCTGACATTATGCCAAAAGAAGCTACCATAGAGGCATTGGTTGAGGAGATTATCAATTGGACACTGAAGCGGAGCAAAAAATTGATGAATTAGATGGTGAATGTTGGTGAGCCTTCCTGAGGTAGATACTCTCATCTTTTTCTTCATAAACAGAGACTTCCAGAACAGACTCTTTGATGTCATCATGCCATTCATCACAAACAACGTCTTTCTCCTGACGCTTCCGTTCATAGCATGGCTCTGTTACAAAGATAGAAAAAAGGCATGCCTTGCATTGATACTCGGGTTAGCATCCTTTGCTTTAGCCGATTGGATATCACACTTTCTCAAGCATGTTTTTGAAAGGCCAAGGCCTTGCAACATACTCGAAGGTGTCCATCTCCTTGCTGGTTGTTCCAGATCTTATTCGATGCCGTCGAGTCATGCTGCAAACAGTTTTGCTTTCGTAGCACCATTTGTTATCCTTTATAAAAATAATATACGTTATGCCTTTCTTTTGATTGCTTTTCTTGTGAGTTTTTCGAGGATTTATATTGGTGTACACTATCCCTCAGATATTATTGTGGGTGCACTGTGCGGTGCAGGGTTGGCACTGTCTCTCGTAGCCCTTTATAACAGGGCATATAAACGATATCAACTAAAACCTTATTCAACAGTCCTCTTTATCTTCCTCCTTGCCATCAGTGTCTTCCGGATATATTACATCCAGCAAGGGCCTCTTGATCTGAGCCCTGATGAAGCTCATTATTGGGAATGGTCCCGGAGGCTTGATTGGAGCTATTACTCAAAAGGTCCGATGATCGCATATCTCATATATATAGGTACAGCGATACTTGGAGATAATGTTTTTGGTATCAGAGTTATGGCGGTAATCTTCTCTGCCCTCAGCAGCGTCTTTATATATGCGTTGGGGAAGAACATGTATGATGAAAGGGTCGGCCTTTTATCAGCAATACTGCTTCAGCTAATACCTCTCTTCTCGACTTATGGGATCATATTCACCATAGATTCACCGTTTATATTTTTCTGGATACTATCGCTATTTTTGTTCTGGGAAGTCGATAAATCGTAATGAGTTATGCGTAATGAGTGATGAGTCAAGGAAAAATCAGATTAAGCCGTCACGCATCACGCATTACGCACCGCGCAGGTGTACTGGCTTCTCCTCGGTATATCAATAGGCTTTGGTCTCCTAACCAAATACACCATGGCACTCTTTTATCTCTGTTCCTTTTTTTTCTTACTTTCAAAGGGAGAGAAGACTCTTTTTTACAAGAGGCCCCTACATTGCCTTTTTCCTGAGCCTTCTAATATTCATCCCTGTAATCCTGTGGAATGCTGAGTATAACTGGGTTACATTAAGACACACAGCAGGACAGGCACACATAGCAGAAGGCCTGAGGATAACATTAAAAGATTTCTTTGAATTTATTGGTTCGCAGCTTGGAGTAATTACTCCTCTTCTCTTCATACTTATGGCCAGTCTCTCTCTGGAGTCAAAGGAAGCAGAAAGAAGGCAGTTTCCTCTTCTGGTTTTTCACACCTGTTATTAGTCTTTTTTCTCTTGAAAAGTCTTCAGGGCAAAGTACAGGCAAATTGGGCACTGCCGGGATATGTAACTGGAATTATTGCCTTTTCTGTATTTTCAAAAAAAGTTTTTTCTGAAGGAAAAGGTCAAGAAGATTCTCATTGCGACAGCAATTCTGTTATCAGTGGCTGTTACAGTCGTGGCACATTATCCCTCCATCCTCAATCTTTCTGTGAAACAAGATCCTACCAGCAGGCTCAGAGGCTGGAAAGAACTTGGGTAGAAGTGACAAAGCTATATGAAGAGATGTCTGAAAACAGACCTGTATTTTTATTTTCTGAAAGGTATCAGGTTTCCAGTGAACTTGCCTTCTATGTAAAAGGACATCCCATAACCTATTGTATTAACCATAAGTCGAAGGATGAACCAGTACGACCTCTGGCCTGGATTCTCTGAATCTTCTTCATTATAATGCAATCTTTGTTACAATAGACGACATTGTGATACCTCAGAGAGTTGCGGGTGCTTTTGAAAAGATTGAGAAAAGGCTTTTTACAGTTTATGAAAAAGACAAGAAAGTCAGAGACTATTCTATCTTTCTGTGCTATGATTTTAAGGGCATGAGAGGAGAAAAACCAGGGACATATTGATGACCCTTTCATAATCATCCCCCTTTACAACGAAGAGGAAAACATACCTACTCCTTTACGAGAAACTAAAGGAGTATCTTGAATCCGTCGGAAAAGGAATATGAGATACTCTTTGTGGATGATGGAAGCACTGACAGGACTCTCTCTATCCTTGAGGAGATCCAGTCAAAAGATAACAGGGTCATTGTATTGAGTCTGAGGCGTAACTTTGGACAGACGGCAGCATTTGCAGCAGGATTCGACTTTGCACGCGGAGATATTGTCGTTACAATGGACGGTGACCTCCAGAATGATCCTGCTGATATCCAGAAACTCCTTGAACTTATAAAAGACCATGACCTTGTGAGTGGATGGAGAAAAAAGAGGAAAGATCCGTTCTTCAGCAGGAGGCTGCCCTCTCTTAGTGGCAAACTGGCTAATCAGTAAGGTAACCGGTGTAAAGCTCCATGATTATGGATGTTCTCTTAAGGCGTACAGGAGAGATGTCATAAAGAATTTAAAACTCTATGGAGAGATGCACAGGTTCATCCCTGCTGTTGCAAGCTGGTATGGGGTGAGGAGTTGCAGAGGTGGAGGTTACTCACCATCCGCGACTGAAAGGAAGCATCAAAATACGGTATTTCACGGACGCTAAAGGTTGTTTTAGATTTGATAACGGTAAAGTTCCTCCAGAGTTTTTCTACAAAACCGATTCAATTTTTTGGCCCCATAGGTGTTGTATGCGGGTTTCTCGGTTTTCTTATATCACTCTACCTGGTTATCGACAAAATCTTTCTCGGACACCAAATCGGGGGAAGACCACTCCTTTTACTCGGTGCTCTCATGATTATCGTTGGTATCCAGCTTATCGGAATGGGCCTGCTTGGAGAGATGCTTGTGAGGGTCTATCACGAAAGCCAGAGAAAACCAATCTATGTGATTAAAAAGATCCTTGGCCCTTAAAACAAAAAGAATATTTTTTCTCTCCCTGAAGCTCATTGTAAGTTCTGCACTTCTTTACATTGTTTTTTCGAGGACAGGAGTAAACCAGGTTTTTTCTCTCATTAAAGGGCATGCACCCCTATTGCTTTCATCTCGGCTGTTTTCCTCTATATATGTGCTCAATTTTTGTCAACAGTAAGGTGGAAGCTCCTTCTTCCGGAGACACTTGGAATGAGAAAACTCTTTTCGCTTTACCTGATAGGTGCTTTCTTCAATACTGTGCTACCTGGTCTCATAGGAGGTGATGCTGTCAAGGCATTCTATCTCTATCGGGCAACAGGAAAAGGCAGCCTTAGCTTAGCATCGATTTTTATGGATAGATACATCGGTTTTGTAATGCTCATAATAATTTGTACTATCGTCTTTCCTTTTGGTTATTCATATTTCCATAATTCGCCTGTATTCTGGATATTCCCATTTCATAGTTCTGGTTTTTATCGTTACCAGCTTTTTGATCTTTGGTCTCCGTTTTGGCAAGAGGATACAGATGCTCTCGGAATTTTATGACTATTTTCATTACTATCGAAATCAGAAAGGCATTATCCTGAAGGCATTGCTTCTCTCCGCTGTCGTCCAGGTAACAGGTTTTTGTGCAGTGTACATCCTCGCCCTTGGCCTGGGAGTGGATATCCCTTTCCTTGCTTGTCTTGTCTTTGTGCCGCTGATTATCATGTTCGCAGCAGTGCCTCTTTCCATATCAGGCATTGGCATAAGGGAAGGAGCATTTGTCCTGCTTTTTGGCCTCATCGGGATCAGGCAGGATGTTGCAACGGCCCTCTCTTTATCGTGGTTCCTTGCAAACTCAACCGGCAGTCTGACCGGCATCATTGAATACATCAGGTACAGAAAAGAGAAATGATACCGTAATGTAAAGCCTACAGGGCAACATCAAAGGTTTTCCACTTCGGGGTTTCAGCCAATCTGATGGTTCCAAATTTTTCTTCATAATTTTTAATGTTTTCTGCAAGGGCATTAAAAATTCTTTTTACATGTCCTGGACTGACGATTACCCTGGCAGTCAAGGTGCCTTCCGGTTGAGCAACCATGAGAAAATCCAGGATGAATTCCTCCTGTGTATGCGACACAACCATACTATTTGCGTACACTCCACCTTTTAGTTCATTTGGCATATATACCTTTACGTCTTTATGCTCTTTACCCATTCCTGCACCCCTTTCTTTTTCTACGGTATTGTTTTTGACGCTCTCTTGCCACAATTCAGGCTCAATACATTTCCCGGATATATAATTATCTTCATTTTTAAATCTACCATACTGAAACGCCTTGTTATCAGACTTTTTTGTTGGTGTTCAGTTATTATAACCATATCATAGATTATCCCTGAGTAGCACTCGACGAAAAAGTCGTTATGAGGCTATGTTCAAGGCGAAACTCAGGAGGGTTTTATGGAGTGTTTATTCTGTAAGATTGCTGAGAAAAAACGATCTGCAAAAATAATATACGAGGATGATCTTTCAGTTGCTTTTGAGGATATCAATCCCCAGGCCCCTGTCCATACCCTTGTTATACCGAAGAAACATATCTCCACAAACCTCGATTTAAGACATGAAGACAATGACCTCATAGGCCATTTGTTCCAGGTCGCCAACAAGATTGCAAAAGATAAAGGGATAGCAGATCGCGGTTTTCGACTTGTCATGAACTGCAATCCGGAGTCAGGACAGACTGTTTTCCACATCCACCTTCATATGCTCGGAGGTCGTATAATGCACTGGCCTCCCGGGTAAGAACGTATCTGTAATTCCCAGGCTAAAAATAAAAACTGATTTGCTAAAATGAAAAGTAATATTTTTCTCTTATCAACAATCAAAAAAGGAGTTTGAAATGGATCAGGTGAAAAAAGAGTCTGCTGCGTTTATTACTTCAAAAGACACCCTTGATGGCGCTTATCCAGGATTGATCTTAGGAATAAATGCGAGACGGTTAGGGATGCAGGCCAAAGTGTTTTATACCTTCATGGGTATAAATGTTATCCGCAAGGGATGGGCAGAGAGAGCCAAGTTTCAGCCTTCCGGCTTTATGGGTGCCATTCCCGGGATGTCAGCTATCGCAACCTGGATGATGAAGGGAAAGATAGAAAAAGCACAGATACCATCATTGCCAGACCTTCAGGAAATGGCTATGTTGGAGGGAGTAGAATTCATAGCATGTAAGATGACAATAGACATGATGGATTTGAAGCAGGAAGACTTTATTGAGGGTGTAGTAATACAGTCTGCTGAAGATTTTCTGAGATATGCCAAAGATTGCAAAATTTGTTTATATACATAGACATCTTGCTAAGTCTGCGTCAAATAATAATTACCGAAAATGAGAGGCTTGTGAACATCACTATGCACGGCCATGGTTTTTAAAAAGGCTTTTCAATCTGCTCGATTATCTCTGCAATTTTATCGACCATTAACTCAATTGCCTTTCTACCTTTCTCGGCTGAAGCTTTTTGTGGATCACCCCAGACACCACCAGGCCAATATTTCATCTTGTCTTTTATAACAAAAGGTTTAGGAATTTTCGGGTATCCTTCAGGAGCCCTTCCCTTAACAAGCTCCGGGGAAAGATAAAGCACAACTGATGTCTCCAGTTCCCCTGCATGATAATCATTCGGTGTCTCTGCAATTTCAGAAAGTTCCTTCCATAAAACATCGTAGGGAGAAAAGACAGCAATCCTGATATCTTTCAGTTTCTTCACCAGTTTTTCTGCCGATTCTTTCAAGGCAGACATATGAAGGCTGCCTCCATGTCCTGAGATTAATAAGAAATTTCTCAGGCTTTTTTCATAGGCTTCAATCACAAGATCCGAAGAAAGCTGTCTCAGTGTCTCTGGAGTAATGCTTATAGTACCCGGATGTTCTCTCGTTGTCGTACATACACCATAATGAACTATCGGTGCGAGGAAAGAATTTCTTTTTCTTCGATACCAACTTAAGGACTTCCTGAATAATGAGAGAATCCGTATTCAGAGGCAGGTGACTTCCGTGTTCTTCAATCGCACCAAAAGGAAATACAATCGTCCTGGTCTGTTTCAGATATTTCTTGAATTCTTTCATTGTAATATTTTCCAAGATGATCATAGCATCCTCTCTTTAGCTCGTTAATAGATATTTTCTTGCTCGGTCATTTTATCACACATCAGGGATAATTTTGACTTTTGTTCTCATATGTGTCATACTTCTATTGAAGTTTTAGAAGTTCTTAGTCACAGATAAGGCCACGAAGACTTTTAGCTTTGTGGCCTTTTTTATTGCGATCATTCTGAGACTTTAATTTATGAGTAAGGAGGTATAAAAAAAGATGGCTAATGGAACAGTAAAATGGTTCAATGAGTCCAAGGGTTTCGGCTTTATCACAAGGGAAGACGGCAGTGATGTATTCGTTCACTATTCTTCCATCCAGAGCAATGGATATAAGTCCCTCGCCGAGGGTGATACAGTTAGCTTCGATACTGAAAATGGCCCAAAAGGTCTCAAAGCAACCAATGTAGTTAAGAACTAATTAACTGCAAAAGCCCTCCCTGCATGTCAGGGAGGGTGCATTTTGAAAAGGAAAAATGACAAATAGTGAAAAGAATGCCGCAAGAAGAGAAAAAACGCAACAAAAACTTGAATCAGGTCTGATTTCTGAGCATTTCCCCAAGGTTTCAAGCATTGTTATTGATGTGACAAACTCTTATGGAAAAATAAACCCGATTACCGTATTACGCACTTTAAATTTTTGGCCTAACAGTTATGCATATTTTAATATTGAATGCTTGAGTAAAGGCTGTCTAGAAGGTGGATTTGATTTAGATCAAGTTATTACTATGATGGTTAGAAGTCACAAAAACTCAGGAGAAGGAGAACTCATTTGTGATGGAAATAATCTTTCCTCTGACCATTCAAATATTCTCTATAAGATTAATATACGGTATAACAAAAAAACTTAAGAGCCATTCATTCTATTTTTCTATTTCATAATATATCTATGGAAACATTCTGAAGCAATAGACTTCGGAAGGCAAACATTGAAATACAAGATAATTTAAATGCGTTGAACTGAAAAAGTGGGCGTTACCAGATCTGATAAGAACATGCATCGAAGTGCCTGAACCTGCTTGCGCAGATTTCTTCGGTATCGGGTCTGCAATACATAACAATAACTTTATTCCCCTCATTCATCACGAACGCCCTCTTGAAATTTTCATAGTGAGTCTTTGGAGTGCTTAACCTTATTCTCTGAAAAATTGCTAAAATGGCATAGATCTTAATTGAGAAAAATATAAGAAGAGGGATTGTATATTGAATATGGAAGACAATGATGGAATCTTAAAAATATGGGCTTCCTTGCCAAAGGATATACAGGAAGCCTTAAAAAAATCAGTAGAAGAATCGTCTGCAGTAACCGAAGAGCAATTTATCGCAGAAATAATGATAGGTGAATGTCCTCACTGTGGAAGCAAGAACACAAAAGATTGTGAAGAAATGGAGGGAATAGAAGATTTTACTGTTGGACTTTGCATGAATTGCGGCTTTTTATGGTGTTCTGAATGTGGTAGATCTTTATTTCAGAACATACGTTGTAAGCACTGGGAAATATGTGATAAATGTGACGAAGCAGATGAAATGGGAATGTGTGAAGTTGATCCGATAGAATGTGAAAAACTTAATAAAGAACTTGCCTAAACAATCTTTACGTGTCGTGTTCCACCACAAGTCAATGATATGAGAAAATTATTGTCTGAGCAATTAAAATTCTGTTTTGGGATATTATTCAGTTTAATCCAATATTTCAAGAACACAACGCTTTTCAAGCTTAGCACCTGCAGCACTCAGTATTGTTCTCATTGCTCGCGCTGTATTCCCCTGCTTTCCGATAACCTTTCCAATATCACTTGTAGCAACACGCAATTCAAAAATAGCCGTTCTTTCTCCGTCTACCTCGGCCACTACAACCTCCTCCGGCTTATCTACCAGAGACTTCGCCATTAGTTCAACAAGTGCTTTCATATCTACCTCCGTAAACAGTCGGGTTGTTTATTGTCTGTCTTTGCTTCTGGTTCTACACCACCACAATACCTTTTTAAAAAATCTTCTTCGCTCATCTTATGTCCAGAACAAAAACCAGAAACGTCCATCCTATCACATCTCAATGTTTGATAGTGTCCATTAAATCTTACAACTTGAGAATGAAACATCATGCTGTTACAGCCTCCATGATTTACATAACGGACATGGGGCAGGATGATAGATTTACCTACACGATATGATTTCATATACTTTTTAAACTTATACGTGCATTGTTTTGCATGACCGGTCAAAAAGTGCTTCCTCAAATATGAAAAATTAAATGCTTGTTAATCGGGGATACTGCTAAAAGGTGAGCATTACAAAATAAAAACTATTTATCAGTTTCCCTGTTTGACTGTTTACTCTCTTTTTCTGTTACTTATCATAACACATTATCTTATCTTTATTTTGTGGAGAACTAAACCGCTTTGGCTTACAATGAAAAAACGATATCCTTCCCATATATTGCAGTGAGGTGTAAACTTATTGAATAGAATTACAGGAGGTGAATATGAACACAAAAATATCAATTCTTGGGTTTGCAGGAAGTTTAAGGAAGGAATCTTACAACAAGGCAATCTTGCAGGCTGCAGCAGGTTTGGTTCCGGATAATGCAGAACTAAGTATATTTGATCTTGAAGGCATTCCACCTTTTAATCAGGATCTCGAAAAAGTGCCGCCGGAAAAAGTTAAGGACTTTAAAACAAAGATAAGGACTGCAGATGCCATTTTGATTTCCACACCTGAATATAATTATTCTGTTCCCGGAGTTCTCAAGAACTCTATTGACTGGGCGTCAAGACCATACGGAGACAATGTTTTAGAGGGCAAGCCAGTCGCCATTATGGGGGCCTCTATAGGCATGATAGGTACTGCAAGAGCCCAATATCATTTACGTCAATGCTTTGTTTTTTTGAACATGTATCCTCTGAACCGTCCAGAGGTCATGGTACCTTTTGCTCATGAAAAGATAGATAAAGGCGGTACGGTTATAGATTCAAAGACATTAGAAAAAATAAGAGAGCTCTTAGACAGTCTTGTCGATTGGACTTTGTTTCTAAAGACTCGTGTTTAAAGAAATAGACTTTTTGTTGATGAAGTACAGGAAGCATTCCACAGAGCTATAAAATTAGTTTCATTGATAAAAGAGAAGTTCTAACTTGTTCCCTCATATACAGATCATAACGAGCTTTGCCGACGAAGAAATCTCCCCACACTATGCCTTCCATAATTTGTGTCATTGCGGATAGATTATCGGCTGGAATATACATTAATTGAGTAAATAATTTACGATTTTGAGAGAACTAATACATTGATTATTCAGAGGTAATGGTGGTGCCGAAGGCGGGATTTGAACCCGCACGGGTTACCCCACACGCCCCTCAAACGTGCGTGTCTACCAGGTTCCACCACTTCGGCTCTGTTAATATTACTATAAAATTCTGAGGGTTTTCAAACTAAAGGGAAAAGGTTAAGGTACTTATCTTTAATAATCCCCCCACTCCCCCTTTATAAAAGGAGGATATCGAAAGAGCTTTTAGAAAAGGGGATTGAAAAGAATTGGTTCTAACTACGAAATAAGCTTTGTATCAATCTTGATTTTTATATCCCTCTTAAGACCCTCGACGTAAGACCTCAGTGCCTTTTCCTTTTTTTCACTTGACATGGCCTCACGGAGCATGTTCATTGACTTCTCATCACCTGACAGCTTTTGGATGTTAGCACTCATTTCAGGCACATCAACTGAAAGTTCTATAAGATGCCTCATTTTATTTAAGGTGAGTTCCTGACGCTTTGCATTTTCATATTCTTCCACAGTAATTCTCATCAGCTTCAGTCTATTAACATATATATTCTTGTCGAAAACTCCATTCCTCATAAAACCCGGCTCATGAGTTATCGCTTCCTGAAGTTCTGCGTCACTTATCCTGATCCCTTCTTTTTTTGCAGCGATGAGAAGTACCTGTTCCTGTATCATGGAATCAAGAACCTTTTCCTTCAGGTTCAGTTTCTTCTCCATCTCCTCGTTAAATTTTTCCTTATATATCTCTCTGTAAAAGCGATTAACATTCTCATAACTTCGCCAATATTCCTCAGCGGTTATCTTGTGTTTCCCAACTTCTGCCACAATATCACCGCCTGTTTTATCTACAGTTCCTATGCCCCAGAAAAGAAAAGAGAGGATTACGATGAAGAAAAGGACATAAAAATATTTTGCATGTTGCCGCATCACCTTGAGCATCTACCTAATACCTCCTTGAAAAATAATCGTTCAATATCTCTTTGTGGTCAAAAGCTATCTTATCGGGAAGTGCCTCCTTCTGAAACACACCAGTCTCTTTTGCATCATCTCCAGCAATGGCAGTGCCCTGCGCTTTTGCTACATAAACTGTTGTGATTGTATGATGTCTGGGGTCCCTCCGTGGATCGGAATATGTGTGGAACTGCCTGATCAGCTCAATATCAAGCCCGGTCTCCTCTTTTGCCTCACGTGCAGCAGCATACTCAAGGGTTTCACCATAGTCCACAAATCCACCAGGAAGTGCCCATCCATCAGGAGGATTTTTTCTTTTTATAAGAACGACCCCTCCTTTTAATTCTATGATTATGTCAACTGTGGGAATTGGATTTTTGTGGTTACTGCTAAGTTTCAAATCTGACCTCTATATTTTTCTCCGGCACTATTGTTGATACCGCATGTTTATAAATGAGAGATTGGGTGTTCTCCTCAAGAAGGATTACAAAGTTATCGAAACTTTTAATCACACCTCTCAATCTCACCCCATTTGTAAGATAGACAACAACAAGCGTTTTATCCTTCCTGAGTTGATTCAGGTAATTATCCTGAAGGCTCTGGCCCCTCACATTATTGCCCATGGAGTTCTCCTTTAATTTTTCTACTACCATAAAGTATTTTACGCAATATTGCAACCACCTCCTCCCCTTTCTTCTCCTCCTTGGCAGGGAGGGTAGGGGAGAGATAACATGAAATAGAAAATTAAAAAAATCAATGTTTCAAAACGTTGCTGAGCACATCTGAAATGAGATTGAAGATTATGCCATTATCATAGATGCCTGTTATATCAATCCAGTAAATACCCTCCTCCTTTTTGAACCATGTAAATTGTCTTTTCGCATATCTTTTAGAGCCCCTTTTAATAAGTCTGACAGCTTCTTCCAAGGTAATCTCCCCTTCAAGATAGAGGGCAATGTCCTTATAGCCGATGGCCTGCATTGAAGGTAAGGGTAAATCGACGGCTCTTTTTTCCCCTGCTTTCCCGCTTCCCTGTTTCTCCTTATCCTCTATTAAATGTACTACCCTTCTTAACTTCCTCAACCATCCCTTCCCTTACCATATTGTCAACCCGTGCTTCTATCATTCGATAAAGTTCTTTCCTATCTCTCGATAAACCTATCTTGATAAATTCATAAGGGAGGGGTTTTGTCATTCTTCTCTGCATTTCTGACATGGTAGAAGTAGCCTTTGAACAGACTTCAATAGCCCTTATAATTCTGCGAGTATCGTTAGGGCTTATCCTCTGTGAGGCCTCCCGGTCGAGGTCTTTCAACAACTGGTACAGGGACCCCTTTTCTTCCTTTTCCATGGATAAGAGTTCTTCCCTTAATGACCAGTCAGCAGAAGGACCACTGAAGATCCCCCTTGTCATTGCCTTAATGTAAAGACCCGTGCCACCAACAACTATCGGTATTTTCCTCTTGCTGTGAAGTTTCCCTATGAGAGGCGCAACCGCATCGATATATTTACCTGTGCTGTATGACTCCCACGGGTCAACAATATCAATCATGTGATGTTTTACCAGAGTCCTTTCTTCAACTGTCGGCTTTGCAGTACCGATATCCATGTGCCTGTAAATTTGCATCGAGTCTGCACTGATTACCTCTGTATCAAGGGACTTGGCAAGAAGGAGCGAGGCGCCGGATTTCCCAACCCCTGTCGGCCCGAGGAGGATTATTACTTTGTCAGTCATTCTTTTCCGGAACTCCTTTAGTCGGAAATACTTTATTTTTCAAGCTTCTGACAATTTAGGCGCAGAGACTTGTTATGCTGAATTTATTTCAGCATCTCGTATTTTCAATACATGAGAACTGCAAGAGATCCTGAAACTCGGAACGAGTCTCCGTCGGTGAGTCGCTCCGACGAGTTCAGGATGACAATTATCAGGCACTTTTTTCTTGAAAAAGGCGTTTTTCATATTCATTATAACCTTCCCTTACTCCTCCTTACCAGGGAAGGAAATAAAGGTGAGGCTATAAAATTATCACCTAAATTGAGTTTTCTAAAATTGATAGTGTAAAATGTTTGTATATACTTGAATTTTCAGTGTTCTCTATGGACTGAATATAAGGTGACCGATAACGAGAGGAATCGACAAAGTGGAATCTACAAACGTAAACGATAAAGTGGTCGAAGAGATCAAGGAAAAAGCTACCGGCGGTAAACTCCCCTGTGCTACTGCGAGACAAATTGCAGAGAAGCTTGGCGTTTCCTATAGAGATGTTGGAAAGGCTGCTGATATGCTCCACGTGAAAATTACCGGCTGCCAGCTCGGCTGCTTCTGATGGGGACAGTCCTATTTGAATTAGCTCTGATTTTTTATTTTGCTGCAACAATCGTAAGCATCATAGATCTCTTTAAAGAAAAGAAAATCATATCATACCTTATGTTTTCACTCGCCGGCGTAGGTTTTGTCCTCCATACGGCAAACATCATACAGCGTTATGTTGTTGCAGGTCATATCCCCATAACTAATTTCCACGAGTCGACATCTTTCTTTTCCTGGAGCATTGTCCTCATCTTTTTCGTTCTGCAGTTCAGGTATAAAGTATCCATCCTGTGTTCCTTTGTAATGCCCATTGTATTTGTCCTTATGCTGTCATCGTCAATGCTGCCACAAGAGATAAAACCACTGAGCCCTGTGCTTCAGAGTTACTGGCTTACCATTCATACTATCGTTGCCTTTCTCGGTAACGCTGCGTTTGCACTCGCCTTTGGGGTAGGAATTATGTATCTTGTCCAGGAACACTATGTAAAATCCAAACACCTTGGAGGTATTTTCGGAAGGTTACCGAGCCTCCAGACCCTCGATGCATTGAATTATAAACTCATAACCCTTGGATTCCCCCTTCTGACATTTGCAATCATCTCTGGTTCCCTATGGGCTGAGAGCGCCTGGGGAAGCTATTGGAGATGGGACCCGAGGGAGGTCTGGTCGCTTACAACGTGGTTTATTTACGCCATCATTCTCCATGCCCGGCTCATTGCAGGGTGGCGGGGGAAAAGGGCAGCTATATTATCTATCGTAGGATTTCTCATAATTCTTATTACCTTTTTTGGCATTAACTTACTCGAAAAAGGCATCCATCAAGGTTCTTTCACTGCATTGTTATGAAAATCTTTGTAGCAGGACTCAACCATAATACTGCTGATGTTGAAGTCAGGGAGAAGGTGGCCTTCAATGGATCCAGTCTCGAGGAGGGACTCAGAAGGTTCAGAGAACTCCCGGAGATTGAAGAGGCCATGATTCTTTCTACCTGTAACAGGGTAGAACTCTATGCACATGTAAATGATACACAGAAGGCATCTGAATCCGTAAAGGACTTCCTGTCAGAATTTCACCATATAAACAGGGCTTTGTTGGATAAAGCCATCTATACTCATGATGGTGTGGATGCGATAAGGCATATCTTCCGGGTTGCTTCAAGCCTCGACTCAATGGTTGTCGGTGAACCTCAAATTTTGGGACAGTTGAAAGAAGCCTTTGAAAAGGCCCTTGAGAAAAAGACAACAGGAATCCTTCTCAACAGGCTCATGAAAAAAGCTATCTCTGTTGCAAAAAGGGTAAGGAGCGAAACAAAAATAGCCGAGAACGCTGTCTCAATAAGTTTCGCTGCTGTCGAGCTCGCAAAAAAGATATTCGCTGACCTTTCCGGGAGGGTATTCATGCTCCTGGGTGCAGGAGAGATGGCAGAACTTGCAGCAAGGCATCTCATGAGCAACGGAGTGAAGGAAGTTATTGTCGCAAACAGGAGCTTTGAGAGGGCCTGTGATCTCTCAAAAGAATTCAATGGCAGACCAGTGAAGTTAGAAGAGTTTCTTAGAGAAATGGCGCACGCTGACATCGTTATCTGTTCAACAGGCGCACCAAACTATATTTTGATGAAAGATCAGATGCAAAAGGTAATGAAAGAGAGGAAACAAAAACCTGTCTTCCTCATTGATATCTCTGTTCCCCGAAACATTGACCCACAGATAAACGATCTGGACAATGTCTATCTTTACAATATTGATGACCTTCAGGGGATTGTTGATGCAAATATGTTCGAAAGGAAGAAAGAGGCAGAGAAGGCGGAAAAGATTATAGAAGAGGAGATCGAACCTTTTCTCAAATGGCTCTCTTCTCTCGATTCTGTGCCAACCATTGTTGCTTTGAGGGAGAAAGCTGAGGAGATCAAGAAAGAAGAGTTTGAGAAGCTCATGAACAGGTTCCCTGAACTGGAGGACAAACAGAAGAAGGCTATCGAATGTATGGCCTCCGCAATTATCAATAAGCTCATCCATCCACCGACAAAAGCCCTCAAAGAAGACCCTGAGGATAAAGACCTCCTGATAGCAATCATTAAAAAACTCTACGGGATTAATGGTGAAGAGAAAAAAGATAAATAAGATACATATCGGGACCCGTGGAAGCAAACTTGCCCTCTGGCAGGCAGAATGGGTAAAAGCAGAGATCCAGATGATAGATCCAGGGATCGATGTCAGACTCATTAAAATAAAAACAACGGGAGACATGATTCTGGATGTTCCACTTGCACAGGTGGGCGGCAAGGGGCTTTTCGTAAAAGAAATCGAGGAGTCTATCCTCCGTAATGATGTTGATATAGCAGTCCACAGCATGAAAGATGTTCCTACCGACTTTCCGGCGGGTCTCCATTTATCAGCGATCTGTGAAAGGGAAGACCCAAGAGATGCCTTTATTTCTCAAGTTCAAAGTTCAAAGTTCAAAGTTCAAAGTTTTAAAGACTTGCCGACAGGAGCACACTTAGGCACGAGCAGTTTCAGGACGATTCATGTCAGCTTCTGAACATCGAGGCCCGATCTGCAGATTGCTGCAATTGAGGGGAAATCTTGACACGAGGTTAAGAAAACTTGATGAAGGACAGTTTGATGCCATAATCCTCGCTGCAGCAGGCGTAAAAAGACTAGGACTGCAAAACAGGATAACAGAGATACTGCCTTTTGAGGTAAGCCTTCCCGCTATTGGTCAGGGCGCTATCGGAATAGAGTGCAGGGCTGACGATGAGATCATCAATAAAATAGTCGGTGCATTGAATCATAAAGAGACATCTATAGCTGTGAGAGCAGAGAGAGCTTTTCTCAGGAAGCTCGAAGGAGGCTGTCAGGTCCCAATCGCTGCGTATGCGAGAATCGAGCATAGAGCAGAGGGCAAAGAGCAAAGAGCACAAAAAGACTCGCTACTCGTTATGGATGGTCTTGTTGGTAGTGTTGATGGAAAAAGGCTTGTAAAAGGTCATATAGAAGGAAGGCCTGAAGACTATGAATCCCTCGGTATCAGGTTAGCGGAAGATCTCCTTTCGAGGGGAGCCCAGGAGATTCTCGCAGAGGTTTATAACAGATAAAAAGCTGCACGTATTTCTGTGCTCGGAAGGTTAATCTATTGCTCTTTCCTCTCTTTCCAACACTGCAAGTTGCTCTCTTCTTTCCTGGCAATCAACGCAATAGATTGCAAAGGGGAGGACTTTAAGTCTCTCCACACTTATATCCTCACCGCAATCCTCGCACTTGCCATATGTTCCCTCGTCTATTTTCCTGAGGGCTTCATCTATTTTCAGGAGTGTCTCCCTGTGAGTGCTCAACTGCCTGAGGCTAATATCTTCTGATAAGTCAACCACAGACCAATCCCCATTGTCCAGTGCTGTATCAACAAGTTGCCTGGTTTCTCCCCTGATATACTTGGATATCTCTGACTTAGCCTCTTTAACGAACTCTTCTCTCTTCCTGACAAGGGAGTTTCTGAGCGCAATTCTCCTCTGCTCTTCAGCCTTTTTATCGTGAAGGACAAGTGTTGCCGGCTTTTGAGTCTTGACTTTAGGGAGAATGACAACCTTTTTGGAGGGCTTGGCCACTTTTGCCACCTTGACTCGTTTTGTTGTCTTAGGCTTTTTGGGAATCCGGACCTTTTTAGCTGCCTGAATCTTCTTTGTCACTCTTACTTTTTCAGCTACTTTTTCCCCTGCCTTAACCTTTTTGAAGGCTTTTACCTTGACTGGTTTTTTCTTTTTTTCTTCTCTTATTTTTGTCTTCTGAGGAGTCTTCTTTGCAGGCTTTTTCTTTGCGATCTTTTTTGAAGGTTCTCTGCTGACTCTCTTCTTGACTTCTTTTTTAGCCATCTTTTATCCCTTTATCATCCTAAACTTCCATTATTTCCTTTTCCTTATGATTGAGAACTTCATCTACTTTTGTGATAAATGAGTCTGTAATCTTCTGTATCTCATCCTGTGCTCTCTTGACATCATCTTCACTGAGATGTTTTTCCTTCTCAAGTTTCTTAAGCTCCTCAATTGAATCTCTCCTGACATTCCTTATTGCGACTTTTGTTTCTTCTGCCTTTTTCTTTACGATCTTTACCAGTTGCTTTCTTCTCTCCTCTGTGAGGGGTGGAATCTGTATCCTTATCATTCTGCCATCGTTTACAGGGGTAATGCCGAGATCTGATTTCATAATAGCCTTTTCAATGTCAGGAATGATTTTTGGATCCCAGGGCTGTATTGCTATCAGGCGACTTTCAGGTATGTTCATGCTTGCAAGTTGCTGAAGAGGCGTTGATGCACCATAGTAATTGACCACAATCCCGTCAAGGAGTGCGAGTGAGGCCCTTCCGGTCCTGATGGAGGCGAATTCTTTTTTCAGGGCTTCGATGGCCCCGGTCATCCGCTCAGTGGTTTTTCTTTTTAACTCTTGCTCCATTATCCCCCTTCACAAGAGTCCCGATCTTTTTCCCTTCAATAATTTTTTTAATATTGCCTTTGCCTCTGAGATTAAAGACGATGATCGGAAGATGGTTGTCCATACAGAGAGATATCGCAGCTGAATCCATCACACTGAGACCTTTCTTCAAAACATCAATATACGTAACGGTCTCGTATTTTTTCGCTTTAGGGTCTTTTACAGGATCAGAAGAATATATGCCATCCACCTTTGTTGCTTTGAGTATCGCATCTGCACCGATCTCCATTGCCCTCAAGGCTGCTGCGGTATCTGTCGTAAAATAAGGGTTACCGGTACCGGCGGCAAAGATGACTGTCCTCCCTTTCTCAAGATGTCTTATTGCTTTTCGCCTTATGTACGGTTCAGCAAGTTCTTTCATTTCGATTGCTGACTGAACCCTTGTTGGGACGTCCTTTTTCTCGAGGGAGTTTTGCAGAGCGAGGGCATTAATAACGGTTGCGAGCATACCCATATAATCTGCTGATGTCCTCTCCATCCCCTGTACACTTGCTTCTACCCCCCTGAAAATATTACCTCCGCCTACCACTACTGCAATCTGAACTCCGTATGAAACGGCCCCTTTTATCTCCTGAGCAATAAAATCAGCTGTATTTGCATCAATGCCATAACCTTTATCTCCCATCATGGCTTCGCCGCTGATCTTCAGGAGAATTCTCTTATATTTCAAATCCTTCATGCTTTATTTCATTCTTTAACTGTCTCTCCAAGTTGAAACCTGACAAACCTTCTGATGATAATATTCTCGCCTAACCGTGCAACATTTTCAGCAATAAGGTCTTTAATTCTCTTTTTTTGTTCTGTATCTTTTATAAAAACCTGTTCAAGGAGGCAGTTCTCAGTATAAAATTTTTCAAGCTTCCCTTCCAGAATCTTTTCTATCACCTTCAGGGGCTTATCTGTAATCTGTGCGCGATATATTTCCTTTTCCTGTTCGAGAACATTCTGCGGAACATCCTCTATCGACAGGTACGAGGGATTTGCTGCAGCCACCTGCATGGCTACATCTTTGACGAGTTCCTTGAAAGCGTCAGTCCTGGCAACAAAATCAGTTTCACAGTTAATTTCCACCATTGTTCCAATCTTCCCCATATGTATGTATGAACCAATACTCCCCTCTGAGGCACTCCTCCCGGCTTTTTTTGCTGCTGTTGCAAGGCCCTTCTGTCTGAGCACGCTGACAGCCTTATCAAAATCTCCGTTGCTTTCTGCGAGAGCCTTTTTACAATCCAGCATGCCGGCACCCGTCTTCTCCCTGAGATCCCTTATCATCTCTGACGAGATCGTTGTCATTCTTTTGCCTCGGCTTCTTCCTGCTGTACCTTTTCCTCAACACTTGCTTTTTCTGTCTCTTCTGCTGTTTTTTTGGATAAGATTTCTCTGCCCTCAAGGACTGCGTCCGCCATCTTTGAGGTTATGAGTTTGATAGCCCTTATGGCATCATCATTGCCCGGAATCACATAGTCAACCTCATCGGGATCACAGTTTGTGTCAACTATTGCTACGACCGGTACAGTAAGTTTCCTTGCTTCAGCTATGGCTATCCTTTCCTTTTTTGGATCCACAATGAAAACAGCTCCCGGAAGACCCTGCATGTCTTTAATGCCTGAGAGATTCTTTTCTAATTGTTCCCGTTCCTTTTCCAGGGCTGCAACCTCTTTTTTGGGAAGGAGTTCAAAGGTACCATCTGTTTTCATGGTCTCAATCCTTTTTAATCTCTCAATGCTTTTCTTTATTGTGGAAAAATTCGTGAGCATCCCGCCGAGCCAACGCTGATTGACATAAAACCCGCCTGCACGGGTTGCTTCTTCCTGAATAGAGTCCTGAGACTGCTTCTTTGTGCCAACAAAAAGGATTGATATTCCTGTTGAGGATATCTCTTTTATGAAATTATAGGCGTCTTCAAGCCCCTTGAGTGTCTTCTGGAGGTCAATGATGTAAATGCCGTTTTTCTCACCAAAAATATACTTCTTCATCTTTGGATGCCATCTTTTTACCTGATGACCGAAGTGTACTCCAGCCTCAAGAAGTTCCTTGATTGTAGCTACCATAATTTCCCTTTATCCTCCTGTTCTTTTGCCTGTGTTCTCCTGATTCTGACTATTACTTTATGGAGAGAGGCTAATGCTGACATTTTTTAAAGTATCTTCAGAAATGAAAGCCTACCATAAAACTCTCTTTTTTGCAAGGGGCTATGCTTTAAGAAAGGACAACATAACACTACATTAATCCCTCTGAACTCTCCTCAATGAGAAGATAAATAAGAGGTCGTCAGATGATAGATTTACGCATTCGTATGGGCCTGTTTGAAAAGGGAATTTATGTGTTTGACTTGATAGATTCTGCTATCCGCTCTAAACGTGATTTTGGTAATCCCTTGAAGGCCTTTTCCAATTCACCTGCTGTAAATCGTTCTCTCAACAGTGTAAGGACATCAAACCTGCTCTGAAAACAACCTATAATATTCCTGCATGGCAACCCTTCATTCACGGATACGCAGTAAGAAAAATCTATTACCATTCCAATCTGATTACAATAAATCTCCATGCAAATATCTCAATAGAGGTTTAACGGTTTAAGGTTTAAATACCTAATGGTTCTGGCTCAGCCGTGAACCTTTAACTTGCAACCTTTAACTATTTTAACCTATTTTGAGGGTTTTGGAAACTTTTCCAGATCCTTTATCAGTTTCTGTATCTCTTCATCCGGCAACACATAAGTCTTCAAGCTTTCCTGACAAATACGCATCATACGCTGCAAGATCCATAATGCCGTGACCACTCCAGTTAAAGAGTATGACCTTTTCTTTCCCTTCCTCTTTTGCCTTCTTTGCCTCTTCTATAACAGTATGCAATTGCATGATTCAGTCTCCGGGGCAGGGATAAACCCTTCTGTTCTTGCAAAGGTAATACCCGCTGCAAAGGTCTCAAGTTGAGGATATGCCCTTGCCTCAACAAGACCGTCAACAACAAGCCTGCTCACGATAGGAGCCATGCCATGGTACCTGAAGACCACCGGCATGGATCGGGGCAGGGACAAAACCATGTCCGAGAGAATGCATTGCCATAAGGGGTGTTGTCTCTGCAGTGTCACCGAAATCGTATATGTAAGGTCCCTTTGTCATTGTAGGGCATGAAGTCGGCTCACTTGCTATGATCTTTATATCTTTGCCATGTATCTTATCTCTCACAAAAGGAAGAGCAAGACCGGAAAAGTTACTTCCACCACCAGCACATCCTATAACTATATCAGGGTACTCCCCTATCATCTCGAGTTGCTTATGTGTCTCAAGACCTATTATGGTCTGATGCAATAAAACATGATTCAGAACACTCCCGAGAGAGTATCTGGAATCTTTTGAAGTCACAGCATCTTCAATTGCCTCGCTGATAGAGATACCCAGACTTCCCGGATGTTCAGGATTCTGCGCAAGGAACTTTCTCCCGGCATTTGTATCCTGGCTCGGACTCGGCACGCACTTCGCACCCCAGGTCTCCATGAGAATCCTTCGATAAGGTTTTTGGTTGTAACTTACCCGGACCATGTACACTTTGCATTCAAGGCCGAACTGGTTACATGCAAAAGCAAGGGCACACCCCCACTGGCCGGCTCCGGTCTCTGTTGCAAGTCTCTTTATGCCGAATACCTTGTTGTAGTATGCCTGAGCTATAGCTGTATTCGGTTTATGACTCCCTGGCGGGCTGACACCTTCGTTTTTGAAATAGATACGAGCAGGTGTTCCAAGAAATTTCTCCAAGGAATACGCTCTGTGCAGAGGAGTCGGCCTCCATATGAGATATTTTTCTAACACCTCATCAGGAATATTGATCCACCTCTCCGAACTCACCTCCTGTTCAATCAGATTCATGGGGAATACAGGCGCAAGCATATCAGGTGTAATAGGTTGTCCTGTTCCCGGATTGAGCGGAGGTGGAAGAGGATTTGGCAGATCGGCTTGAATATTATACCACTGTCTCGGCATTTCCTTCTCAGGGAGTACTATTTTTTTGTCTTTCATGGCTCCTCCAGAAATAAGAAATATTAGGGCAATATTCTAACACAATTGCTCCCTTATCTGTCTGTTTCAAAGACTCCTCACAGTATAAATTGTTCAGCTTTCTTCTGCAAGAATAATCCATAGAACTGGTTGGGGAACCTGGTCGTGATACAATATGTCATATTACTCTGTCAGTAGGTTACTAATAAGCTATAAGTGCACATGCTATCATATCTGTCAGCTGGCTTGCACTCGAAAGACTAAAGATGTAATGAACATGTGGACTTGGAATGAATGGATGATAACAGGAAAGATTAAGGAGCTGGCAAGTGACCTCCAGGATTTTTACCTCTTATCTATACGGGGACTTGTCGGTATCATAAAAAAACCTTTTTATTTCAAGGATACCATCGAGCAGATGGACTATGCCGGAGCCGGCTCTCTTCTGATCATCCTTCTCGTATCACTTTTCATCGGCATGGCCCTCTCCCTTCAATTATCCGCTGAACTTTCCGCCCTTGGGCTTAAAATGTATACTGGAATGATTGTTGGAATTTCTGTTATCAGGGAGATTGGACCTGTCACTGCAGCCCTTGTTTTTGCAGGGAGAGTTGGTGCTGGAATGGCATCAGAACTGGGCTCCATGATCCTTGGGCATCAGGTAGATACCCTCAGGGTCTTTGGAGTAGATCCGATCAAAAAACTTGTTACTCCCAGGATACTGAGTTCCCTGGTTATGCTCCCGGCCCTCACGATTATTGGCGACGCTGTTTCACTCCTTGGCGGCTATTATATAGCAGTTTTTGTTAGCCATCAGAGTGGCGCTTTTTACTGGAGTTCTATCCGGGAAATCCTTATTTTTGACAATGTCTTTGCAGGTTCTGTCAAACCCTTCATTTTCGGTTATCTCATTGCATGCATTAGTTGTTATATGGGGCTTTCTACAAAAGGTGGTTCTATCGGGCTCAGAAGGTCAACTACCCGTGCTGTCGTAGCATCGATGATCGTAATCATTGTTTCTGATTTTCTGCTGACAAGAATATTACTCTATATCCTCGGATTTTCTGTATGATTAGATTTGACAGTGTCTGGTTTTCCTATAATACTAAACAGGTTCTCAAAGACATAAGTTTTTCTATGCATGCACATGAAAAGGTAGCTATCCTTGGAGAGAGCGGAGAAGGGAAGACTACGATCCTGAGGCTGATCCTTGGACTCATTCGACCCGACTCCGGACATATAATCATTGACGGAGAGGATATCGCGAACAAAACAGAGGATGAACTCAGTCAGGTGAGGAGGAAATTCAGTATTGTTTTCCAGGAAGGCGCCCTGTTTGACTCCCTGAATGTAAAAGAAAATGTAGCTTTTTGTTTGAGGGAATATACAAGAATGTCAGAAGATGAGATCGACAAACAGGTGAAGGAATTGCTCAGGATCGTCGGTCTGGAAGAAGCATTGGAACTTATGCCTGAGGAACTGAGCGGTGGTATGCACAGACGTGTTGCCATCGCCAGGTCACTCGCTGCCTGCTCTGAACCGAAGATGTTTCTCTATGATGAGCCCACTTCAGGACTTGATCCCATCAATGCAGATAATATCTGCAAGATTATTCTTGAACTTTCCAGAAACGTCCGGGGTTTCGTCATCGTTACCCATAAGGTTTTTGACGCCATGAAGGTAGCGGATAGATTTATTTTCTTAAAGGGTGGCATGATAATATTCGATGGGGAGAGAGAAAAACTCCTTCATGCACCTGTTCCTGAAATTCAAACATTTATTCAGGAATTAAATCCTAAACCATAGGGTAAGATATAAAGAATATTTTAAAGGGAGGAAGGGATGTTCGACATAAAAAAACAGTTTCTGTGGTCAAAACTCAAGGTCGGTCTTGTTATGACCCTTGCCCTTTTCACCCTTTTCATTACTGTATTTTTTGCCAGCAGTATTGAGAATCTCTTATCTCCAAAAGTAGAATTAAAGGCACAAATCCAGAATGTTAAAGGTCTGAGAAAGGGTGCACCTGTGTGGGTATCAGGGATCGAGGTGGGATCTGTAAAAAACATAAGCCTTCATCCTGAATACGGAACGATAGTCACGCTTGCTGTTAATAAAAACACCCTGGATTTTCTGAGAAAAGACTCTGAGGCAAGCATCCTCACCATGGGCCTGCTCGGAGACAAATATATTGAACTCAGTAGTGGCTCTCCCGACGCAGAACCAATCAAGCCAGGAGATATGATAAAGGGAATGGCGGTGATCGAACTAAAGGATGTGGTGGAGATAAGCGCATCCTCTATCAAGAAGATGTCAGATTTCATAAACAAACTGGACCATCTGGTCACGAAAATTGAAAGGGGTGAAGGGACATGTTGCCAAATTCCTTACAGACCCTGATATTTACGATAACTTAAGGGATATTTCAACAACCTTATCAGTCGTCCTTCATGAAATTAAGGATGGACAAGGAACTGTAAAAATGCTTTTACAGGACCCATCCCTCTATGAAAAATTAGTAGCCACTACTTCATCCCTGGAAGAACTGAGCAGAAAACTAAATAATGGCTCCGGAACACTGAATAAGCTCATAGAAGACCCCTCTCTTTACAACAGAATGTTGGCTGCCACATCATCCTTTGAAGAGTTTACCCTTGTGCTCAATGACAAGCAGGGAACCCTGAGACGACTTGCGGAAGACCCTGATTTATATGAAAGCCTGAGCAGGGCATCCCAGCAGCTTTCTTCCATCATGGAGAAGATAGAGTCAGGAGAGGGGATAGCCGGTGAACTCATCACTGATAAAGAACTTGCCGGTGATCTGAAGGATACCATTACTGATATCAGAGAGTTAACAAAGGACATGAAAGAGAACCCAAAAAAATATTTTAAATTTAGTCTCTTTTGAATGTTCATGCAGATGCATCTTTGACTCTCTGAGAATAAAGCATGAAGGATTTTCTGAGAATAGTTGATCCGAAAATAACATTTCAAATCTCCCTTTACCTCCCCTTGCTAAAGGAGGGAAGAGGGGATTACCTGATTTTTATAAGATTCATTTGCCTCATTGTTGCCATCTTCTTTTCTCATCACTGTTATGCAGAAGGTACTTCAAAAATGCTGACCCTTTCTGAGGGACTGAGGCTTGCAACAGACAATAACCACCTTGTAAAAATTGCTTCTTTCAATAAAGCAATAGCCTCTGCAGACACTTCAATCGCAAAATCAAAGCTGCTCCCAAACATTCAAGCTTCTTTCAGCCAGACCTTTTTAGCCCATCAACCAGGAGCAATTTTTGGTCCTCAGAGGGTATTCGTATCTCAAAAAGATTTTTTATCCTATGGAATAAATGTCCATCAAACAATTTATGACTTTGGCGCCAATATCTCCCGCTACAACGCATCAAAGACCTATGTTGATCTTACTAACCTTGACCTTGTGAGGATAAAAAACCTTGTTGCCCTCGATTTCATCAATACCTATTTTGATCTCCTTGAGGCAGAGAGGATGGTTGGTGTAGCACAGAAGGAAGCGGAAAGGCTTGAAGCACATCTCAAGGTTGCACAAAGTCTTTATGCCGAAGGAGTTATCACAAAGAATGACCTGCTTCAGGCTGAGGTGATGCTCTCTGATGCAAAGCAGCGACTTCTCACCATAAAAAACAGAAGGGCAACAAGTACATCAAAGCTTAATACCATACTGGCAAGACCTATAACTACAGAAATTCAGGTTGTTGATGTGACAACGGATATCCCTGAAGATTTGGAACTGGAAAGAGCATGGGAGATATCTGCTCAGGAGAGAAATGAAATCAAGATTCTTGACCATGAATTAAGGATTCTCAGTCTTCAGGAAACAGTTTTGAAATCTGAATACTATCCTCAGCTTTTTGCCCGGGGTGGATATAATTTTACAGAGAATCGCTATCAGTTTCCTGAGGGAAACTGGTCATTCATTCTCGGCATGAACATCGATCTCTTCAGTGGCGGAAGCACAAGGGCTGAGGTTTCGAAAATTCTCTACCAGCGGGATCAACTTCAGGAGGAGAAAAGCAAACTCATGGATGATATAAAATTTGAGGTTGAAAAAAGCTATCTCGATCTAAAAAATGCCCTGGAAAAAATTCAGGTAACAAAGGATGCCGCATTTCAGGCTGAAGAAAATCTGAGGATTCAATAAGATCAGATATGAAGAAGGTATTGGCACGTCAACAGATGTAGTTGATGCAATTACGCTCCTCGCAAAAGCAGAAACAAATTATTACAGGGCAGTGTATGAACTAAAAAGAGGCCATGCCGGTCTTCAGTATGCCATGGGACTGGATTTGGTATCATCTTTTGTAAGTCAATAAATATGGGGTGAAAATCGTGCACATACATAAAATCTTCCCTCTAGCCTCTTTTCCAAAGAGGATTTGGAACTTATAAACCATTGGGACAGAGTTCGCTATGAATGAGATTGAAAAAGAAATTTCCAAAGGACAGCAACCCCCCCGAAAGAATTCAGGGAGGAAGAAAATCGGGATTATCATTCTTATCCTTCTCCTCGCGATCGGGGCGATAATCATTTTTTTCTATCTCAGATACAAAGCCACCCATATTACAACAGACAATGCCTTCATAGAGGGCGCCATCCATACAATTGCCTCAAAGGTTTCAGGAACTGTGAAAAAAATCCATGTAGAGGATAATCAGCTCTGTTAGGAAAGGAGACATCCTTGTTGAGATAGACCCTGTGGATTATGAAGTAAAGGTAAAAGAGTGCTTCTGCAACGCTGAATAAAGAACGGTCGAAACTTGTAGAAATTAATGCCAGGATTGAGGCTTCAACGCGAAAACTATCTGAGCTCAATGCAGCCATGAAAGCGGCAAAGGCAAATCTCGAACTTCAGGAGGCGAACCTGAAACTTGCAGAAATAGATTTTCATCGGGCGACGAAGCTTTATGAAAAAGAGGCGATTCCTAAAGAACGCTATGACAACATGAAAACGGGATATGAAGTTGCTGTTTCAAAAGTAAAGGCATCAGCAGAACAGTTGAAACAGGCTGAAATGGTTGTCGAGACTCAAAAGGCACTGATAAAACAGGCCGAGGCATCAAGACCCTCCCAGGTATCAGTTATCAAAGAAAAGGAGGCAAAACTGGAAACAGCAGAGCTCAATTATGGTTACACCAAGCTTCTTGCCACCTCTGATGGTTACGTCACAAAAAAATCCGTAGAAGATCGGGAACCAGATACAGGCAGGACAGCCACTCATGGCAATTGTTCCTCTTTACGATATATGGGTAATTGCAAATTATAAGGAAACCCAACTCGAAAAGGTAAAACCCGGGCAGAAGGTGAAGATAAAAGTGGATACGTATCCAGGAAAGACGTTCAACGGGAAGGTAGAAAGCATAATGGCAGGAACAGGAGCTGTATTTTCCCTTTTCCCTCCTGAGAATGCAACAGGAAGTTACGTAAAGGTAGTACAGAGAATACCGGTAAAGATCGTGCTTGAAGAAGGCGCAGACCCGGAACATATTTTACGGATCGGGATGTCTGTTGTGCCGACGATTATTAGTTAACGATAAAGATTAACTGATACAAACGCATTAAGTAAAGTGTCATTGCGAGGAGTGAAACGGTTGCGAGGCGAAGCCGAAGCAAACTCAAAGATTCCTCGCTTCGCTCGGAACAGGCTCCGCAATCTCTTGTTTATAAAGTAAGATTGCCACGCTCTCGTTGGTCGCTCGCAATGACAATGTAATAGCATTTACTACGTTTATATTAAGATTCTCTCGTAGAATATTGACATACACATATCATCCTTTTATGATATGTGTAGGAGGTTAGCATGGCTAAAGTAAGATTTCAAATGTTTCTGGAAGAAAAACAAAAAGAGGCATTGGAGAAGACTTACAAAAGGATTCAAAAGCTCCTGTGGCTGAAATAATAAGAAATGCCATAGAAAAATTCCTGTCTGAGTTAAAGAAAAATGAAAGGATGATTCCGGTAAAGGATGAAGCGAGAGATAAACTTCTCTCAGTCGTGGGCATATGTAAAGGTGGACCAAAAGACCTGGCTGACAAACACGACAAATATTTGTACGGAATAACCAAGAAGTGAGAAAGATTTTTTTTGACACGTGGGGCTGGGTAGCAATAGCCCATAAAGATGACACACATCATAAAGAAGTTGCCTCATTCTATAAAACCTTTCTTCGCGATAAAGGCATTCCTTTCACCACAGATATATGTCCTTGCTGAAACAATAACCCTTTTACGGGCAAGGACAGACCCTGATGGCCTCAATGTTTTTATTGATACCATTTTTGAAGAGGTTAAAGAGGGAAAGATAGTTCTTGAAAGGATAGATGAGAGGAGATGGGAAAAGGCGTGGAACCTGAGTAAAAAGTATTCTGACAAACCGTATATTTCATTTTTTGACTTTTCCTCTTTTGTAGTAATGAAGGAAAAGGGTATTTCTGACGCCCTAACTGCTGACAGTCATTTTGAAGAAATAGGGCTTGGTTTTAAGAAATTGTTTTAGGAATAAGAAAGAGCCATCCCCTTTGTCCCTCTATCAAGCACCTGGTAAGCTTGTCCAAGCCTATGAAATGATAGGTTTATCCTTGAAAATTTTCTAATAATCCTGATACCTTACTGTATGCCTGAAAAGGATGTTACGAAACACAAGCCAATAATTACAGATCTAACCTTTTTCACCAACGAACCAGACCAGACCCTTCTTGATAGATTCAAAGTAACCATCGAACAAAACACCCGCTTCTTCGATGTGCTTGTGGGCTTTTTCAAAACGAGCGGTTTTTTTAAACTTTATGAGTCCCTTGAGAAAACGGAAAAAATTAGAATTCTTGTAGGTATCAGCCTCAATAGATATGCATATGAGTTGATACAGAAAGCTAATCCCCCTTCGCCCTCCTTTAGTAAAGGAGGGATGGGGGGATTTTTTCACCTGTCTCACAGCGAAGCGAAAGATGATTTTAAAGAAAACGTAATCTCCGAAATGGAAACCGCTCCGGACAAGCAGGAAGTCCAAGATGGCGTAGAGAAGTTCATCGAATGGATAAAATCGGACAAATTGGAGATTAGGGTATACCCGCATGCTTCCATCCATGCAAAGGTGTATATAATGACCTTTGGAGAAGGAGATAGAGACGTCGGAAGGGTTATTACTGGTTCAAGTAATTTTACAGAAGCTGGTTTAATAGATAATCTGGAGTTCAATGTTGAGCTCAAAAACAGAGCTGATTATGATTTTGCCTTAGAGAAATTCAACGAACTCTGGAGAAAGTCCGTTCCGGTTTCAGAGGATTATGTTGAAACGATTAACACAAGGACATGGCTCAATAATAGTATTACGCCGTATGAACTCTACCTGAAATTCCTGTACGAATATTTTGGAGAAAAGATAAGTAGAACCCCGGACGAAATATCGACTACATACTTGCCGGAGAACTTTGTCGAATATCAGTATCAGAAAGAAGCAGTTGTAGATGCCAAGTCAAAGCTTGAGGAATACGGCGGGGTATTTTTGGCAGATGTCGTTGGTTTAGGTAAGACCTATATCTCTGCACTTTTGGCACAACAACTAAATGGCAGACATCTGGTGATAGCCCCACCTGCACTTTTGGATGAGAAAAACCCCGGCTCGTGGACGAATATATTCCGTGATTTCGGAGTTAGAGGAACCTATTTCAGGTCAATCGGAAAGCTGGATGATATTATCAAAGAAGGCACAGACAGATATAAGAATGTTTTTATTGATGAGGCACATCGTTTCCGTACTGAGACAAATATCAGTTATGAGAAGCTTGCACAGATTTGCAGGGGTAAAAGGGTAATATTGGTTTCAGCCACACCTCTTAACAATACACCTAAAGATATCTTAAGCCAGTTGAAATTATTTCAAAAAGCTCGCAATTGCACTTTGCCTAATCCCAAAGTCCGTGACCTTGAGAAATTTTTTAATCGTCTTCAGGAGAAATTGAAAAATCTCGACAGGTTTGAAGACTATGACGAATTTATTAAGGTAACCAAAGAAAACGCTAAAGAAATAAGGGAAAATGTCTTGAAGTATTTAATGGTAAGAAGAACCAGAAATGAGATCGTAAGATATTTTGAGGATGACCTGAAAAAACAAGATTTAAAATTTCCTGACGTTGCAGACCCAAAACAGGTTTTTTACGAGTTTGACACTGAGTTGGACAAAATCTTCACAGAAACCATTAAACTTGCAACTTCGACCGCCTTCAAATATGCTCGATACACATCCCTTTTATATCTGAAAGCAGGAATTACCCAACCTGAACAGCTATCCCAGATTAATATGGGTAAGTTCATGAAAATACTCCTTGTTAAGCGTCTTGAAAGCAGTTTCTTTGCATTCAAAAACACACTTGGAAGGTTTATAAAATCCTATGAGACATTTATCAGGGAATACGACAAAGGAAGAGTTTTTGTGAGTAAGAAGCATATAAATAAGGTATTCGAATTACTCGAAAATGACGATGAAGAAGCTATACAACGCCTGATAGATGAAGACAAGGCGGAAGAATATAAGTCAGAAGACTTTGATGAAAGCTTCAGAAAAGATTTAGAAAATGACCTGAAAATTCTGAAACAGGTTAATGAAATGTGGACAAGAATAGATTATGACCCGAAGATTGATAAATTCCTTAACCTGCTTGAAAATGATAACATCCTCAAAGAAAACAAACTGATAGTATTTACGGAATCTAAAGAAACAGCAGACTATCTTGAAAATCATATAAGAAAACAGTTTGGGAATGTAGTGCTTGGTTTTTCTGGAAGCTCTGGGAGCTGCTATAAAAGAAAAGGTTATAGAGAATTTCGATGCCAGAGCTCGTTATCCTAAGAATGATTATAGGATTTTAATTACAACTGAAGTTCTTTCAGAAGGCGTTAACCTGCACCGTTCTAATGTTGTTATCAATTACGATATTCCGTGGAACCCTACAAGGGTAATACAGCGTGTAGGCAGAATCAACCGTGTAGATACGAAATTCGACAAGATTTATGCGTATAATTTCTTCCCGACGATTCAGGCAGAATCTGAAATCGGATTAAAGGCTGCAGCAGAGGCAAAGATAAATGCCTTTATTGAAATGCTTGGTGCCGATGCAAAACTACTGACCGATGGTGAACCTATTCAATCGCATGAATTATTCAATCGTTTAAGCTCAAAGAAATTACTCACAGGTGAAGACGAAGAGGAAGAGAGTGAACTTAAATATTTAAAAATTATCCGGGAGGTAAGGGATAATACTCCAGATCTTTTTGAAAGAATAAAGCGTTTACCCAAAAAAGCGAGAACCGCAAAAAAATATAATCCCCCCATCCCCCCTTTAGCAAAGGGGGGCGAGGGGGGATTTAATGGTGTTACAACCTTCTTCCGTAAAGGAAAACTGCGTAAGATTTTCAGTGCTAACAAACAAGGCGTAGAAGAGGTAGACTTTTTCAAGGCTGTAGAAATCTTAAAGGCAGAGAAAGACACTCCCAAAGAAAATTTGCCGAAAGATTTTTACGATTACTTAGATGCTAATAAAAAAGAATTTGAACTGGCAACAGCAGATGAGGTAAGGCAATTAAAACATCCCGGCAGCAGAAGTTATGAATCAAGGCTATTACAGACTATTAAGGCAATTAAAGACTATAAAGGCTTCACAGAAGATGATGAGGAATATCTTAATAAACTATTAAAAATAGTAGAGGAAGGGGCACTCCCAAAGCAAACAGCAAAAAAATTGGTAAATGCTTTTACAGGAACGCAAGAACCTTTAAGGATATTATCGATCCTGAGGAGCGGGATACCCCAGGAGTTTTTTAAAGAGCATATTTCAGAGACGGCTGCCGAGACCTCAGGCCCCAGAGAGGTCATCCTTTCAGAGTACTTGATATGCTAAGATATGCATAAGAAAGGTTTCATCGAAAGGGGTGAGAGAAATGACAAGGTTAGTTGTGGAAACAGACAATGACTGGACTAAAAAGAAAATAAGAAGTGCGATACATACAGAGATAGAACTTCTCAAAAAGGCAATCCAGAAAACAGAGAGCAAAGTTCAGGTTTTTGAAACAAGATATGGAAAACTCGACAGGACTTCTCTCTACGGCAAAGCGGATGACATGGAACTCCTCGAATGGGAAGGGGAACTCGAAACCCTTGAAAGATTGAAGTTGAAACTGAAATCTCTTGAGGACATAACTTTTGAGTATAAGTGATTATACTGCAGAATTAGAATCTGTAATTAATTCTTCCACAATAGCATCTTCCTACAATTTAAACATCGACCGCAAAACAGCAGATATTGCCTTTATCTCCGGAAAGGATTGACTTCAGGGATGGGACAACCCTTGATTTTAAAGAGTTTATAGAAGGTTCTGAAGACACCATAGATAAATACAAGTATGCTTATAATTACCGAAAAGGGTCAGACAGTATTTTCCGGTACGATAATGCCCCTGATCCTTCTGCAAAAGGCATAAAAACATTTCCGCATCACAAACATCTTAAGGGTGGAACTCATTATCGAATCCCGTCAAGTCAAATTGTCAGATGTTATCAGTGAGATAGAAGGGCTTTATATTGCTGATGAGGATAAATGAAACACTTATACAGAGAACCTTTGAAAATGAATTCAATGAAGTTCATTACAAAGAGCTTGTTTTAAATCTTTTCAACCACTTTGATTTCTCAAAAGAACATACCTTAAAGCACCAATTCAATGACGCTGAAAGGCAGGCACTTAATGACTTCATCTATTTTGGCACTTATGAAGATGCTGAAAAGAAATGCCTTGATGTTCTTACTGTCGAGTTAAAGAGCAGCAGTAAAGTAGAACGTGCAAGAAGCCTTCAGAGAAACCTGATCGGGAAATACCTGAAAACCAACCTTAAGGACTCCGCCCTTGTAGCCTTCTATTCAAAGGACAATCCTGACTGGAGGCTTTCTTTTGTCAAAATGGATTACAGGCTTGACAAGGAGGGAGTAAAGGTTGAAGTCGGCACACCACCAAAAAGGTATTCATTTTTAGTAGGCAAAACCGAGCCGAGTCATACGGCACAGAAACAGCTTTTGCCGCTGCTTGATGACAGAAAGACTCCTACGCTCGATGAGATTGAAAAGTCATTCAGTATTGAGAAGGTTACCAAGGAGTTTTATACAGAGATTGCAAAAAAGTTTACAGAGCTTGTTGGTGGCGAGAGGAAAATTGGTTCAAAGAAGATTGTCGGAGGCGGGTCAGCTTAAATCTCCAAAGTCCATCAGATACTTTAAGAAAAGAATTTGCTGTAAGGCTTATAGGTAGGCTCATATTTTGCTGGTTTTTGAAAAAGAAAAAATCAGAGGGTGGTATTCCTTCTAATACCAAATGTGCTTTTATCTTCAGATGCAATAAGTGCAGTACCCAGATTATTACCACAGCCTTTTAGAACCTTTATTCTTTCAGGTATTGAATACACCAATTGAGAAGCGGAATAAAAATGTGAAGCATCAGCTTCTGGAATAATGTTCCGTTTCTAAATGGTGGGCTGTTTGAACCTCATTTATATGATTATTATGAAATTTATTATGAATCTGGCCTCTCCAAATATATCAATACTTTAAAAGTTCCTGATTCATGGTTCTTAGACCTCTTTAAGATTTTTGAAATCTATAACTTCACCATAGACGAAAGCACAAGCATTGATATTGATATTTCTGTTGACCCGGAAATGCTCGGAAGGATATTTGAAAACCTCCTTGCAGAAATAAACCCGGAAACAGGAGAGACCGCAAGAAAGTCAACAGGAAATTACTACACGCCAAGACCTATTGTTGAATACATGGTTGATGAGAGCCTGAAACAATATCTTCCTCTCCCAAATCCCCACTTTGGCAAAGGGGGGCGTGGGGGGATTTTTGGATGAAAATAAACTCTCCAGACTCCTCTCCTATGGCGATTGGGAGATAGAACTGACAGAGACAGAAAAAGACTCAATAATAGATGCCCTCGATAGGGCAAAGATTATTGATCCAGCCTGTAGATCACAGGAGTTTTTCCCTATGGGGGATACTCCATAAGATGCTCCTGATACTCCAGAAAATTGACCCTGAATCCAAACAATGGCTTTCCAGAAAAACTTGCACGTATTGATAATGGGATTCAGGGAAAGACTGAAAAGAAACTGAAAACCGAAAACTGGGACTACATTCATAAGCTCGGTATTATCCAGAACTCCATTTATGGGGTTGATATTAAACCAGTTGCAGTAGAGATTTCAAAACTCAGGTTCTTTTTGTCGTTAATTGTTGATGAAAAGATAGATGATGATAAGCCAAACAGGGGTGTTGTGCCGTGCCAATCTTTAGTTCAAATTTGTAGCCGCTAATAGTCTTATCGG
>CAWCKM010000042.1:0-83868 GCA_963796125.1 Nitrospirota bacterium
ATAGAAAAGAGAATTACAAGACTTGAATCTATGAGATCAGGAGGTTGATGATGGATAAGCTATTAGTGGTGGAAGCAGCCTATATAAGAAGATTTTTTAGGTTAAGGAATATTATTTCAAGTGGTAATATATGACTGCGCTGATTCTCAAAAGTGCAAGACAGGTAAAGAAACTGATAATAGCAATTATTGGTTTTACGGTTCTCGTTACAGGTATCGCTATGATTGTATTGCCAGGGCCTGCAATAGTGGTAATTCCAATCGGTCTGGCAATCCTTGCTACCGAATTTGTATGGGCAAGGAGTCTGCTAAAAGAGGTAAAAAACTAAACACAAAAATTTAAAAGGAGGAAGCATATGGATGAGCAAGATGTCTACAGGGCAAAGGAGGCAACAAAGGAAGCAATGCAGTATGCAATGAAGAAAGGCCCTATGAGGTCAGTGCTAATTATTGGAGCAATTCTGTTAGTTTTCAGACCATGGGTTCAGGTTGGTGCAGGTGAAAGAGGGGTTGTCCTCAATTTTGGTGCTGTTCAAGATACGGTGTTGAATGAAGGACTGCATTTCAGGGTGCCTATACAACAGAAGGTTGCCATAATGGATGTCAAGGTGCAGAAGGCAGTAACTGATGCCGCATCTGCCTCGTCTGATCTTCAGGATGTGACCTCATCAGTTGCACTTAACTATCATGTAGTACCTGGTAAAGCAAATGTTGTCTATCAAACCCTTGGGGTAGAATTCAAGGAGCGTATTATAGACCCTGCAATACAAGAAGTAACGAAAGCTGTATTAGCCAGGTATACAGCAGAAGAACTTATAACAAAGAGAGCAGCAGTAAGCGAGGCCATGAGAGAAAACCTTGCTGAAAGACTCATACCGCATAACATTGCAGTTGATGCGGTTTCTATTGTCGCATTCAGCTTCTCCAAAATCTTTACAGAGGCTATTGAGTCAAAGCAGACAGCAGAACAGCTTGCACTAAAGGCAAAAAGAGACCTCGATAGGATAAGGATAGAGGCAGAGCAGAGATCACAGCAGCAAAGGCAGAGGCAGAGTCCCTGAGGCTACAGAGAGCAAATATTTCACTGGATCTTATAGAGCTCAGAAAGGTAGAGGCCAATCTCAAGGCTATGAAGAGAAATGGTATGGAATCCTACCACAGGTTACAGGTGGTGGGGCAGTACCATTTATTGGCGTAGGTGAGATACAGAAGAGATAAAGCGTATGAATCATAAAAAGTAGAGAATCCCATTGTTTAGATATGTTATTCTGCTTACTATTGCAGGTATTGCGGGGAGCATTATAGCTATAAGAAAAGGTCGCAGCCCGATATTGTGGTTTATCCTATGTGCAATCGTTTCGTTACTTATTGCGGTTATTATTGTGCTCCCACCTTGGTATCTAAAGGATATACCAAAAAATGTCCTTACTGTGCAGAGATTATTAAAGAAGATGCAAATTTTTGCAAACACTGTGGCAAGGAGCAACCTATAGAGATGATCAAGGTTCAAAACAAAATGTGATCAGGTTTTTACTCTTTTGATAAAAGGAGGCATCAAAAAGCAAGTCCTAACCCTTTGGTTTTTTGATTGATGATATATGACTGCACTTTTGCTTAAAAGTATTAAGCAAGCAAAGAGACTGATAATAGCCGTAATTGGTTTTACAGTACTGCTTACAGGTATCGCTATGATTGTATTGCCAGGGCCTGCAATAGTGGTAATTCCAATCGGTCTGGCAATCCTTGCTACCGAATATGTCTGGGCAAGGAGACTGCTTGACAGAGTAAAAAGTAGCACCTCAAGCGTGAAAGGATGGGTATCAAAACAGTGAAGATCGAGGTGGCGCAAGTGAATGTGTTTTAGGATAAGGCCGAGTCATTAGCTCAATGTCTCGATTGACAAGTTTTTTAGTGTGTTTAAGAAGTAATCATTTGTTATCAGATGTCCTGAGAGGGGCAGGCTACTTTTCATTCTCTTGCGTATAATTGGCTTACGAACATAGGTCAGGCATTTAGTGCGCTGTTCATGAGATGCTTCTACGTTACCGTCATTCCGAGCGTAGCGCAGGAATCTCGTCTTCAGATTGCTTCGGGACTTTGTCCTCGCATGACAGTGTAAAAAAACGTTAGGGACACCCCACTATCCTGACCTATGAGACAGGTTATTTTCGGATGCAAAGGAATCTTATGTGCTGGCATCAGAAGGAAAATAGAAGATATTGATCTGGAGAATTGAACTCTTCTCCTCAAGGGCGTTTCCGCAGACGAGGGTCTGTGAAACGGCTGAGACATATGGCTTAAATGAGCTAAAGGAGAAGAAAAAGAAGACCCCGTTCATGATGTTCCTTGACCAGTTTAAGGACTTCATGATCCTTGTCCTTATTGCTGCTGCACTTATAGCCGGGCTTATCGGTGAACTTTCAGATACCATTGCTATAGTCATTATTGTTGTCATTAATGCCGTTATCGGATTTGTCCAGGAATACCGCGCAGAAAAAGCGATGGAGGCGCTGAAGATGATGGCAGCACCTGCTGCAACTGTCATGAGAGGTGGAATGCCGGCAAACATTTCCTGCTTCTCAGTTGGTTCCTGGTGACGCTGTAATCCTTGAAGCGGGAAAGATTGTGCCGGCGGATATAAGGCTTATAGAGTTAGCCCAGTTAAAAGTGGAAGAGGCAACTCTTACTGGAGAGTCTATCCCTGTGGAAAAACATATCAAGGCCCTTCACGATGAGATGATTCCTCTCGGAGACAGGAAAAACATGGTGTATAAAGGCACTACCGTCTCGTATGGCAGAGGTGTTGGGATTGTTGTAGCTACAGGGATGGAAACAGAATTAGGAAAGATTGCCACGATGCTTCAGGAGGAAGAAGAGGTGAAAACACCTCTTCAGAAAAGGCTTGCGAGGTTCGGACAGAGACTTGCAATAGCTGTGCTTGGCTATATGTGGCGTAGTCTTTATTGCGGGTGCTTATCTAGGGGGGAGTCTCCTGTGCTTATGTTTCTGACATCGATTAGTCTTGCAGTTGCCGCAATTCCGGAGGCACTTCCTGCAGTAGTAACCATCTCTCTTGCGCTTGGCGCTAGAAAGATGGTCAGGCAGAATGCACTGATAAGAAAACTTCCCGCGGTTGAAACACTCGGTTCTGTGACATACATATGTTCGGATAAAACAGGCACTCTCACTTTGAACAAGATGGCTGTTGAGGAAATTTATGTAGATGGAAAATTAGTTCGTGGTTCGGACATAGAAGTTCAGAGTTTAGAATCTTCACTCCATACTCCGGACTCACCACTCCAAACTTTTTTTACGGCCCTTGCATTAAGCAATGATGCAACGGTAGATAAAGATGGCAAAGTTATGGGCGACCCAACGGAGATAGCCCTCTATATGGCTGCTGAAACCGCAGGGTTTAAAAAGGATGTACTTATAAAGGAGTTCCCACGAAGCGCTGAGATACCATTTGATTCAGAAAGAAAATGTATGACGACATTTCACGTAATCCCCTCTCCCCTTCCCTTAGAAAAGGGGGAGGGGGGATTTGTTTCTTTTACAAAGGGGGCGATTGATGTGCTTATTGAGAAATCAATTAACATTTTAACGTCGGATGGCTTAAGACGCATAGATGCAAAAGAACTCTTCAAGATAAATGAGAGAATGGCTGCTGACGGACTGAGGGTGCTCTGTATTGCCATGAGACGCTGGGGAGACTTACCAGATGATGTGTCTTCTCCTGAGAATGTGGAAACGGGATTAACCATCCTGGGTCTCGTCGGCCTTATGGATCCGCCGCGGGAAGAAGTAAGAGAGGCTGTTTCCCTTTGTAAGACTGCCGGGATCAAACCGGTGATGATTACAGGCGACCATCCTATAACCGCAAGAGCAATAGCAAAAAGGCTTGGAATCCTTGAGGATGATTCGAAGTCTATTATCACAGGTAGAAAGCTTGCGGAACTCTCGATGGAAGAATTCGAAGAGGGAGTAGAAAAAATTAGAGTCTATGCAAGAGTTGCCCCTGAGCAGAAACTAAAGATAGTTAAAGCGCTTCAAGATAAAGGTCAATTTGTTGCCATGACCGGAGACGGGGTTAATGATGCGCCCGCATTAAAAAGGGCAGACATTGGAATTGCCATGGGAATAACAGGAACGGATGTTTCGAAAGAGGCATCACACATGATATTACTCGATGACAACTTTGCGACTATTGTAAAAGCAGTAAAAGAAGGTAGAAAGATATATGACAATGTAAGAAAATTTATAAAATATCTCCTTTCAACAAACTCAGGGGAAGTATGGACATTGTTCCTTGCACCAATGGTTGGCCTACCTATACCGCTTTTGCCAATCCATATACTTTGGATAAATCTTATGACAGATGGGCTTCCTGCCCTTGCTCTTGCTGTTGAACCAGCAGAAGGTGATGTAATGAAAAGACCACCAAGACATCCAAAGGAAAGCATATTTGCTCACGGTTTGGGTTTTTTTGCTTTATGGGTAGGGTTATTGATGGCGGGCTTGTTCTTTCTGTTCAGGCATGGGCTATAAAGACAGGACATTCCCACTGGCAGACAATGGTCTTTACAGTTCTTTGTATTATGCAGCTCGGCAATGCTCTTGCTATAAGGTCAGAGAGGGAGTCGTTGTTCAAAATCGGGCTGTTCACAAACAAACCATTACTGGGGCAGTCTTGTTGAGCTTTACTTTTCAAATGGCCACAATATATATTCCATTTCTTAATCCGGTATTTAAGACGCAGCCTCTCGATTTGGATGAACTTGTTATATCACTTGGACTGGCCTCGATTATATTCTTTGCAGTAGAGATTGAGAAGTGGTGGAAGAGGAGACAGAAAAAGTTAATAATGCTATTAATCTTTGAAGATCTTAAAAATTATTTAAGATCTTTGGTTATATTTTTGTCATGCTGGCTTGTCCAGCATCCTTCTTCAAAGAAACATTCTTGCCACAGCGAGTCGCTGAGGTGACCCGACAAGCGGGAATGACAACATGACGTAACAACCATTGGAACAGAGTTTGCTATGAACAAGTCGTATCTTGGCACATTGGATTATTCTGATCCCCTCTACGAAATCCTTCTTACCCAGGTGTTCCCTGATGTCAGGGAGCCGGTCTTTCACGTCGACAGGATTTCTCATCGCAGGGTTTTCAAATATACAGAAGAAAAGAGCAGAATCGCCATTGTGGGCAAATTCTTCAGGCTTGATGATGTGAAGCAGGAACGTGTTTTGAGGATAAAGGGGGAATACGGTCAGGTGTGATAAAAGCAATATTTTTTGACCTCTACGGGACGTTAATCGACATCAGGACAGATGAGCAAGACCCTTGGGTATATGCTACCCTTGCGCGTTACTTTCAATACCACTCGGTGAAAATAGAAGCGGAGGAACTGAAGGAGGTATATTTTGGAGAAATTGAACAGCAGTTCAGACAAAGCAGAGAGGTTTATCCGGAGGTGGATGTATATAAGATATTTCCATCAATCATGCACAAATATGGTAACAGGTGGTATCCGAAAAACGTTATTGTTGATTCTGCAATGCTTTTCAGGTCATTGACGATAAGACAATTTGGCTTGTTTCCCCATCTTTTTGAAATCCTCACCGAGGTAGAGGCGCAATACAAAATAGCAATCATCTCTGATGCGCAGTGGGTTTTTGCAGAGCCTGAAGTGGAAATACTCGGCCTTGACCGATTCTTTCAGCACAAAATACTCTCATCACACTACGGGTACAAAAAGCCCGATGTGAGGCTTTTTCAAACAGCGATGAAGAAACTCAGGCTTAACCCCGAGGAGTCTCTTTATATCGGTGATAACCTTCGTAAAGATCTTGTTGGTGCTAAGAAGGCAGGCATGCGGTTCATCTATTTCGGACAGGAAATTCAGGAATATAACGGCTTTAAACCTGATGGAGTTTTTTCTGATTATTCTGAACTGGGAAAAGTGATTTCAGATTTGGGAGGTTGACAAGTACTTATTCCTCTGATTTTATGTTTCAATATGTCGATAAAGAGGCTGAATCTTTGAGGTCGAAAATTGCGACTACTTTTTTATAGAAGGTGTCAAATTGTGATAAATTCTTTTGTGATTAGGTCTTATTTGAGGTACTACATTGGAACCTCAAAGCAGATCAGAGTCAAGAATTGTGATCTTGCAATGGAGGCTAAATGAAAGCACTGATTCCTGCAGAAGTGATAGAGAGAAAGATTTATTTGATTCGTGGCCATAAGGTCATGCTCGATAGCGATCTTGCAGAGCTCTATGGAGTGGCTCAAGAAGGCTTATACAGCTTTAACGCAATCAGAGACCGTTTTCCGGTAGATTTTATGTTTCTCTTAATAATCAAGAGGTTGCAGGTTTGAGGTCACAATTTGTGATCTTAAAGCGAAGGGCGCGGACGCAGAAATATTTGCCTTACGTTTTTACTGAGCAGGGTGTTGCTATGCTCTCCAGTGTGCTCAATAGCGACAGAGCAATTGAGGTCAATATTCAGATAATGAGAGCGTTTGTAAAACTGAGGGAGATGATAGCCTCTAACAAAGAGCTTGCCAAGAGGCTTGATGAACTCGAAAGAAATATGACGAGCAGTTCAAAGTTGTGTTTGATGCGATCAGGGAGTTGATGGCACCGGCAGAGCCCAAAGAAGCGTAAAATAGGGTATAGGAGGGAGAGGGAAGGTTAAAACAGACCCATGCAGTTTTATTGATGGTCAACAATACAGTAAGCCCTTTGTCGGGAGGATGTCTTTTATGGCAGATGTTCATGACAGGATAACCAGAAGTTTTAATATGTCAAGAATCAGAAGCAGGGACACAGGACCGGAACTTCTATAGAAATAAAAATCATAAAAGCTTTTATATTACAGTGAAAATTCAAAATTCGTAGGGACTCTAAACTGATGTCTATCTTTTCACAACAAGACAATATTCTGCCCTTTGGAATTTATGAGGCATTGCTCGACGAAAAACTTCAAAATATACTTATACGACATCCTGAGCTACGTACTGTTTTCTCGAAGATTGATCCTGAGGAGCAGCCCTCACGTTATGCTGCCTTTATTTCTAAGGTCATTGAAAAATCTTTGCGACATGAAACTGACCCACTTGAACGACTTAACCTCTGCAATCGCTTAATCGATCTCCTTTCAGATACTGCCGAAAAAGCATACCTCGGAAAGCATAGGCTTGTGCTTAAAGGGAAAACGGTTCTATCAGAAATAACTCCTCCACACTATGCCCAGCAAGGAATACCTCGTCCGGTGACGCCAATTATCGAGAGCAGCTTGTTCACTGGTTCACCTCGTGAGCCGCAGCTTATTCACGAATTACTTGCGGAGTTGCGATCTGCCGATGAAGTAGACATATTAGTCTCTTTCATCAAGTGGTCAGGCCTGCGTCTTCTTATGCCTGCCTTTGAGGAACTTGTTACGCGCGATGTACGTGTAAGGGTAATTACTACCTCGTATATGGGCGCATCCGATTCTCCTGCAATTGAATGGCTTGCAAAAATGCCGAACATCAAAGTGAAGGTTTCTTACGACATAAGTAGAACTCGCCTTCATGCAAAGGCATATCACTTCCGTCGCAATTCTGGTTTCTCAACAGCATATATCGGTTCGGCGAATATGTCGCTTGCAGCAATGACAAGCGGGCTTGAATGGAATCTCAAGGTGACAGCTCAAGACATGGCGCATATTCTTGCTAAATTTTTTGCAGAGTTCGAGACCTATTGGAACAGCCAAGAATTTATACCTTTCGATCCTGAAAATCCTTACCCTCTTCGCGAGGCGATACGATATGCTCGCGCGACCACTCCTGTGCCTACAGCGTTTTTTGATCTCAGGCCATATCCTTTCCAAGATCGCATTCTCGACTCTCTTGAAGCAGAGCGCAATGTTCATGGCAACTGGAAGAACCTTGTGATTGCAGCTACAGGTACTGGCAAGACGGTCATCTCTGCTTTCGACTTTAGGCGTTTTTTCGAAAAACAACATAGGCAGGCCCGCCTATTGTTTGTTGCTCATAGGAGAGAGATCTTAGAGCAGGCAGTAGCAACTTTTAGGAATGTTCTACGCTTAACCGATTTTGGTGAACTTCTCGTAGGCCCCTATGAAGCTGCTCGTAGGGATCATCTTTTCTGCTCTGTGGATATGCTGACTACTCGCAGACTATGGGAACAGGTAGGTTCTAATTTCTATGATTTTATCGTTATTGATGAAGTGCACCACGGCCCGTCAGAAAGTTATCGCCCTATTTTCGACCAGTTTAAGCCCCAAATACTGCTCGGCCTTACTGCAACGCCTGAACGTATGGATGGGAAGAGTATTGCTGCAGATTTCGGCAACCGTTTTGCAGCAGAGATTCGTCTGCCTGAGGCGCTTGATGAAAAACTACTCTGCCCATTCCACTACTTCGGAGTTGCCGATCCGGTCGCTCTCAATGCTGATAGATTCTGGAAAAATGGCAAATATGACATACAAGAATTGGAGAATGTTTATACGGGAGCACATGCCCTGGCTTTGCAACGTCTGGATGCTATATTGCTTGCGTTGCTGCGCTACGAGCCTGACTTGTCGCTTGTGAAAGGTATTGGATTTTGTGTATCGGTTTCTCATGCAGAATACATGGCACACAAGTTTAATGAAAGGGGCATCGTGTCTTCAGTGCTAATTGGCAAAACAAAAGATGCTGAGCGAACCTCTCTCCTTCAGGATTTCCGCGAAGGGAAACTTACCTTTCTGTTTACTTGCGATGTATTTAATGAGGGGCTTGACGTACCCGATGTGAATACAGTCTTATTCTTGCGCCCTACTGAGAGTCTTACTGTGTTTCTTCAACAGCTAGGCCGTGGTTTACGACATGCACCAAACAAAGATTGCCTTACTGTTTTAGATTTTGTGGGACAGGCACATCGACGTTACCGCATTGATAGCAAACTGAAATCTCTATTACCAAAGAACCGTTACGCCATTGATCGTGAAATAGAGCTTGATTTTCCACACCTGCCAGCTGGCTGTTCTATACAGCTTGATCGCATTGCACGGAATTATGTCTTAACTAATATCCGAGAAAATTTAACCGTAATCTCTCAGTTCAAATCCCTGAACGTCTGCAGACCTTTGAAAATGAAGCCAATCTTCCTCTAACCTTTTGCAACTTCATACGTTATCATGACTACGAGCCTGAGATTCTCCTTGTCAGAGAGACATGGTCAGAATGGAAAGCAAAAGCACATTTCATTGAACAACCACGGGATCCAGATCTCTCCCGTCTCAGGGGTGCTCTTGTAAGAGCTGTATCAATAACTGGTCCTCGAGAAATCAAAACACTACGCAGCATAGTGGATAGACTTCGCTTTCACGATATCCAAGGAGCATTAGATGAGGCTGGGGATTCTGCTTTGTCCATTCATTACCGATTGTGGGGCAAGACTGGCACGGTTTTAGGGTTACCGACGCTGAAAGACTCATTTTCGAAACTCGCTGATAACATGTCATTTCTTACTGACCTTTTAGAAGTACTTGAGTGGGCGGATGGGGAAATTCATATCAGCGGAACAGTGCCAAAATTGCCTTTCGCATGCTCTTTGGAACTTCATGCTCATTATAGCAATTCAGATATCAAGGCAGCGCTGGACCTGGCGAACCTTGAATCCGCAGGGCCTATGGGAGTAGGGGTTCTTCATTGCAGGAATATCAAAACTTATGCCTTACTTATCACCTTCCAGAAAACAGAGCGGGAATTCTCACCAACCACCATGTATGCTGATTACCCTATCAGTCGTGATCTCCTGCACTGGGAATCACAGTCTAACACAACACAAAACAGCGTCACAGGACAAAATCTTATTCATCATATGGAACGTGGCTATACTATTCTAATCTTTGTCCGAGCTGCGAAGAAAAGAAATGGCATTGCTACACCGTTCATATATTTAGGTCCTGCTGCTCGTGTCAGTTTCGAGAGTGAACGGCCAATCAAAATGGTCTGGCGACTTTATAACCCTATGCCAGCGGATATTTTCGAAGAAAATCGGCGTGGAGGATGATACACAACCTTAAATATTTATTCTATGTGCGTCCGTACAGCCGGACAATCTTGAGAATGTAGTAAAGAATGGTCTTATAACAGCGCAGTGGTTTTTTTCGATCCTGTTTGCATTGACAGTCCCGGACAAAGTCCTGATTCTTGCAACCTTGCTGCATGCTATGGATGCGCATTGCTTCCAGCGATTTCCTGCGAAGAGGGCAACAGGCTTCTGGACAGAGCCATGCTTACAGGCACAATGGAGGCACCTGAAATAGGTTTCTTCAGAGGATTTGAAGAAACAACTTAATATTCGACAGATAAAAGGGGCCGGGTAGATTTAATTTTTTATCAAGATACATTTATCAGGAACAATGTTATCCTCATTTTGCCCCCAAATCTAAAAGTTCTCTTAACATATTATCCATAGAAAGCAAGTCTTCTGGAGAGAGTTTACCTAAATTTTTCAATACCAGTTTTTGCTCAACAGTTGCTATGGCTGGTTTTATAGAAGATGGCTTTAACAAGCCAGCCTCTCTCCAATTTCTTATGAGGCATTCACCTATTCCAAACGATTGTTCTGTCTGGCTAGTGATAGCCATAATGACAATGTCTAAGGATGCATTATTATAGTTATTAGTGGTTACAATAACTGCGGGACGTTTTTTGATAGTTGTTTGATCGCTGAAAGGGAAGGGAATAAGAACAATATCACCTCGTTTATAGGCTGTCATAGACAGCATCCTCTTCGTTGTCCCATATCTTTTTCAAATGATGTTTTGGACAACTCCTGAGTTGCTTTTACGAGAAGAGCTCCTTTCTCTCTTGCTTTCTAAAAATTGAATAAAGTCAAAAACCTCTTGAAGGAGATTTTCAGGCAGTTTATCAATTTCATTTTTGATTATATCTTTAACAGACATCTTTTACCTCTTCCTTTACAAAAATTATACCTTAATAAGATCTTTATTTTCACTAAATTACTGCCTGACAGTTACAAAACCCGGGCTTGGCCGAGGCTTGCAGCTTCAAGATCAAAAGGGCAATAGTCAAAAGCGCAAAAGGCTGAAAGAGCAGAAGAGTAAAAGTTCAAAAGTAGTTTTCACTTCATTATCTTCCACACATCGACATCACCACCAGGCGCCACTTTTATCATGCCTGATACTGTTTTGAAAATAACCTCTGCCACCTCGGAAGGAGGACGGCCTTCGTATCCGGTGAGTCGTGTTGCTGTCATGTCAGGATTAACACAACAAATCTTGAGACGCGGATGTTCCTCTGCAAGAGCCTGTGTGAAGCCTCTGACCCCGAACTTCGTCCCGCAATAAACGGACATCTCTGCATAAGCGGTTTTACCAGCAGCACTGGCTATGTTGATGATCCCTTTCTTAATGTGAGGAAGGAAGGAGCGGGTCATCTTAATAAGGCCTTCCAGGTTTGTCCTGATCTGTCTCTCGATGTCCTTCATAGTATGTTTTCTGAAAGGAATAAAAATTCCCGTCCCTGCATTGTTAATAAGGAAATCTACTCTGCCATACTGCTTCAGCACCCTTTTTACAGCATCCTTAATGCTTTTGTCATCTGTTACGTCAAGATGAAGGAGCAAGGTGCTTTCTGCCCCCAGCTTCCGGCAACGTTTTTCGGCCTGTTCACCCCGCGCTTTCCCTTTGTTATAGGTAAGAACGATTTTTGCCCCGGTTTGTGCAAACCTATATGCTGTTTCTCTTCCGATCCCGGAGCTGGAACCTGTAATTAGCACGACCTGTCTTTTCATATCAATACAATCCCATTGCATCCCGCACAAGCTGCATTGTCTCTTCTACAGTCTTTGTTGCCTTCTCTGTGCCTTTCTTAACAATGTCATCAAGCATATCCGGATTCGTTATGAGTTCATTGCGCTTTTCCCAGATCGGCTCCAAAATACTGAAAATATTTTTAAGGAGAATCTTTTTGCAGTCAATACAGCCAATACCTGCTGTTATGCATCCCTTTACGACCTCGTCCTGCTCTTCTTTTGAAGAGAAGATCTTATGGAGATGGTATACAGGGGATAATTCAGGGTTTCCTTTGTCTGTCCTTTTTACTCTTGCAGGATCGGTCATCATAGTCATGATCTTCTGTTGAACCGCTTCAGGACTATCTGAAAGAAATATTGCATTGTCATAACTCTTTGACATTTTCCTCCCGTCGACACCTACTACTTTCGGAAATTCGGTGAGCAATGCCTCTGGTTCGGGGAAGACTTCTTTGTAGAGGTAATTAAAACGCCTTGCGATCTCCCTGCTTATCTCAAGGTGCGGCACCTGATCAATGCCCACAGGAACATATTTTGCTCTGTATATAAGGATGTCTGCCGTTTGAAGAAGAGGGTATCCGAGGAATCCGTAAGTTGATAAATCTTTGTCTTTGAGTTCCTGCTGTTTTTCTTTGTAGGTAGGAACTCTTTCGAGCCAGCCAAGAGGGGTTATCATTGAGAGGAGCAGGTGCAGTTCTGCATGTTCTGGAATCCTCGACTGAAGAAAGATTGTGCATTTTTCAGGGTCAAGGCCTGCTGCAAGAAAATTGATGAGGATATCCTTTGTGGATTCCCGAATAAATGAGGGGTCTGCATACATAGTTGTCAGAGCGTGCCAGTCTGCGACGAAATAATGACAATCATATTGATCCTGAAGGCGTACCCAGTTGCTCAGTGCTCCTATCAGGTTGCCAAGGTGGAGCCTGCCGCTTGCCTGCATTCCGCTTAAGACTCTGTCTTTCACATGAAACCTCCAAAGGGGATAAGAAATATTTGAATAATGATCTCAATAAAAGTCTGTATTGGCACGATAATATAGTGAGCTATTCCGGTAAACCAGAGACCGAGTACAATGAGAATACCATAAGGTTCAAGCTTGCTGAAGTGATAGGCATATTTTGTTGGTAAGAGGCTTGTGGCTATCCTTCCTCCATCAAGGGGCGGAACAGGGAAAAGGTTAAAGGCAGCAATGAAGATGTTAAAGGATATGCTGTACTGAATCATCATGACAAGAGGGGTCATAATTTTCTGGTTGAATGTAGAAGATGAGGACGGGGGGAAAATGACCTGAATTAAAATGTAAAGTAGTATACTGATAAAGGCAATCATGATATTTGTAGCCGGTCCTGCGGCAGAAACAAGGGCTGTATCCCGTCTCGGGCGCTTTAAATTGTAAAAGTTAACAGGGACAGGTTTTGCTGTACCGAATATGAAGGCCCCGTTTGATAATATAAAGAGCATCACAGGCACGATAATTGTGCCAATAGGATCAATATGCGCAATCGGATTCAGGGTAAGTCTGCCCATCATTTTGGCTGTTGGGTCACCCAATTTGTTTGCAACAAACCCATGGGCAACTTCATGAAAGGTTATTGCAACTAAAATAGGGATAGCGGCGATGATGAGTTTTTGTACAGTCGAAGTGAAATCCAAATTATATAACCTTTCTCAATAGGGTGCAAGATTTGGTCAGTGAATATTTACACTCCTTTTTCTGAATAAAAACTATAATGGTTACGAAAAGGTATTGTCAAGGCATGTGGATAGCGGTATATAATTATTAGTTAAATCATGACTGCTATAGTCATTATCCCTGCCCGTTATCATTCAACCCGTTTTCCGGGAAAGCCTCTGTCCCTCCTGAGAGGAAAGACGCTGATTCAGCACGTTTATGAGAATTCAAGAAGAGCTCATCTTATCGGGGATGTCATTGTTGCAACCGACAGTGAGGCCATATGTGACAAAGTTCTTTCTTTTGGTGGCAAGGCTGTTATGACGGGGAAGGAACACCCCTCAGGCACTGACAGGATAGCAGAAGTTGCTGCAACAGTAGATTATGACATCATTGTCAATGTTCAGGGTGATGAGCCCCTTGTTCGCCCCCAGATGATAGATGATGTTATTTTACTCCTTCGTGATGAGCGAGCCTCTATGGGGACCCTGATGAAAAGGATAACGGAGGCTGATGAAGTTTTGGACCCAAATGTTGTTAAGGTTGTCTTTGATGCAGAAGGCTTTGCGCTCTATTTTTCGAGATCACCGATACCGTATCACAGAGATGAGTGGAATCTCTTAAGCAAAGAGCAAAGAGCGAAGAGCGAAGACTTTGCGAGCACCTTCGAAATTCAAAATTTTTACTGCTATAAACATATAGGCATCTACAGTTACAGAAGAGAAACACTTCTTGAACTATCCGGTATGGAACCAACAAAGCTTGAGGAGATAGAGAAACTTGAGCAGCTCAGGGCACTCGAAAAGGGAATAAAAATCAAAACAAAGGAAACCTTCTTTGAAACCTTTGGGGTAGATACCCCTGAGGACTTAGAAAAGGTGGAGAAATGCCTAAGTACATCTTTGTGACAGGTGGTGTTGTTTCAGCACTCGGAAAAGGGATTGCTGCAGCTGCAACCGGTGCACTCCTCGAGGCAAAGGGATTAAAAGTCACCCTCCAGAAATTAGATCCCTACATCAACGTTGACCCTGGCACCCTGAGCCCTTTCCAGCATGGTGAAGTCTTTGTGACGGATGATGGTGCAGAGACAGACCTCGACCTTGGACATTACGAGAGGTTTACATCGGTAAGAACATCTCAGCTGAATAACTATACGACAGGGAAGATTTACTACAATGTGATCACCAAGGAGAGGCAGGGAGATTATCTCGGAGAAACAGTCCAGGTAGTCCCCCACATTACCGATGAAATTAAAAAGGCGATAAAATCTGCAAACAATAACTATGATGTGGTGATCGTCGAGATCGGCGGGACCATCGGTGATATTGAGAGCCTGCCATTCCTCGAGGCGATCAGACAGTTCCGGTATGATGTTGGGAGAGAGAATGTGCTCTATATTCATCTTACTCTCGTCCCCTATGTCAGGTCAGCAGGTGAACTGAAGACAAAGCCCTCACAGCACAGTGTAAAGGAGTTCAGAGAAATCGGTATCCAGCCTGATATCCTCTTGTGCAGAACGGACAGGCCGCTTCCGCCTGATATAAAGAAAAAGATTGCAATCCACTGTAACCTTGACAGCGATGCTGTTATTGCTGCAAAAGATGTTGAAACGATCTATGAAGTTCCCATTGTGTTGCACAATGAAGGGCTCGATTATTTCATCGGGAAGAGGTTTAACCTTAATTTCAGCGAGCCTGACCTCTCACACTGGGAGGATATCGTGAGGAAGATAAAAGAACCCAAACGTGAGGTTACCATTGCAATTGTTGGGAAATATACCGGCCTTAAGGACTCCTACAAGAGCCTCATAGAGGCCCTTACCCATGGCGGTATTGCAAATGATGCACGGGTGAATCTCCAGTGGATAGATTCAGAGGAAGTAGATGTTCAGGGACCTGAACGGTATCTCTCCGAGGCCGATGGAATTTTGGTGCCAGGGGGCTTTGGATATAGGGGAATTGAAGGAAAATTAAAGGCTATACACTATGCCCGGACAAAAAGGATCCCCTATTTTGGTATCTGCCTCGGCATGCAGTGTGCCGTGATCGAATTTGCAAGGAATGTCTGCGGTCTTTCTGCAAATAGTACGGAGTTTGATGTCAACACACAAGGCACCTGTTATCTATCTCATGGAGAAGTGGTATGACTTCAGAAAGGGAAGGATAGAGGTTCGTTCGGAGAGTTCCCAGAAGGGTGGTACTATGAGACTTGGGGCATATCCCTGTATCCTTGCGGAGGAAACAGCCGCTTTCAGGGCATATGGCATAAAAGAGATATCAGAAAGGCACAGACATCGATATGAATTCAATAATGCATACAGGGAAATACTTACACGGCATGGCTTAAAGATCAGCGGCCTGAGCCCTGACGGCGAACTTGTAGAGATTATAGAGATTGAAGACCACCCATGGTTTCTCGGGTGCCAGTTCCATCCTGAGTTCAAGTCAAGACCTACTGATCCACATCCCTTATTCAAGGCATTTATAGAGGCGTCAATCAGGGAAAAGAGATCTTTATTCCCTTACCTGGAAATTAGTGCCGAAGAAAAACATAGAGGGCTTTAGTATTGACAAGGGAGATAATGATAGGAGATACAAGGCTTGGAGGCAATAATCCACTCTTCATTGTTGCAGGACCCTGCGTTATTGAAAACGAGGATGTTGTATTTTATACTGCAGAAAGATTGAAAGAGATATGCTGCGGGTTAGGGCTTCCACTTCTTTTCAAGAGTTCCTATGATAAGGCAAATCGGACATCTCTTTCTTCATTCAGGGGACCCGGGATAGAAAAGGGTTTAAAGATCCTGTCTGATGTCCGAGAGAGATTCAAGATACCTGTCATCTCTGACATCCATTCAGTAGAAGAGGTCAAACCTGCTTCTCAGGTTCTCGATGCCCTTCAGATACCTGCTTTTTTAAGCAGACAGACTGATCTGATTCTTTCTGCATCACATACGGGCAAACCTGTAAATATCAAGAAAGGCCAGTTCCTTGCTCCATGGGATGTTAAAAATATCATTGAAAAATTTACCTCTACAGGCAATCAAAACCTTTTCATTACTGAGAGAGGAACGTCCTTTGGATACAATAACCTCGTTGTTGATTTCAGGGGGGTATCCATTATGAGGTCCTTTGGATATCCCGTTATCTTTGATGTAACTCACAGCCTGCAACTTCCCGGTGGACAGGGTAGCTCCTCAGGTGGTCAGAGGGAATTTGCAGACCTCCTTGCAAGGGCAGCAGTGGCAGCCGGAGTAGATGGAATATTCATGGAGGTCCATCCTGATCCTGATAGGGCATTGTGCGATGGACCGAATATGGTACCAATAGATAGTGTTCGTAACCTTTTAAAAACGATTAAAGATATTCATACGGTAGTCTTTCCCCGGAAATAATCTGTCTTAATTGTATAAAGACAAGTATGGAAACAAAATATTTTCTCTATTTTCTGACAGGTGGAGTTGTTGTGAGTGTTGTTACCTATTTTGCAAGCCATGCAAAAGGCTTACTGGCAGCTTTCCTCGCCAATTTACCAGTCGTAACAATGATAACCTTTTTAACCATTTATTTTGAGTCCGGAGAAAAGGCGGTCGTTTCATATGCTGAAGGGCTTGTTATCATGCTCTTCCCCTGGCTGGCTTATATTTTTTCCGTAGTTTTTTTGACAAAGAAGATAGGATTGCTTCCCTCCCTTGTGATCGGGGTTTCCCTCTATCTTGTGTGTGCCTATTTCATAATAAGTGCAAAGAAGTTTTTTTTATGAAACATTCTTGACAGTCATCCAAAGCAGGAGAAGCATATCCTGTTTCTTACAATAAATGAGATTTTTCAATATGGGAAGCTCATGCCGAAGCTTTAAAAGATGCAGGTGTTACGATATAATAGCCTCGTGGATTTACTGATGACTGGCGAACAGTTGCTAAAGCAAAGATACCGGGAGAGTCGGTTCTATGGACAATATTCTTGATATAGCAAAAAAAGTCCTGAAAACAGAGGCAGAGGCCATCTTTGCCCTGGTCGAAAGACTTGGCGGCAATTTTGAGAAGGCTGTTGAGAGTATTTATGAATGCAAAGGGAGAGTCGTTGTGACCGGTATGGGCAAATCCGGGCTTGTTGGTAAAAAGATAGCAGCAACACTGGCATCAACAGGCACACCTGCCTTTTTCCTGCACCCTGCAGAGGCAGGTCATGGCGACTTAGGAATGGTCACATCCAATGATGTGATAATAGCCATCTCAAATAGCGGTGAGACAGAAGAAATTGTGGGGTTGATACCTTTCCTGAAGAGGTTTAACCTTTGCCTTATCTCAATAACAGGTAATCCTAAGTCTACTTTGTCAAAGGCGGCTGATGTAAGTCTTGATGTCTCTGTAAAAGAGGAGGCATGTCCCTTTGGTATTGTGCCAACGGCATCAACTACTGCAACGATGGCAATCGGTGATGCCCTGGCTGTTGCCCTGCTCGTGAAAAAAGGCTTAAAAGAGGAAGACTTTGCTTTTTTCCATCCCGGGGGCAGCATTGGCAAAAAATTACTTATTACTGTAAAAGACCTTATGCATAGGGGGGAAGCAATCCCAAAGGTATCCCTTGGGACACCAATGTCAAAGGCAGTGATAGAGATGTCTTCCAAGAGACTCGGTCATGCCATTGTCCTGGACGATGACGGCAGGGTGGCAGGGATAATTACGGATGGTGATGTAAGGAGAGGGTTAGAAAAATGGGCGGGAAAGCTTTTTGAATTGACTGCAGAAGAGGTTATGTCTGAAAACCCGAAAACGGTATCAGAAGACGAATTGGCCGCAAAAGCATTGTCTATCATGGAGAATCATTCCATAACAGCTCTGATTGTGTCTGATACAGGTGGGCGAGTAATAGGGATAATACACCTGCATGATGTGTTGAAACAGGGAATAGCATAGACGGGGTAAGAGTGAAAAAAAAATCTAAAGAAGATCTCCTGAACATTGCCAGGCATATTAAGCTTGTTATCCTTGATGTTGATGGTGTCCTTACAGATGGCAGCATTATGCTTGATAATGAGGAGAATGAGTTCAAGTCATTCCATGTACGGGATGGACATGGAATCAAGATGCTCAAAAAAGCAGGGCTTATTGTAGCTATGATTACTGGTAGACATTCTCAAGGTTGTTGAACGGAGGGCCCGTGAACTCGGAATTACCGATGTCTATCAGAAGTGCCATGACAAGAGGGTTCGCTTATCGTCATCTTATTGAAAAATATTCCGTTGACTCAGGAAAAGTTGCCTATATTGGGGATGATATTGTTGATCTACCCCTTTTGCACAGGGCCGGATTTTCCGTTGCGGTCGCAGATGCTGCTGAAGAGGCAAAGGACGCTGCAATGATGATAACAAAAAACAAAGGAGGCAGAGGAGCCGTCAGAGAAGTCAGCGATTTCCTTTTAAAGGCAAAGGGTCTGTGGGAAGGTATAATCGATGAATACTCTCAGGCTTAACCTGCCGACGGTCCTGACGTTGAGCAGGATTCTCCTTGTCCCGGTTTTTATATTCTTTGTTTATCAACATCAGATAGCCGGTGCCCTCATATTCGGAATTGCCTCAATAACAGATTACCTCGATGGATATTTTGCTCGTCACTCGGGAGAAATAACAAAATTGGGGATTATCCTTGATCCTCTTGCTGACAAGTTCCTGGTCGTATCTGCACTGATCGTGCTCGTTGACATGGAAAGGTTACCCGCATGGATAGCAATTGTCATCATAGTACGAGAATTTCTGGTAACGGGTCTCAGGGCTGTAGCCCTGTCAAAAAATGTTATAATCCCAGCCGAGATAGGGGGCAAGATAAAGACCTTTGCGCAGATAATTGCCATTCTCTGTCTTATTCTCATGGGCAGCATAGTTGATATCGACCTCTATGATATTGGTATTATCCTCATCTGGATAGCCCTCGCACTATCTGTCATATCAGGAATTCAGTACACCCTTTCGTTCTGGAAAAGGATATGAAAAAAGGGAAGTGTAAAGCAGAATTCAGTCTCATATGCTGAAAACAGCTCTCCTTATTATCTGTGCCTTTGTAATGGGATCAATCCCTGTCGGCGTAATAGTAGCAAAGACGAAAGGGATTGACCTTAAAAAGATTGGAAGCGGAAATATTGGCGCAACAAATGTCCTGAGGTCTCTCGGTAAAGGACCAGCTGCGTTGACCCTTTTTGGTGACATGCTGAAGGGTGCTCTCGCAGTGGCACTGGGGAAATACTTTGGACTGGGGACTTTTTATCAGGGTCTTATAGGTCTTTCGGCAATCCTTGGGCATAACTTTTCCCTCTTCCTGGGTTTCAGGGGAGGGAAAGGTGTTGCTACAAGCCTTGGAGTATTTCTCCTTTACTCTCCACAAACAGCTCTCATTACTTTTATAATATGGATAGTGGTTGTTTTAACTACAAAGTATTCTTCTCTCGGCGCCCTTATATCATTTGGACTTTTACCACTGACTATTATCCTCTTAGACGGTAAAGACAAGCTTCCAGTCGCTGTGCTTGTAACACTCTTTATCCTCATACGCCATACAGATAATATCCGAAGGCTCATAAAAGGCACTGAGAGAAAGATAGGAGAACGCGCATGAGAAAATTTTTTCTCATGGTTTGTTTATCCATCCTTTTTATTCCTGCTTTTTCGGGAGGAAGAGATTTCTATGAAGAGCAGCTTGACAGAGGGATCAGAAATTCAGAGGCTTACTCTTATTTTCTTACAGAGCAGTCAAAAGAAAATCCTGCTAAAAGAGAGGAAATACTTAAAGAAGCTTTGAGATATTCTCCGGAATTGCCTTCGGTATATTTTGAATTATCAAAGGCAACTTTCTCTGCCTCTACAGGGAGAATGTACAAAGCCTATGATTATATGCTGGGGGGAATAGAGGCGTATAAAAGAAACTTCTGGTGGACTTTTACGTTGGTGGGTTCAGTGTTTTTGGGTTTAACCATCTCTTTTATCATGTCCATAGCAAGTGTGATTATTATAAGGGTTACCGGAGATTTACCTCTTTTTACCCATGATGTTATTGAGCAAAAGAACAGGATACTTCTCCTCCTTGTTGTCGTCATTTCTGCTTTTACAGGGCCTCTTCTCTTCTTAGGGAGTGTCCTCATCATATTGGGACTTTACCTGAAAAGAGTTGATAAAATTATTGTTTATCTGTATCTTCTTTTTCTCTTATTTTTCCCATGGATATTGAAAACCACGTCGATTATTTTTAGTATCCCCTCTTTGAATATTATTAAGGCAGTTATTGAGGTTAATGAGTCAAGAGATAACAAATATGCCCTTTCAGTTCTGAAGAATTCCGAAGATGAAGTTGCCCTTTCTTCGTATGCCCTTGCCTTAAAACGTGAAGGTAATTACGACGAAGCAATAGCAATATACAATAAACTTATTGAAAGAAATCCTGACCCGGCGTTTTACAATAATCTTGCAAATTGCTATGTTGCGAAAAATGATTTAGAGAATGCGATAAAACTTTATCAAAAATCCATTCAAATAAGGCCTCTTGTTACTGCTTACTACAATATGAGTCAGGTTTTAAGAAGGAAGCTCGATATGCTAAAAGGTGAAGAGTATTTTCTCCTTGCCCAAAAGATGAATCCTGATGCAATAACAGGATTCCAGGCAATTTTTGGCCAAAATCCAAACAGGCTTGTTATAGACGAAGTCATGCCGTTCTCTGCACTCTGGAAATACTCTATTGAGAAAGCAACCACTACCTCTTCATTCGGTTTATCGATAGTGCCGCCAGTCTTGATGCCTGTTTTGGCCTTTTTCATTGGGGGCCTTTTTTATATGTTAAACAAGCGTATCAGACCCAGAGCATACAGGTGCAAGAAATGCAGTACAATCCTTTGTAATAAATGCGTGAGAAGAGTATTGTGGGGCAACATGTGTTTAAGGTGTTACAGATCTTTGATTAAGCTGGACGAACTTGATGCAAGAGAAAGAATCACAAGGCTCCAGACTGTTTATGGATATCAGATGAGAAGGAGAAACATACTGAATCTTCTGTCTTTCCTGCTGCCGGGGGCTGCCTACATATATGCAGGATATGTATTAAAAGGTTTTTTCATTCTGTGGCCATTCTTATTCCTTCTGTTGGTCTTTGTAATAAGTTCGATATTTGTAGTTGGGATGCCTTATTTCCCCCACCTTTGGCTGAATTGGGGTATTCTTTTCCTCGCGGTAGCATTTTATCTTGTGTCTAATTTCATAGCTCAACGGAGGCTTGCAAAGGGATGGCTTTAAAAGGGTCTTTAGAAGTCTTTGGCCTCGCTGACATACTCCAGCTGATTCATTTCCAGAGAAAGAGCGGGGTACTTAGCTTAGAAGGGGATAAAGATAAAGTAAAGCTCTTTTTTATGGAGGGGAATATTGTAGGAGCAATATCGCAAAAAAGGCAGGAAGACGCCAGGCTTGGGAAGGTACTCCTGAAAAAAGGTTCTTTGAAGGACGAAGACCTGCAGATAGCACTCGAGGAACAGCGCAGAACGGGCAAGGCTCTTGGGAGCATCCTTCTGAAAAGAGGAGCAGTTGATAAAGAACAGATAAAGGAAGTATTGACCGGTCAGGTTACCGAGACAGTCCTCCAGCTCTTCAGCTGGGAGAAGGGTATCTATGAATTTATACCCCGGCCAATAACGCTCGATTCTGTTGGTGATAAGGAAGTTCCTATAACTCTCGACACGCAACACCTGCTCATGGAAGGGCTGAGAATACTCGATGAATGGTCTCTCCTTGAGGGAAGATTAACGCTCGATACAGTCTTAATGAAAAAGGCAGAGGTTGTTACTGAATTGAGTAAAGAGGAGCAGGAAATCCTGTTGATGGTAGACGGAGAAAATGATCTCAGCACTATAATTGATATCAGCGGAAAGGATGGGTTTACAGCGGCGAAAATCCTTTTTTCTCTTATGGAGAAAGGCATTGTAGAACCACAGGAGGCTGCCCCTGTTATTGAAGAACCGCTGAAAGAAGTGAAAAAAGCAACAATTTCCGATTATACTGTTGCTATACCAGTAGCAATAGCAATTTCTGCCGTGATTTCAATTTCCATTGGTTTATTATTCAGTGGTGATGCAATAAAGAAATTCAGGGCATCAGAGACAGTCGAGGCTCTGAGATTGAAAATAGAAGCATATAGGTATAAGCACGGTGATTATCCGGCTACAATAGAAGTAGTATCGGAACAATTGGATCCATGGAAAAGACCCTTCATTTACAAACGCAGCATGGATACATTCATTATCATGAGCACCGGGGCAGACGGAAAAGAAGGAACAATTGATGATATCTTCTGAAGGGTGAAGCAATGAAGAGAAGAAAGGCTGTTGTTCTTCTCAGCGGTGGCATTGATTCATCAACCACCCTTGCGGTTGCAAAATCTGAAGGTTATGAACTATATGCAATCAGTTTTGATTATAACCAACGGCATAAAAGGGAGATAGGGGCAGCACAGTTAGTTGCAAAAGCCTTAGAAGTTAAACAGCACCTTGTTATTCATTTTGACCTTCGGGGTATCGGTGGTTCAGCTCTTACTTCAGATATAGAGGTACCCAAACGAGGTACAAGTAACGAGTTACGAGTAACGAGTGGGGAAAAATATCCGTCGCTTGTAACTCGTTACTCGTCACTAATTCCGGTTACATATGTACCTGCACGAAATACAATTTTTCTCTCCTTTGCCCTGGGTTGGGCAGAGGTTCTTGAATCTGAGGATATCTTTATCGGTGTAAATTGTGTCGACTATAGCGGTTATCCTGACTGCAGGCCAGAGTACCTCCGGGCATTTGAGGATGTGGCAAACCTTGCAACGAGAGCTTCCGTTGAGGGCAGGTTGAGGTTTATGATAAGAGCACCTCTTGTAGCGATGAAAAAATCTGAAATAATAAAAAAGGGTGTAGAACTGGGACTTGATTACTCTTTAACATGGAGTTGCTACGACCCACAACCTGCTACCACAGGAGTTCAACGTTACAAAGAAAAAAATTCTGAACTTCGAACTCCAAACGCCGAACTGATCCCCTGTGGTTCATGTGAGAGTTGCATAATCCGTGCAGAAGGTTTCAGACAGGCGGGGTTAAAAGATCCCCTAATCAATCCTTAAAAAGACTTGGGCAAGTGGTTCCTGCTGAACAATACATTAAACTCAGAGGTCATCATCTCATATGTCTCCATTTTTTCAGTGGAGAAGGCTATAATTTCGAATTTGTTGCCAACCTGAGGGAGATTCTGGAAAAGGCCCGGTCCGGAGAAGAGATTGAAATTTGTTCTAATGCAGATGATATTTGCAGGAAATGCCCTCATCTTAAGGGTGAGGTGTGCTATTTTGACAAGAATTCAGATCATGAAATAAGAAAGATGGACAGGAGAGCAATAAAATTGCTAAGATTGAGCGCTCATGAAAGGGTTCAATGGTTGGAAATAAGAGATAAAATTCCAGAGATAATCAAGGAATGGACAGATACATATTGTAAAGTCTGTGGCTGGAGAAGGGCATGTGAGACAAAGTTTTCAGATCTATAAAAATGTTTAAAGAGGTCTTTCTCAGTAATGAAACTGCTTAAGATAGATTTTGATAAAATTCAGAAGGCAATGGAAGATGTTGTCAGGAATTCTTTTGATTACTTCCTTGACCTTAATACAGGGGAGGTTATAGCTCTCTCAGAGGATATCCTGGATGCAGTTGAGGTAAGACTCTATGAGGGTGATTTTGATGAAATTGGAGACGGTATTGAATATATTGAATTTTCTGAGGAACCAACATTACCTTTTTGGATGGAGGATGAAATAGAGCTCGTACTTGATGTCATCCTCGATAAAAATGGCAGATATGTCCGTATTCCGGAGAGATATTCTTCCGAGGCGCACAGGGTAATGAGTGCGTATCTTGAAAACGTTGAAGATCCTGTCCTTAAGAGAGCTCTTAGTTATGCTCTCAATGGGAAAGGTGCTTTTAAAAGATTCAAGGATGCTCTCATCAATTATCCAAAAGAGAGGAAAAGATGGCATGGCTATAATGCAAGGGCCATGAAAAAAGTAATTATAGAATGGCTGGAGTCTTTAGAAGTAGAACCTGCGCAAATATACACTAAGGAAGAAAGAAAGGAGGACAGACTATGTCCGAGCAATTGAACCATGAAGAGTTTATTAGGAGAGCAATCGTGAGTTTAAGGAAGGAGGGATACAAGGGAATTCATTCTGTATACTCCGGATTTAATAGTGCATTTAAAAAATACTTTAACGGTGAAAACCCTGTCGAGGTAACAAACAGATTAGCACAGGAAGGAAAGATTGTCGTAAGACCGGTAAAAGGCGGGGTTATGCTCTATCTCCCTGAAGAAGTGGCGTCCTCAAGAGATTCCGCTGATGAGGCACTGAAGAAAATGGGACTGTGAGTAGCGCAATGCAACTTTGGTTTCAAAAAAGATTCAAACTTCTTCCTGGTTGACATATCCTGAAATCTTGTAGTAATAAAAAGAAACTGTCTTTCTTATGTTAAGGAGAATTGTTTGTGGGTTTTCTTGACAAAGACTACCATATTGTTTTAAATACTCCGCAGGGTGTTGTATCACGAAAACATAGTATGCCAATAAAAGTTGCCATAGGTTGCTATAACTACCTTTTTGGGGAGGGGATCAAGCGACTTCTCGAAGATGAAAGGGAAATTGATGTTATTGGAATATTTAATGAGGGAGCAGACTTCAAGGAGATAATCAAGATCAAGCCTGATGTTGCTCTGCTTGACTTTCATATTTTTCGTGATCTCCCTGAAGATTTCTCGACTGACACACAGGTGAAGATTCTTATCTTAGGCAACAAAGCACTTTATTCAGTATCAGACAGGAGGATAGCGGACCTCGTTTCAAAAGGAGTTGCTGGTATTCTTCCACCAGGTGCTGATTCGTATCTTCTCAGGAAAGCAACCAAGGCAATATCCTCAGGTGAGCTGTGGTTAGACCGCAAAACCATGAAAAACATTCTCTCGTATGAGAGTTTTTCGAAAAGAGAGGTTAAACTTACAGAAGCTGAGAAAGAAATAGTTTCTCTTATTTGCCAGGGATACAGGAACAAAGAAATCGCACAGAAACTCCATGTCAGCGAACAGACCGTGAAGTCCCATTGCAACAGAATTTATAAAAAGGTTGGTGTCTCAGATCGACTTCAGCTTGCCATCTATGTCTATAAACTCTGGCCTGATTGGAGTTATGCAAGGGTTGGAATTGGAAGATAAAAAACTCGATAGGTCTGCAAAAGAGGAATCAGCATGTTAAGGATTCCGTGCCCGAAGTGTCGTAAAACCTCGTATACATCTGATGTAGAGTCTTTTTATTCATGTAACTACTGCGGATTTAAATTCAGCGGGAAGTTCGGCCCTGATAGAAGGCGGGAATCACGGATAGAAAAAGTAATCCCCCTTATACTTTCTTGCCAGGATCAGGATGTTAAAGCAAGCATATCGGATATCTCTGAAGGGGGGGTACGGATACAGATATCCGGCAAGCCATCTATTATAATTGGAGATGTTTTGGACCTTACTGTCAGCGATTACCCCATGGCAGCAAAAGTTATGTGGATAAAAAAGCTTTCAGACGGAGCCATCGCTGGTCTTCGGAAGATATAGTAGTGCTTTAAACACTTTTCATCCTTCTTCGGGCTTTAAAACTTTAGTTGCAGAAAAATCAAACCTTTTCTCGATTGACAAAGCATCGCATGAAAATTAACATTGTTTTGAGCAGGGGGAGACCTTTCTGAAGGTCAACAATAGCAGGATAGAAGCTTAAGGGAGGGACAAAATGGTTACATCAGAAACAGGGAAGTTCCTGACAGATTTCAGAAACTCCGTTCGGTTTCTTTGTACCAGCACCCGATCCCCAGTTCAGAATCGGCTACAGCGGATAATGCCCGGCAGATTCGTTCAAGCCTGTAGCGTTTGTGCAGTTCCCTCAGGAACTCTTCTCTTTCCTCTGAACTGCTTCTTTCCCAACATTCAGTTATCTGGTTTATCTTTTTTGCCATGTTACACCACATCTACAAATTTTATATTGCAAAAATTATTCCACTTTGATAAATTTAAAAGATCAACAAGCTCTGTAAAGCCAAATATTAAATTCTCCCGGAAATTCTCAATACTCTTAGTTGACTTAGTATTAAAATTTATTATAAATTATAAAAAATATAGAAATATTCTCTTTTCAAAGAGAAATTACAATGTCTTTGCAGAATTCAAATAAAGTACGTTTTAGCTTCAGTGTCGATAAAGAGCTAAGAATCAACTCATGGAACGGTGAGTTAGAAAAAATTTACGGGAAGTCCCTTTCAGAAGTTCAAGGCACACCTTACTATGAAATTATTCCGAGGCTTGCTAAGGATAGTAAAGATGCAATAATATTGGCATTAAAGCGTGGCAAACCAGTTATACTGGATGAATATCATGTTACATGCCTTTGTGGAGAAGTAAAAGGAAGTATCCGTGTTACCCCTCTCAGAGATACCTCGGGAAAGGTCAGCGGGGCAAATATTCTGATTAGTGCATACCCTGGGTGTACAGTTTGGAAAAAACTGAAAGAATCACAGAGGTTACTCGATATAGGCAAGATTGCGGCAACCTTTGCCCATGGTGTAAGAAATCCACTTAATTCAATAAAAGGAGCTGTGGTATATTTGAGAGAAAAATATGCCAAAGAGGAAAAACTTATTGAATTTACGTCAATAATAGAGGAAGAGATTTTACGGCTCGATAATTTCATAGCAGATTTTCTCAGTACTTCGATTTCAGAGAAGAATTTATCTGAAACAGATATAAATATACTATTGAAAAAGATCGAAGTTTTAACATCACTTCAAGCACAATCGCGCAATATTGAGGCCATTTTTGAATATGGTAACCCGGATCCAGTAACATTGGATTCTTTCCAACTGGAACATGCAATTCTGAATGTTCTCAACAATGCCATGGAGGCTATGCCTTCAGGCGGGAGACTTATGGTGAAGACCCGGGCTGAATACCGCTCTGGTAATGAATTTGCCACAATTGAGGTTTCAGATACTGGTACTGGAATGGCTATAAGGGTAAGGGACGATATGGCTGTACCCTCCAGGGTCAAAGGAAAGGGTTTTGGGTTGTTCATTACGCGTGAGATTCTCCGGTCCTGCGGAGGACATCTCGAAATAAAGAGTCAAAGAGGATCAGGGACTACAGCAAAACTGTATGTCCCCATACATAAAAATGGCTGATACGAACAGCGGGAAAGTATTAGTTGTGGATGATGAACCGAATGCAACAAAGGTGCTATCGGCGATCCTTTCAGATGCTGGGTATAATGTTGTTGAATCGTCAAATGGCGAAAAAGCCATCAAAATAATGTCTAAGAAGGACATAGATGTAGTTGTCACAGATCTTAAAATGCCGGGAAAGGATGGGATGCAATTATTTGATTATATTATAGAAAATTATCCGGATATCCCGGTTATTTTTCTGACAGCCTATGGAACAGTTGAATCTGCAGTAACTGCAATGACACGAGGTGCTTTCTATTATTTCATTAAACCACCCGACTATTTACAGCTAAAGAGCATTATTTCAAAAGCAATACAGCAACGCTCCTTAAAAAAGGAGCTTGAAATGCTGAAGCAAAAACTTTCAGGTGAAGAGAACCATATTCGTATTATTGGTAATACTCCTCAAATGCTCAAGATATTTGACGCTATTGAGGCGGTAAAGGATTCAGCGAGCAGTGTCCTGGTTTATGGTGAGACAGGCACGGGGAAGGAATTAATTGCCAAGGCCCTTCATTACAGCAGTGCAAAAAGAGACAAACCTTTCATCGCGGTGAACTGTGCTGCCATCCCGAGAGAACTCTTGGAGTCGGAACTTTTTGGTTTTGAAAAGGGGGCATTTACTGGTGCTGTCACAAGAAGGATCGGGAAGATTGAAGAAGCCTCTGGCGGTACACTCTTCTTTGATGAGATAGGCGAACTTGAACTCGGGCTTCAGGCGAAACTGCTGCGTGTTCTTCAGGAAAATGAGATTGAGCGATTAGGAAGTAACAAAAAAATAAAAGTATATTTCCGGCTCATATCCTCCACCAATCGTGATCTCAAAAAGGTTGTTGAGTCTAATAATTTCAGAGAAGACCTCTTTTACAGAATAAACGTTATACAGTTAAATTTGCCGCCCCTGAGGGAAAGGTCCCCTGACATTCCTCTTCTTGTTGCAGAGTTCGTGAAGGAGTTTTGTATAAGGGAAAGGAAAGCGCTTACGGTATCAGATGAAGTGATGAAGGTATTACAGGCTTACCACTGGCCTGGAAATATAAGGCAGCTAAAAAATGTTATTGAGAGGGCAGTTGTACTTGCAAAAGGGCGTATGATTACCATGAAGGAATTACCGGAGGAGTTTCTATCACAACAAGAACATCATGAAACTCTTTCGAAGAAGACATTAAAGGATTTGGAAAGCCAGGCAATTAAGGATGCACTTCGGGAGTGTAAAGGCAATAAGTCGAAGGCAGCCAAGGTACTCGGAATATCAAGAAAAGCATTTTACAAAAGACTCAGGGAATTCCATCTCCTTTAGAGTGTTTCTGATAGATACAGAAGATTCAGGAAGGTTGTTGCTTTAAGACACATCGCATTTTATCCGCCCATTCCTTTTAGACATTATTCTTACAATAAAGTTTGAAAAGTACAGACGTTTTACCTGTCTAATTATGACTTCAGGGGCAGAATTTATAAAAACAAATTTATATTTTTTACGGAATTATCAGAAACGCATCCTGATTTTGTAAGACAAACACTTACAATCAGACAGGATAAGGTCTTACAGGATATGGGTAAATGTCTCAGCTATAATCCTAATACTTAATGTAATAAAATGGTTGTATTTGGTATAGTCATTGCTATTAAATGAATAAGTAATGGAATGGTTTGCCTTATACAACAGTTCAAGGTACGATAATTTCCAGAGCCTGTTCCTTAAGATGTCTGTGATGCGACGTTTCTCATGAAAAAAATATTGATCATTGATGAAAACAGATTCTCGCGCATCTGCTCGGCTATTCTTGAGGGTGAGGGATTCGATACGGAGATTTTCGAAAACTGTGAGAACCAATCTGTGAAGTTTGACAATAAAGAATTCGTGCTGATCATAACAAGCTATCCCTTTGGTCATTTTTTGTTTGAGAAAATAAAGAAAATGAATCTCCCTACAATCATATTGACTGATCATATTAACCGGGCTTTTATCAATCTCCTGGAAGGCTTTAATAACTCATACTGCATGGTAAAGCCTCTCGATTATCATGAGTTCCGGTCCCTTGTGAAACAGATAGCAAATTGTGAGATACACGAAAAAAATGAGCTTAACATCTTATAACGTTTTCCTTCCGGGAATTACGAGAAACGCTACCGGATTTCTCCTCGTAAGGCCTGGAGTAATACCAGAGGCATAGGAATGGTTGAGGTTCTGGATATTAACAATGTATCTTCGGTCCTGAATCATCTGTCTAACCTTGCAGGCCTTTCTCTTTCATTCTATGGTGAAAAGGGAAATATCATGCTGTCACCTGTCTTTGAAGATAAATTCCTGTCTGCTTTGACAGAGTCTCAAAAGGGCAGAGATGAATATAATGATTTCCTCAAGAGTTGTATAGAGAAAACCGTCAATAAAAGAGACAGTTGCATTCTTAAGGGTCCTGCAGAGCAGTATTATTTCTTTATCCCTGTTCGCGTGAATAACGCAACTTTTCTTATAACAGGCAGTGGTGTTTATCTTTCTTTAAAGGAATTTGAGGACTTTTTTTTAAAAAATGGTCAGGATTATGGTTTGCTACCAGAACAGCTTACCTATTGGTCTCAGGAAATTATCATCAGAGATTATGTGACTTTTCAAGGGATTGCTCAGCACATCCAATCGATTGTTAGTCAATTTGTCAACACCAGCTTTGAAGGCAGCCTCAATGAGAAGAAGTATAAATTAACAAAAACTATCCTAAGCCTCATAGCAGACATAGATTTAGATATGCAGGTGGATGAGATATATGACATTGTAGTTGACATCCTCCTTTTCCTTTTCAATGCTAATAATGTATCTGTCATGATCAAACACGATGATACATTCAGTTCACAAAAAGTATCAGGAAGGCTGAGATTGCGTCTTCAATCTATGACATTAAAGGGAGCAGGTACCCTATCCGAAGCTTTTGAAAAGCAAAAACATTTTTATTCCGATAACGTAATGGAGATATTGCGGTTGGGGTTACCTGATGAGATCACATCTGTCTATGTATTTCCTATCATGACAAAAGATAAGGTCACCAGACTATTGGGTGTTTTTAATTCCAGCATGTCGCAGGACGATGTGGATATTATCGCAGAGTTATGTAAGGTTGTAGGTTTCATTTTAGGAATCAGAGATCTTCATGATAGTTATAACAAGCGAAAGAAAGACATCGATATCTTAAATATGGTCACTGCACGTCTCAACGAAATAAAAGAACCAGAGGAACTTTATGAAACTATAATAGATATGTCAGTGCATCTTGCACATGCTGAGAGATGCTCTCTGATGTTGATTGAAAATGATAAGGCGTATCTTACTATAAAAGCTGCAAAGGGGATCAACAAAAAGCTTCTCAAGGGAATAAAGATTAAAGTCGGAGAAGGAGTAGCAGGCAGGGTATTTAGTGAGGGTGAACCTCTCATGGCATATGACATCGAGAAGGACGAAAGGATTCTTCTCCCCAGGAAACCAAGTTACAAGACGGGCTCCTTCATAAGTATCCCCCTGAAGATAGGGGGAAAGGCGATAGGGGTTCTTAATATCTCTGATAAGCTTACAGGAGAAGTATTTTCAGAAGAGGACATGACTCTGCTTCACTCTTTTGCTTCATATGCGTCTATTGCACTCGAAAGATCAATGTATTACAGTCTTGTTGATCACTTGAAGGAGTTATCTATTACAGACTCTTTGACCGGTCTTTTTAACAAACGGTATTTTGAGGAGAGGTTTTTTGAAGAGCTCCAGCGTTCAGAACGTCACAACCTGTCTTTTTCACTTGCAATGTTGGACATTGATGATTTCAAACTGTTCAATGATACAGAAGGACATCTTTCAGGTGATGAGGTGTTGAAAAATATTGCAAATATTGCAAAAGAGAGCACACGGGTAATCGATATAATTGCGCGGTTTGGGGGTGAAGAGTTTACGATTATCATGCCACAAACGGAGAAAGACGAGGCATTCTTTGTTGCAGAAAGGATAAGGAAATCTACTAGAGAACAGTTGTCTCACACATGGAGGTATTTTCCGAAGGAACATATTACAGTCACTGTAGGTATAGCGACTTTTCCATCTGATGGTAGGGATATGAAAAATCTGATAAGGAATGCTGATAAAGCACTCTATAAAGGGAAAAGAGAAGGCAAGGATAAAACAGTTTTGTTCAAGGAGTAACGGTAGGTAAGAAAACCGGAGAGTGAAGGGTTGAAAAACGCCAACTGTAAATCAGTAAAGGGGCTTCAGTTCTTCCGTAAGAAAATTTGGCCTCATGTGTATGAATTTATTCTTCAGGACATTTATTTCTCCATCTCTCTGCCATTTGTCAATTACCCTCGTTACCGTTTCTCGTGTCATACCTGTCATCTCTGCTATTTCCTGATGGGTGAGTTTAATATTCAAGGTTATCCCTTCCGGCGTCTTCTCACCATACTTATCTGAGAGCATAAGAAATAATATTTTAACCCTATGTGATGCATTCTTGTAATTGAGCATCTGAATTTTTTCCCAGGACTCACGGTACCGAGAACACAGTAGCAACAGCAGATTATTTAGTACCTTTTTCTGGGTTTCAAGTATGGAATAGAAATCTTTTTTTGAAACAATTGCGGCTGCGGAATTTTCCGTTGCTAAGACTGTAGCAGGAGATGTTTTACCATCAATCAAGGACATTTCTCCGAACGAATCACCTGACTGATGGATGGCGAGGAGTATCTCTTTCCCGTCTTCTGTTGTCTGTATTACCTTCACCTTTCCATCTAAAATGATGTACATATACTCATTTGTATCTTCTTCCTGAAGAATGATTTCATTTTTCCGAAACCGTTTTAAGACCAACTTGTCACTGACGAGGCGTAATTCTTCATCGGATAAGGAAGAAAACAGCTGAATATTTCTTAATGATTCAATTTCGTATTTTCCCATTATTTCATAGCCTCCAGAAATACTTCTTCAAAGACTTTAACGACTTCCGGATCATAGATAGATCCTGCCCCTGCTTTTATTTCTGATAGTGCTTCATTACCGGTCAGCGCCTTTCTATATGGTTTCTCTATGATCATCGCACAATAGGAATCAACGACAGAGAGAACTCTCGATATAAGGGGGATGTCGTTTCCCTTTAATCCTTCCGGGTATCCCTTCCCATCATATCGTTCATGGTGGTGTAAAATTGCCTTCTTGAGGTCTTCTGAAAATTCGAAGATTCTCAGCAGGCCGATTGTGTTATATGGATGAGTTTTGAGGGCTTGAATTTCGGATGGCTGAAGGGTTTTTTTCTGTAGTATGCTTTCATGGATGAGTACAAGTCCGAGATCATAGATTGTGGAGGCATACATGGCCTTCTTTTTTTCATCTTCATCAGTCCCGAGTTTATCCATAATCCTTAATACCAAATCCGGGAAAATGCTTTTCTTCTTGTGATAATTCTTCACAGCATCCAGGAGATTGTCAAAAGAGGTGAGGATTTGATGTATATCCTCCTCTCTGTAGTCCCCTGAGTAAAGTTTTTCAAGAAAATGTGAGATTCGTTCGCTTAAGACCGAGGCTATATAGAGATCCCTCTTCGTGAAGGGGTCTGCGCTTTTTTTGTTGTTCAGGTTTAATACTCCAACTACCTTGTCCTGTATTTTCAAAGGCAATGAGAGGAAAGATTTTGTATTGTATTGAGAAATATTTTTTCTCTTAAAAGGAGATGTATTTTCTATGTCCTCTATGAGCAGGGGATTCCCATCAACTGCTACGTAACCTGCTATTTGATCCCCGATCTTAATTCTTGTCCGCTTTACTATTTCATCGCTCAGTCCCCGTGCACTTTTAATGGTGAGCTCACCCGTAAGATCATTGCTGAGCATTAAAGAGCATGTATTCAAGTCCATTAATTCCGATGTAAACTCTACAAACATATCCATTGTGATGCCAACAGTTGCTTCTAACTTTTCTCTTGAGCTCCTTGGAATAATGATAGAAATGAGAAAAGTATTGTTCACATTTTTTGCGTCAAAACCCCATCCATGAGTCTCAATAACCTTTTTAGCGAGGTAGAGCTTTATTTTTTCAACGGACTGCTCTGCATGAAAGATATACTTAGAATCAAAAAAGAACGATAAAATTCCTTCCGGTATTCTTTTAGAAGCAGTTAAGTCTATTTTTATCACATCATCTTCTTCTTTCACGTTCATCTCGATGGTGTTGCCGCTATCCAGGTAGAATGATAGTCCTTCTATGAGGTTAATGAATAATTGAACAACTCTTATCTTATCTCCCACAATGTTGAACGTACCCTTCCCGATATCTATTTTAAGCAGCAGGTTTTTCTTGGCAAGTATGGAACTCAGTCCCTTTGCTTCTGTTATCTCCCTGAGGATGGTCTCGAGATTGATCAGAGATTTCTTAATAACTATTGCCTCGTTTTCGAGCCTGAGAAAATCAAGGAGGTTATTTACGATTGAAGTTAAGCCTGTAGTTTCTGTCAGGATAATATCATAGAATTCTTTTTGTTTATTTCGTTTTAATTTATCCGATTGTTGTAGATAATAGATGGCTCCTTTGATTGAATTGAGGGGAGAACGAAGTTCGTGTGAAATCCGGGTTATAAACTCTGTTTTATCCACATCGGTTTCTATAAGCTTTCTGTTTATTTCTTCAAGCTCGGCAGCCTTGATCCGCAATTGATTCATAAGGAAGGCATTTTCAAGGGCAATAGCCGCTTGATCAGCAATAACCTTCAGGAGGTTAAATTCATCCTCTCTGAAGGGTGTACTATCTTTTTTGTCATTGATATTAATTACACCAAGCATCTTATCTCTGCTTATGAGCGGGCATGAAATAAAGGACTTTGTCTTGTAACGGTCTCTCTTTTTGAGTTTAAATCGTTCGTCTTCGTCTATGTCTTCAACAAGAACAGGAACTCGATCTTGGGCAACTATACCCGCGATCCCTTCGCCCAGTTTGATCCTGTATGTCTCAATGAATTTCATGTCAAAGCCCCTTGAGGCAAGAATATATAATTCGTCCTTCTCAGTGAGTAGCATTAAAGATCCCTTTTCAGCATTGGTATACTCGATCGCGCGATCAAGTAAAAAATTTGCTAAGGCATTGATATCATTCGTTGCCGTTATGAGGTGAGATGTCTCCTGGAGGATTAAAAATTTCTTCTCAAGAAGCAGAGAGTTCATCCAGACAATTCTCCATACTTTTAGTTTAAAAATTATTGGTATTATAACTATTATTGAATTAAAAATTAAGCATTATATTGTCTTCACGGAACAATCCTGCTTATAGTTTCGGCCCTTACCAAAATAGGGAAAGACAGGAGATAATAAAACTATGGGAAACTTTCTTCTCAAAGGTATAGAGACGAAGTCTTGTATGGTGCAGGAACAGTTATAATATGGATATCGGATGAAATATCTGCGAAGAAGAGCAAGCCTTGGCATTGAAGAAAGAGGCTAACCTTGGACTTCTTGAAAGGAGGAATATAACCTGCAGTGTCTCTCCTGAGTATAAGGAATCTCAATATCTTCTTCAAATCACCTAACGGTTTAATAAAGGTTGTCAGCAATCTCAGTTTTGAAATTGAAGAGGCTGAAGTCTTTGGCCTTGTAGGAGAGAGTGGATGTGGGAAGTCCCTGACCGCCTTATCTATCATGGGAATTCTTCCTCAGAACTCCTTTGCAGAAGGCGAGATCATCTTCCAGGGATGCAATCTCTTAACCCTTGACAAAGAGTCAATAAGGAGGCTTAGAGGAAAAGAGATTGCGATGATTTTTCAGGAGCCGATGACATCACTTAACCCTGTACTTACTGTCGGTTATCAAGTAGCAGAAGTCCTTACAACTCATTTGGGACTCTCGAAGAAAGAGGCAATGGCAAACACCATAGAACTTTTCAGGGCAGTTAAAATACCTTCCCCGGAATTAAGGATTAGGGAGTACCCTCACCAGATGTCTGGGGGAATGAGGCAGAGAGTCATGATAGCTATGGCTATAGCATGTAATCCTTCTCTGCTTATCGCGGATGAGCCTACGACAGCCCTCGATGTTACTATACAGGCACAAATACTTGAACTTCTCCAGAAACTCAGGGAGGAAATGAAGATGGCAATCCTTTTAATAACTCATGACCTTGGCATTATTGCAGAGAATGCCAGTCGAGTAGCCATTATGTATGCCGGTAGATTGATGGAACTTGTCACTGTAGAAAAATTATTTCAAAATCCAAGGCACCCTTACACGATTGGGCTCTTGGACTCTCTCCCAAAAGAAAAAGGTATTCCTTTGGTCCCGATCCCGGGCTTTGTCCCAGAGCCTTATAATCTTCCGCCAGGATGTAAATTTTCAGACAGGTGCAGGTTTGCAATACCGGAATGCCGGGAGAAAGAGCCGGAATTAAAGCCTGTTGCAGACAACAATTTCAATTCATCATCACCTCCCCCTCAGGAGGTAATTGCTAAGCCGTCCGTTCATCTTGTTCGATGTATCAGGTCAGGAGAGATTAGGTGGAAATTCTCAAGGTAAGGGCTCTCAGAAAATATTTTTCTATTAAAAAAGGATTCATGGCTAAGCCTCTCCTTGTCAAGGCTTTAGATGGAGTTAACTTCTCGGTCGAAGAAGATAAAATTTTTGCCCTTGTTGGGGAGAGTGGCTGTGGTAAGTCAACGGTTGCAAGGCTTGTATTGGGACTTATACCCCCGACTTCTGGTGAGGTCCTTTTTCAGGGAATGAATATTCTTCGGGCTTAATGGTGATAGCATGAAGACCTTCCGGAAATCAGTGCAGATCATATTTCAAGACCCCTTTGCTTCACTGAATCCAAGGAAGAGAATCATGGATACAATTTCAGAACCTCTCAGGATTCACAACATTGTCAAGAGGAATGCTTTGAAGGACAAGGTAGTAGAACTTCTTAATAAAGTGAATCTAACTCCTGACATGATGTATCGTTATCCCCATGAATTAAGCGGCGGGCAGAGGCAGAGGGTGTGCATGGCGAGAGCCCTTGCTGTTTCTCCGAGGGTAATAGTTGCAGATGAACCCCTTTCAGCCCTTGATGTATCGATACAGGCTCAGATATTAAACCTTCTCCAGGAGCTAAAAAGAGAATTTAAACTTTCATTCCTCTTTATAAGCCATGACTTAAAGATAGTTAATTATTTTAGTGATTCTATAGGGGTTATGTATCTTGGAAAAATTGTGGAGCACGCAATAACAGAAGATCTGTTTAAGGAACCATTTCATCCTTATACTGAATTACTTCTCTCATCTGCCCCTGTTATTCCTGCCTCAGATTTTATGCATCACGCAACACGCATTACACATTTGCCATTACGCACTATACAGGGCGAGGTGCCAAGCCCAATCAATATACCTCCCGGATGCCCTTTTCATCCGAGGTGTCCAAAAAGATTTGAGCCATGCGATAAAATAGTACCTCAATTAAGGGAGGCGAGAGGAAGACTTGTATCATGCCATCTATTCTAAAGAAGCTTTCTTATTTCTCATTTCCCACTTCCTGCTTCCCAGAGCCTTGGGTCAAGGGCGTCCCTCAAACCCTCACCGACAAGATTATAGCTTAAGACTGTTATCAGATATTGCAAGACCAGGATAGAGTGAAAGCCACCATGCAACTTCGATATTATCCTTTCCTGCTGTCAAGAATATTTCCCCAGCTCGGATCTGGGGGCTGCACACCGAGACCAAGAAAGGAAAGACCCGATTCAATAAGTATTGCTCCAGCAACACCAAAGGTTGCTGCAACAAACACTGGGGAAAGGGCATTCGGAAGGATATGTCTGAATATGAGCCTTCTATCACTTGCACCAACAGCTCTGGCAGCACTCAACAAAATCCCTTTCCTTTAATGAGAGGAATTCTGCCCTCACAAGCCTTGCAACATCCATCCAGCTTGTAATTCCTATTACAACCATTATCGTAAATATATTCGGCTCAAGGATTGCTATGACAGCAAGAATAAGAAAAAAGGTTGGGAATGCAAGCATGATATCAACAAATCTCATCAGTATTGCATCTATCCATCCACCATAGAAATCCAGCTATTGCTCCAATAATAATACCTATCAATATGGCAATTCCTACAGCAACAAAACCAACCTTCAATGAAACCCTGCTTCCCCATATTATTCTTGAAAGCAAATCTCTTCCAAGTTCGTCTGTCCCGAATAGATGTTTTTTGCTCGGAGGTGAGAGCACATTATGAACATCTATTGCTGTTGGATCATATGGTGCGATAAAAGGTGCAAGAATAGAGACAGTGATTAGTAGAAGGACTGGTGATTGCACCAAGAACAGATAATTTATTTCTTGAGAATCTTTTTCCTATGACACTTAAAAGTCTCATCTCTTTTAACCCTTACCCTCGGGTCAACAAACGCATATGATATATCTGCAATCAGATTTCCGAACAGGGTGAGAACTGCTCCTATTACAAGTATTCCCATTATTGTAGGATAATCCCTTGACATTGTGGATGAAAAAAAAAGTTGTCCCATCCCGGGAATAGCAAAGATCGTCTCAAATATCACACCACCTCCTATAAGTCCAGGCACAGAAAGTCCGAGGATTGTGACAATTGGCATAAGGGCATTCCTGAAGGCATGTTTGAAAACAACCTCTTGTTCCGTTAAGCCCTTTGCCATTGCTGTCTTGATATAATCCTGCCTTATGACCTCAAGCATGCTTGAACGGCTGTAGCGGCTCAAACCTGCAATCCCACCGAATGCAGAAATCCCAACAGGCAGGATAAGGTGTTTAATCCAGTCCCAGAACCTATCTATAGGGCCCATTTCTGATACATCTATACTTTGTATGCCTGATATCGGAAGGAGACCCATATTAACGCCAAAGAGTATCATAAGAAGAAGGGCAAGCCAGAAGGTAGGCGTGGAAAACCCAATAAAGACAAAGACCGTAGAAAGCTTATCAAAGATTGAGTATTGTTTTGTTGCAGAGAGTACACCAATGGGGATTGCAACAATAAATATGAGAATCAAAGCGAAAATGTTGATCGTTAGAGTTATAGGAATTCTCTCAATAATCTTATCAATGACTTTCCTGCCATCGACAAAGGAACTTCCCGAAATCTAATTTTACAAACCTCTTTAGCCAGTCAAAATATTGGATATGTAATGGCTTATCAAGACCATAGAGCTTTTTAAGATTTTCCCTTGCCTGGGCAGATGCTTTAAGAGACATCTCTGTCTGTACTTCAACAGGGCTACCAGGTGTGAGATGAATTACCGTGAAGGTAATGAGAGTAATTCCAAAGAGAAGAGGAATCATCAAGAAGAAGTCTTTTTGTTATATAAGAGAGCATGATAGAAAATTATTATAATTTAGCACGTTAAAAGATCAAAAATATATTAACCTCGATGATAATATGCCTTTAAATATTTTCCAGTATAAGATTCTTTGACATTTACGATATCTTCCGGCGTACCCTCAAAAATAATCTTTCCACCTTGATCTCCACCTTCGGGCCCTATGTCTATTATCCAGTCTGATGCTTTAATGACGTCAAGATTATGTTCAATGATTAGGACGGTATTCCCGGAATCAACCAATCTATGGAGAACAGTAAGCAGCGCTGTAACATCCAGAAAATGTAAACCGACCGTTGGTTCATCGAGAATATAAAGAAGTGACGAATGATGAGAACCGAGTGATGAGTTCAATTCTGCGCATATTTTCAGCCTCTGTGCTTCTCCACCTGAAAGTGTTGTCGCAGGTTGACCAAGCCTGAGGTAGTCAAGTCTGATGTCTTTCATGAGCATTAACTTACTGTTAATCTGAGGAATATCATGGAACAATTGGATACCTTCATCTACTGTCATGGTCAGGATCTCATTTATATTTTTCCCTTGATACATTACCCGTAGTGCCTCCGGTTTGTATCTCTTACCTCCACATTCTTCACATTTTATATAAAGGTCTTCAAAAAAGTACATCTCAAGCCTCTGATAACCTGACCCCTTACACGCCTCACATCTGCCACCCGGTACATTAAAGGAAAAGAAACCTGGTCCATATCCGTAGGCTTTTGCCTCTGCCTGTTCTGAAAAGAGCTTTCGAATAGGATCAAAGATTTTCAAATATGTCACTGGATTTGAACGAGGGCTTCGTCCTATTGGCGTCTGGTCAATGAGTTTGACACCTTTAAGGTACTTGGTACCTTCGAGCCTTTTATATGACAAGGGAAAACGACGCTCGGTCTTAAACTCTTTGGCTAATGCATTGTAAAGGGTTTCTACAATGAGACTGCTTTTCCCTGAACCTGATACTCCTGTGACTGTTGTCAGCGTCACCAGTGGAATCTGAAGATCAACAGATTTAAGATTATTCCCTGTGGCACCTGATAGCAGGATTTTCTTGTTGGTAAGGTTTCTCCTCTTTAAAGGAAACTCTATCTTATCGAGTCCTTTTATATAGCGTGCTGTGGGTATGTCCTTTTCCAGGAAATCTTGTTTTGGGCCTGAAAAGACAACCTTTCCTCCTCGATGGCCACCTCCTGGCCCTAATTCTACAATCCAGTCGGCAGACTCTATAATTCCTCTGTCATGCTCAACAGCAAAGATAGTATTGCCAAGGTTTGAAAGTTCTGACATGATTGTCGCTATTATCTCTGTATCCTTTGCATGGAGACCTACAGTCGGCTCATCAAGTACATAGAGAGTCCCTGTAAGGAATGATCCAAGCTGATTAGAAAGATTTACTCTTTGAAACTCCCCACCCGAAAGGGTTCTTCCATCACGGCTCAAACTCAGGTATCCAAGCCCTACTCGCAAGAGAAAACTGAGTTTTATTACTATAAGCCTTAGAATTTCCTTTGCCATGTTTCTCTGCTGAGGCGAGATACCTAACTTTTCAAAAAACCTTATAACATCTGATATTGGCATCATACAGAGATCTGCTATATCAAGTCCCGAGAGTTTATATGCAAGAGATTCTTTCCTCAGTCTTTTGCCATTACATTGAGTACAGGTATAAGGTCTTCTATATCTGCTCAGGAAGACCCTTACGTGGAGTTTGTACCTTCTGCTTTCCATATCTTCGTAAAAATCATCGATTCCGTAAAAAGTGCTGCTTCCTTTAAAAAGTAATGCCCTTTCTTTATCTGAAAGCTCTGAATATGGCTTATTTATATCAATGCCTTCTTTGCCAGCACTTTTCATAAGCTGTGCTTTCCACCACCTATATGCAGGCTTGTTCCAGGGATCAATCGCACCCTTTGACAATGATAGGCTCTTATCAGGGATGATAAGTTCCTCGTCATACCTTAAAATATTGCCAAATCCTTTACAGGCAGGACATGCACCCACAGGATGATTAAAAGAGAAAAGCAGAGGATAGGGCTTTGGTAGCTCAATGTTACATTCTTCACATGCATTTTCTGAGGAGAAATGGCGAGTAATGATACCTTCGGAGACCAGAGCCTCCCTCCCCACTCCTACCCTCCTCCTCGAAGGGGAAGGGTGAGGGAGGGGGTGTTCTGTGCTCTGTTTACTTATAATGATAACCTTTATCTTTCCTTGTCCTTCTCTCCATGCCATTTCTATCGAATCAGAAAGTCTCGGCTCATTTTTTATCACAAGCCTGTCAACAACGATATCCAGTAATCCCCCTTTGCCCCCCTTTAACCCCTCTTTATCCCCCCTTGCCAAGGGGGGAATTATGGGGGTCTGAGGATTTTTCTTCTCTTGAAATTCCGAAATCTCCAAGACCTCACCATTGAGCCATATCCGGTAGAAACCTTTCTTTTTCAGATTCTCTACTGGTTCGTCCGTCTCAAAAAGTATCACTGCCCTTTCACCCTGATATTGCTTGATAAGCTCTGATACTACCTTTGAAGGATCCCATATCTTTATCTCCTTCCCACAGTTAGGACAGAAAGGTGTAGATATTTTTGTGTAGAGAAGTCTGAAAAGGTCATAAAGCTCAGTGAGGGTACCTACTGTTGATCGCGACCCTCTTACAGGGTTTTTCTGTTCCAGTGCTATTGCCGGTCTTATATTCTGAATAGCATCAACATCGGGCCTATCAAGTTTTTCGAGGAAAAGTCTTGCATAGGTTGAAAGAGATTCCATGAATCTCCACTGACCTTCAGCAAAAATCGTATCAAAGGCAAGGGAAGATTTGCCAGAGCCAGATACTCCTGTTATAGCAATGACCTTGTTATGAGGCAGACTAAGAGTTATGTTTTTCAGGTTATTCTGCCTGGCACCTTCGATGAGGAGATTTTTTTCGGACATCTAAATATTTTAACACCTTACAATCTATCTCAGGAAGATCCAGGACAGAAAAGTGCCACTAAACAATAAATATTTATCTCTTAGAAAAGAAACATCCAGGCATCATTAGGTGAATTCAGGATATGCTATAATCTTGAAAAAGAAGAAAATGGCAAAATGTATGAACTCAATCGAAAAGCTTAAAACATTCCTGGAGAATGACCCGAATATCACCTTTGCCTTTATTTTTGGTTCAGGCGCCAGAGGACAACAGAAAAAAGGCAGTGATATTGATATAGGGATTTATTTTGCTCAACCACCTGAAGGTCTGGATTTGCTAGGTTTCATCAATATGCTGTCAGATCTGGCAGGTAAAGATGTTGATGTTGTGGTATTGAACAAGGCCTCTGCCTTTCTCAGACATCAGGTTATGAAGAATAAGATTGCCCTGACCATTAAAGATGGAACGGTTTACAGAAGATTCAGGGAAAAGACCATTTCTGATTATGATGAGTATAAATATGTATCGGGAATGAATTCTTATGATAGATAAGATTTTAGTCGAAAAGAAACTGAGAAGAATTGAAGAGTTCTTACGGGAGTTAAAGAACGTGGAGATAGGCACAATTGAGGAATTCAAAGAAAATGTCATTACCAGGCGGTTCGTCGAGAGAAATATTGAGCTTGCCATTGAGCAAATGATTGAGATCTGCAAACATTTCGTTAGCGGATTAGATTTAAGCGAACCTGAGACATATTCAGAGTGCTTTGACATGCTTGCAAAAGAGGGCGTTATTTTGGATCAGAGTCTTGATACATTCAAGTCTATGGTAAGATTCAGGAATATTCTTATTCATGCATATGAGGGTGTAGATGATTCTATCACATATGGGATTTATAAACGGCGGCTGGATGATTTTGAAATTTTCATCAAGGAAATCAGAGAGTATTTACTTGAGGGGAAATAGAGGTTTTCCTATGACAGAAGAAGATACCATACGGGCGAGAGACAACTCCTGTAGCATCAGGATATCGCGTCAGAGATCAGGCTGTTTTAAAAGTTCCTGTTATTGTTGCAGTCTATGGCGAAGGCCGATACTTTTATGATGAAGGCGAAGAGTTTTGTATAAATCAGACTTTACGATACTCTAACCTCGACGGCTAATGTTACCAATTCCTTATGTTATCCTGGTCTATGGTATAGGTTGGGTCACTTGCGACCCTTGTTCCGGCAACTGGTGTAGCAGTTGCAATAAATGTGTCTGCTAAACCATCCCCAGTTGTATCCTGGCTTGTTATATCATAGGTAAAATTTAAACCAGCTTGCGCGCCTGGCCGGAATCCAGGAAGTATGTCTTCAATTCCGCCATCAGCAACACCAAACGTCTCATTATAGGGAATTGGACCTCCTCCGCCAGCAGGGGCATATTCCCCATTTTCAGCGAAAAACTGTTCTTCAAGAAGTCTCAGGGTCTGCAGATTGGAAAAAGCCTCATTCCGTGCAGCGCTTCTCTGCTGGCCGACGTAGGCAGGAACGGAAATAACGACAAGGATACTGATGATTGCGAGCACTATTAAGAAGTTCGGTTAATGTAAATGCACGATTATTTATTGCCATATCATTCCCTTTTAGATTAGTCTGTTCTTAGTGTTTTTGAAAAGATGACATTTCCTGCACCAACTGTCCCTGCTGTAGTACCTGTCGCATCCCTTACAACAATATAGACTTGCCGGATTGTAGAATCCTCTGCAGGGGTATAGCAAAGGGTTATCTGACCAGCCCCTGCGGCGGCTTCGCATGCTGGCGAATCTGCTGCAACGCCACCATCAAGCCACAGAGCTGCGCTACCCCATGGTGATTGCTCAGCGGCGTGGGGGATATTATTGACTGTCCACGCGGTAACTAAACCGGCTGTCGCAAAGAATTATTATTCTCACCAGCCACCACCTGACCGTCTCCGTTAATATCAACCTCTGTAAGAAGTCCTTGTCCGGTTGCAAATGCTCCTTTGTTTGCTGAAATAACCCATGCCTGTAACTCTGGCATGGATGCCTCAGCTACTCTGGTTATTGCTCCCTTTTTTCCTCTCTCCTGCATGCCGAGATAGCCAGGAATTGCTGCAGCCGAAAGAATGCCAATGATTGCTACGACAATTAGCAGTTCAATGAGGGTAAACCCTCTGTTTTTCATCTTATTGCTTCCTCACTACAGTTTTCACTGAAAATATCCAATCTCAAACAGGTTTTAAAAAAAGAGGAGGCTTGAAGCCTCCTCTTTTTTTGATTTAAATCAGTCTGCACTTGTCATTTTTGAAAAGATGACATTCCCTGCGCCCGACTGTACCAACTGTAGTTCCCGTAATATCTCTCGCAACAATAAACAACTGCTGAATTCGCAGCATTCTCTCGGGGTTATAGCAAAGGGTTATCCGGCCAGCCAGCTGCTGCGGCCTTCACATGCTGCCGCATTTAGCAGCAGCGCCACCATCAAGCCACAGAGCCTACGCCACCCCATGGTGATTGCTCTGCGGCGTGGGTGACGTTGATTGACTGCTAACCATGTGGCAACTACTCCGGCTGTAGCCAAGAGTAAATTATTATCCTCACCAGCCACTACCTGCACCGTCTCCGTTCATATCAACCTCTGTGAGGAGTCCCTGGCCTGAGTTGTAACTGCCCCTTTTTTGGCTGAATTGATCCATGCCTGTAACTCAGGGAGTGAGGATTCTGCAACCCTTGTTACCGCTCCCTTTTTCCCTCTTTCCTGCATACCAAGATAGCCTGGAATTGCTATGGCTGCAAGGATACCAATAATTGCTACGACAATGAGCAGTTCAATAAGGGTAAAACCCTTCTGCTCCCTTAAATTTCTTACTGCCTTAAACATCTTTTAGTCCTCCTTTCTCAATCAATCGATATTCAAACGAAAACCCAAACCATTTCAAACTGACAGACCTTTTATTAACATCACCTCCTTTTATATTCGATTGGTTTGAAATCTAATGCTGGACTAAAACAAACTCTATGCCAAATCTAATAAAGGTTTCATTGCTTGCGAAGGGGTGTAATTAACATAGTAAAATTAACAGGTTAGATAATTATATTCGTCTAAATGAGCCACATTAATTCCTAAAAAGCATCGTAAGCAGTCCTTGTAATGTCATCTGAATGACAAAAAATGACAGGATGTGTTTCGTATTGTTCTTGATTCGTACAAATCTCACTTATCTCGGTTGAGACTCTGACATTCCGGCTCAGACTGACTGTCATTCCAGCTTGTCTGGAATCCTTCTTAAGGTCTCAAAGAAAGATCCTGGACAAGCCAGGATGACAAAGAATTAAAAGGATTCCCGATCTGCCTCAGGCGAAGGAGTGATAGAAGAAGAGACGGACTTAGGAAGACTTATTATGCAGAAGTATAGAATTAAGATGATAATTGCCTTTTATTCCCAACTACCAATGTCTTTATTTTCGTCTTCTCCACCTGCCGATCCATCAGCACCGTAGGTGAAAAGGTCGTAGTCTCCATGGCTTCCTGGAGCTTCATAGTGATATGGTCTGCCCCATGGGTCGTTGGGTACGGCCTTTTTTAAATAGGACCCATCCCAGTTAGGTATCCCCGGGTTGACTATGAGGGCATTCAGCCCCTCTGATGTAGTAGGGTATTTTCCTGTATCAAGCCTCATCTGGTCCAGGGCCTGACCAAGGAGTTCTATCTGGGCCTTTGCAGCAGATTGTTTTCCCTTGCCTACTTTAGGAATTAATCTTCGGGAAAACAAGAGCTGCCAACATTCCTATAATTACCATGACAATGAGGAGCTCTACGAGTGTAAACCCTCTCCGGTTTCTATGATCTTTATCTCCTAATTGTATTCTCATCTTTCCTCCATTCTTTGACTATTCACCAATTCCTCCTAATATCAATAAATAATTCAACAAGCTACTATATATGATGAATTCTTGCTTAGTTATTAAAACCTTATATATTTTAGCTTAGGGCAAAAACAGCGTCAATGAATACCTTTACCAGTGATTGCTTAAGATGCTAAAATCTCTCCATTCTTATGGGGCACATAAGCATTAAAAACTGGCCTGAAGGGGAAAGACCTCGAGAAAGGCTCTTGAAAGACGGGGCCCACAATCTATCAGAGGCCCAACTTCTCGCAATAATACTAAGGACAGGAGGAGGAGGGAAAAGCGCTCTTGACCTTGCAATAGAGATCCTCAATACTCTTTGAGGAACTTAAGGAAAATTGAAAGTGCATCTCTTACAGAATTTACGACCATTAAAGGCATGGGGAAAGCAAAGGTCGCTCAGCTTAAAGGCAGCCTTTGAGCTTGGAAGGAGGTTAGCAGAGGAACCTTTTATAAGAGGATCTGCTTTTTCTTCAGGTCATGACGTTTATTCTTATTATCATGGCCGCCTTAAGAATCTGAAAAAAGAGGTCTTCTATTGCTGTGATGCTTGATGCAAAAAACAGGATATTGAAAGATTACAGGATCTCTGAAGGTACACTGACGAATTCATTGATACACCCTCGCGAAGCCTTTAAAGACGCAATAAAGGAATCAGCTGCATCTGTTATATTTGTCCATAATCATCCAAGTGGCGATCCGGAGCCAAGCCGTGAAGACATTTTGATAACAGAACGCCTTGTGAATGTGGGTGATTTGATCGGAATAAGGGTTCTCGATCATATAATAGTGGGAGATGGGAAATATATGAGTATGAGAGAAAAAGGATATATAAAAAAGTAAAGGGGGTTGGAATGTCTGTAATAAAAAAGGCACTGATAAGTGTTTCAAACAAGAAAGACGTTGTGGAATTTGCAAAGGCCCTATCACTAATGAATGTTGAGATACTCTCAACAGGGGGGACAGCGAAGACTTTAAGGGATGCAGATATTTCTGTCAAAGAAGTTTCAGAATATACTGGCTTTCCTGAGATGCTTGATGGGAGAGTGAAGACCCTTCACCCGAAGATTCATGGTGGACTCCTCTGTAGGAGGGATAACCCAAAAGATATGGAAGAAATAAAGAAGTACGGAATTGATACCATTGATATGGTAGTCGTAAATCTCTATCCTTTTGAAGAAACTATCGCTAAATTAGGGGTTACATTTGCTGAGGCTATTGAGAACATTGACATAGGAGGTCCAACAATGCTTCGTTCAGCATCGAAAAACTTTCGGGATGTGGCTGTCATAGTAGATCCCTCAGACTATAAAAAGATTATCAGAGAGATGAAAAAACAGAAAGGTACCCTCAGTTACAATACAAGATTAGGACTTGCAAAAAAAGTATTCAAGCGTACATCTCAATATGATAAGGCAATAGCTGCTTACCTTGCCAAAGCAGCGAAAGATGGTAGTTATTATACCTCTGAGCGGGGGGTATCTTCAGAATGAAAGTACTCGTTCTTGGCGGAGGCGGCAGGGAACACGTAATTGTCTGGAAGCTCTCTCAGAGCCGACATGTTGATAAGATTTATTGTTGTCCTGGAAATGCAGGCATAGCCGGGATTGCTGAATGCATAGATGTAAGTCCCAATGATCTTGATGCACTTATTGATTTTGTGAAATATGAGTGGATAGACCTTACAATTGCCAGTGCTGAAGAGCCACTCCTTAAAGGTGTTGTTAATTTATTTGAGAAGGGAGGCTGTAGGATATGGGGGCCAAACAAAGCTGCTGCACAAATGAGAACAAGCAGGGTTTTTGCAAAAGACTTGATGAGACTCTATGGGATCCCTTCTGCTGGATATAAAGTTTTTACCTCTTACCTTCACGCAGAAGATTATGTCAGGTTAAGAGGTGCTCCTGTAATCATAAAAGCAGATAGACCTTCAGAGGGAAAAGATACATTTATTGTCTCTACTGTTGAGGAAGCAATAGACACATTACGATTGATTATGAATGATAGAGCTCTTGGTGAAACTGGCAGACAGGTGACCATTGAAGAAGCTCTTGGAGGCAATGAAATATCTTTCATGATGCTTACTGATGGTAATACTGCTGTCCCCCTTGCAGTTTCCAGAAATTACAAACAGATATTTGAAGGCGATAAGGGGCCAATCACAGAAGGTATGGGTGCCTATAGCCCTGTGCCCATGATTACTAAGGAGTTAGAGGCTGTTATTATGGAGAAGATAATGCGCCCCGTTCTCAAGGCACTAAATTCAGAGGGCATACAATATAGGGGTGTCCTCTCTGCAGACATTGTAATAGACAAAGGTATCCCTTATGCTGTTGAACTTGATTGCACGTTTGGAGACCCGGAAATTCAGGTAGTTCTCCCCAGACTGAGCGCAGATTTCATGGAGATTGCATTGGCTATTACAGATGAAAAACTATCCGATGTGCGGGATGTAATAGAATGGAAACAGGAAACATCTCTCTGCATAGTTATCTCTTCTAAGGGATATCCTGGTACATATCAGAAAGGCGTTCCGATATCGGGACTTGACAAGGCAAATAAGATGAAGGATGTCATGGTATTCCATGCAGGGACTACGTATGACGATAGTAATATTACTGTCTCAAAGGGAAAAGTTGTCAGTGTATTGGCAACAGGTGTTGACATACAAGATGCAAGAACTAAGGCATATCGTTGCGCAGAAGGAATAAATTTTGAAGGGATGTATTATAGAAAAGATATCGGGAAGGAGGTTTCATGAAACCTAAGGTTTTAATAGTAATGGGAAGTGATTCAGACTTCCCTGTCATGGAAGAGGCAGGCAAAGTTCTTGAAGGATTCGGAATCCCATATACATTGACTGTTGCTTCAGCACATAGAAGTCCAGAACGTACAAGACAGCTTGCTACAGAAGCAGAAGATAAGGGCATTGAAGTGATAATTGCAGGTGCTGGAATGTCTGCGCACTTAGCAGGTGTGCTTGCTTCTCATACGATCCTGCCTGTAATCGGTGTACCAATAGACTCGTCATGCCTTCACGGACTTGACTCCCTCCTTTCCACTGTCCAGATGCCGCCCGGTGTGCCGGTGGCAACTATGGCAATAGGTAGAGCAGGTGCAAAAAATGCTGCAATTCTATCAGCACAGATTATCAGTAAAAAAGATTCCCGAGTTGCTCAGAGACTGAAGGAATATAAGAAGAAAATGTCTGAAGAGGTTGAGGTGAAAGCAAAAGCCCTCAAAAAGACATTGCCAAGATGAGAGTGCATCTCGATTGCTTTCCCTGTTTCCTCAGACAGACCATAATTGCTCTTAGGCTGGGAACAAAAGACGAATTATTGCAGGAGAGGGTTTTAAAAAGCATATTGCCAGAAATTCAGATTACTGATACCTCCATGCCACCTGCCTATACAACTACATTTATCCATAGAAAGATACGGCAGTTGCTCGGCAAAGATCCATTTAGGGAATTAAAGCATGAATATAATAAAATAGCACTGGGGTTATATCCTTCATTAAAAACTATGGTCAGAGAAAGTCAGGACCCCTTATGGATAGCTACAAGGCTTGCTATTGCAGGCAATGTAATTGATTTCGGAATATTTACTTCTGTGGATATAGAAGGAACAATTCGTAAGGCCATTAACAATCCCTTAGCGGTTGATGAATTCGACATCTTCAAAAAGGCCATATCTGATACGGATACCATACTTTACCTGGCAGACAACGCAGGGGAAATTGTATTTGACAGGATTTTAATAGAGACACTGATCTCTGCAGGCAAAAAAGTAACAGTAGTCGTCAAGGGATCACCGGTAATCAATGACGCCACTCTCGATGATGCCCTGGAATCTGGCCTTACAGGAATATGTGAAGTAGTCGACAATGGTTCTGATGCTGTAGGCACTATCCTTCCCTGGACATCATCTGCCTTCCAAAAACTATTCAGAAACGCCGAGCTTATTGTAAGCAAAGGACAGGGGAATTTCGAAACCCTTACCGGAATTCAAAAAAACATCTTCTTCCTCTTCCAATCAAAATGTGATGTGGTTTCTAAAGAACTTGGCCTTTCTAACGGCTCGATGCTTCTCAAGAAATCCTGATCTGACTGGCTGGCTAAATTAAAAAGGTAAGCCTATTTTCTTCTCCCGCCTCTGCCGCCGCCGCCAAAACCACCGCCGCCAAAACCGCCTCTCTCTCTTTGCGGGCCTCGCTCGCGCCTTTCCTGTGGTTTTGCTTCGTTAACAACAATATTTCTGTCCATGAAAGCTTTACCGTTCAGCATGGAGATTGCCTTTTGGGCATCTTCATCTGAAGCCATTTCCACAAATCCGAATCCCCTTAGCCTTCCGGTAGCAGCATCCTTAATCAGCTTGACAGAAACAACTTCACCTGCTTGAGAAAACAATTCCTTTAGGTCATCCTCTGATCCCTTGAAGGAAATGTTTCCCACATAAAGCCTTGTACTCATCCTTCCTCCTTTAATCTTTTGTTACTCCTTAGGATCTTCAAAAGAGAAGAGCCTTTACAAGGATGTCTAATAACTCTGCATGATGGAAGGACAATTTGTCAAGTAATAAAATGCAGATTTCTAAGATAACCGGGCTTATGTTAGTATTTTGAGTATGCTTCGGATATTCATTTCAAAGATAAATCGTGAACATGTTTTGGAACAAACGGTTGAGGCACTCAAAAAGGGTAGTATTGTCGCATATCCGACAGAAACTTTTTATGGCCTCGGAGTAAAATTTGATAGAGAAGATTCATTGAAGAAACTCTATGGTATTAAAAAAAGAGCAGGAGACAAGGCAATGCCTCTAATTTTTGGCGATAGAAAATTACTTCCTTATGCTACAAAATCCCCGAATCAGAAAGCTCTATTACTCATGGAGGAGTTCTGGCCGGGCCCTCTGACCTTAATCCTTCACGCAAAAAAAAGTATATCGAGGTATATCACTGCGGGTACCGGAAGGGTTGCTGTTAGAATACCGGGAACATCTTTTGCCCTCTCACTCGCACAAAAGGCCAATTTTTTTATTACAGCGACAAGTGCCAACCTATCAGGGATGATACCTGCCCAAGATGCGGATGCTGTTGCAAGGTATTTTGGAGACAGGATAGATATCGTGATTGATGGTGGTCCAACCCCAGGCGGTCTTCCCTCAACCATTGTGGATGTTACAGGGGGGGGAATAAGAATCCTGAGAGAGGGGGCAATAAGCAAGGAATTGCTGAGAGAATTTTCCCAGAAGCACTCCTTGACTTTCAATTTCGGGGAGGTTGATTATTCAAAAATGCATGGAGAAACAGGCAGGATTTAATATTTTTTCTTTCCCTCTGAAGTGGACTCAGCCGCATCGGCCTCTCTATGAGTCGTAGACCGATGCTGTTGCCTCTTTATAAAATATTCTATTTGGTCCTGAATCAAGTTCAGGTTCGGCAAACGAAAACGCTTAAATACGATTTCCTATCTCTTATTCTTGTGCTTGTTACTTGTCACTTGTCACTTGTGGCAGCCGTCCATGCTGAACCACCCGGTCGCATTATTTCCCTTGCCCCTAATCTGACAGAGATCCTTTTTGCGATTGGGCTTGGTGACAAAATCGTGGGAGTCACAAACTTCTGTGACTATCCCGAGGATTCAAAGAAAAAGCCAAAGGTTGGAGGGATGTACAATCCTTCTTTAGAAGCAGTTATTTCATTACGACCGGATATGGTTGTCATGACTACCGATGGTAACCTCAAGGAGTTTGAAGAAAGAGTGCGTTCATTGAGTATAAAAACATATGTATTTAAAGCAAGACGACTTTCAGAGTTGCCACAAGGCATCAGAGATATGGGTTCAGCACTAGGTATGAAAGATAAAGCAGAGGCACTTGCGAAAGAGATAGATACAGCCTTCAATAGATTTAAAGGCAAAAATCAGAAGTCAAATTCCCCCTCACCCCCCTTCAATTCCACCCTTACCAAGAGGGGGTATAGAGGCGTAAAAGGGGGACATGGAGAGATTAATAAAAAGAAAGTTCTTTTCATTATCTGGCCTGAACCATTGATAGTTGCTGGTTCAGGGACTGCTATTGATGATGCAATCAGTCTCCTCGGCTGTGAAAATATAGCATCAAAGGCGAATATTTCCTATCCAAAATATTCTATAGAAGAAATCGTATCCCAGGCTCCTGATGTAATCTTTATTGGTAAAGGGCATGCCGATGTAAAAGCTGCCTCAAGTAACATCATCAGAAAACTCTCGGAAGTCCCGGCAGTAAAACATGGTGAAGTTTTTTATATAGGTGATAGCATGTACAGACTTAGTCCGGGGATAATTCAAGGCATTGGTGAGATGGCACGATGCCTAAAATAAGAATTTCGATCTTGATCTTGCTATCGACAATCATACTCTGCACTTCCGTCTTTCTTGCGCCGAAGATCATAAATCCTTTCCATTTAGATGATACGACAAGAAATATATTATTATTCATACGATTGCCGAGGGTAACGGTTGCATTTCTCATGGGAATGGCCCTCGGAGCTTCAGGAGCTGTACTACAAGGCATATTGAGAAATCCCCTTGCTGATCCATATATTCTTGGAATTTCAAGTGGTGCATCACTGTCGGCAGCAGTAGTGCTCTTATCGGGTTCTTACTTGTTTGGGAAATTTACCATACCGTTAGCAGCCTTTTTTGGGGCATCACTTGTCAGCATACTCGTTGGTTTTTTCGGGTGGAAACGCGGAGGACTTTGGCCTGAGAGACTTCTTCTTGCTGGTATTGGCCTGAGTTTTCTCTTCCATGCTGTTCTCATGCTCCTCATGAGCATTTCTCCTGGTGAACGTATGGGCAGGACCATGTTCTGGATATTCGGTGACCTCTCTGTGACAGACTGGTCATTGATTCCGTATGGCTCTCTCTTTATTCTGTCGGGATTTGTTATCTCTCTCTCGAGGGCAAAGGCACTGAATGCATTGATGTTAGGTGATGAGCTTGCACACAGCCTCGGGTTTTCCGTCCATAAGGAGAGGCTTCTCGTATTCATATCCATCTCTCTCATGACTGCTGCATCAGTATCACTGGGAGGCATTATCGGTTTCATTGGTCTTCTCGTTCCCCATATCATGAGATTTTTTATAGGCGCTGACAGCAGGGTGTTAGTCCCTGCGTCAGGCATCGGTGGTGGGATACTCCTATGTTTGGCTGATACGATTGGAAGATCAATCATACAACCTGTGGAGATTCCGGCAGGGATTATAACAGCTATCATCGGGTCACCTTATTTCCTTTATCTGCTGAGGAGGAGAGATGTCCTTAGCGCCTGAACAGGTTATTCTTGAATTTGAAAGGGTAGCGTTTACGTACCAGAGGGATCATGACTTTATCAAGGATCTTACTTTCTCGATTACCAATGGAGAATTCATAGGCCTTTTAGGCGCAAATGGATCCGGAAAATCTACTATCCTCAAGCTCGCAAGCGGGATTTTGGCGCCCTCTCATGGTTCTATAAAGCTTTGGGGAAGGCCCCTGCAATCATACAAAAATAAGGATAAGGCAAAACTCCTGTGTTATCTTCCGCAGCTTCTTGATATTAATATACCATTCAAGGTATGTGAACTGGTGGGCATGGGCCTTTATCCTTACGACATACTCCCTGAGATGACAGTAACCGAATCATTAGAGATGGTTGGGCTTGTTGAAAAATCGGAATCATACATAAAAGACCTTAGTGGTGGCGAAAAGAGAAGGGCTTTTCTCGCGATGACCCTTCTTCAAGGTGCAGGCCTTGTACTTTTAGACGAACCTCTTGCAAACCTGGACATAAAGTATCAGATAGAAATCATGCGACTGCTGAGAGAATTGCAGGACAGGAAACACATTTCGGTCATCATGGCTCTCCATGACATCAATATGGCATTCCAGTTTGAAAGGGTAATGGTGATAAAGGATGGTAGGATAGCGGGGATGGGAAATCCTGAAATAGTACTGTCAGAAGATTTGATTAAAGAGGCTTTTGACGTGAGTGTCGATATGAAAAGACATGGCTCCGTATTTATGAAATAAAAGGATTGAAAAATTTGGACTGCTGTGATAAAAAATGAACTTAAAAATACAAAGCTGATTGTGTCTGTCACTTTTTGAAAGGAGGTGAAGGAAGGAGCCTTAACTAATGATACCTATGGCTGGATGTCAGGGAAGAGAGGTGAAAATCCTCCGCTGCCCCGCAGCCGTGAAGGGAACGAAAACCCATAAAAACAGTGCTTAGTAAATAGTGATCAGCGAAAACTGATACTTTTACACACTGACACCGATACCACTGTTATGGGTAATACCATAATGGGAAGGTGGGTAAGTAGGCAGCCCTAAGCCGGAAGACCTATCCAAGCCGGAAATTTCACAAATCAAAAATATCCCGAGGGAGGAAAAAATGAAAAAACTTATCATCTATTATCATCATTTCTTTATCGCTTTCTTCACTTTTCTACTCTATTACTTCTATTATTTGCAGAAGAAGAGATTCCCATTAGAAGAGATAGTTGTTACTGCTACCAGATATGAGGAAAAGACAACCAGTGTACCTGCCTATGTGACTGTTATTTCTGAAGAGGACATACAGGAATCTACCGCTCAAACCATACCAGACCTTTTGAGAATGGAAGTCGGTATCCATGTGAATGATATAACAGGAAATCGCCGGACTTTTACTGTTGATCTTCGTGGCTTTGGGGAGACAGCTTCGTTCAATACCCTTGTGTTAGTTGATGGCAGGCGGGTCAATGAACCTGATTTAAGTGGTGTTGACTGGACTGTAATTCCACTTGAAAGAGTGAAAAGAATTGAAGTCATAAGGGGAGGAAGCGGCGGTGTTCTTTATGGTGATAATGCTTCAGGAGGGGTTATCAACATCATTACAAAAGAAGGAGATGCGCTCAAAGGCGGGGCTGAGGTAGCAACAGGAAGCTATAGCACTTTCAAGACTGATGCATATGGGAGCGGGAGTCTCGACGATTTTTCCTATTATCTGTCAGGGCGGTATTTTACTTCTGACGGGTATAGAGAGAACAGTGATACAGAGGCGAAGGACCTTGGCGTAAACCTGAATTATAATGCCAATAATATTATAAAGTTATATATTAGCGGTGGCTACCATAAGGATAATACCGGACTTCCGGGTGCATTGAAAGAAAGCGATTTTGCCGCAGGTATCTCAAGAACAGAGTCAACGCATCCAAATGACTTTGCTGATGTCGAAGATTACTATGTTCAGGCTGTACCAGAGATCTATTTATCTACGGATAATGTCTTTAAAATGGACACGTCTTTCAGGAAAAGAAATTGGTTATCCTTTGCCACAGGTGACTGGGGTAATTTTACAGGTGACAGTGAGATTAAAACGGTGATTTTCTCTCCGCAGATTCTTATCAAAAATTCTATCGGTAAAGTAAGAAATAGTCTTATTCTTGGAGTTGATTATCAGAATGCTGATAATGATATCGTGAACGAGTCTCTTTTCTTCGGATTCTCATCTACCGGGATGTTTGACCTGAAAAAGAACGACTACGGTTATTACTTCCATGATGAAATCAATATTGCAGACTCTCTTTATGTATCAGGAGGTTATCGCCACGACAGGGCAGAATTTACTTTTATACCAAGTAGTCCTGACGAGAGTTGGAATGGACGAAGATGCCTATACGGCCGGTGTCAATTATGTTTTCTTTAAGAAATCGTATGTCTATTGCAGTTTTTCAAGGAGTTTTCGATATCCTCTCCTTGATGAACTTTACAGTTTTGTTACAAATACCGTAAATACAGACTTAGTTCCCCAGACATCCGATGATTATGAGGTTGGGGGAAGACATTATTTTTCCGATAAGGCTTATGCCCATCTTAATTTTTTCAGGATCAATACCAGGAATGAAATCTTTTTCAATCCGATGACTTTCACAAATGAAAATTTAGATGGAAAAACTCGAAGGGACGGTATTGAAGTTTCATTGAATGCGGAGATGAATAAATGGTTGACGTTGAGAGGTGGCTATTCTTATCTGAATGCAAAAATAAAAGGAGGGGAATTCAAAGGGAATAAAGTGCCAAATGTTCCTAAACATAAGGTTACAGTAGAAGCAGTATCTTCACTTGGAAGAGGTTTTACCTTTATGGTCAACGGAGTCTATATCGGAGAACGTCCCTTTGTCAGCGATTTCGCAAATGCATTTAGTAATCAGAACAGTTATTTGGTTTTCAATGGCAAAATAACGTATCAATGGAAAGCTCTCACGGCATTTTTGGATATAAATAATATAACCAACAAGGAGTATTCGGAATATGGGGTTATTGGAGGATTCCCATTTGGACCCTTTGAAAAGTCATTTTATCCGTCACCGGAGAGAAACTTTCTTGTTGGATCTGTCAATGGAGTTATAGGATAATCTTTATCATCTTAGCTGGATTCTATTTTGAAACAGGACATCAAGCAGCACTTGTAGGATCTATGAGGGTTAGACAATACATAATAACTTCTTTTATTCTTCATGCAGCATTGATTACCGCATGCATTTTCTGTTTTCTATCGGGAGAGGGCATGTCCTCTCCCGATAGACTTTATGGAAGTCTCTATTGTTGAAGAATTTGGTTTGGCTCGATTCTTCCCTGATGCTCTCCATTACAATGGTAAGAATAATCCCGAGGTTAAAAAAGAATCTCGGAAACAAATTCGCTCCGAAGAGTCTTTTCTCGTCTCAAAGCTCGACCGAACACATGGTATTGAATTCTCAAGAAGACAATGGCGATAAGAGAGAAAGCCAGGATTTCGATGTCGCTGTAAACCTCAGGAAATCTCATCAGCAGATGAGGAGGGGCATTAGTGTTGTTTCAAATGAGGATCATGAATCATCTCCGGTCTCAGGATATTCAGCACAGGAAGATATCATTCAGGCAAGTTTGAGGAAATGCCCGCTTCTCAAGGAACGACGCTTTCTTCTCTCAATACCTCATCAGCAAGATTTCAGAGGGAACGATTTTTATAGAGCTATCAGAACCTTGTTAGAAAGGGCAAAGAGCTATCCTCTCCTTGCGAGGGAAAGGGGGATGGAAGGGACTGTGTTTGTCAGTTTTGTGATAGGGAGTAGGGGCTTGCCGCAAGATGTGAAGATCATGAAGAGCTCTGGCTATCAGATACTCGATGAAGAAGTAAAAAAGATGCTCAAGAAAGCTTCTCCCTTCCCGGGCATCAAGGGAGAGATTGTAATCCCGATAACCTTCAAACTTACGGATTCTATTTCAAATCGCTAATGAATGTCATTCCGACTTGTTCGGTCAATGACTCATAGAGAATCTTTCTCCCAGTTGTTTTGATCCTTTCACGTGTTTTTCAGAAGGATTCTCGACAAGCGAAGAATGACAGAATAAAAGCCAAAAAGATATTCATCGCTTAACGATGATTTTTTCGATCGATGTGACGAGCAAATCTCTCACATTCTTATCAAAGAGCATTTGTGCATGGTTAAGACTGAAATTATAATGTTCATTACTCCACGGAATTTTTGCGCTCTCTGCTGAAACCAATCCGTCACCCTTACCATCAGTAATCTCGGCAGGATAAAATTTATCAGGGATTACCTTCTCGAAAATTTCAGGTATAGAGAAAATTTCTTCGGGTCTTAGAGACCATCTGTAAGATTTCTCTTTGCATACAGAATTCCAGCGCCACCTGTATAAACTGAAAAGAGTAGGTTTCGTCCCACTTAACGAGACATAATGTATCCCGTCGAGAGGACCGTCCTTCAAAGATTTCAAGAAAGACGATTGAGGAAGGAGTTCTTTCAATGCCTTGCTTTTCAGGAAATCAAGTACGTGTTTTACGGAAGAAGAAAGTGTCCCTTTGTCTGCACCACTGAAAAAGGGGCTTACGAAAGAAACAAGAGGTTTCAAGTAACAAGCCAGTTTGGCAATGGAGCTTCCCTGATGGGGAGACGAGATTGTTATAAGACCTCTTATGAAGGGCTCCTTCTTTTGAAAAAGGTATTTCCTTCCGATGAGTCCTCCTCTGCTATGGCCAACGAGGATAATCCCGGCCTTTGACAAGTCCTTTGCAAGCTTCATAATTTCTTCTAATTCCGAAACAACCGAATCAATAGGGCCGGAGGGTCTTCTCTGGCTCCATGTAATTACAGGGTACTTTCTGAGCTTAAGGTCGTTGAACAGTGTTTCTAAACATTTAGGCTGTACTCCCGGTGAAAGTTCCGGGATTTCCTCTTTTGGTTTATCCCTGCTGACTCCGAAATCCCTTACGGAAGGCCTTTCACGGAGAAAAATGTTTAAGGGGAGTTTTCCGCCGAGGATTCTGGATTTTAAAGGGTTCACCCATATGTCCTTATCCATCCCGAGACCATGGATGAAAATGATGGCAGGTTTATCTATACTGCCTTTGGTGAAAGCGATGTCTAATTTCATTTTTTTAGGATGGTAACAATCTGCTTGATAAATGTAATAAAAAAGGGGTTGTGTCTGCAACCCCTTGATTTTGCTGGCGTCCCCAACGGGATTCGAACCCGTGTTACCGCCTTGAAAGGGCGATGTCCTAGGCCGAGCTAGACGATGGGGACGTTCTGGTGAGCCGCGTTGGATTCGAACCAACGACACCCGCCTTAAAAGGGCGATGCTCTACCAACTGAGCTAGCGGCCCGGATTTTTTTACTTTACCTGTTCGATAATTTTCTTGTCAAATACTCAGAGGGCTTTTCTTTGCATATGGCAGGAGGCCGCCAGTCAGAAGAATTTCTTTTTCCCGTTCATTGAAATCTGAAATTACCCCGAAAGTATAATTTTTTGTCTGATTCAATATCCTAAAAGACTGAAGTCCTTCTAAAGATTTTCTTACGTTCTCCAGTAATAACCTGTCACCTCTGTCAATCCTTTCATAGTCCTCAGGATTTGAGAATTTCAAAGGAAGAATACCAAAATTTATCAGATTAGACCTGTGGATACGCGCATAGGACTTTGCAATAACTAGTTGAATGCCAAGGTACATGGGTGCGATTGCTGCATGTTCCCTCGATGAACCCTGACCATAATTTTCGCCACCAATAATAGCGCCTCCTCCCTTTGACCGTGCCTCCCTTGCCCTTTTGCTGAAAGTATCGTCAAGGTTTGAAAAGACAAATTCAGACATAGCCGGTATGTTTGACCGTAGAGGGAGGATAGAGGCTCCTGCCGGCATGATGTCATCTGTAGTAATGTTGTCCTGAAGTTTAATCAATACTTCTGCCTCGATTTTTTCCGGGAGAGGCTCTTTAACAGGCACATCTTTTATATTTGGTCCCTTAACAATCTTTGATCCCTTCGCATCTTTTTTAGGAGAAATGAGCATATTATCATGTATGAGATACTGTGAGGGCTCTTCAAATTCTTCTATATGAAGACCGGAATTACGTGGGTCTGTAATTGTACCCTTTAAGGCGGCAACAGCACAGGAAACAGGACTGGCCAGATAGACAAAGGCGTCTTTGTTGCCACTCCTTCCTTTGAAATTTCTGTTATATGATCTTACCGATATCTGTCCTGTACCTGGTGACCCACCCATGCCAATACAGGGACCGCAGGAAGATTCAAGTATCCTTGCTCCTGCTGCAACCATCTCAGCTAAATGCCCTTCCCGTGAAAGCATCTCATAAACCTGCTTTGACCCCGGGTTGATAAGGAGACTTACGTTTTCTGCAACTGAGTTACCTTTCAGGATAGAAGCGACTGTCCTCATGAGCTGGTACGATGAGTTTGTGCAACTCCCTATGCAAACCTGATCCACTTTTGTGCCGGACAGGTCCTTGACGGGAACGACGTTGTCAGGACTATGGGGCTGTGCGATGAGGGGTTCAACGGAATGCAAGTCTATCTCAAGGACGTCAGCATATTCTGCATTGTCATCAGCAGAGAGCGCAATCCAAGTGTCTCCTCTGTTCTGAGCCTGGAGATACTTTTTTGTTCTTTCGTCACTCGGGAAGATAGAAGTCGTTGCACCGAGCTCTGCACCCATGTTCGTGATCGTAGCTCTCTCGGTGACACTTAAATCCTTAATACCAGGTCCACCATATTCAAGAATTTTTCCTACGCCGCCTTTGACGGTAAGTCTTCTCAGAATCTCAAGTATTATATCCATTGCCGTAACCCAGGGCCTGGTCAGTTTGCCCACGAGCTTTATGAGCACCACCTGTGGCATGATGAGTTCAAAGGGAGATCCTGCCATGACAGTAGCGGCATCAAGTCCTCCGACACCTATAGCAATCATGCCCATTCCTCCACCCGTCGGGGTGTGGCTGTCCGTGCCAAGGGCAATGTTGCCGGGAGCAGCAAAACGCTCGAGGTGAACCTGATGACTTATACCGTTTCCAGGTCTTGAAAAATATGCCCCGTATCGTGCTGCTGCTGTTTGAAGGAAGAGGTGGTCATCAGGGTTCATGTAATTTGATTGAACCATATTATGGTCAACATAGGAGACAGCGAGTGGTACTCTTACTGATTCAATTCCTATTGCTTCAAACTGTAACCACGCCATAGTACCTGTTGCATCTTGTGTGTATACCTGATCTACCCGCAAACCAACAGGTTTACCTGCCTTTAACTCACCGTGTACTTTATGTGCTTCAAATATTTTTTCTACAATGTTCTTGCCCATACTATAAAAATGTAACATATCTGAAATGAACAAATCCAAAGATGGTTCATGGCTTGAGATAAAAGTGCAAATATGTAAAAATAGAGAAAAAATTAATCAAGAGAAGGGCTTCCTATGCATTTCTTTCAATATCGCGGACGTGAATTATATGCTGAAGATGTAGCTATTACAGAGCTCGCCGGGAAATATGGAACTCCCCTTTACGTTTATAGTTACAATACCCTTCTCAGACACTTCCGTGCCTACACAGATGCATTTAACGACTACCCTCATATCATCTGTTTTGCTCTCAAGTCGAATTCAAATATAGCTATCCTCAGACTTTTTGCAGAGAACGGAGGGGGTGCCGACATTGTATCGGGAGGAGAGCTTTACAGGGCATTGAAAGCGGGCATATCTCCAAAGAAGATAGTATATGCCGGCGTTGGTAAGACAGAGGAGGAGATACGGTTTGCCCTGAGGTCAAAGATCCTCATGTTCAATGTTGAATCAGGGGACGAGCTTAGAGAGATCAACAGGATTGCAGGCATCATGGGATTGAAGGCACCTATTGCGCTTCGGATCAATCCTGACATTGACCCTGAGACGCATCCCTATATAGCGACAGGACTCAAAAAAAATAAGTTTGGTATCCCGATAGAAGATGCTGTAGAGCATTACCGCATTGCATCAAAACTGAAGAACATTAAAATCCTCGGTATCCACAAACATATAGGTTCACAGATAACCAGGATTGCCCCCTTTGTTGATGCCCTGAAAAATATTCTTCTCCTGGTAGATAAGCTGAGTACCGATGGATTGAACATCCAGTACCTCGATATCGGAGGTGGACTGGGTATCTCTTACAAAGATGAAGAACCCCCGGTTCCTGAAGACCTTGCAAAGAATCTCATTCCCCTCCTGAAAGGGAGAAAACTTACCCTGATAACAGAACCGGGAAGGTCTATTGCAGGCAATGCAGGCATACTTGTAACGCGTGTCCTTTATCAGAAGAAAGGAGAGAAGAAGGAATTTGTCATTGTAGATGCAGGCATGAATGACCTGATAAGACCATCCCTCTATGATGCTTATCATCATATACTTCCTGTTCTGCAGAGAAAGAGGGAAGTCATACTGTGTGATGTTGTCGGGCCCATATGCGAATCAGGAGATTTTCTTGCAAAAGAGAGAGAACTCAGGAAGGTAGAAAAAGGTGAATATCTTGCTGTAATGGGTGCCGGCGCATACGGGTTTACCATGAGTTCAAATTACAACAGCCGTCCGAGGGCGGCAGAAGTATTGGTCAGAGGTAATGAGCATTTTCTGATAAGGTCCCGGGAGACATATAGAGATTTGATTAGAAATGAAAAGATCCCCGGGTTTTTGCGATGAAGATAACCTTTACAAAGATGCACGGTTTAGGCAATGACTTTATCCTGATCGACTGCAGGCACGTAACACTCAATAACCTGCCTGAGCTTTCAAAGACACTCTGCCATAGACGCTTTGGAGTTGGCGCTGACCAGATGCTCCTTCTCCTCGCTTCTCAGGAGGCAGATTTTATGATGAGGATCTTTAATGCTGACGGCGGTGAAGTTGAGATGTGTGGCAATGGGATACGTTGCCTCGCAAAGTATATATGGGACAGAAATCTTTCTGCCAAAAAAATCCTCTCTGTAGAGACGCCTGGCGGAATCATCAGGCCTGAGAAAGCAGGTGATCTGGTGAAAGTTGATATGGGAGAGCCTGTTTTTGAACCCGAGAAGATACCGGTAAAGATAGTGAAAGTCAAAGTTCAAAGTTCACAGTTCAAATCCCCCCTTAGAGGGGAACTTATTAAAGGGGGGCCGAGGGGATTATTGATTATCCCCTGCGGATTGAAGATAGGGAATTCAAGATAACATGTGTCTCCATGGGCAATCCTCATGCGGTTATTTTTGTTGAAAATCTATCCAAATTCCCTATACCATATTATGGGTCTCTTATAGAGAATCATCCTCTTTTTCCAAAAAAGACAAACGTGGAATTCATAGAAGTGCTTACTCCAAAAGAGATATCAATGCGGGTATGGGAAAGGGGATCAGGTGAGACCATGGCATGTGGTACCGGTGCGTCTGCCGCTGTTGTGGCTTCAAACATAAAAGGTCTCACCGAAAAGGAAGTGACTGTTCACCTACTCGGAGGAGACCTCTTTATCGAATGGGCCGGGACCAACCATGTTTATATGACAGGTCCCGCTGCAGAGGTTTTTGAGGGCATTATCAATATTTAAAAGTGGGAGGTAAGTATGTTGAAAGGGTCAATAGTCGCAATCGTTACACCTTTTAAAAAAGGAAAGGTCGATGAAAAGGCACTCGGCGATCTCATAGAATGGCATATAGCACAGGGAACAAATGGGATAGTACCGTGTGGCACTACAGGTGAATCAGCAACGCTTGATTATAAGGAGCATTACAGGGTCATTGACATTACTGTAAAAACAGTAAATAAGAGAGTCCCTGTTATTGCAGGGACGGGCTGCAAATGCAACTGATGAGACCATCATGATAACAAAACAGGCGAAAAAATCCGGCGCAGATGCAGCTCTTCTGGTTTCACCATACTATAACAAACCTACCCAGGAAGGTCTTTACAGGCATTATAAGGCAGTTGCTGAGTCTGTAGATATTCCGATTGTTTTATATAATGTGCCTGGCCGTACTGCTGTTAATATCCTCCCCTCAACCGTTGCCCGTCTTGCGGAGATAGAGAATATCGTGGCGATTAAAGAGGCAACAGGAGACATGAAACAGGTCAGTGAAGTCATAAGGCTCTGTAGAGACAGGATTACGGTGATCTCAGGAGACGACTTTACAACACTTCCACTTCTTGCCCTTGGAGGAAAAGGTGTAATATCCGTGTCGGCAAATGTCGCACCAAAAGACTGTCTCAATGATGTGTTCTTTATGGATGAAGGGGCAGCACGATAGAGCGAGAGCGATACATTACAAACTTGAGCCATTGAATGCAGCCATGTTTATCGAGACGAATCCCATACCTGTAAAGACAGCTCTTGCCATGATGGGCAGGATACAGGAAGAGTTCAGGCTTCCGCTCTGCGAAATGTCTTCAGCGAATAAGGACAAACTCAGGAAAGTTCTCGTTGATTTGAAGCTAGTTTAGAACCTAAAAACTGTTGCGATTTTCTTGTACGACACCTCAGCAGGAAGTTCATGGCGCATTTTGTGCTAAATAAACTGTATTTTGCAGAAGTATAGAGTTATAATAAACAATATTATAGTGGATGAAGGAGGTCAAAATGAAAAGAGTGGTTGTCGCAATAAGTTTAATGTTTCTCCTGCTGGGGATGACTGTAATGGATGCTGCTGCCACAGATGTGGTGATCCTGATGTGTCAGGAATCTACCTTGATAGTTCCCGTGACGAAAGTTGGCATTGTAGCCTGCAGCAAGAGTTCAGGTGTTTCGCGTGCTTGCCCGACTAATCCCGATACATCCTGTGCTCAGGTTTTGGCAAATTATCTTTCAGATGGTTTGGTGATTAAAAATGTTCAGCTCTGGCACGATGATGGGCTTATTTATACTTTAATAAGAAACTGAAGCCGTAATTTTTTTATACCATTATCGACATTTATTTCAGGCAGGGAGATAATTTCTGATTATTTCAAGGTTCAGGTTTTTTACTGCAGCTCGTTCTATTGTGCTCTTTTTCCAGGTCTTCAAGATAAGGGAAAATTCCAATGAAGGGGGACAGGGCTGATCTGTTGTATGACCTTTGGGTTTGTTTCCTCAGCAAGGGTATTTTCCGGAGGCTGACTATAATTCATAATGATTCCTGCGACATTGAGTCCTTCTTTAATCGCATAATTGACTGTGAGCAAGGTGTGATTAATGGTTCCGAGACCCGGTCTTGATACAATTATTATTGGCAACCCAAAGTGCTTTACAAGGTCAAGCACAAAATAATTCCGGTTAAGAGGGACGAGAAGTCCCCCGATTCCTTCGACCACAGCCATGTCGTATTTTCTTAAAAGGTCTTCAAATGCCTTTTTAATCTTTTCGATATCTACAGGAGATACCTTCAATCTCAGAGGCAGGAAAAGGGGCAAGAGGGTTTTCGAAACGAATTGGAGTAATAATGTCTATTGAATCATCCATATCTGCTATTTCCTTCAAAAACATCCCATCAGCCGGTATTAATACTTCTTCTTCAACTTTGATCTTTGAACTTTGAACTTTGAACTTTGATTTCAGGCATCCTGTCTCTATCGGCTTCATACCGCATACACTGATTCCCAGAGACCTGATAATTAGGAGCAATGCCCCGGCGATAACAGTCTTCCCCACCCCTGTATCAGTGCCTGTTATGAAAAAACCTCTCGTCATATGCCTTTAACTCTAAGCTATTGTTGTGTATCCGTAATACGTTTCTTCAGTCTTTCCTGTGGATACCCTCTATTCCCTGCTCTATTCCGGAACAGCTGAGCGAAAGTGGCAGATTTTAAGAATCACAAATCACTCATCTCAGATGTCTGAAGTTCAGATGACATTTCCCTGATTTTGCCCATTCTGCTAAGCAGCCTGTTACACGGGAATGACGACAGAAAATAATGTATAGATCCATCAGGTACAACACATCCAGTAATTTATTTCTTCAGTTCTTTGAGTGCTTCGATGAGTTTTTCAATATCTTCAGAAGCATGAGCTGCAGTCATGGTTATCCGTATTCTCGGTTCCTTGACAGTTGGAGGTCTTATGGCCGGTGCAAAAATACCTCTCTCATAAAGATGCGTTGATACCCGCACAGTATTCTCAAGGGTTCCTGTCCTTACCGGTATGATAGGTGTTTCACTTCCCATAATGTCATAACCGGTACTTTGCAGCAGATATGATGTTTTATTTCTGTTTTCCCAGAGTTTTTCTATTAACTCGGAATCTTTTTCTATCAGTTCCAGTGAGGCTATGGAAGCAGCCACAACACAGGCGGGTAAAGTTGTTGAGAAGATGAAGCTCCTTGCAGTATTGAGAATCCATGCAATGAGATCAGAGCTGCCTGCAATGAAAGCTCCCAGGGATCCGAGGGCTTTTGAAAAAGTACCCATCTGGATAATCCATGGTTCAGGCTGTATGTTGAAGTGTGATAGTGCGCCTTTTCCGTTTCCGAGGACACCTGTGCCATGAGCATCATCGAGATACAGCAGTGCATCATGGCTTTTACAGGTATTAAAAATTCCTTCTAATGGTGCAATATCTCCCTCCATACTGAAGACTGTATCAGTTATGACAATCTTTTTCTGTAGTTTTTGTTCTTTCAGCAATTCTTCAAGGTGGGATACATCTCTGTGTCTGTAAATCAGTGTCTTTGCCCTGCTCAGCCTGCATCCATCAATAATGCTCGCATGGTTGAGTTCATCACTGAAGAGCACAGTATGTTCATCTGAAATGGCAGGAATAATGCCTGTGTTTGCTGAATAGCCAGAGTTCAGTATAAGAGCGGCCTCAGTGCCTTTAAATTGCGCTACCTTACGCTCAAGCTCGCCATGCAGGATGCTTCCTCCGCCTAACAGCCTGGAAGAAGAAGAACCAAAACCATAGTCATCCATTGCCCTTTTAGCTGTTTCAATGACAAAAGGATGGGCTGAAAGGCCGAGGTAGTCATTCGATGAAAAATTTATATATTCCTTTTCTCTGAAGACTACCCGCGGACCTTGCGGAGAGGCACGATCTTTAATCTCCCTGAGGAGTCCTTTCTCTTGTAACATCTTGAGTTTCTCTGAAAACATAAGGGTATTGTAGCATGCTCTGCATAAGCCATAATTTTCTGACAAAAGGGGTTGAATCTATAATTTTGGAAAAACCTCTTTTTTTGACTATAAAAGTCTTGACAATTTTTTTTGCCCTGTGATATGCTTTTCCATCTTTTTCAATTCTATCAAAAGAGAGGGCGGGGTATGTTAGACTTTAATATTTCGTTTTTAGTGATGGCCATCAATTTTTTTGTTCTTCTTTTGGTAATGAATTCCATTCTCTTCAAACCTCTTCTTAAAATCTTCAAAGAAAGAGAAAGCACGGTGAAAGGTGACCTCAATGCGGCAAAGGAAATGAATAACAGAAGAGAAGAAAGCATCGCAGGACTGAACAGAGAACTTGCTGAGACAAGGAGCAAGGCAAAAGAGACATTTGAAACACTCAGGGCTGAAGGTCTTCAAAGACAAAAGGAAGTTCTTACGAGCGCGGAAGCTGAGGCATCAGCAGTACTCGATAAAGCCAGATCGGATATTCGGGCTGAGGTTGAAAGGGCAAGGCAGACATTGAGGACAGAGATTGATAAATTCTCTGATGAAATCGTAAGAAAGCTGGTGAAGGTATGAAAAGAAGAAGTTATGTCTCACTGATAATTGCATTGTGTATCCTGAGTTTTGCCTTTGCGTTTGTAGCCTTTGGGTCAGAAGAAGAGGCTGCTCACGCGCCATGGTGGAAAGATTATATCTGGAAGATTATCAACTTCGGAGTCCTTATTATCATCCTGGTTAAATTTGGCAAGAAACCTATTCAGTCAATGCTGAAGCAGAGGACTGAGATGATCGAAAAAACCCTTAAAGAGGCAAGGGAGGCTAAAGAACTCGCAGAGAAGGCGCTTCGTGAAGTGGACGTACGACTTAAAGAAAAGGATAAGGAGATACAAGAAATTCTCTCTGTGACGAAGCGATCCGGTGAAACGGAACGTGAAAACCTCATACAACAAGGCGACAAACTCAAAGAAAAAATATTAGAGCAGGCAAAAGCAAATATAGCATTTGAGCTCAAGCATGCAAAAGAGGCTATCAAGGCAGAGGCAGCCGAAATTGCGATTGAGCTGGCAGAAAAGAAATTGAAAGAAAAGTTAACAACAGAGGAACAGGAAAAGCTTCTTGAAGAATCCATAGCGAAGATAGGGGGTAGTAATTGAAAAGGCTGAAAGAGGCAAAGAAGTATGCAAAGGTATTACTTGATACCGTTGGTATTGAAAAGGCACCTCAGGCAATTGCAGAACTCAGTACCATCAATGATCTGATGGTGAGGAACAAAGATTTTAAGAGTCTCCTTGTCAATCCACAGTTTTCCCTGGAGGAGAGGGAAAAAATAATCAAACAGGTTGCAGGCAGAGGTGAAACTTTCAGATTATATATTCAAATATATTCTCCACCTCACAGCGATAATGCTTATCATCAACCTGTCTGAGATTGTCAAAATTGCCACAAGCCTTTACCTTGAAAGGAAGAAAAGGGCAAAGGCTGTTGTTATGACTCCTGCTAAGATAGGCAAGGCTCAGGAAGATAAACTCCTTGCATCTTTGAAAAAGCTGACAGACAGGGATCTTGACATAGAGTATGTGATGGACCCCTCCCTCCTTGGAGGCATTCAGGTCAAGGTTGGGAGCATGATATATGATACGAGTATCAAAAGCCAGTTAAGGCTTTTAAAAAATGAGCTTATAAAGGGGTGAGATTATGGCTATTGAAGGAATCAAGACAGAAGAGATAAGTGAGCTTCTTAAAAAACAGATAACCGATTTCGAAAAGAAGGTTGATGTCAGCGAAGTCGGCATCGTTACCTATGTCGGTGACGGTGTTGTGAGGATCTATGGCCTCGAAAACGCCATGGCTTCAGAACTTCTTGATCTGCCGAACAATATCGTTGGAATGGTCCTGAACCTTGAAGAGGACTCTGTTGGAGCAGTTCTATTCGGTGAAGACAGACTCGTTAAGGAAGGTGACATTGCGAAGCGTACAGGAAAGATCATGGAAGCGCCTGTTGGTGAAGCACTGATAGGCAGGGTTGTGGATGCCATCGGAAGGCCTATAGATGGGAAAGGTCCGATAGCCACAAAAGAGACAAGAAAAGTGGATGTTGTAGCACCTGGTATCATAAGAAGGCAGCCAGTCAACCAGCCTCTCCAGACAGGCATTAAAGCAATAGATGCCATGATTCCCATTGGAAGGGGACAGAGAGAGCTTATCATCGGTGACCGGCAGATAGGCAAATCCACCATCATGATGGATACAATTATCAATCAGAAAGGCGGAGATGTTGTATGCATCTATTGTTCCGTCGGTCAAAGAAGGCCTGCTGTCGTCCGCCTGGTGAATACTCTCGAACAATATGGCGCAATGGCGCACACTATCGTTGTTGCTGCATCAGCAAGTGAGCCTGCTCCAATGCAATATATAGCACCCTATGTAGCCTGTGCGATGGGCGAGTATTTCAGGGATAAGGGAATGCATGCCCTTATCTGTTACGATGACCTCTCAAAACAGGCCCAGTCTTACAGACAGCTTTCATTGCTTCTCAGGCGTCCACCAGCCCGTGAGGCATATCCCGGAGACGTATTTTATCTCCATTCGAGGCTCTTAGAGAGGGCTGCGAAGATGTCTGATCAGTATGGTGGCGGTTCTCTCACAGCCCTACCGGTTATTCAGACCGAGGCTGGAGATATTTCCGGATATATTGCTACCAATGTTATATCCATCACAGATGGACAGATATTCCTTGAGACAGAACTCTTTTACGGTGGTGTAAGACCTGCGATTAATGCCGGTCTTTCCGTCAGCCGTGTTGGAGGCGCTGCACAAACGAAGGCCATGAAACAGATTGCAGGAATGCTCAGGCTCGACCTTGCGCAGTACAGAGAGCTTGCTGCTTTTGCACAATTTGCTTCTGATCTCGACAAGTCAACCCGTGCCCAGCTTGAAAGGGGTAAGAGGATGGTTGAACTCCTGAAGCAGGACCAGTATGTCCCAATGCCAATTGATGATCAGATAATACTCATCTATGCCGGAACACAGGGGTTCCTCGATGACCTGCCAATTGAGTCACTAAAGGCTTTTGAGGAAGGTTTCCTCAGGTATATCAGGGCAGAGAAACAGGATCTCAAGAAGGAATTGAGGGAGAAGATGGCATTGGATGATAACCTTAGGGCAAAGATGACTGAGGCCGTGACAACCTTTAAAAAGTCATTTCAGCCATAAATTAAATGGGAGTAATAAATCGGAATAAGAGGCATGGAGGATAGATGGCAACCTTAAGAGATATAAGAAAGAAAATAAAGGCCATCCAGAGCACGAAGAAGATTACAAAGGCAATGAAGATGGTGGCTGCTGCAAAGTTGAGGAAGGTCCAGGACAGGATGCTGAATTTCAGGCCCTATGCAAAAAGCATGCAAACGGTTATTTCGACCCTCGCAAGGGTCGCAGAGAGGGAGATACACCCTATCTTTGCTGTCAGGCCAAGAAAGACTGTGGAGGTTCTTGTGATGACCTCTGACAGGGGCCTCTGTGGGGCCTTTAATACAAATATCCTGAGGAGTGCAACTCAGTATATTGATTCCTTAAAAAGAGAAGGTTTTGAATTAAGTTTCAGCGCTGTAGGAAGGAAGGCCCGGGATTACTTCCGCCGCAGAAATTTAACAACGAGGAAATCCTGGGTCGGGCTCTCCGGAAGGATAACGTATGCTAATGCTCAGGAGATTGCAACAGATATCATAGAGAATTATACAAATGAGACCATAGATGAGGTTGTTCTCATTTACAATGAGTTTAAGTCCCTTGCAACGCAAAAACTTTCCATTTTGAAGCTTCTCCCGATAAGTGAGATAGAGGAGGGGAGCGATATAGCTGAACAAGCTGCTCTTTATGGTGATGTCCTCTACGAGCCTTCAGCAGAGGTTCTCTTTGACAGGTTATTACCTAAATATATTGAGATTCAGGTTTACCGTGCACTCCTTGAGTCCTCAGCCGCTGAAGAGGCTGCAAGGATGAGTGCCATGGAGAATGCCTCAAAGAACTGTGATGAGCTCATAATCAAGACAACACTTATCGCCAACAAGTTGAGACAGGCAGGCATAACAAAAGACCTGATGGACATTGTCGGTGGTGTCGAGGCACTGAAAGCGAAGTAATAAAGTATCTTTGATAGAGATTTAATTTAGAGAATAGGGGGTTACAAGGTATGGAGAATATAGGAAAAGTTTCGCAGGTCATAAGTGTCGTTGTTGATGTAGAATTCGAAAAAGAGTTACCTTCTATCCTCGATGCCATGAGGATAGATGATCCTGGAGATCCTTCAAAGGGTATCCCGGAGATTCATCTCACCCTTGAGACGGTTGCCCATCTCGGTGAGAATAAGGTGAGGGCTCTCGCAATGGGATCTACAGATGGTCTTGTAAGAGGCATGAAGGTAGTTGACACAGGTTTGCCGATAACAGTTCCGGTGGGGAAACCTGTTCTCGGGAGATTGATAAATGTCTTAGGTGAGCCTATTGATGAGGCAGGTCCTGTAGGGGAGTCTGAACGGTCGCCAATTCATAAAACAGCTCCTGATTTTACAGAGCAGAGAGCAACAACAGAGCAGTTTGAGACAGGGGTTAAGGTCTTTGATCTTTGTGTCCCCTTTGTTAAGGGCGGCAAGATGGGGATGTTTGGAGGTGCCGGCGTCGGCAAGACAGTTATCATTATGGAGATGATCCATAACATAGCAATGAAGCACGGTGGCGTCTCAGTTTTTGCCGGGGTTGGTGAAAGGACAAGGGAGGGGAATGACCTCTACCTTGAAATGAAACATTCCGGGGTTCTTCCAAACGTTGCACTTGTTTATGGGCAGATGAATGAAACCCCTGGTGTGAGGTTAAGAGTGGGACTTAGTGCCCTTACCGTAGCAGAGCACTTCAGGGACCAGGGTCAGGATGTTCTCGTCTTCGTTGACAACATCTTTAGATATACGCTCGCAGGAGCAGAAGTCTCGGCCCTCCTTGGAAGGATGCCTTCAGCAGTTGGTTATCAGCCTACCCTGGGAACGGACATGGGAGCCCTTCAGGAGAGGATTACTACTACCAATAAGGGTTCTATTACCTCCATGCAGGCTGTCTATGTCCCTGCAGATGACCTCACAGACCCTGCCATTGTGGCAGCCTTTACCCATCTTGACGGAACTGTCGTTCTTTCGAGGCAGATTGTCGAGCTTGGTATTTATCCTGGTGTTGACCCTCTGGATTCCGCATCGAGACTCCTTGATCCGATAATCCTTGGAGAAGAACATTATGGTGTTGCCAGAGGTGTTCAAAATATACTCCAAAGATACAAGGAGCTTCAGGACATCATAGCAATCCTCGGCATAGAAGAGCTTTCCGAAGATGATAAGCTCGTCGTTGCAAGGGCAAGGAAACTCCAGAGATTCCTCAGCCAACCTTTCTCTGTTGCAGAAACCTTTACAGGCACACCTGGTAAGTATGTCAAGATCGAAGATACGATAAAAGGGTTCAAGGCAATATTGGATGGAAAATACGATGATATGCCAGAGCAGGCATTCTACATGATCGGTCCGATAGAAGAGGCCGAAGAAAAGGCTAAAAAGCTCGGCTGGAGCAGGCAGATATAACTTTAAAGGGCAAAACGCGAGGTTGAATTATGGAAAATAAAATAATGCTTGAAGTTGTTACACCCTATGGTCTTATTCTCAGTGAAGATGTGGATGAAGTGACCGCTGCAGGAAGTGAGGGTGAATTTGGAGTTCTCCCCGGCCATGCACCGTTTGTTACCACCCTGAAAGTAGGGATGCTTACCTATAAGAAGGGTAACGAAGTGAAATATGTCTTTGTGAATAGCGGATATGCTGGGGTTGGGCCTAAGAGGATTTTCGTTCTTGCAGATAGCGCTGAGAAGTCTGAAGGGATTGATGTGGAAAGAGCTAAAGCAGCAATGAAGCGTGCTGAAGAGAGACTGAAAAAGACGGAGGAGATCGACTTTGCAAGAGCAGAATCGTCTCTTGAAAGGGCATCAATAAGGGTACAGATAGCGGAAAGAAGATCTCTTCGATAAGATTCAATATGCTTTGACAATTTTAAAGGCCATGCAAGAGCATGGCCTTTTTTTGTTTTATGGTCTTCAGAAGCCTGTGGAATAAGACCCCCTTTGGAAAGGGGGGCGAGGGGGGATTTAAAAGGGAAGATGGTACTACGTTAAACGCACGTCGTCTTGAAAGAATATGGGGATTGTGATTCTAAATCTCCCCTAACCTCTTTTCCAAAGAGGGCCATCTGAAGACCGCTTTATATGATATGGACGTGACCCTTGACAGTATACGAGATATAAAACTATTTCAGTCAAAGAAGGGATACCGGTTTTCAGTAGATGCCCTTCTCCTCTTTGATTTTGTGAATCTTAAGAAAATAGAAAGAATAGGTGACCTCGGTGCAGGGTCAGGCATTGTGGGAATCCTTCTTGCGAAAAAATATCCTGATGCAGTTGTCACCCTCTTTGAAATTCAGGATAGTCTTGCAGCGCTTGCAGAAAAGAACATTGCAGTGAACAATCTTGAAGAGAGGGTTAAGGTAATGAAAACTGACATAAAAAGGATAAAACTTTTTCATGCGCCACGTATTGCTCCGGACTCATTTGATCTCCTTGTATCAAATCCTCCTTTCAGGAGGCTTAAAAGCGGACGCATCAGCGAAGGGGAGGAAAAGGCCATTGCAAGACATGAGATAAAACTGGGGCTCCATGATCTCATTGATGCAGCTTCATATCTTTTAAAGGTAAGAGGCAGGCTCTGCATGGTTTATCATCCCTCAAGACTGTTAGAACTTTTTGATATGTTGAAAAGAAAAAACCTTGAGCCTAAGAGATTACGATTTGTGCATTCCCATATATCATCAGAGGCGAAAATGATTTTACTGGAAGCAACGAAAGGAGGGAGAGCAGGCTTGAAAGTTGATAAGCCATTCTATATCTACAAGGACGATGGCAGTTATACCGATGAAGTAAGGGAAATATACAGTTCCTGACTTTTTATTTCATTAAAAATATAAATTATTTATTGTTTGATTTAGATATTTTATAACCAACAAGGTAGTTTTTATGTATAATAATGAAAATTTTTGAAAGGAGGAGAGGTATGAAAGGACTCAAGTTTTTAGGCATCTTGATTCTTGTGATTGCTCTACCTGCTGTTGTATCTGCGTATGGAGGTCACGATGGTCTCAACTGTACTGGTTGCCATGGCATCCACAATGCTAAGGGTGAGATCATATTTGCAGTTGAGCCGAACAAGAAGGCGATTAATTCAAGGACAAAACAGCCTTATACAGGCACAACTGCTCTCTGTCTTGGCTGCCATGAAACCGTGGAAAAAGGTGGTCTCGGAATACTGGCAGTTTCAGCCGCACACAGCCATCCCTACGGAATTACAGTGAATCCGAAAGTAGCAAAAGTGCCCGCTGTCTTTTTACGGGATGGAAGATTGGAGTGTGTTGGCTGTCACGACCCTCATCCATCAAATCCATACTACCAGTATCTCAGAGTAGATCCTGGAGCAAAAGGCGCTAAGATGGCTGAATTCTGTGCTTTGTGTCATGCGTCAAAGGCAAGCTCCAACTGATGCTGCGAAGATGAAGGTATTCGATAGCATGGACGAAAGAACGTACAGCCCTGCTACACCAGCAGCAGCACCAAAAGCACCAGCAGCACCAACGAAAAAGTAATTGACTGAAGTTACCTTAGTCATCAGTCACTGGTCATGGATGTTTCAGTGACCAGTGACCAGTGACTAATAATTTCGTGGACCTGCTTAACAGTTTCCTCATCTACCTTTCAGTAGAGAAAGGCCTCTCAAAGAATACGACCGAGTCATATTCGCTTGACCTCAGAAAATTTCAGGAGTTCCTGTTATCGAGGGACAAGGACTTTGCCTCATTTACAAGGGTCGATATCATTGATTTCATCGAAAGACTCAGAGATGAGAGGTACTCCACTTCGAGCATCTGCAGATTTATATCTTCGATAAAGTGCTTGTGCAAATATCTTATGGTTCAGAACCTCATCCAGGAGGACCCTTCAGAAACCCTGCAGGCGCCAAAAAGATGGGAGAGACTACCAAAGGCACTGAGCATCTCTGATATCAGGTCTTTCCTTGAAATAAGTTCATCGCCGGGCAAACCAACCATGATAAGGGATTGTGTAATGCTCGAACTTCTCTATTCCTCGGGTCTCCGTGTCAGTGAGCTTGTCTCCCTTAAACTTGAGGATATTCATTTTGATGCTGGTTTTCTAAAGGTTTTAGGAAAAGGTTCAAAAGAAAGGATTGTCCCCGTCAATATGAGGGCAATGGAGAAACTGAAACTGTATGTAAACCGGCACAGACAGGAGATCCTGAAGAAGAAACATTCTGCCTATCTCTTTATCACAGGAAGAGGAAGACCTATGACAAGACAGCGTTTCTGGCAGACGATAAAGGCCCTCGGCAGAAGAAGCGGAATTGAACTCTCACCGCATACGTTGAGGCATTCTTTTGCAACACACCTCCTCGAAGGCGGAGCAGACCTCAGATCTGTTCAGAAAATGCTTGGTCACTCTGATATATCAACTACCCAGATTTATACAAAAGTAACGACAGACAGGATAAAGAAAGTCTATACAAAATATCATCCAAGAGCCTGAACAAAGTTTGCCATAGTTTACCCAGTTATATTCCTGAGTTTGACAGCACTGATCTTCCCAGTTTAAGTTGAAACGAATCAGAAACAACCACGTGTAAACTATTTGTACAGATCTATCAAATCGAAACAAACTGAAATAACTGTATAAACTGAATGTAAACAGTGCAAACTATAAACTTGCTGCTGGAGGTTATACATGCCTGAGAAACTGAGTGTTGAAGAGCTTTATAAATGCTGTGATCCGGGTATTTTTACATTTCATACCACTGATGAACTGCCGATGTTTTATGGGACGATAGGACAGGAAAGGGCATTAGATGCCCTTGATTTTGGCCTGAGCCTTGAAAGCACCGGGTTTAATATATTCCTTCTTGGTGAAAATGGCACAGGCAGGATAACTACAATCAAATCAATTCTTATGCAGAAGGCAGTCAGTGAACCTGTTCCTCCTGACTGGTGCTATGTTTACAATTTCAAAGATCCTGATGCTCCTATAGCTATCTCTCTTGAACCAGGAGAAGCCTTAGTTTTTCAGAAAGATATGGAAGAGCTCATTAAAACACTGAAAGTAGAAATTCCGAAGGTCTTTGATTCTAAAGAATATGAAAAACAGAGGAATAAACTGACAGAAGATGCTCAGAAGAAACAGAAAGATATTTTTGCAGCCCTTGAGGAAGAGGCCGAGGCGAAAGGTTTTTCCGTAAGAAAGACGGTCAGTGGCCTGATAATCATACCTGTAAAGAAGACAGGAGAACCGCTGACAGAAGAGGAATATGAATTACTCGATGAAAAGACAAGGAAAAAGATAGATGAAATAGGGAAAACCCTTCAGGAGAAGTTAAATGACGCTGTGCATGTTGTGCGGGAGGCTGAAAAACTGGTAAAAGAGCAGGTTGCAAGACTTGAGAAAGAGGCAGCCCTCGCAGCAGTAGGCCACCTCATTGATGAACTCAAAGGCACAATACAAAAAACATGAGAAGATTATTATCTATCTCGACGGTGTGAAGGAGAATATCCTGGAGAATCTCGATGATTTCAAGGTTCAGGAAGAGCAGGCTCCTGCTTTGCCCTTTATGAAGCTGCCGAAGACAGAACCGACCTTTACGAGGTATACCATCAATGTCCTTGTCAATAATAAAGATGCAAAGGGAGCGCCCTGTATATTTGAGAGCAATCCGACATATTTCAATCTTTTCGGGAGGATCGAACATAAATTTCAGTATGGCATTGCAATAACAGATTTCTCGATGGTTAAAGGAGGTTCGCTCCATAAGGCAAATGGCGGGTATATAGTCATCGATGCCCTTGACCTGTTAAGGAACCTCTTTGCATATGATGCGTTGAAAAGGGCAATCCGAAACAAAGAAGTAAAGACAGAAGATGTCTGGGAACAGTACAGGCTGATTTCGACAACTACTCTGAAACCTGAAGCAATACCTCTCAATGTCAAAGTTATTCTTGTGGGCAACCCCTATCTCTACTATCTTCTCTATAATCTTGATGAGGAGTACAGAGAATTGTTTAAAGTTAAGGCTGATTTTGACAGCAGGATGGACAGAACAGATGAGAATATGCATAAGTATGCATCGTTTGTTGCAATGCGGTGCAAGGAAGAAAAACTCCTTCCCTTTGACAGGACCGGTGTTGCAAAGGTAGTTGAGGTTGGATCAAGGCTTGCGGAACACCAAAACAAGCTGACTTCGAGGTTCAGTGAGATTGCCGATGTTATACGAGAGGCAAGCTACTGGGCATCAAAATCCAATGAAAGAATTGTGACCGAAGCTCATGTCCAGAAGGCCATAGACGAAAGAGTTTACAGGACAAACAGGATTGAGGAACGATTGAGGGAAATGATCCTGGAAGGTACCCTCATTGTTGAGACAGAGGGGGAGAAGGTAGGACAGGTGAATGGCCTTGCTGTGCTTGATTTAGGGGACTACAGCTTTGGAAAGCCTTCGAGGATAACGGCAAAGACTTATGCCGGCAAGGCAGGAGTCGTGAATATCGAGAGAGAGACAAAGATGAGCGGCAAGATACACGAAAAGGCAATCCTCATACTGACAAACTATCTCGGTAGTAAGTATGCAACAAAGAAACCGATAAGCCTTTCAGCTTCCATCACCTTTGAACAGCTTTACGATATGGTAGAAGGCGACAGTGCAACCTGTGCAGAGCTGTATGCGCTCCTGAGCAGTATTGCAGGTGTTCCCTTAAAACAAGGCATTTCTGTTACAGGCTCGATGGACCAGAACGGTGATGTGCAACCCGTTGGCGGGATCAATGAGAAGATTGAAGGGTTTTTTGACCTCTGCAAGTTCCGGAAATTTGATGGGAATCAAGGGGTAATTATCCCCAGAAGAAATATCAAGCATCTCATGATAAAGAAGGATGTAATGAATGCTATCAAAGAAGGAAAGTTTACTATCTATCCTATAGACAGGGTTGAAGAAGGGCTTGAGATCCTTACAGGTCATGCCTGCAGGCACTCTAAGGGAAGACGGGACATATCCTGAAGGAACGATCAATTATCTTGTTGTAAAGCGTCTCACGGAGATTTCAGAGGCAGTGAAGGAAAAGAAAGAGGAAGAAAAAGAGGAAAAGGAAAAAGAGTAACACATTAAATCAATTTGCCATATATTTAAGGTAGGCCATAATTTTTCTGGCCTATGTGTTAATTAAAGGTTTTTAACAAGTTTGACATTTCCAAAAATAAGATTCTACCATGCATCAGTTTTACAGATGACGATTCAAAAAGTTTTAGTTAACGGCTTTTCCGATAAATCTGAAGCTTTCCTGAAAGGGGATAGGGAAAGTGGCGTTCTATCAGGTAAGAGATGGCCGAGCTGCCGAAGGGCAACCTTTTGGTAAGCTCGGTTTTTTATTAAGAAAGTTATTTTATCTATCAATTTTTTTCCTAATATGTAACCAATCTGTAAGTTTTATTGTGGTATCATTTGATCCAAAACTTGACTTTGAAGAAGATGACTCAAAAAAACAAAATCAAGTTGTTGCTAAAAAGGAAAGTTTAACTTGGAGGTGAAGAAGATTTCTCTGATAGTATTAGAATATTTCTGGCTGACTGCAAAGGATAATTTGTCAGTCACTTTTATTGAGGGAAGTAGCAAGTATGAATGAAGGAAATTTGCATCAGGAAATTTTCAGAGTAGCGTATGACATCTATGAGAGGAGTGGTCGGATAAAAGGGCGTGACCTCGATAACTGGCTTGAAGCAGAAAGAATTGTGAAAGCTTTAAGAAAAATTGCAGGGGAGGATGGCCAGAAGATATGTTTTTGTCAATGTCCCGATTGCAAGAAGTGATGAGGAGGAGGAATATTCAAAGTGGGTGATTAATTTTTTAAAAAGGTAATTATAGTGTACAGTCCCTAACGAATCTGTACACTAATTTTTTGTGAATGTCGTGCAAACAGGCGGCATAGGTATATAGTGACAGTCCCTAACGGATCTATACATTATTTTTTCCGTCATTGTCGTGCAAACGGGCGGCCGACATAAATTCTCCTATCAATACCGATAGTACCAGAAAAACGCGAATCTTACAGGCGACATCATCAGCCTTTTACTTAACAGAAAATGCAACAAATCCTAACCGGGCTGGAATAATAGTCCACAGGCGATCAAAGAATCTTGTCACATTAGCATATTCACTGGCAGGGACATAAATAATGTCTCCTTGACGGAGGGCAAGATTTTGAGTCATATCAATATTCTTGAAAACTTTTTCCATATCCACAGACCTGATAGGTTGGTTTCGGATTTGTCGGGCCGCCTCTGATCAGTAATACGTAGCTTGGCTTTGCATCCAACGTAAACCCTTCAGCTTCTGAAATTGCTTCAACTACGGTTTTGGGCCTATCGAGCTGGATATACTCCAGGTTTGTTTACCTCACCCAAGACAAAGAATTTCTGGCTTCCGATAGATGTTACAGCTACGCTGATTTGAGGATCGACAAAATATTTCAGTAAACCTTCTCGCAGCTTGTCTCTAAGCTGATTTACACTGAGCCCTTGTGCACTTATCTCCCCAACTAATGGATACTGGATTTTCCCATCTGGCAGGATACGGACCTTTCTGGTCATGTCATCGTGTCTATATACTGATATATCTAACTCATCTCCATAGCCGAGGATATATTCAGAAACCTCAATAGGAGGTATCTGCTGGGGTTCAACCGTTGCATTGCTTTTTATTAGTTCTTTGTTAGAAGAGCAGGCAAACAAGAGTAAGAACATAAAGAGAGGGAATATCAAGTATTTTATGACTGACGATATCTTTCCTTGCATAGAAATAAAGTTTACTATATCTCATTTTAAATATGCAAAGCAAGGATAAAAGTAATCTTCGTAACTTTGTCAGTGAACGGTGATCATTGCGAGTTCAATAAGATCTCCCCATACCCCTCTCATTCCAAAGAGGGGCTAATTATCTCACTCCCTTATGGAAAAGGGAGGGCAAGGAGGGATTATAATAAGATATTAATCTTACACAATCTGGTTGCTCACCCTGAAGGGTTACGGATAATCTCTCAGTTGTTCCTGCTTTAGTCTTAGGCTATAATAATTCAGATATATTCATGGAAAAACAGATTTCAATCGTCATTCCTACCTTTAACAGTGCGAAGGTGCTGAAGACATGTCTCGAATCTCTTATGAACCAGACTGTTGGGCGAGAGAAGTATGAGGTCATCGTGGTCGATGATGGTAGTACTGATGAGACAAAAGATATCGTGGCAAAATACCCGGTCAGGTATATCCATCAGCAGAATCGGGGACCTGCAGCAGCAAGAAACAATGGGGTGAACCATGCACAGGGAGAGATAGTGCTCTTCACTGATGCTGATTGTGATCCCGAACCAAATTGGATCGAGGAAATGATAAAGCCTCTGAATGATAATCAGGTTGTTGGGGTAAAGGGTGCATATAAAACCCGACAAAAAGAGCTTGTGGCCCGTCTTGTCCAGATTGAGTATGAACACAAGTATGAAAGGATGAAGAAATTTAAATATATCGACTTCATCGATACCTATTCTGCAGGCTATCGAAGAGACGTATTTTTGAAATATGAAGGATTTGATGAGAGATATCCCGGGGCGTCAGTAGAAGATCAGGAATTTTCTTTCCGGCTCGCCCGTGATGGATACAAAATGGTGTTTAACCCGGAGGCTGTCGTCTACCATAAGCACTCAGCCTGCCTCACTGGCTACCTCAGGAAAAAATATAAAATAGCCTTCTGGAAAGCCTTTCTTCTCAAGCGCCACCCTGAAAAGGTGAAAACTGATACCCACACACCACAATCTTTAAAGCTCCAGATGCTACTTGCTCTCGGTACAGTTCTCGGATTTGCCGGACCTTTATATTCAGCTCTGTATTATGTTTCCGGTTTTTCACTTGCCCTGTTTCTTTTAAGCTGTATTCCTTTTTCCCTGTTTGCTCTTAAAAGAGACGTAACTGTTGCACTGGTTTCACCCGTTATTTTATTCCTGAGATCCCTGGCACTTTCACTCGGACTGGGTGTCGGGATGATAAAGCATTCCAATAAATGAAGGATTAAGCAAGGATTCAATGAAGTCATTGCGAGACTTGAAAGGCGAAGCAATCTCAAATCCATCAAGTTTGCGGAGAATACCTTTGCTAACACAATAGACTTGGTCTCATGGGGATCCCTGAAACCCTCGAATTGACCACTACATATTAACAGGTCTTGTCTTTGGTGAGTCCTGAGTCGCTTCCTTTAAGGAGATACTTGAAAAATGTTCTGGAAGCTTTGACTATCCGTTTGGCCTCGGACGGATGCATTATGATCTGTGAAATCTTTGATAGGATATAAGCAGGTCTTAAATAAAATGACTTTCTGGCATGATCGCAGAAAGCAACGAGTTCCTGATTTGAAACCACAGGGGTTGAAACAATGCAGTTATGGAGACCACCTTCGGTTAGCCATTGAGCATAATCTGGTTGTTGTCAGGTAGCCGTGCTTTCTTGGCCCAATCGAATGCTTCGGTCCCGGGATAAACCATGAGAGGAAAGAATTGAGCTGTATCCGGCTTTAGTTTTTTGGCAAAATCAAGAGTCTCCTTCATTGTTTCCTTTCGTCTCACCGGGATTCCCGACCATGAAGCAGGCATGGACAAGGATCTTTGCTTTCCGTGCATTTTTCATAAATTCCCTGACCTGAGCAAGTTTTAATCTTTTATTGATGCCATCCAGTATCTGCTGATTTCCGCTCTCGACACCAATGCAGAGAAGCCTGCATCCTGCTTCTTTCATTATCCTGAGTGTCTCGAAGTCTATGTCTGCACGTGAATTAGCTGTCCAGGGAAGGTTCAATTGTTCCTTGGCTAATAGTTGGCAAACCTTGCGGCAGTAAGCCCTGTTTACTGTAAAGGTGTCATCTTCAATAAAAACCTCTTTTACCTGGGGGAAATTCTCTTTTATGTAAACAAACTCAGCAACCACATTTTCAGGGGAACGATGTCTGTACTGATGTCCATACATAACTTGAGGATATACACAGTACGTGCAGTGATGAGGGCATCCACGACCGGTGACAATGGTAATTTCAGGATACTGGGTGATGGAATAGAAGTAGTTTTCAACTTTGAGGAACTTTTTATAAACTTCACTCACAAAAGGGAACTGGTCAAGGTCCGTAATAAATGGTCTTTCAGGGTTATGAATGATTTTCCCATCAGATCTAAAAGAAAGTCCGTCTATCTTTTTCAGGCTATCAGCATCGGGTCTGAAGTTTTTTGAAAGCATGTGAGCAACATTCAGGAGGGTTTCATCATATTCCTTTCGGGCTATGGCATCTACCCACGGATAGTTTTTAAGCGTTTCGTCTGCAGTTGCGGAAACATGGGTTCCCACCATAACCAGGAAAACATCCGGCAAGGATTTCTTGATTTCTTCAGCAACCATAGCAGTCAGAATCTATACTTGGGGTAGATGTATCAATGACTACTATGGGTGGATTGAAAGCCTTTACTAAATCGAGTGTCTTTGGTAAATCGTAGCCTTCTGCTGGTGAGTCTATGAGATTGACCTCAAAGCCTTGCTTAAGCAAAAACCCTGCTGCATAGGCAAGCCATAAAGGATAATAGATGGTCCCGCTCTTTATCACCGCAGGGCTTCTCTGAGAGCGAGAAAACTTCGGCAGGAAGGGAGGGTTAAGGAATAATATCTTCAGATCAGTATTCATGTCGATTAAATCATTTGTTTACTTAAATATATCACAGATAACCTCTGGGGAGGAAGGACGATGCCTGGTTCAGGAGATCCGGAGAGTACAGCTACGTATCAAAAGGTCAATGACTTCTCTGTCGTTCGAATTCATTTGCCATTTTCAGTTAACAGCTACTTACATACCATTTTATATAAACTCTCCAAAACTGATTCCGGACTGATACGACTCCATTCAGCATTAGTCTTACTATCAGACGAAATAACGGTTCCATCCTTGTTGTAATCAGTTATTGACGAGATACGGGAGGTTTTATCTTTGCAGTTAATTTCGTACGACTTTATCGAGTAACTTAAATTCTCATAATTCTTTCCGAATACTTCTTTCGCATTTTTTATCCCTTTCTCTGTATAAGCCCATTTTGTCGATACCTTGACAATATCCTGTGAGGCATGGGTTATCTCTTTGGTATCATAGTAAACAATAGCGCTGCCGGTTGAACGAACCTGTTTCCAATCTGCTCCCCACACTGCTGAATAGCCAAAAAGGATACTTATGCCAAGTAAAAGGATAGGGTCAATTCTTTCATTTTGATAGTCTCCTTTCAATCCGATCTACTAATTGTTTTAATTTTCTGTCCTTTTCTATTTTTTCTCTTAATCGCTTTCTCCCCTGACTAACTGTGCTGTAATCCACTCCTATTAACTCACCAATATCTACTCCTTTTAATCCTCCTATCCGATATAATAAATCCATAACAATTTGTCTGATACTCCCTTTTTCTCTTTTTATCTCTTCTAAACCTTTGCCACTCTCTTTTTCAATAGTCTCTATAATTTTTTCTTTTGCCCTATACCTTCGTATTTCTCTAAGTGATGGACATTCTCTGTCCTTCTGTCTTTTTAATAATTCCTCTTTAACCCATCTTATGAATTCTTCTCCACCTATTATACTTTGACCGATTACTTTATCCCTTATTTCAAGCTTCTTAGATATATCATCATAAATCCTCTTTTTATATGCCAGCCTGCCCCTGTCGTTAGCCCCCCCATATTCTTCTAATACCATTGCATAGTCAACAAATTGTTCTCTTTCCCCTTTGTTGATATAACCGGGCAAACTACTCCACGTATAATTTCGTAGATGTTGTATCTTTTCTTCGTCTGTCTTTTGCTCCGTTACCTTTATCCTAATGGGGTTCAGATGTATATATCTGGAAAGTATAGAGAGATAACTCTCTTTGTCTACTAAGATGCTTTTATATCTGCCTTGATACAGGTGTCCCACCCTGTTATGCCTGCGATTGTAATAGCCTGTATATGTGATATTGAAATGACGCATGAACTCTCCAAGGTTTCCAAGGGGAGTCTCTATTAACAGGTGAAAATGGTTCTCCATGAGCATATAACTGAATATTTTGATGTTATAAATCTTTGATGAGTAGGCTAATATTTCAAGAAATCTCTTCCTGTCCCGATCATCTTTGAATATCTCTTTCCTTTCATTACCCCTGCAGGTAACATGATAGACCGCTCCTGAATATTGTATCCTTAAAGGTCTTGCCATGAACATTCATAACATTTCTAAA
>CAWCKM010000043.1:0-56007 GCA_963796125.1 Nitrospirota bacterium
TCAGAAAAAGTATTATCTTATATGTTCCTCGACGGACAGATATCGTAAAGGACACATTCTTTGTGATTTGGTTTTTTTGCCTGACAGATCTTTCTTCCATGGAATATCAGGAGATGTGAGAGGTTTCCCCATTCTGATTTAGGGGTTAGCTCCATAAGGTCTTTTTCTATCTTTACCGGATCTTCGTTTTTTGTGAGGCCGAGTCTCTTTGCCAACCGTTTCACATGGGTGTCTACAGCAATACCTTCGTTTATTCCATAGGCACTTGAAAGTATGATGTTTGCTGTCTTTCTTGCTACCCCTGGAAGGGTTATGAGTTCTTCCATTGTCGCCGGGGACTTTTGAATTGAAATTTTTGATGATCATCTTTGCTGATTCATGGATATTTTTTGCCTTTGTCCTGTAGAAATTTATGGAGCTTACATCTTTCTGAAGAGTCTCAAGCGGAACATTAGCATAATCTTTGATGGATTTATATTTCTTAAAAAGATTTTCTGTTACCTTGTTAACGTGGATATCAGTAGCCTGAGCAGAAAGGACTGTTGCAACAAGGAGTTCAAAAGGATTTTTGAAGTTGAGGGCTGTTTTGAGTTCAGGGTATTCCCTTTTTAGTCTTCTAATGATTTCTTTTGTTTTTTCCTGGGTATTCACAATATCTCCTTAGATGTGCTGAAAGGTTTTTATTCCTTTCTATAGACCATAAGGACAGTATTCTTCTTTCCTTCAATTCTGCATGCTTTATCGAGTGCACTCATGAGTTCCTGTGATACCTCTTTAGTTTCCACAAAACCAAGGCTTCTAAAATAATCAACCAAATCTGTTATCACATATACAGACTTTACCGATGAAAAATCTATCAAGTGCTTTATGATTAAAGTACTAATTACCGGTTGCCTCTTTTCCTCTGTGACGATGACACAGCCAATCTCACGCACTTCTCCGGTCTTCTTAAGCCTACCAAAACCTATAGGATTTCCATTTTCCATTGCAACTACAAACTGTTCATAATGAAGGTTCTCAGTATCGAAATGGTGTTTTTGTAAATATTCAGTTATAAAGCCCATGTCCGCCTCGGTTGCATGCCGTACCTTAACAATTTTACCGGTAATATCTGATATCCCGGTGCCCTTCGGACTTGCTTCTTTTTTCATTATGTCCTCCTCACAATGGAATTTTTAGAACACGTAAAAATTATATCACATAAGCTCTTTATAAAAGACAAACTTGATACCTCTTCAGTCCCTTCTCATCCTTTTTATTCTTATGAAAGCAACCGACAAGGTCGTGGTAGTTTACTGAGTAGAAGTATAGGCTAAGTGTTTTTTCTTTTCTGTTAAAATATCTTGTGATCAGCAAAAGCATCATAGCTTATATGAGCTACGTTCATGGCTCTTTTAATATTTTTGTTTTCATAATGTTCCTTTACCAAGGCTGGCTTGGTCTAAAGATAAGAGGAGAAAGGAAGGCTAAAAAACCTCCAACCTTTACTATAATCAAAAGACACAGAAAAACCGGGCCGCTTCTTGTTCTGATGAGTATTGCCGGATTCTTCGTAGGGGCAACAATCGTCTATTTAGACGAGGGAGAAATTTTAGAACACCCCCTCCATTTCTTTACTGGTTCTGTCATTGTATTTTCAGTTCTCATGACTTTTTTAATTTCAAGAGCGATTAAGGGTCGCGAGTCACCCTGGAGGAATCTTCATTTTATAATCGGCCTTATCATTATCTGTTTGTATTTCATTCAGGTATTGATAGGTATCGGAATACTCTTTTGAACGTTAATTCTGTCAGACTTTCCAAATGAATAACAAAGAAGCTTAAGGTAAGAGAATACAATTGACAATTTATTCAGGAGTTCATAGAGTATATTCATGAGTGAAGAGTTTTACATAAGGGATAAAAGGAGATTCGATACCGAAGGTAATTTAAGAGAGGAATATCCTGAGAAGCCAACGGAAGAGTCAAAATCTGAACAAACGTTTTCTGAAGCCGAAACTCAGCAAATTCCCTCCGGAGGATCGGACTTCATCTCTTTCCTTATGAGCCTCTCTGCAATGGCCCATAATGCCATGGGTATCGGACCGGATTCCCCGGGAGTCAGTCTCGATGACGCTCAATACTTTATTAATATAATCGGGGTTCTTGAGGAGAAAACCAGAGGAAATCTTTCCCTGGAAGAAGAACAAACCATGAGGAATCTCCTCTATGAACTCAGAATGAATTTTGCAAGCATAATGGAAAGGGTTCGTCCCCGATAGGATGAATTAAATCCCGTCTCTTTTGTAGGACAAACACCGATAAGAAAACAAGTCATAATCCTACAGAAAAATCAGCATTATTCCGATATCTTTTAATTCATTTCTCCTCTATAGTTTATAGTGTAATAAATAAAAACACTTAATAAGGAGGAGGAAAAAATGGCAATGAAACACACAGGAGAGGAATTAGCTAAGGTCTTAAAGGAATGGTATACCCTGGAAGATCAGACAATTAAGCTGGCAGAGGATTTGATGAAAAAATCAGATAATTCCTTTGTAAAAGTCATTATGGAGATGATCAAACGCGATTCAGAAAAACACAAGATCATGCAGCAATTTGCTATTGACAACCTGACGAAAGAGGCATTTCATTTGACACCTCAAGAACTTATTCCTCTTGGTGAGGTTCTTGAAAAACATATTCAGGCAGAAGCAAGGTCAATGGGGCTTGCGAATAGTGCTATAACAATGAGCAGGGACTACTTCACGAATTTTATAGTCTCTTATCTCATGGCAGATGAAATAAAGCATCATGAAATGCTCACTAAACTTGACCACATCAAAGGACAAGTACATCCTGCCGGAGTCCTTAGAGGAGAAACAGAGACAGGCAGATTGCCTTAAGGTATTGAAAACTCGCTGGGCAGAAAAGACCTTTTGAGAACAAGTGACATTAGGCATGGATCAGGAAGGGCAAAGTTCTGTCCTTCCTGATTTCCCACCTAAAAAATATTTCCATTCTTTTCATACCTTCTCATCTTCAGTAGTAATTATTTGAAAGATACAGTCTTTGTTTGTAATGAAGGGGCTTTGTTGATAAAATGCTCCTTCATCTCTTATTATTAAGACCGGTGAATGAATTAAGAAGATCGGGGAGTTTAAAGGCATGAAATTTTCCGGTGATGAGATGAAACGATACCACAGGCAGATGTTAATTGACGAATGGGGAGAAGCAGCACAGGAGAAACTCAAAAAATCAACAGTGTTCATAGCGGGGGCGGGTGGCCTTGGTTCGCCTGTGGCAATTTACCTTGCTGTAGCCGGCATAGGACATCTCAAAATATGCGATTTTGACAATCTTGATCTGACAAACCTTAACAGACAGATCTTGCATGACCTTTCGAGAATAGGTATCAATAAGGCAGTGTCAGGAAAATATACCATCGAAAGCATGAATCCATTCACAAAAGTAACTGCTTTTCAGGAAATGATCGTAGCTGAAAATGTTGATGACCTAATTGGCAACTCAGATATTATTGTAGACTGTCTGGACAATTTTCCGACAAGATATATGTTAAATGAATCGGCTATCAGGAAAGGCATACCTCTGGTATATGGAAGTATCAGGGGGATGGACGGCATGCTCTCTTTTGTACAATCTCCGGAGACACCCTGTCTTCGTTGCCTGTTCCCTGAAGCCCCGTCAGGTGAAGTTTTTCCTGTTGTTGGGGCAGCTTCCGGGGTCATCGGAAGTCTTCAAGCCCTTGAAACTATCAAATATCTCACAGGCATTGGTACAACCATCAAGGGGAAACTCATTGTGTGGGATGGAGGCAAGACAGAGTTCAGGACTCTTAATGCCAGGAAGGACCCTGATTGCCCAACTTGTGGAGATAAGGGACAGGAATGATAATGGAGGTTTGGGTTAGTTTAAATACGATTTTATATAGTTGTAACCGGTTTTGAAAATCTATCAATAGCGAAAATAGTGAATTTTTTGGGAGGTAACAGGCAAGAATGAATGAGATACGATTAAATTTGATAACGCGTGCTTGGGTTATTATCGCAAAGGAAAAGGGCAAAAGACCTGAGGATTTTATTGTACGAAGAGTGAAGAAAAGACTTCCAGAGTTTGTTGAAACCTGTCCCTTCTGCCCGGGCAATGAAGCAAAGACACTGGACGAGGTTTTCAGAGTGCAGGGGGAAGAAGGATGGAAGATAAGAGTTATAAGGCATAAATTTTCAAAGCTTTCAGAAGAAGGTGAGAGAAACCGGTGGGATATTGGAGTAAAGAAGGGCGTTAACGGGATCGGCATACATGAGCTGATTGTTGAGACACCCATGCATAACATGATGACGGCAACCATGTCTGTTGAACAATTGAAGGATGTCATCCAGACATATAAGGAACGTTTCACAGAGATATACAGAGACCCGAGAGTTGAGTATGTGATTATCTTCAAAAATAACGGGCCCTCGGCTGGTACGTCCATAGAACATCCCCTTTCTCAGATCGTGGGAATACCCATAACACCATTGCAGATACGTGAACGTTTCGAAGCATCCATGAAATTTTTCGATGATACGGGAGATTGTCTGATGTGTAAAACGATACACGACGAATTACATGATGGGGCAAGAGTCCTCTTCAACACTGAACATTTTATCTCCTTTATTCCGTATGCGGCTCTTTCAGCATTCCATATCTGGATATTTCCAAAGAGGCATTCAGGTTGCTTTGCTGACATACGGGCAGAAGAGATATTGGATCTTTCAGTCAATCTGAAGTCTGTCATGGCCAAACTGTGTCACAGTTTGGATTGTCCTGATTTCAACTATGTCATAAGATCCGGGAAGCCAGGCAATGCAGACTCGGAGTTTATACATTGGTATATGAGTATTGTTCCACGTGTTGATATGGCTACAGGATTTGAACTTGGTACGGGTATGCATGTCAACTCCCTTATACCTGAAGTGAGTGCAGAATTCTTGCGTAATGCAAAGGTTCCGGAAAATTACCAATAGGAAATAGTAACGAGTGACTAATAATGAGTGAGAAGGGTATGTAAAGATGAAAATAAAACGTATTCGTTCAGAATCCGGCGTCCTCAAACAATCCGCTGAAGTGCGGTCTCATGAGGCAGAGATACTGGATGCATACTCTCAGGCTGTAATCTCTGCTGTTGAACGTGTGGGGCCTGCTGTGGTAAGTGTTGGATTGGCAATGAGTGCACCTGAGCAACTGAAACGGCGCGGTGTCTCAGAGATCAGAGGGGTAGGGAGCGGTGTGATAATTACCCCCGATGGTTATGTGCTTACGAACAGCCATGTTGTGCAGTCTGCAGAGAGGATTGAAGTCCGCCTCCAGGATGGACGAAACTTTCCTGTAAGAATTGTTGGCAATGATCCCCATAGTGATTTGGCTGTCCTTTCAATCCTCGAATCCGGTCTCCCGACTGCTGAACTGGGCGATTCTTCACAACTCAGGGTAGGGCAACTTGTCGTTGCTATTGGTAACCCGCTTGGATTTCAGACAACCGTGACAGCAGGCGTTATAAGCGCCCTCGGACGTACTCTCCGGACACAGACAGGAAGGTTAATTGAGAATGTTATTCAGACCGACGCAGCGCTCAATCCCGGTAACTCCGGGGGACCATTGGTTGATTCCCGTGGCCGCGTGATCGGAATCAATACAGCAATTATTGCCGGTTCACAGGGGATCTGTTTTTCCATGCCTATAAACACGGCAAAGTGGATTGCCTCCCAGCTTATCCGTGAAGGTCGTGTACGCAGATCCTATCTTGGCGTTTCCGGACAAACTACAGGATTGGATCGTCGCCTGATTGTCCGCTACCGTCTCAAAAGCTCAACCGGAGTAATGGTGACCGAGGTGCAGCCGGATTCTGCAGCGGCGAATGCAGGAATAAAACCAGGGGATATCATTATACTCGTTGGGAATAATGCAATTGCATCCCTTGATGACCTTCAACTGGTTTTATCACGACATCCTGTCGGGGTTCCCCTGGCAATCGATATCCTTCGATACCGGGAACGGGTAACTTTTGAAGCTTTCCCTGCTGAACTCCCGGAGCAGGAATAATATAGTTATACCATGTGGAATAACAATATACATGAAGAAGTATCTTGCTAAAAAGCTGCTCCTCCTTATCCCTCTCCTCCTTGGTGTTACGTCTCTTACCTTTGCACTCACAAAGGCATTACCGGGAGACCCTGTCTTCAGCATGGTAGGGGAGAGAGCACAACCCGAGGTTATAGAGAAGATGAGGAGAGAGATTGGTTCTGACAGAAGCATCTTCAGCCAGTACATCGGATATGTGAAGCTCCTTTTAAGGGGCGAATTCGGGCGTTCATACTACACAAACAGAAAAGTCCTTGATGATCTCCTGATAAAATTTCCGAACACCCTGAAACTCGCATTGGGAAGCATGGCTGTTGCTATTCCCTTTGGCATTTTTTTGGGTATTCTCTCAGCCTGCAAAAGAGGGACGATTACAGACAGGATCATATCTTCACTCTCTATAACAGGACTGAGCATCCCCGTCTTCTGGAGCGGACTTCTGATCATGCTTTTCTTCAGCCTCAAGCTCAAACTCCTCCCTCCTTCGGGTACAGGGAGTTTGCAATTTCTTATTCTCCCTTCAATAACTCTCGCCCTCCCTGCTGTTGCAACCCTTACAAGAGTTACAAGGGGTACACTCATGGAGATATTTATCATGCCTTTTGTCACTACGGCAAGGGCAAAAGGAATAAAGGAGTTCAAAGTAAATTTTCTGCATGTATTTAAGAATGCACTCATACCTCTTGTGACGGTAATAGGACTTGATTTCGGAAGTTACCTGAATGGTGCGGTTCTAACAGAAACGATATTCGGATGGGATGGTATGGGAAGGTTTACCATGGAAGGAATCATAAAGAGGGATTATCCTGTGATCATGGGATGCATCATAGTTGGAACCGTTATGTTTATTCTTATCAACCTTATCGTTGATGTCCTGTATCATTACCTTGATCCAAGAATAAGGTTATATGGGAAAAGCAGGTAAGATTTCCATAGCTTTATTGTCTTTCATCTCCCTGCTCTGTTTTACTGCACCTCTCATATGTCCTCATAATCCGGACACAATAAACCTCGACAGCATCAAGGAGCCTCCAAGCCTGCATCACCTTCTGGGGACTGACAATAAAGGAAGGGACATTCTTTCGAGGGTGCTCCACGGTGGAAGAATTTCGATAGGAGTAGCTTTTGTAGCTGCAGTATTATCAATGGGAATAGGCCTTATCGTAGGTCTTGTTTCAGGCTATGCCGGCGGAAAGATCGACATTGCTTTTATGGCATTCATTGACCTCATACTCTCCTTTCCGGCATTCCTCCTTGCCATAGGTATCTCTGTGGTGCTCCCTCCCGGTATTTTTACGGTTATGATTGCAATTGCTGCGGTTGGATGGGCATCATTTGCCAGGCTCATAAGAGGGTACATCCTTACGGTAAAAGAAGCTGCATTTGTAGAATCAGCAAAGGCCGTGGGATGCAGCCGGATGAGAATCCTCTTTGTTCACCTCATGCCCCAGTGCATTCCGCTGATTTTTGTAATGATGGGCATAAAACTTGGAGGATATATATTGACAGAGGCATCGTTAAGCTTTTTGGGTTTGGGGGCTCAGCCCCCAACAGCAACATGGGGGGCGATGGTCAGTGCAAACAGAGCATACATATCTTCAGCGCCCTGGATGGTATTTTTCCCTGGTCTGATGATAGCCATTACTTCTTTATGTTTTAATATGATGGGAGATGCCTTAAGGGACAGATACGCTCTGAAGATTGAATAGCAAGGCTACTGTTCCATTAATTTTTCTTCTTCTTCCTGTTGTATTTTGCATTCTATACACAACGTTGTGACAGGTCTTGCCTCGAGTCTCCTTATATCTATTTCACTTCCGCATTTTTCACAGATACCGAAGATACCTTGTTCCATCCTCTCAATTGCATTCTCGATTTTTTTCAGTAGTCTTCTTTCTCTGCCTCTCAATCTCAGCATAAAGCTTCTCTCTGTCTCTGCTGTTGCCTGGTCACCAAGGTCAGGGAAAACGGTCTGCCCGGGAAGTGCATTGAGTGCTTCCTCAGCCTCGTCAAGGAGAGCTGCTTTCTGGGCTATGAGAGTTTTCTTAATCTCCTGTATCTTTTTTTCTCTTGGAGTGAGCTGTTTTACTTTTTTTTCTTTTATTATTTTTTCTGTTTTTGTTTTTAATATTTTTTTGGCTTTAGGTTCTTTAGTCTTTACAATTTTGGTCTTAGCAGTTTTTTCTTTTGTTGTTTTTTCTTTCGTTGTCTTTTCTTTTTTTGTCTTTGGATGTTTTGGTTTTGCAGCAGTTTTTTTCGTTGGCATAAAATCTCCTGAAATAAATTTTAATACGTTAACAGAAAAATTTGATTATAGTCAAGGCAACATTCCGGGTGAAGCATATTTTTTATAGTACCTCAACAATAGCGAAGAAAATATTGATATAATACTGCGACCGCAAAGACGTTTTGACTGGGGAAGGCAAGTAAAATGTCGAAGAGAGGATACCGAGCAAATGCTTAAAAATGATAGATGGATAAGGGAAAGGGCAAAGAAGGGTATGATAGAGCCCTTTAGCGACAAACAGGTGAGGGAAGGTGTCATTTCTTTTGGTTTGAGTTCTTACGGGTACGACATGAGAATCGCCGACGAGTTCAAGATATTCAGAAATACACATGATGTTGTTCTCGACCCTAAAGCACTCAGTCAGAACAGTTTTATTGACTTTAAAGGAGATGTATGTATAATCCCTCCTAACTCGTTTGTTCTCGCCCGCTCGGTTGAATATTTCAGGATACCAAGGGAGACCATTGCGATATGCCTTGGGAAGTCAACATACGCAAGGTGCGGCATTATCATAAATGTAACCCCTCTTGAACCGGAATGGGAAGGGTATGTGACGATAGAGATATCAAACACCGCACCTGTTAAAACGAGGATATATGCCAACGAAGGCATAGCACAAATTCTCTTCCTGGAAGCAGCAGAAGTATGTGAAACATCCTATGCTGACAAGGCAGGAAAATACCAGGCACAAAAGAACATAACCCTGGCTAAGATGGAGTGAAAAGGAAAAATGCCTGTAAGTGAAAAATTGATATTAGCGCTTGATGTGGCAGACTATACGTATGCAATTGATCTTGTTGAAAGGTTTGGCGAATATATTGGAATCTTCAAAGTGGGGCCTGAATTATTTCTCTCTTCTGGCACGAAGATCGTTGAGGATATAAACAAGAAAGGCAAAAAAGTTTTTCTCGATATGAAATTTCATGATATACCGAATACTGTTTCCAAAGCAGCCATCATTGCAACGAAAATGGGCGTTCATATGTTCAATGTCCATACCTCAGGCGGACTTGGAGATGATGAAGAAGTGCAAGGACAGTGTTGACGAACTCTGTCTTAAAGAAAATCTGTATAGGCCAAAAATCCTTGGTGTTACAGTGCTTACCAGTATCTCAAAAGAAATTCTCAAGGGAGAGGTCGGAATTCAGCTCAGTCTGAAAACTCATGTTAAAAACCTTGCCTCCCTTGCACAGAAAGCCGGTCTTGACGGTGTCATTGCATCAGCCAAGGAAGCATCAATGATACGGGAACTTTGCGGAAAAAGATTCCTTATTATAACCCCTGGTATCAGACCTTCCTGGACGCCTCCTGATGACCAGAAGAGGACGATGACTCCGAAAGAGGCAGTAAAGGAAGGTGCGGATTATCTTGTCATAGGAAGAGGGGTGCTCCAGCATGAAGACCCTCTTAAGGCCCTTGATCTAATAAACCTCGAGATATTGACTGCATAGCGACTTCGTAAGGCAAATACCTACAAAAAAATCAGACTTTTACCGATACCTTTATTTTTGTATCTGATTTAAAATTGATAAAAGAATTTCATAGGAGGTGTTATATGCCAAAAGTAGTTCATTTCGAAATTCCGGCTGACGATGTGGACCGGGCAAAGTATTTTTACTCGGATCTTTTTGGTTGGAAGATTGAAGAGATACCAGCCATGGGCGGATACTGGTTGATTACCACCAATGGTAAGGATGCAATAGGGGGCGGAATGATGGAGAGACAAAATCCCCAGCAAACTATTACCAACTATATTGATGTCTCTTCTGTAGAAGAATATTCTGCAAAGGTCGAAAAACTCGGCGGTAAAATAGTTGTTCCCAAAAAGGCTGTGCCAGGGATGGGATATTTTGCCATCTGGTCTCGATACTGAAAATAACGCTTTTGGTCTCTGGGAAAATAATAAACAGGCAAGATAAGGATTTCCTGGTGGGCCCTGTTTTCTAAATTCCCGAAGGAGAAATATCGCAACATTCTTGTGTCAAAAAATGGGGGGGTCCATCCGGATGTGTTTGTACTATGAGTTGAGAAGAAGGTAATTGCAATGCCCTTTTTTTACTCTCAAGCTGCCTGCATTATTTACAGGTGTTCTTGCATATATTGCTGTAATTCCCTGTCCCCTGCCATTTTCCAGAATAGGTTCCCGTTCTTCCGTCAGTCTCCCTTACCAATTTCACGTTCCATGTGCCGCTATACTGGTCACCATCCTTTTTCCCCTTGGCAACCCCGCTGTAACTCACTCTCCCATAAATTCCTGAGCCGCTCATGGTAACACTCTTCTCATCGCCGGAAGCATCTATTGGGATATTATCATAACTTCCATAGTTTGATGAGACAGATACCACTCCAGTCCCATCATTACAGTGGATGAGAACTGTAGCACTCCCTTTGGCATCGCCCCAAAACGTGGCATCTATTGTCCAGTAGCATTGAGAATGCGAAGATGATACCGTACATAATAACAGCACTGTCAGTATAGTGATTTTGAGTGTTTTTACGCTCATGTGGTCTTCCCCTTCACATGATATCTGATTGCTTCAGAGAAAATAAGATTACAGACTCAACTTTCTTATTCGCCAGTTCAACAATGAAGTGCAACACTTGGGAGAGCAGAAAAGGAGATGCTATCCTAAGTGTCTATGCCAAAGAACTACAAACATATTACCATGGACGAAAGAGAACTCATAGCTAAAATGCACTGGGAGGGTAAAGAGCTGAGCGAGATCGCCAATGCCCTTGCCCGGGACAAGGGAACCATCTCACGGGAACTCAAACGAAACGCCTCTTCTGAATACAGATGCTACACCCCTTGTCGAGCGCAATGCCGAGCCGATGAACGGAGGAAGACGGCAAGTAGGCGTCCCCGGCTTAAAAACGAGACAGTCCGTCAGTACGTATTGGAGAAACTTGCACTGGGCTGGTCTCCTGAGCTGATAGCTGGAAGGCTTCCATTGGAGCGTATTGGTTTTTCGATCAGCTATGAAGCGATCTACCAGTATATCTACCATCCCAAGACAGCAGACCGTGAGGAACTGATCGCTTCTCTGCGCCGTTGTCATCGGAAGCGCATGCACAAGAGCATAGGTCGAAAAGTGCGTAAAACCAAGATTCCCAATCGGGTGCCGATTGATGTCAGGCCGAAATCAGTTGAATCCAGACGTTACTACGGTCATTGGGAAGGCGATAGTCTCATATCCCGGAAGAGCCCCGCTGCCTTAAACAGTCTCACAGAGAGAAAAAGCAGGCTGCTGTTGCTTACCAAACTGAAGCGCAAGGGTGCAGAGGAAACGAAGGATGCCATTATCAGACGGTTATATGCACTCCCTGCCCCCATGAGAAGGACACTTACCCTCGATAACGGGACCGAGAACGCCCAGCATGAAGAGATCACTTCAGAGATTGGTCTGAAGTGCTATTTTGCCCATCCCTATGCCTCATGGCAGCGGGGAACTAATGAGCATATCAATGGTCTTGTTCGATGGTATTTGCCAAAGGGTACTGATTTCAGTAAGATTTCAGAGGAGCAGATTGCTCAGATAGAATCATTGATCAACAATCGCCCCAGAAAGTGTCTGGGGTTTAAAACACCACTTGAAGTCGCTTCTTCTTGTGTTGCACTTCGAGATTGAATGTGGGTTTCATATTTTTTCAAGCTTACCAGTAAAGGGTAGAGTTTTTCGATTTGCAGGGGGAACAGATAGAGAAAGCGGGGGATTTGTATTAGCTGAATTCAAAAAGAACTTCGACCACTGCGTTAAAGAAAAGAGCAAAAAGATTAGAGATCACTATCCGAAATACGCTTCCTGGTGGCTCGTTTTAGTAGATAAAATTGCTTATGGCTTTGATGAGAGTGAAAAAAAAAGAAATCAAGTCGATGGTCAGTATGAATTCTTATTGGAATAAGGTGATCGTGTTAAACAGTTTAAATGGAAATAAAATCCTGGAAATCTAACAAACAAATCCAGCGGATGGCTGACAGCCACCACTGATTTTGCCCGTTCGCAGTATCATATGAATAAGATACCACATAGTATCACAGTCCTAAAAAAGATAGCCCGTTCTCGTGGGGGAGATTGCCTCAGCGCATCCTCTGCAAAATCATCTCGATCGAAACTTCTCTGGATATGTGCCAATGGTCATAAGTGGAAGGCCGGCCGACAGTGTGCAACGCGGAACGTGGTGCCGTAAATGCAGTACCTATAAACAGAAAAACACCATAGATGAAATGAGGCATATCGCGGCAAAACGGGGCGGCCAATGCTTATCACAGCTTTACATTAATGCCCAAACTAAGCTCACATGGAAGTGCAAAAACGGCCACATCTTCGATGCAACGCCGTCCCACGTAAAGCAGGGACGTTGGTGCAGAATTTGCGGCATTCAGCGTGCCGCGAAAGATAAGAGCCTTCCTATGAGCGAGATTCAGGCTATAGCGAAGTCTCGTAATGGGCGGTGCCTTTCTGAAACATACAACTCTAAAGAAAAAGCTCAAGTGGCAATGTGATAAAGGCCACGTCTGGAAAGCTATTGTTCATAGCGTGAAAGGAGGTACATGGTGCCCCGTCTGCTCTCGTGTACGCAGTCGTCGAAAGCCGTTAACAATAGAGGAAATGAGGAGGATTGCGACATCTCGCGGTGGCCTCTGTCTATCACCTCATTATCACGATACAGATACGAAATTAAAGTGGCAGTGCGAGAACGGACACATATGGGAAGCGCTTCCCTCCTCTGTTAAAAAGGGGCATTGGTGTGCTGAGTGCGCTGGGGTGAAGCGGCTGGAATTGGAGCATGCTCAAAAGGTAGCACGCGATCGAGGGGGACAGTGTCTCTCTCCCCAGTACAATAACGCCAACGAGCATCTCAAATGGCAGTGCATCGAAGGGCATACATGGCTTGCTACATTTGCAAACGTCAAATGGGGTCGATGGTGTCCGGAGTGCTCTACCGGCATAGGCGAACGAATCTGCAGAGTCTATTTTGAGCAGATGTTCGGTCGCAAGTTTCCCAAAGCCCGACCCAAATGGCTTACTAATAGCGAAGGTTTCCAGATGGAACTGGATGGGTATTGCAGCAGTCTTGCGCTTGCTTTTGAGCATCAGGGTTTACAGCACTTCCGACTGCGCAACCAATTCCAGACAGCAAAGCAGTTTGACAAGAGAAAGAGGGATGATAGACGCAAAAAGTTTTTGTGCAGGCAAAATAATGTAACTTTGATCGAAGTCCCTCAAATACCCGACTCGCTTCCTCTTACGCAAATTCAGAACTATATCACGAAGCAATGTCGAAAAAAGGGTTACGCACCGCCTCCGGATGCAGAACGTATCAGAGTGTCTTTGCGTGCAGCTTATTCCCCGACCGACCGCAGGCGTTTGCAGACAATCCGCGAAGTGGCGTCTGCACAAGGCGGAGAATGCTTGTCCCCGGCATACTTCGGTGTTGGCATTCATCTCCGATTTCGCTGTGCTGAGGGACATGAATGGCAGACAATCCCAAACGTGATATATAAAGGACATTGGTGCCCAAAATGTGCGGCGTCAGAAAGAGGAAAAGCTCGTAGGCTAACACTGTATGAAATGCAAGAGATTGCGACGTCTAAGGGCGGGCGATGTTTATCCAAAAGTATGTCAATGCTAACTCCAATCTCTTGTGGGAATGCAGCAAAGGCCATCAATGGAAGGCGATTCCGAATAGCATCAAACGAGGATCTTGGTGTTCGATTTGCTCCAAGAATCGTCAAGGTGCCAAGTGGAGGCAGGAGCATAAGTTTTGTGTACCAACACCTTCGACGTAAAGAAGTAAGAAATAGGATTGAAGATATCGAAGAACAAATGACTGCGAACAATTGTGTCAACTTGACTGGCAATAAGCCTGGTACGTTTTCAGTCTCAGGTGGTTGTGCCAGCGGGTTACGCATCTCGTTAACCCGAAAATAATAGAAAATAGAAAATGGGAAACCGCCGATCAATTTAAAAGTTCGCCTGCCAAAAACTTAGGGAGACTTCCGGCTATTTCTTGACAACTCGGAATGTTTCATATAGCATAATACCCATGCCGAGGATTGCAAGAGTATGCGCAGAGGGATACCCCCACCATATAACACAGAGGGGAAACAATAAAGATAAAACCTTTTTCGATGATGAAGATAAGCGGTTTTATCTTGACGTCCTTCAGCGATACAAAGACAAATATAAAATGAAGATACTCGCATACTGTTTAATGGGCAACCATGTTCATGTCCTTGCAAAGCCTGAAAAGGAAACATCGTTGGCCAGAGGCATAGGAGGGACAAACCTGCTTTATACTCAATATATAAACCGTAAATATAACAGAAGTGGAAGGCTATGGCAAAACAGGTTTTTTTCGTCAGTAGTTGAGAAAGAGCCTTATTTATGGGCAGTGATGAGGTACATAGAGCAGAATCCGGTAAGGGCGAAACTTGTCAAGAGGGCAGAAGACTATCAGTGGTCAAGTGCAAGGGCGCATATATCAGGCATTAAGGACGACGTCCTTTCAAAGGAAGGTTGGTTTAATGAGAGGGAAATTAAATCATATAGGGAATTCTTAAGTAAAGATGCTAAGGAGATAAATGCAGCCATAAGGCGTGCGACATCAACCGGCAGACCTCTTGGCGGTGAAGGATTTATAAAGAAACTGGAGAGGGTATTGAAGCGAGATCTTTTTCCAAAGAAGGGCGGCAGACCAAAAAAGAAGGGGAGGAAATAGTATGGGAAGTGGAGCCTGTCTAAAATTAGGGCAAAGGCAATCGAGGAGGGAATTCCTTATCAATCCCTTATTTCAATGCTGATTCATAAATACAATGAAGGCAAGGTATCAATTAATCGATAAATAGCCCAACAAAAAAATTCAGCGGATTGCTGATAGCCACCGCTGATTTTAGTCGTAAAGCATCATATATGAAACGTATTGTCTATCACATAATAATTCCTGCAATTATGCCGGCTGCTTTTTTGTAATAGCTTCGATACCTGTTGAAGTGCTGGGATGTCGAACACGGGGGTTAATTGCGCTCCTGATTGCTCTTCTTAGTGGTCTGGCAGCATTGGGTGCTGCAATCATAGGGCTTAAGGGCAGGATACGAGGCGATATTTATTCTATTTGGTGGGTGGCAAGTTCACTGATTCTGACGTTACCGGTTATCGCCCTCATCATTCTGGCATAGTGATCCTGAGAAATCTTATTTCCTGCTCTCTGAAAACAAGTATCCCTGGTTTATCAGCCATATAATCTTTAAAATCCTGATCAACTACTTTTCTATATTCTTTGAGAGATGAAGCGTGTCTCAAATATGTTTTATTCTCCTCTTTAATGAAAATTCCCACATGGGAAACATCCAATCCTTGTTTTTCAGAATAGATACCAATGTAATCACCTGTTCTCAACTCACTGAGAATAGAATCGTCAATCATATCCACTGGTAGATATGTAATTAGCCTGTCTTTAGGTTGAATTCCGGGAAGAAAATATGATCCGTCCTCTCTTTGATTTAATAATTTCATGACCTTCTAACTTTCTTGCCACCAATTTGCACGGTCACGTCATCTATAAAATTTGAATTGAATTCACACCAGTCAGTAAAGAAATGATTTCTGTTCTTGAAACTGACCTCTCCTCCCCTGTACCTCACTTTTCTAAGATTTTCCCTGAATTCATCGAACGAGAATGAACGCCGCATTGATTCGACGTAATCAAGAAAGGTGAAACAGTCAACACCTTCGAGATTGATAACAAAGACTTCCGGAGTATTTATGTCTCCGATTAAAGTGGATTCCTGATACGGCGTTCCAAGAAACTGTTTGGAAAGATAGTCTATCCGAAGGCCAGCGTCATTGATTTTAGAAGATTCATGTAGAATGGCATCCAATTTCTCTGATGTCCATTTACCCAAGGAAATGAGTTCTTTGTTAGGAGAGGAATGTTTTTTCATAGATGATAGAAACTATAGCAGAATTTATATCCCTTCAAACTTTAACCCTCTCCCACAGGAGAGGGGTTCACATCCCTCCCTTGATGTGAGGGGGCGTGAATTATATCAATGTATCAAATAGCTGTCTTAATAGTCTTCAGAATATTATTTCGCCTTCAAACTTAAACAGGAGAGAGGGTCGAATCTTATCCTTTTTGGCAAAGTAATCCTGCTTTAGTAAGGGGGATTTTTCAAAAATATGTGTAAATCCATTTTCTGAAAATTGGCAGATAGTTCATGAGAGATGGCGGTCGATATTTTGATATAATGATAAATTACGGTCTTAAATCTATTCCGTGGAGGAATATTCAAGAGTGGAAGAGGATCTCTCAAGACTAAAGATTGAAAAATCGCCAGTTTCAATCAAGGCAGGAAGGCGCAAAAAACTTATTTATTTCATAGTAGCATTAACCATTCTTGTAGCATTAATCATTCTTGCTTTGGTTGGAATCCTTTATTTTGGAGGAATTCTCAGGCCTGCTGTTCAAGTTGAAGTCGCCAACGTTGTCCAGATGTATCCATCTCAAACCTTTACCTTACTGAACGCCAGCGGCTATGTAGTCGCACAGAGAAAGGCTTCTGTAGCATCCAAGGTAACGGGTCTCCTTGTGTCAATATCTGTCGAAGAGGGGAGCAGGGTTAAAAAAGGACAGATTATTGCGCAACTTGAAAGTGATGATGTGATGGCTGCAAAAAAACAGGCAGAAGCTAATGTGAATGTAGCCCGTTTTAATCTTGAACAAGCAAGAGTTGAGATGCAGGATGCTACCCGTTCTTTTAATCGAAATAAAGAATTGCTTGCCCGTGATTTTGTATCACAGGCAGAGTATGATGCTTCAGAAGCCAGATACAAACGGGCAATTGCTGCAGTTGATGCAGCAGGAGCAGCAGTGAAAGCGAATGAAGCGTTGCTTCAGGCAGCCAAGGTTTCTGTTGAATATACCCTGATACGGGCGCCGTTTGACGCTGTTGTATTAACTAAGAACGCAGATGTAGGAGACATCGTTACTCCTATAGGCGCTGCTGCTGAAGCCAAGGCTGCTGTGGTTACTATTGCTGATATGGACTCTCTCCAGGTTGAGGTGGATGTTTCGGAGTCTAATATAGGAGTTGTGAAGATGGGGCAGCCCTGTGAAATCCAGCTTGATGCCTTACCTGAATCACGTTTCCGCGGGGAAGTCCATATGGTAGTGCCGACTGCCGACCGAACAAAGGCAACCGTTATGGTCAAAGTGCGGTTTATTGATAAAGGATAGTCGCATACTGCCGGAGATGAGCGCTAAGGTCGCTTTTCTCTCAAGGCCTGTAAAATTAGAGGAACAGAAGCCTCTCACGGTTATTAATCCTCATGCTCTGGTGAACAGAAAGAGCAAGAATGTAGCTTACGTTGTGAAGGACAACCGCGTTGTGGAGACGCCTGTTACTGTCGGAAAACGTCTGGGTGATATGCTTGAGGTACTTGGCGGTGTCAAGGCAGGAGATAGGGTAGTGGTTGTAACGCCAGAAAAATTGAAAGACGGCACAAGAATAAAAATTATTGAAAAGTAGATGTCAAACAAACCACCTATTGTTGAAATTAAAAACCTGTACAAGTCTTATAAGAGGGGCGACCAGATTCTGCCTGTATTGAATGACATAACCCTCGATATTGATGATGGAGAATTCCTTGCTTTGATGGGGCCATCAGGCTCTGGTAAGACTACCTTGTTAAACCTGATCGCCGGAATTGACCGGGCAGACAGTGGCCTCATTCGGGTAGGCAGCGTGGATATTACATCCCTCTCTGAAACAGAACTTGCTCAATGGCGTGCTACGAATGTTGGTTTTATTTTCCAGTTTTATAATCTTATTCCGGTGCTTACAGCATTTGAAAACGTTGAACTGCCTTTGCTCCTAACTGATCTTTCAAAAAAAGAACGGCGGGAACACGTAGAGATGGCCCTCCGGCTCGTGAACCTCGAAGACCGGATGGATCATTATCCTGGTCAGCTTTCAGGTGGCCAGCAGCAGCGTGTTGCCATAGCCCGTGCTGTTGTGACAGATCCTGCTATATTAGTCGCTGATGAACCAACTGGTGACCTTGACCGCGTTTCTGCTGAAGACATCCTAAGACTAATGGAACGTCTTGTTCACAATCTCGGGAAGACTATCATTATGGTTACCCATGACCCTCGAGCTGCAAAAGAAGCCCATCTTATCCGTCACCTTGATAAGGGTGTTCTCAATGAGTATCATCAAACTTATCAGTAAAAACGCATTCCGCCACAAACTCCGCACCTTTTTAACCGTTCTTGGTGTTACTATAGCTATTCTTGCCTTTGGGCTTCTGCAGACAGTGATAAGCGCATGGTATGCCGGGGTCGAAGCATCTTCTGCGAGCCGGTTGGTAACCAGAAATTCAATATCTCTTATCTTTCCGCTTCCTCTCTCTTATAAAGACAAGATTCGTCAGATAGAAGGCGTGAAGCTTGTGTCTTTCGGAAACTGGTTTGGAGGTATTTATATTGATGAAAAGAACTTTTTTGCCAATTATGCGGTTGAGCCGGAAACGTATCTCAAGCTCTATCCTGAGATTATCATCCCTGAGGATCAGAAGAAGGCTTTTTCCCAGGATCGAAAAGGTGCTGTGGCTGGCCGGATACTCATAGAAAGATACGGCTGGAAAATTGGAGACATCGTAACCCTGAAGGGGACGATTTTCCCGGGTAACTGGGACTTTGTGATACGCGGCATTTATAAGGGAAGAGATAAAACTGTTGACGAGTCAGCATTCTTCTTCCAATGGGATTACTTGAACGAGACCATGAAGAAGACCGCGCCCCTCAGAGCCGACCAGGTTGGTTGGTATATGATCGGAGTGACCAGTCCAAGCCTTGCGGCAGATGTCGCTGTCAAAATTGATAGAGCCTTCAAGAATTCTCTTGCAGAAACTTTGACTGAAACAGAAAAGGCCTTCCAGCTCAGCTTCATCTCCATGACAGAAGCGATTATCATTGCCATCAAGATTGTTTCTTTTGTCGTAATCTTCATCATCTTGGTTGTTGTGGCCAACACGATGGCTATGACTGCACGTGAACGGATAGGTGAGTACGCCATATTCAAAACCCTTGGATTTGGTGGATGGCACATTACAAGGTTGATCTTCGGGGAATCCCTCTTCATAACGATGATAGGCTGTGCTTTCGGAATCGCATTGACCTATCCTGCAGCAGATATATTCAGTAATGCATTAAGTACGTATTTTCCGGTATTCAATATAGCAAGAAAGACTATCTATATGGATATTGTTGCATCAATTTTAGTAGGTATGATAGCAGCAATATTTCCAACGTGGCGTGCAGTTAAGATTCGTGTAGCTGACGGGTTGAGGAGGATTGGCTAATTGAAAATACCGTTGCTGTACAGCGTGCGCAATCTCTGGACCCGTCGCTTGACAACGGTATTGACTGCTTCAGGGATGGCGTTAGTTGTATTCGTGTTTTCTGCGATTTTAATGCTCGCTGAAGGCCTGCAGAAGACCCTCGTGGATACCGGTTCCTATGATAATGTCGTTGTCATCCGGAAAGCATCTGTATCCGAGGTTCAGAGCGGTGTTGAGCGCTTGCAGGCATCCATTATTGAGACCCAGCCAGAGATAGCAATTGGATCTCATGGCAAACCACTCGTGGCAAAAGAGCTGGTGGTTCTGATAAACCTGCCAAAGCGTGGCAGCAATAAACTTGCTAATGTGGTTATCAGGGGGATTTCGGAAAATTCAATGATTTTACGGCCACAAGTAAAGCTTATCGAAGGACGTTTGCCGAAGGCCGGGTCATCAGAAATTATTGCAGGACAGAGCATTGCCAAAAGGTTCAAAGGAGGTGCTGTAAGTGAAACTCTCCGTTTTGCAATGAGGGATTGGATGATTGTCGGGGTATTCGATGCAGGGAATACAGGATTCAGTTCAGAAATATGGGGAGATGTTGATCAGCTCATGCAGGCATTTCGAAGGCCTGTCTTCTCTTCAGTCATCTTTAAATTGCGCGACTCTTCAGAATTTGATGTAGTCAAGAAACGTATTGAAGGTGATCCTCGTCTGACACTGGATGCTATGCGTGAAACAAAGTACTATGAAAAACAGTCAGAAATGATGGCAAAATTTCTCCGTATCCTGGGATTATCATTGACGCTCATCTTTTCCCTCGGAGCAATTATTGGCGCCATGATTACGATGTATGCTGCTGTAGCCAACCGTACCAGTGAGATCGGTACACTGCGGGCGCTCGGTTTTCAAAGGAAGAGTATTCTTACTACTTTTCTTCTGGAATCTCTTATCCTTGCTTTTTCAGGAGGTTTAGTCGGACTATTTTTTGCCTCTTTTTTACAGCTCTATACCGTTTCGACAATGAACTGGCAGACCTTCTCTGAACTTGCCTTTTCCTTTTCTCTCACCTTTGGCATTGCATATAAGGCCCTTCTGTTCTCGCTGGTCATGGGTTTTGTCGGCGGCGCGCTCCCAGCGTTCAGGGCATCGCGCATGAATATTGTCGAAGCGCTATGGAAGAGTTGAATTGAGCCACCCCTGCCTAAAAGCTATGCTAATTCAAATCAGGCTTATTCCGGGACGGCTTGAGTGACTGGTTATATGCTTTATTTGTAGACATCCTGTCTATGGCCAACTTTGACAACTACAATGAGCAAATGTCTGTCGGAAACTGAATAGATTATTCTGTAAACTCCCTGACGGATTCTGTACCTGTTTTCTCCTGTAAGCTTTTGACATCCCTGAGGGCGGGGGTTAATTGCCAATCCTTGAATCTTTTGAATTATCCTGAGGCGATCTTCTTTTGGGATGTTCTCAATTTCTTTGACATGCAGACGGCTTGATAAGGATATTATATTTTGCCACGCCTCTTCAGATCCTTGAGAACTTCCTCAAACGACAGGTTGGCTCATGAGCCCTTGTCATGCGAATGCAGCGATGTCTTCTGCATCTTCCGCAGGACGATTCTGATCGCCTCGTTGACAATATCAGATATAGAACTATCAGTTGTCAGCAGCTTTTAGACGAAGAGCCTTATGGATCTGTGGATCAAAATAAATTGTTGATTTCTTGGCAGTTGTTTTCATGTTTTTAATATACCATTATGAAGGCAAAGCGTCAAGACGGAAAACTATTGATTGGTAATTTTAAACATAAACGACAGAAATCAGCGGCGGCGTTTAGCTGTCCGCTGAAGTGTCTTATTTGCCAGTGACCGTTGATTCAAGACGGAGGTACGTGAAGATAAAATGCCGCAGGCTACGCCATCTATATTAGGGCGAAAACAAGAGTAGAACTACGGACACTAAGAGAAACACGAGTATAGCTATGACAACGCCCAGTATTTGTTGTCTTTTGGCAAAGCGCACCTTACGCGGATTTACTTGCCGCGACTTAGCCCTATCCGAAGCGGAATCGCACGCGCTGTCACCGGGGAAATGGCAATAAGCTCTGAAAAGCACAACCGTTTGCCTTTCCTAAACCGTCGACGGAATCAAATAGATCATGAGTCGGCAATTTCAAATCTTGCCGCTCCTAGTCAGCAGACAGCGCAGTTTCTACGATCGCCGCTCTTCGACTTCTTCGATGAAACGTTCTGGCGCGGCTACCATCGGCTGCTCATTGACGCTGGTTAAGCGTGAGACACTCAATGGTGCAAAACTCGTCACCTAAAGCGGCAGGGCAAACTAAGCATAGTTCTGCCGCATTCGCAAGGAGCGAAGCGGACGGAGGAACGTCGAGAGTCACGCGCTCTGTATCGACAAGGTCCGTCGTCCTCTGCAAACAGTCGTCGTTGGCCGCTCCGCTCTGAATGCTCGCGTGAATCCTTCAACAAACCGACTCGCGCCGGATATGGTCATGAATATAACGCACGAGGCTCGAAAGATAGACTGTCTTTGTCGCAGGGACTAGGCATTGATGGACAATCCCCTGAATATTCAGGTAACCGAAGCGCCTGTAGTACTCCGGATGCTCCACGATGCAGCATCACTGGGCACCAAGGCCCCTTAGACGTGATAGCCATCTGTATCGACGCGCTGCCATATCGGGCATTGCGGTGTTCCGGCAATTTGGGAGCACAGACCGAAGAGCGTGAACAGCTCATGAGCACATAAGCATAATAGAATAAAGCCGCATTTGTTACTGTTATCTGTGCAGTCGCTCAAGAGTATCTGGCGGCGATCGGTTTCGTCAAGGAAGATATCCTGTCTCTGATTACCCGGATGATGATGTGGTAAAAAGCCCCTCTCAAATTGTAATACGCGGTTTCCGTGCCATGCCTGTGAACAGTAATCATATATCAGGCTATTTGTCATAATCACAAGCCTGACCCAACAATAATTATACAGCCCTCTATTTTTCAGAATGAAGAACCCTGCGGCAAGACCGCAGGTATCTTAACGCAAGGAGTAGTTTTTATCATGTTTGCGAGCTTAACCCCGCAGCAAGCTGCGGGAACGCGCTCGCAACACGTTCAGGATGTAAACATAGCACAATCCGTATGCTTTGAAAATTAGAAAAGCAATAAAATCAAGCCGTTTAAAATAGCCTTATCCGGTATTTTCTGGTAATATGGACAAAAAGGCAGGCTGGCAAAATATGAAAAACGTGTCCAACAATGGGAGAAATTGAGGTTATTCGGATGAGGAGTATTGATATTCATATCCATGGCGTAGGCGGTTACGATACAAGAACTGATTCGGAGGATGATATTCTCAAGATAGCAGAAATACTTGGCTCTCACGGAATTTCAGAAATCATACTCACAATATATCCTTCCTCTGTTAATGAGATGAGAAAAAATATGATGGCTGTCAGGAAGGCGATGGAACTACAGCAGTCAGGAGTCAGTAGTCAGCAATTGGCCCCCCCACCCATCCCTCCCCCTCGAGGGGGGAGGGCGAGGGAGAGGGTGAGAAGCTACCAAACTTAAAACTTGCTCGAATCATCGGTATTCATCTCGAAGGCCCTTTTCTAAATCCATCAAGATGCGGTGCTCTTGATGCAAAGACATTTATTGAACCATCAGAGAAAAATTTGCGGAAACTCCTTGAAGGGTTTTGAAGATATAGTAAAAATAATTACTATTGCACCGGAATTAAAAGGTGCTTACAACTTATCAAAAAGATTTCGGATAGGGGAATCATCGTAAGCATGGGACATTCTGATGCGACTTTCTCTGAAGCAGAGGCTGGGTTTCATGCAGGTGCAAAGGGTATTACTCACATCTTCAATGCAATGAGAGATTTTCATCATCGAGAGCCGGGGATTGCTGGCTTTGGGCTGATTAACAAGGACATCTATATTGAGGTAATAGCAGACCCCTTTCATCTACATCCAAAAACCCTGGAGCTTATATTCAGAGACAAAGAATCCTGAAAAAATAATCATCGTTTCGGATTCTGTAAAAGAGACTAACTCTCCCCCATCCCCTCCCTACAAAGGAGGGGTGCAGAGAAGGGCGCGGAAGATAGCAAAGGCTGTTACCGATGCTCATGGTAAACTTCAGGGGGGTTCGATGACAATTGTTGAGTCCGCAGAGAGATTGATTCAGAATGGGATTTGATAAAAGAATCATCATGAACTGCATTACGAAGAATCCCGCAAAATACCTATCAGTTTGAGTCCTAAAGCATCCATGAAAGCTCTCGACAAATTAAGAGAAGCAACAGACTTTTTAAAGCGATACGGTATTGAAGATGCTGTCAGAGAGGCAGAAACTATTTTAATCCATTGTCTTGAGACAGACAGGACAACTTTTTTCAGAGATAATCCCGTCATCCCTGAGAGTGTAATAGAAAGGATTGATGCATTCTTGGACAGAAGATCGAAGAGAGAGCCTCTTCAGTATATCCTTGGATATGTGGATTTTCTTGGCATAAAAATAAAAGTGGGGAAGGGGGTTCTTATTCCGAGACCTGAGACAGAATTATTGGCTGAAGAAGCTGTAAAGGTAATTAGAAGTCAGAAGTTAAATCCCCCCGCACCCCCCTTTGCTAAAGGGGGGAATGGGAGGTGTTACTATTCTGGATCTTTGTACCGGCAGCGGATGTTTAGCTCTTGCCCTTGCTAAAGAATTTCCTCATGCCTATGTCTATGGCACTGATATATCAGAGGTTGCAATCCGGTATGCAAAGGAAAACGCAGAGATTAACGGCATCAAGAATGTGACATTTCTCAAGGGGTCTTGTTTGAGCCTCTTGGAGAACTGTTCACTGTTCACTCGTTCACTGTTCGCTTTGACTTGATCATTTCAAACCCCCCTTATATCAGAAGAGATGATATAAGAAACTTGCAGGCAGAGATTAAGGACTGGGAACCTATAGAAGCATTGGATGGAGGGGAAGACGGCCTCAATTATTATAGACCCATTATCCCGGAGTCAAGGAAGTATCTTAAGGAAAGCGGATACCTTATGCTCGAACTTGGGATTAGTCAGGCAGATGCAGTTAGAAAACTTGCAGAGCATGCAGGCTTTACAGATATCTCTTTTAAAAAGGATTACTCAGGGATTGAGAGAATATTCATAGCTAAAGCTTAGAGAAATGATTTAGTTTATTTACAGAGGATGGAGTGAAATGAGGTGCCGCAGGCTTTTAGCCTCGAACAAAAGTTGCCTCATAAGCGAAAAACAAATAGCTCCTAAAGAATTTTGTAAAGGAGAGATTTCTGTCAGTACCTGAGGACGCAGCTAAATCTTACGAGATACTTTGATTGACACTCGCAATTGACTAGTGTAGGTATGATATAGTTTATTTGGAGTTTAAAGAATGGGCATCATAGAAGAAAACGAGCGACTCGAAGAGCTTGACAAGAAATATATCTGGCATCCTTTTACCCAGATGAAGGAGTGGAGTGAAGACCACCAAATTATTATCGCAGAAGGAAGAGACTGTTTTCTAAAGGACATTTATGGAAGATGGTATCTTGACGGTGTCTCATCTCTCTGGGTCAATATCCATGGACATAGAAAGAAGGAAATCGATGATGCGATAAAGGAACAAATTGATAGTATTGCCCACAGCACCCTTCTTGGACTGAGCAATGTCCCTGCGATCAAGTTGGCAGAAAAGCTTGTACAAATAGTTCAAAAGTCATTTCGAAATTACCCTTCCATACCCCCCCCCTTAGTAAGGGGGGGTGACTGGAATTCGACACTCGACACTCGTCACTCATTACTTTCTAAGGTCTTCTACTCTGATGATGGTTCAACATCTGTGGAGGTTGCCCTTAAGATGGCGTTTCAGTACTGGAAGCATAAAGGAGCAGCCAGTAAGAATACTTTTGTCTGTCTCAACAACGCATACCATGGTGACACGATAGGCGCGGTTAGCGTTGGCGGCATTGATATTTTCCACAAAACGTTCGAACCGCTTTTATTTAAGACTTATAGAGCCCCCTCTCCCTACTGCTATAGATGTGAACTTGGTAAGTCATATCCTGATTGCAAGTTAGCATGCCTTGATAAATTGGAAGACATATTCAGGAGCATATTCAAATGAAATAGCCGCAATGATTATCGAACCAATGATACAGGCAGCAGGTGGGATGATAACATCGCCTCCTGAATACCTCAAAGGGGTCAGGGAGTTATGTACGAAATATAATATCCTGATGATTGCAGATGAGGTGGCGACAGGATTTGGGCGAACGGGAAGGATGTTTGCCTGTGAGCATGAAGGAGTTGAGCCGGATCTTCTCTGTCTTTCAAAAGGAATAACAGGTGGTTATCTGCCTCTTGCTGTAACGCTTGTGGGAGATGATATTTATAATGCTTTTCTTGGAGAGTTTAAAGATTTAAAGACATTCTTTCATGGCCATTCATATACAGGCAATCCTCTTGCCTGCGCTGCTGCCATTGCTTGTCTCGATTTGTTCGAAAAAGAAAAAGTATTGGAAAACCTCAAGGCCAAAATAGAGATTCTTGGAGCATGGCTTAAGGAGATATTGAGTCTTAAACATGTTGGAGATATAAGAAGCATAGGATTAATGGCAGGTATCGAATTAGTGAAAGACAAAGAGACAAAAGAACCTTATGATTGGACTGAGAAGATGGGATGGCGTGTTGCATATCATGCGAGAGACAATGGAGTCATTATCAGACCCCTCGGAAATGTCATCGTCATTATGCCACCTTTGAGCATAAGCAAGCAAAACCTCAACCAGTTACTTGACGGTGATTAAGGATGCAATAGTTTTTGCGACAGAGGAAAACTGACGAGAAGAGTCAATGCGCAAAAAGAAATCTCTATTAATTTTTCATATCATTTTTGGTCTTGCATTCCTTACTTATCTCCTCTGGCCTACCGATGAAAGCAGAGATCAAGAAACTCTTTAAAGAAGGGGCTGAAGCGATAGAGCGAGAAGACCTCGATGCTGTGATGACTAAGGTGTCTTTTAACTATCACGATGGACATGGTTTTTCCTATCTCTCCCTGAAGGAATCGATGCAATCTGTTTTTAACCAGATAAGCGATATCAAGATAATGCAGGAAAATCTTGTGGTAAAAGTTCATGACAAGACTGCTACAGCTGATATGGATGTGAGGATTATCGCAACCAAAGGTAATGATACTGGTTACGTTATAGGTGATTTACAAAAACCGGTCCATCTGAGGTTTACCCTTGAAAAGGAGAAAATGAAATGGCTTGTAACAAAGACCGAAGGCTTACCGTTCTAAGAGCTTTTTGATACCCTCACCAATACCTTGAACACTTTTACCGACTTCCTTTGCTCCTTCAGCGCCGGTTTCCACTATTGATTCTCCTATTCTTTGTATGGAGAGACCAAGTTTTTCTGCCATTCCAATCGAGATTTTATTCATGAGACTTTCCCTGAGGTTGAATTTCGGATTATTGAGATCGCCCTCTACAACAAAATTGACGACAATTTCATTGTCGTGGTTTTTCAGAAAGCTTATAACAGCAGAGAGAGGCAAGTTGAGGAATGTGCTGCCTAAACCAGAACCTCTTTCAAACTCTATGTCTTTCAGCGCTGCTTTGCCCGGAGCATTTATTTTATTTGACTTGATCTTTACATCCATATTCATGTCAAGGGTACCATTTGTTACATTCACATCACCTTTTTTCTGGTAGTAGGGTTTAAATTCAGTAATATCGAGCTTCTTTATTTCTATTTTGCCATCCATGTCTTTATTTAAGAGTTTTATCTTTCCATTGCTTCTGAGTGTACCTGTGTTCTGCTTACCAGGAATATTGGCAGAAAGGGAGTAGCCTGAAAAATTGTCCTTCAGGGGAAATGTCAGGTCCTTGAAATCAAACTCTACATTCCTTAATTTTGTCAACACACCTTTACTCAAAACACTTCTGTCAAGGTAATCGAGAGAACCATTTGTCACTTCAATTTTTTTAAAGAATACAGGAGGCATCGGTTTCTCTCTCTCTTTCGAAGGTCCTTTCTTTTGGAAGGGGTTCATAAGGTTACCATTAGGGTTCTTTTCAAGAAAGAGATATGGATTCACAATGGAAAGATTTGAAAGGATATACTCCTTTTTGAGGAGTCCTATGAAATCGGCTTCAAGGGTGAGACGGTCTGTTTTGAAAACTTCCCGGCCAGCAGGATCTCTGAAACTGATGTCAAAAGCTTCTACTTTTCCCCAATGGAGGTCGATCCTCTGAACAGAGAAGTCTTTGCCGAGGAAGGCTTCGAGTTCATGCTTGATAATCCTGTTTGCATTTTTGATGAGGAGGGCAATTACGATCCCAAGGATGACGAGGTTATTCCTGTAATTATGAAAGCAACTTTGAGTCTTTTATTCATTTGAAAAGAATATCATTTCCCAGTTGAATTTTACATACTATTTGTCTGATAGAAGCATTTTTTTATTGTAACAAACATCACCTTTAAACTCACTTTTTTTCGTTCTTCAGACTTGTCTGAGGACCATCCATGATAATCCCTCACCTTGATGGGGAGGGTAGGGGAGGGTGATATGTGTCCATCCAAAGGTGAGTGATTTTTTCGCCGGAGGAACGTATAATATTTTAAAGCCGAAGTGGCGGAATTGGCAGACGCGCTAGGTTCAGGGTCTAGTGGTCGAAAGGCCGTGCGGGTTCAACTCCCGCCTTCGGCACCATGAAAGGAGGTGCCGTGGATTTCTGCTTTTGCAGAATGATGGAATATAATTTACACATGTGTGAGATATCTTGGAACAAGCTGCAGGGAAGGTTCGTAGAAGGAGCAATGAAAAAGCTGACGCATCTTGATAAAGAGGGCAGGGCGAAGATGGTTGATGTTACGGAAAAACCATCAACTGTAAGGGAAGCTATTGCGAGAGGTTCTGTGTATATGAAACCTGAAACCCTGAAACTGATACAGGATAAGAAAATCCCAAAGGGTGATGTGTTCTGTGTTGCACGGGTGGCAGGGATCAGGCTGCAAAAAAAACGAGTGAAATTATACCGATGTGTCACCCGTTAAATATTACGTCAGTCAATATAGATTTTACTCTTGATAACAAGAAGAATAGAATAGACATAGAAGCCTGCGTTAAGGTTACAGGTCAGACAGGGGTTGAAATGGAGGCGCTGACTGCTGTATCTGTGGCAGCTTTAACGATTTACGACATGTGTAAAGCAGTTGATAAGGAAATGGTCATATCGGATATTATGCTCATAGAAAAGAGAGGCGGGAGAAGCGGTCATTTCAAGCGAAAGGGCTAACCCTCTGTCAGTTGCAGTCCCTTCTTCGCTTTTGTATTTTCCGGCTCTATTCTCAATGCCCTTTCAAACTGGATGTTGGCTCTCTTTTTCATGCCTGCCTTGAGGTAAATATGGCCAAGATGAGCATAGTGATCTGCATTATGGGGCTCAAGCTTTATTGCCTGGAACATGGCTTCTTCTGCATCTTTCAGCCTATTATCCATCTTGATGTAGGCAAGGGAAAGGTAGCTCCAGTACCTGGCATTCTTCTCGTTCAGTTTTACCGCCCATTTAAAAGAATCGGCAGCACCCCAGAAGTTTCCTTTCTTGAACTCTTCGACACCACGTTTGAACAGTTCTTCTGCATTCTGAGATATTGACACTTCTTCCTTCTGGACCCTTCCTGCTGAGTGGAAGTATTCTCTCCTCTCTTTCATTATCCTTAAGCAATGTGTACGCCTGTGTTATTGCATCAAAGATTGCAGGCAGTTTATCCTTGATTGCAGGTTCATCGGAATCAAAATGCCGGTCAGGATGAAACTCCTTTGCGAGTCTGAAGTAGTTTCTCTTAATTGTTTCTGCATCTGAATTTTCGTCAATTTCGAGAAGCTCATGCAGGCTGAGCTTATCGAGGTTCGAGTAAATCTCATCAACCCTTTTTATGAAAGCATCTTCTTCTTCCGTTAAAGGTTTCAGGATTTCTTCTACCGTTACTGTTTCTTCCTGTTTTTCTAAAACCTTTTCTTTTTCCTCGATAGTTCCCGTAGACCATAGGGTGTATAGGGTCTTCAGTGCCTCAAAAGAGCCGGCGGATGAACTCTCAAGAAGCTCTTTAATCGTCTTTTTCCCGTCTATTATGGAAAGCATTGTTTTGTCCCGTGCACTGAATTCTATATCCTGAAAAAGACTTGCAGGGTCTGTGCTTAACTGAGGGATAGAATTCATATCAGGCAGTTCGTTTTTCATTTTATTTAAGTTACTTACCCTCCTGACCCCTTCGTATATGAGATTGCCCATGCTCATCTTCAGGGTTATCACTTCATTTGCGGGTATTTCTCCCTCTAAAAATTTATATTCAGCAATGTCGAGAGGGAAGAGACTATAGATGATTTCCTTCACCTGATATTTCACACCCCAGAAGAGATCTTTTGGTGTCATGTAACCAAGCTCAACAAGGATTGCACCCTGCCGCTTTTTTGTTGTCTTTAGCAGCTTTACAGACTCCTCATACTGTTCAATGGATATCTTTCCAGCTTTGATGAGCATTTCACCCAATCTGTCATCTTCGTATGTTGAAGAGGCAAATATGGCGTCTCCTTTATCAATGTATATCTTCTTTGTGAAAGCATGTGTGCTTACAATGAGAGTTCCCGTCTTTCTGTTCCTGTTTAAATAGATAAGGACTCTTGGAAGGGAAAATTCTCTGATGTTCCCTTTGAGCGGAATTTCTGTCATTTGTATCTTTTGACCTCGAACCGGTACATTTCTGTTTCCTCCTCAGGGAGGATGCAAGCCTTCAACCGTGTAATCCTGATCTGTTCGTCGATGGTATCAACTCCTTCTATATCAGGCAGGAGAAGTCCTTTCCTGTTTCCACAGACGAGGATTATCCCATATTTTTTAGGATTGAGTTCCTGGAGATCGTTTACCTTTTCTGGAGGTGAAAGGACATCGACGCAGTATTCGAGACCTTCGAGCTCATCTTCCCTGACAGGATGAAACCTGGGGTCTTTTGTTGCTGCGGATATGGCATTCTTTATGGTCTCGATTGCCACACACGCACAGGAGGGTGAAAAGGTACCGATGCATCCCCTGAGTTGATTGTCCTTCTTGATACAGACAAAAACGCCTGCCTTCTCATTCATCTCAGGCGAAAGAGTTTCAGGCGGTTCGATAATCTTGCCTTCCCTGATATATGCCTCTATACTCTTTTTTGCAAGCTCAACAAGGGGGTGCATCTATTTTCCTCTTGCGAGCATATAGTCAGCGACAGCTAATAGTGAGTCCTTTACAGGTGAATTGTTAAAGATTGCGAGTTCAGCCTTTGCATCAGAGAGTAGATCGCGAGCCTTTTTCAAAGAGAGATCGATTACATGATGTTTTCTGAAGAGCTCCAGTATCCTCTTGAGGTCTTCCTTCTTGAAACCATCCCGGATGAGACCTTTCACTTCCTCCACCTCGGTATTCGAAGCAGTTTTCAGAAGGTATATAAGGGGGAGGGTAGTTTTACCTTCTTTGAGATCTTTGCCAAGGCGCTTGCCGAGTTTTTTCTCATCTGCCATATAATCAAGGATATCATCTGCTACCTGGAATGCAATTCCCGTCTTCATACCAAAGTTTGAGAGGGCATTTGCCTTTTCCTCTGGCAGAGATCCGAGGATGGCGCCTATTCTGCAGGCAGCGGAGATTAAAGCACCTGTTTTTGCAGATATTATCTTGAAATAGTCCTCTTCTGCTATATCAGGGTCACCTGTCTTTGTGAGCTGCAGGATTTCTCCTTCTGTCATTCTCGTTGTTGCCTCAGAGAGAGTTTCCATGATCTTCTGATTTTTCTGCAGGACAGCGAGACGTAATGCGTTGGAGTAAAGGAAGTCACCTACCAGTATAACAACCTGATTACCCCAAATCGAATGGGCCGGTATTTTACCTCTCCTTACCTCTGCCGCATCGACGACATCGTCATGGAGCAGGGAAGCAGTGTGTATAGATTCAATAATCCCTCCGAGTGTGAGACGCGCATCTCCTTTGTAACCGGCTATTTCTGCACTCAGGATGAGTAATAAGGGCCGAATTCTTTTCCCGCCACCTTCTACGAGGTGTTTTCCGATGAGAGGGATTGGAGGGACGGTGCTTTTGAAATGGTCTTTCAGCCTCTCTTCTACCAGCATTAGTTCTTGATCGTATAATCGAAATATCTCTTGAATATCCATTTCATGATGATAGGATAGCTCATGTTTTAAAGTCAAGCCACAGGTCGTTGGATCGCAGGCCGGATGAAGGAAAGTAACCTGTTGAAGAAAACTCATTTTTTAATATATTCTACAGAAAGTTGCGGAAGGACCATGTATAAAACATTATTAACATATCTGGCATCTAATCCAATTCTCGCAAAACATAATCTGTCCGAACAGGAGATTAGTGACCTCGCAGAATACATCAGCAAAATTTTCCCTTCAGCACAGGTTGAGGAGGTCATTCGGATGGTAGAGGAAGTGATAGGAATCAGTCCGACCCTGGGCTGGAAAGAGATACTCGAGACGGTAGCAAGAAAGGTGGTTGAGTTCCTCCATGCAGAGGCAGCAACGATTCGTGTTTTCGATCCTGAGACAGACAGTCTTGTTGCTTTTGGTTCGTATCAGTATACAGAGATAGCACGATTAAAAGATATTCCCATTGAGAGGTCAGTAGCCGGAAAGGTCATAAAGAGCGGCAAGAGTTATCTTGTGCCGAATATCCTGTCAGAGCCTGATTACCTGAATAAGGATATCGTCGACAGAGTACGGTTTTAACTCTCTCATGGCAGTGCCGATACAAATCCCCCGGTTTCTTGAAAATAAACCGGACATACAGGGTACCATTCAGATCTACTATAAAGAAAAGGATAGAGTTTTTAATCCTCTTGAGGTGACGAGCGCTGAATTATTGGCCAGAAGGGCGAGTTATATACTTGCCAAGAAACGTATTCTGGAACTTCAGAGACTTAATCTCCTGAAAGAAAAAATTGTCGAAAAGATCTTTGTGAAACTCAGTCACCGTGAAGGAATCAAGATGAAAGATGTATTCAGGCTGATGATTCCGGAACTGGAAGAGATCATGCAGATACAGAGCTGCTCCTTATTCGTGATTACCCTGGATAGAAAACACGTTCACATCGAACTTGAATATCCCGCAGGTCAGGAAACTCATGATATACATTGTATGTTTGCGATACAGGACCATCCTTATATTGACGCATTAGTTAATGGAACGGAAAACGTGGTGACTATGAATATGAGAGAATAGACTCATCCTATATTCTGATTAAAGACCCTGCACAGAGCAGATTGTCTAATGAGGAATTGAAAAGATATGCATCAAGGCATAATGTTAATTCCGTGTTATTAATTCCCCTGAAGGCCGGAGAAGAGATCAATTATTTTCTGGTTTTTTATGCGAAAGACAGACGACAGGAATTTACAGACCAGGAGATTGAACTCCTGAACTTTTTCGGAAAAGAAATTATGAAGGCACTCAGAATCGAAAAGCTGGATGACATTTTGCATGATTTCAAGAATCCAGGTATTGCCATAGCCGGTTTTGCCAAGAGGGCGAAGAGACTTCTCGAAAAAGAAGACATCGAGAGTGTAAAGGACAAAATAGCTGACTATCTGGACATTGTTATGAATGAAGCAATACGGATGCAGGAAATTGCCATTTATCCGAATATCGAAGGCCGTGAAAGGGTTGTTGACCTGACAGAGGTTCTCAAAAGTCGTTTCAGGATTAATGAGGAAGCTATCAGGGAGCAGAGGAGGACGAATATCAACTTGTGCAGGATGAGTTGCAAAAGGGTTTATTCGTTTACTGTTATCCCTTTGCACTGGAGCGTGTCCTTGATAACCTCCTTGACAATGCTACGAAGGCCATACCTGAAGACGGCGGAGAATTATCCATCAAGAGCTATCAGATGGATGAGATGGCATGCTTTGAGATCCGTAATACCGGAAAAATACCTGAAGAGAATATAGAACAAATCAGAAAAGGAGAGGTGAAAGGCCGGGGCCTTAACATTATCTATCGCTTTATAGAGACTATGCAGGGAAAACTTGAAGTCTCTACCAGTGACGATTCAACGACATTCCGGGTGATGCTGCCAATCCATCGGGAGTGAAATATAGTAAGGGCAAGCTAACAAATCCAAATAAGTACGAATGGTTTAAACAGTTCATGATCCTTGTTCTCCCGGTTTTTTGTCAAATTCTTGTCATTCCCGCTGTCGGGAATCGTTCTTCATGGCAGACTGAAAGAAAATAACAAGAAGGATTCCGAACAAGTCGGAATGACAAGCAAGGAAAAGATCGGAACGACAACAGGAGTGCTTCTAAAAAAGCATTTTGTACGAATCCATTATGGGAAAAAACAAAACAAAGATATTAGATAGAAGGACTGCATGGGAAGGGAAGTTTCTCAGGTGTATTATTACAACCTATGTTGATTCACTGGGCATAGTCAGGGAGTGGGAATCTGTTGAGAGGGTTAACTGTAAAGGGATTGTCGGAATTGTGCCTGTGACAGATGATAAGGAAGTGTTGCTTATTAGACAGTTCAGGCCTCCTGTTAAGGGGTATGTCATTGAATTCCCTGCAGGTCTTAGCGAAAAAGAGAATAATCTTGAAGAAGCTGCAAGGAGAGAACTGCTTGAAGAGACTGGTTATGCCGCAAAGGATATGATCTTTCTTTCCGAAGGCCCTCTGTCATCAGGCGCTTCAGGCGAAGTGCTCACCGCCTTCCTTGCAACAGGACTTGAGTTTCAAGGACTGGGAAAACAGGATGAGACAGAGGATATAGAAGTCCTCAAGATACCAATACATGAGCTTGATCAAAAATTATCCGCTCTGAGATCTGAAGGTGACCTTATTGATCTGAAGATTTATGGACTTTTAGAACTTGCAAAGAAACATCTATAGTATCCCTGGCAGAAGTCAGTCTATTTATTTTTGTCTATCCACCCTTTTTCCATAAGCCATTGTTCCACCCATGAGACAAAGTTCTTCGCATCGTCAAGGAGCTTTTTCGCCTGATCTTTCTGTGATAACCGCCTGTTCATCATAATCCCTGCCTCTTTATAATCGCCAACTTAATCGCCAACTTAATCGCCAACTTATGCGAGAAAATACCTTATACTACGCCCTCTGCCTTCAGGTTTTTATTAATGCCTCTCTCCGTAAAGCAACTTCCCATTTTGGAATGAGGTAAGCATTCTCAATCAATGCCTTTGCCCCTGCAGTATTGATGAGATTGTTAAGGATCGCAGGTGTAATAGTATATTTAGGTTTGAACATGTAAATTATCCAATTTTGCTCTGTAGTTTAAATCTTGAGAACAATGCTTCATCCATCGGATATTCGCGCTTAAAAATGTACCCGTCCCTTTTCTCCCTCCAAGGCTGACAAGCTCAATATATTGGATTGTATTTTTCACATTGAGGCCAAGGACCCAAAAATGCTCGCGGCCTCTGTCGACTTCGGATTCTGCCTGAAGAACCTCTCTCATTATTGAGGCAACATTGGCCTTCATCACGGTTACCTTTTTTGAGCTGATGATCACGTCTATTGTTTCCTTTAGAATCAATAAGTTATGATGATTTTTGCCCAAAGCTTTACCCTCTGAATGGCAAAGGAGATACGCAGGGAAGCACGGTATTGCGAAGGCTTACGCTTTGCGGAGCTTGACGTTACTCTTTATTGCTTGAGATGCTGGAGAAGTAACTCCCCCGCGCCCCCTCTTAATTTAAGAGAGGGTCAAGACTAAGAGAAACATGTTTTTAGAGGTAAGTTCACTTGGAACATTACACCCTATTGATATAAAATATGCATGGGTTTTTACATAATAGTTTATTAACCACTAAGGAGAAGCCATGCCTGATACCTCAAAATGCAAATATTTTATTTCAAGAAATTGTGAGGACTGAAATGAAACTGGGTAAACTCAAGCAAATTAATCTTAGAGAATACTGGAAACATGAAGCAATCGATTTCACAAAATGGCTTATTGAACCTGAGAACATCGAACTACTCAGCGATGAAGTTGGCATTGGCATACAAGTTACACAGACTGAGGCAAGCGTTGGAAGATTCAACGTAGATATTTTAGCTGAAGAAGAAAATACAGGGCGTAAGATCATCATTGAGAATCAACTTGAGGCTACCGACCATTCACACCTCGGTCAACTCATTACATATGCTGCCGGATTGGAGGCAGAGTACGTTGTTTGGATCGTCCGAGAAGTCAGAGAGGAGCATCGGCAAGCTGTAGATTGGCTAAACGAACACACGGATAAGCATATCAACTTCTTACTCGTGGTATTGGAGAATTATGGCAGATAGAAAATTCCCCACCAGCTCCAAAATTCACGGTCGTATCACGTCCAAACGAATGGACAAAATCTGTTCGGATGAGTTCACAGGATAGAGACCTTACCGACACAAAGACAAAGCAACTCGAATTCTGGCAGCAGCTTAAAGAATATGCATCGACAAGCCACCCAGAACTCAAACTTAGAACTCCTCGCCCCCGGCACTGGTATAACGTGGCCATTGGACGTTCTGACTGCTATGTGTCATTCGCAATAAATACCCGTGAGGACAAGGTAGGTTGCGAACTCTATATTCCGGATTCTAAAGATCTCTATGAAATCTCTTCTTTCATGTAAACCTGTAATCGAGAAAGAACTGACCTTGTCGGAACCGCTCGATTGGCAGGAACTTCCAGGAAAGAAAGGAGCCAACTTTTCAGCATAAGAGCACTTTTTGATTTTCGGTTTGACAGCTCTGACACCTGGGAAAGCGCATTTGACTGGCTCATAACAGCAGGCAGCAAATTCAAAAAAGTTTTTTCGAAGGAATGGACAAACTGTAGCTAATGCGGCTCACTGACGATTGTATTCTGTGTTAGGTTGATGACGTATACGTTATATCTCAAAAATGAATATTGAAAACATTAGAGAATCATTTAGACCAAAGCGAATTAGGCTCTTGTTTATTGGAGAGTCACCACCCGCAAGCGGTAAATTTTTCTATCTCAAAAGTGCAATGACTACTTTCACCTCTCGTGCGTTTGAAAAAGCATATAACAAGAAGTTTTCTGGCACAGAAGATTTTCTTGATTTCTTCAAGCTTTGCGGATGTTACTTAGATGACCTAAGCCATATTCCGGTCGATGACATGCCGTCAGAACAAAGAGAGAGAATTCTTATTGATTCGATCTCAGCCCTGTCAGACCGATTAAAAACATATAGCCTCGAGATTATTGCTATTGCTCTAAAAAAAATCGAACGACACGCCAAAAAGGCTATTAACAAAGCAAGCTTGTCATGTCCAGTTTACACTTTACCGTTCGCTGGTAGTGGACATCAAAATAAATACATTGAAGAATTAGTGCATATTTTAGAGAGGCATCTAAAAAGCAAAGCATAAGAACGCCTTCAACCAGGAAGAGTTGCTCACAAAATATACTTGCATAGCGATTGTTGTAGCGCAATAATAAATTAAAAAAATAATGGAGGACATATGATAGGCAAGCTTGGGGACTACTAAACAGAGGGACATTTCCTATATTATTAGCAGTTGACATAATGCTCAAAAGATATACCGTTATGAATGGTAATTTGTCATGCATCTATCGCTCCGCGCTTCACGAGTAGTGCCGGTAGCAATACAGCATGGCAAATCTGGCAACGATTGCCCTTTGTATCGATTCTATACAAGCCATCAGCTTTTATTACTAATGAATTTATAAGCAAAACCTTCACCCCCTCACCATTGCCCTCCTCTATGAACCGTCGGCTCCGAGCCAGCCGCCAGGGGAGAGGAGTCCTGGAGGTTTAAAATACTCAGCAGATATGGTATTATGTTGTCATACCATAAAAATGACCTGAAGGGAGGTATATTATGCCTACAAGGAAAAGGATTGCGATGACCGTATCTGTTCCGCCTGATATTGCAAAGGAATATGAGTCAATGGCTCGAATGAAGGGTGAAACAAAGAGCCAGTTGTTCAGGGAGATGTTCAGCTTCTACAGGCAGGAAAAACTTGAAGGAGAATTTTTCAGGCTCCAGAAATATGGAGCAAAGAAGGCTAAAGAGATGAAACTGACAGAGAAGGACATTGAACGACTTGTGTTTGAGGGCCGTTAGTGCTTAAGGTTGTTTTTGATACCAATGTCTACATCTCAGCCTTCACCTCTGCTGATAGTAAAGCAGAAGATGCCTACCTGCTGGCAGTCAGAGGGAAGATTGAACTTTATACATCCGTGTCGATACTTACCGAACTTGCGAAGAAGCTAAGAGAAAAATTTCAGTGGGATGACAGAGAGATAACCAATGCGATGAAACATATAAGCAAGGTTGCAAGGGTAATCAAGCCTGATATTACAATCACTTTGCTGCATGATGAAACTGACAACAAAATACTTGAATGTGCGATAGCATCAAGCGCCGATCTCATAGTAACAGGAGATAAACATCTTCTTTCATTGAAAGAGTTTTCTGGTATAGGAATCACGAGAGTTGCCGGGTTCTTGTATACCTTTGAGGTTAAGTAAACTGTAAAACAGGGGCTCGGATAGTAATAATATTAGGCAACCTGAAGTACCTGCTTTTCGAATCCGATAATCTCATTTTCCGGTTCGACAGTATCGTCTTTAATTATAAAACCACATTCAGCGAGATAGTCTTCAAGTGTCCCCATCTCTTTCATCTCTGCAGATTGAATACGAATAACTTCAGCAAGATTTGTTCTTGCTTCTTCAATAGTTTTACCTTGTGCAACAAAATCCAATTCAGGTATTTTTGCGATACACCATTTCCCCTTTTGCCATAATTCAATAGTTGCCTTTAATTTCATAATCTTTCCTCCCAACATGACTACTCCATTATATCAAATTCTTTTCTCCCTTACCCTTATTATTCATGATATAGTGTCTCGCTATTGACTGAAAAGTAAATTAGGTTCTTCGGTTCGCTCAGAGATAATAGGTGGGGAGTGACTTGTAGTGTTTGTTGAAGGATTTATAGGCTTTTATTTTCAAGACTTGAGTGCCTTAAGAAGCCCCTTTGCAGTACCGTTGCCAATAACTTTTCCGGCCTTCTTTGCCTTATCTGCCTCTGCCTCCATTTTCTGCCAACCCTTTGTCCAGAAATATGCCTGTGTTGGGTCAATCGCTTCCTTGGCTTTGAGATATGAGACGAACCCAAGCACCTCTTTCAACTTTTCCTTTGGAAGACCTTCAAGCTCTTCGATTATTTCTTCGGTAATCCTTTCCTTTACTGCCGACATTTATAAACCTCCATGATTGCAAGTTCAGTTTATTTTAGCAAAAATTAGTGAATAGCAAAAAAGGTTTATTATTCCACTATTACCTTGTGGAATTTTCTTTTTCCCACCTGAATAAGATGCTCCACCCTGTTGAAGCATCGTATCGGTATCAGTTACAGTGCTGCCATTGAGTTTTACGCCTCCCTGCTTAATAAGCCTAATAGCCTCGCTTGTACTTTTAGCAAGTCCTGTATCTTTCATTACTTGAGGAAGCCAATTAATATTTGCCTCAGGGTAGCCCAGAAATTATTTTGTGTTTTGCTGACTCTAATTTCGACATCGCATCTGAAAGTAGCTCTATCTGGAATTTCATCAGGCATGCCTTTATCTTTAAATACCCGTTCAAACTCTTCCTTTGCCTTTATGGCTTCATCTTTGCCCCAGTATCTCTCAACAATTTCCAGTGCAAGATTTTCTTTCGCGCGTTTTGGATGAATTTTCCCTGTTTGTAATCCCTCTTTCAGCGCATTAAGCTCTTCGATAGATATATGACTCAGCAGTTCATAGTATCTGAGCATCAGTTTATCACTGACGGACATGATTTTCCCGTACATCTCTTTAGGGGGTTCTGTGATACCGATATAATTTCCGAGGCTTTTACTCATTTTATTGACGCCGTCAAGCCCTTCAAGTAAAGGCATCAAAACAACAACCTGCTCCTCAACACCCATTTTCCTCTGCATCGTCCTTCCCATCAGAATATTGAACTTCTGATCCGTTCCTCCAAGCTCCACATCTGATCTGAGATAGACAGAGTCATAGGCCTGAAACAATGGATAATAAAATTCGAGAATTGTTATGTCCTGCTGGGCCTTAAATCGATTCTTAAAATCCTCTCTCTCAAGCATCCTTGCAACTGTCTGCATCGCACCAAGTGATATTAAGTCCATGACATTCATATTTGCGAGCCATTCGCTGTTGAACCTGACCCGTGTTTTTTCAGGATCCAGTATTTTGAAGACCTGCTTCTTATACGTTTCAGCGTTTTTCAATGCATCTTCCTTTGTCAGGGGTATCCTTGTCTCAGATCTTCCGGTAGGGTCGCCTATCATGCCGGTGAAGTCACCGATGAGGAAGGTTATCTCATGGCCGAGTTCCTGAAACTGTCTCATCTTTTCGAGCAGGACAGTATGACCCAGATGGATATCCGGTGCAGTGGGGTCAAAACCAGCCTTGATTTTAAGGGGCCTTTCTTCTTCGCAGGATTTCCTGAGTTTCCGCAGGAGATCTTCCTCGACGATTATCTCGACAGCGCCCCTCTTTATAATTTCAAGTTGTTTTTCCGGTTTCAGCATAGTGACAGTAATGATAAAACTAACAGGCGATTAGCGTCAATCAGGTCAGGAGGTTTTAGGGGCTCTTTAATTTATGGCGTAACTTACCGAGATATCTGTTTAAGGGATGTGATCTTGGAAGGAAGCCCACCACAGGGTTTTTTCGCGTGACGAGTTTCTTTATTTCTTCCAGGAGATCTTTGTTCTCGTGGTCACAGATGAGCCCTTTATAGAATGAATCAATAGCTGCTTTCTTGTAACCTGCTGCGAGGTAGGTCTTTCCGAGGTTCAGGTAAAGTACAGGATAAAAAAGCTCTAATCCTGTCAGGTATATCACCTTTCAGCATCCGCAATGCCCCCAGGCAGGTTTCTATACCCTTTTTGTTGTTTTTATTAAGGACAGCTTCGAGATAGCCATAGTAGGAAAGGAGAAAAGGATTATTGGGGTAATGCTCAAAGGCACTTTCAAGCAATGCAAGGGCACTCTTATAGTATTTTCTTTTCACTTTGTTTTTTATTTCATCGAGGTAATCTGCAAGGGCTTTTTCTCCTATCTCTTCTTCACTGAGCATTTTTAGCGGCCTTCTCATGCTGGTCTTGCATGAGTTCTATAATTTTTTTCTCCGGCTCAGGAGCATTCAGAATATCTTTATAGTCGGTCTTTTTTGTTGAGACGATCTTCCCTCCAAGGTAAACCTGTGTGATTATGAAACTCTTTTCGGATCCGTAATCTTCAGTCAGCACGAGGTACTTCTTACCGCTGATGGTTACAGTACTGGTGAGTTCTTTTTGCGGGTCTAGTGTGATTTTTCTGGAATCTTCTCTTTCCATCACATTATGGAAGGATTTGGAAGCTCTCCTGACACATCTTAATGTAATAATAAACCGTCATACCTATGAACGTCAACAATTTTCAAAGGGTTGACATTTACAATCCTCATGCTTTAAACCTCAATTCCTCTAAATTCAGATCAGTCTTCATCAAATTCTTCAGGTTTTTCGGTGCAAAGGCACCCTTTTCAGTAATTATGGCAGTTACATATTTATGAGGAGTGACGTCAAAGGCAAGGTTTCTTGTTTTTACTCCGACAGGCGCAATCTGATATTTGCCCAATATATGGGTAACCTCTTCACACCCTCTCTCTTCTATAGGAATTTTTTCCCCTGTTGGAAGAGAAAAATCGATGCTGCTCAGGGGGGCTGCAACATAGAAGGGAATCTTGTGCTCCCTGCAAAGAACGGCAAGCGTATATGTCCCTATTTTATTTGCTACATCGCCATTCCGTGCTGTCCTGTCAGTGCCGACAATGACGAGATCTATCTTTCCCATTTTCATAAACGCACCTGCTGCACTGTCAGGAATAAGGGTGACAGGTATTCCCTCCTGCATAAGTTCCCATGCTGTCAGTCTTGCCCCCTGGAGCACAGGTCTTGTCTCATCAGCAAAGACCTCGAAACTGTTTGCCCTGTTCCCTTGCAACAAACATGGGCGCTGTTGCAGTACCATAACCTCCTGTTGCGAGTGCACCGGCATTGCAGTGGGTAAGGATAGTGTCGCCGTCTTTTATAAACTCTGCGCCCCATTTACCGATTGCCTTGTTTGCCTCTATGTCCTCTTCGAGTATCCGCTTTGATTCATCTATGAGCAGTTCCTTCAGTCTATCCACAGATTCATCTCTTTTCTCCGATCAGGAAAGTTTTCATTCTTTCTACTGCCCATCGTATATTTACTGCAGTAGGTCTTGTGGACAGCATTTCATGAAAAATTGGCTCAATGGCTTTCATAAATTCCTTGAAATTTTCTGCCCTTATCTCCTGAGCGCCGATGGATGATTCCCATAGCCGCTGCAATGCCAATGGCAGGGGCCCCTCTTATTTTCAGAGTCCTTATACAGTCTGCTACCATGTGATAATCGGTGCAATCAACAAAAGTGACCTCAAGAGGAAGTTTTGACTGGTCGAGGATAACTACCTTCCCATCTGTCCATTCTATCGCTTTTACCATATCAGGCTCTCAGGGAACGAATGTAGTTATTACAAAGAATATCGCAAGACCTGCAAGCACTGCCACTGTCCCCCATGATATGATATTGTAGCTTCTTGGATTTACATACTCTCCCATAATCTTTTTATTATTAACAAGAGAGAGCGCGTATATCAGAACAAATGGGAGGAGTAGTCCGTTGAGCACGGCCGACGTTACCATGAGAAACACAAGTGGGGCACCCGGGATAAGCACTAAAAGTGCAGCACTGACGATCATAAAGGTATAGATCCACATGAACTGTGGCGCCTCTTTGAAGGTTTTGTTCACGCCTCTTTCCCATCCCATTGCCTCACAGATATAGTAGGCTGTTGCAAGGGGGACAATAATTGCACCCAAAAGGGCTGCATTGGCAAGGCTGACAGCAAATATTAAATAGGCATAGTTTCCTGCAAGAGGTTTCAGCGCCAGCGCTGCCTCTGATGCCTCATGTATCCTTATTCCGTACGGGAAGAGGGTTGTTGCACAGGTAACAATAATGAAAAATGATATGATGTCTGTGATACTGCAACCAATAAGCACATCAAGCCTGGAGGCCTTATATTCTTCTTTCCTGATCCCTTTTTCAGCAATAGATGATTGAAGATAAAACTGCATCCATGGGGTTATGGTTGTTCCAATTATGCCTATACTCAATATAATAAATTCAGGGTTCCATTGCATCTGGGGAATCAAGGTGCTCCTCAAGACATCAGGCCAGCTTGGCTTTGACATAAAACCTGAAATAACATATCCAAAATACAGGAGACATGCAAAAAGGAGTATCCGCTCAACAAACCTATAATTACCTTTTATGACTAAAGCCCAGATGGATAGTGCACCGAGAGGGACCATCAGATATTTGCTGAAGCCGAGTATCTCCATGCTTGCAGCCCATCCTGCAAAATTAGCGACGGTGTTTCCGAAATTTGCGATGAAGAGAACCATCATCATGAAAAAAGTTGACTTGACGCCATAGTTCTCCCTTATGAGGTCCGAGAGTCCCTTTGCCTGTTATCAGCACCCATTCTCGCAACCATTTCCTGTATTACGACAAGAGCGATGGTCGTCGGGTATCAAGGTCCAGAGGAGGGCATATCCAAAACGAGCACCTGCTACGGAATAGGTGGCGATACCGCTCGCATCGTTGTCAACGTTTGCGGTTATTATCCCTGGCCCCATTACAGACAAAAATATGACAATTTTTCTCCGGAGGCTCACACCTTCCTCCTTTTACGCTTCGCCGATGGTGGCAGAATTCTGTCTAAGACATCATCAACAGTGACAATTCCGAGCATAAACCCTTCAGTGTCAACGACCGGAAGCGCAAGGAGGTTATACTTTGATATAATCTCGGCAACCTCCATCTCATCAGTCTCCGGGGTAACCGTTTTGAGTTTCGTCTGCCATGATATCAGAGAGTTTTGCATCAAGATCAGCAAGGAGCATATCTCTTAAGGAAACAACACCAAAGAGTTTTTCATCGGTATCAATGACATAAATATAATAGACAATCTCTATTTCCTCTGCATCTTTTTTAAAGTTCTCTATTGCCTTCCTCACCGTTGTTTCCGGAGGATATGCTATAAATACATTTGTCATTAAACCGCCTGCTGTATCTTCTTCGTGACTGAGGAGTTCCTGAATATCTTCGGCCTCTTCCTTTTCAATACTTTCGAGTATCTCTTTTGCCTTATCAACAGGCAGATCACTCAGGATATCAGCAGCCTCATCAGGCGGCATTTCTTCAATGATGTCTGCTGCTTTGTCAGTGTCCATTCCTGTGATTATGTCTACCTGAGTCTCCGGTTTGAGTTCTGACAGAGCTTCAGCAGCAACATCTACATCAAGGTCCTTGAAAAAGGTTGCACCTTCCTTATGAGAAACCTGACTGATGATATCTGCAATGTCAGCAGGGTGTAATTCTGATAACATCTGTCTCGGAACAGTAAGAGATATTTTTGTCAGCTTTGGTTCAAGGGCTGTATGTAGTTCCAGCTTATGAGATTGTAAGGAAGATGTTTTTTAAAGAGCCTCATCAGGTCTTCTCCACCCCTTTCGACACCAAGCCTCCGCATTATCCCTCTCATCCCTACATCAACGGCAATCAGGACAGCCTCTGTATCATACCCTTCAAGTTTTACATCATTGACCCTGACAACCTTCGCACCATTTACATCAACGATCTGTTTATCGAGGATGTCCCTGACTAACAGGAGGTCTTTCTCATCAAGTTCATACGGCTGAAGGGCTTCACCGTAAACATTTGCAGAGATTATTCTCTTGTTGAATATGTTCAGATACTGTCCAGGGGAGGTTAAGAAGACCCTTCTTTCTCTCGATGATGATGGAAGAAATCTTTGGGAGCGGTTCACCCCTGACAATCACAAGGTCTTTAACCCTGCCGAGCTCATCACCCTTTGGGTCGAGGACAGGTTTTTTCAGATATTTCACTTATAAAAAGTTCGCCTAAAAAGGGCATCTTCTCTCTCCAAATTCAGAAATAGAGGTCTCTAAGGTCTTTACCCCTATATCGCAGAAAAGGATTCAAGGATTCGAGGGGTCAAGAAAAAGTATCAAAGAGTCAAAGTATCAAAGCTCTGAGACCGTGACACTCTGATACTCTGATACTGTGAAACTATTGTGAACCCTGGAACCCTTATTTTTTAAATTAAGTATAGCTCACTATTTTTTATTTCGGCAATATGAAATTACCTTAATTAGAATTTTTACCAAATATTAACTGTAACCGTTCCCTTCTTAAACTTTCTTAAGATTACTGACTCTCATGCCGATCAATCTCACCTTCTTTTTTAGTTCAATACGACCAAGAACTTCGAAGGCTGCTTTCCGAATGGTATCAAGGGAGTCAGTGAAGTCATCAAGGGTTTTTGCTCTCGTGTGAGTTTCAAAATCACTGAACCGTATTTTTATCGTCACCGTCTTTCCCTGATAACCAGACGCTTTCATGCTATCCACAACATCCGTTGTAAGGTCTGCAAGGTTCTTTGCAATGAGGGTCCAGTTGTCAGTGTCCCTTTGAAATGTTGTCTCCCTGCTCATTGATTTTGGCTCCCAGTGGGTGATTAAGGGGGTTTCGTCTATTCCCTTCGATGCCTCATAGAGATAGTTTCCGTAGGATTGGCCAAAATCCCCGATGAGCTTTTCAGGAGGAATCGATGCAAGGTCTCCTATCGTTATTATCCCGATATCCTGTAAACGCTTTTCTGTTTTGGGACCGACTCCCCAGAGCTTTCTTACAGGCAACGGCCATATCATCTTTTGTATATCCTCTGGAGAGATGATGGTAAGACCATCAGGCTTTTTCATGTCTGAGGCAATTTTGGCAAGCAATTTATTCGGGCCTATGCCAATGGAACACGTAAGGCCCGTTTCTTCCCTGATCTTTTCTTTGATCTTATTTGCTATCTCTTCTGACGCCATATCAATGTCAGTGATATCGAGGAATGCCTCGTCTATCCCTACATCTTCTAAGAGGGGAGTGAAGCTTCTGAGGAGAGCCTTTATTTTTTCTGATGCTTTTACATATGCGTCATAATCTACCGGTAGGAATATAGCTTCGGGGCATAACCTGTAAGCGTGGCGCAGAGGCATAGCAGAATGGATACCGTATTCCCTCGCCTCATAGGACGCCGTTGATACAACTCCTCTTGTCATTGGATTACCATCGCCGCCTATGACAATCGGCTTACCGATTAACTCCGGATGTCTCTTTTGCTCAACAGCGGCAAAAAAGGCATCCATATCAACATGAAGAATACGCCTCATGTTTTTATTTTACCCGGCTTCCTTTCCTTTTAGAAGAAGATCACTGTAGAATATCAAGTACACTGTAAGATATTCAGGAGTGAAATGTGGATAAACTTGTTATTCGTGGCGGTAAAAGACTCAAGGGCGTTGTCGAAATAAGCGGCGCAAAAAATGCAGCCCTTCCCATCATAGCTGCATCTCTCCTCACATCTGGTCTCAGCATTATAAGCAGGGTGCCCAATCTGAGAGATGTCCATACGGTCGGGCAGCTCATCAAACATCTCGGCGCTGAGTTTTCTTATGAGGATAAAAAAGCTGTAATAAATACGAGGAGAATAAGGATATTAGAGGCACCCTATGAGCTTGTGAGGACAATGCGGGCCTCTGTCCTCGTCCTCGGACCATTAGTCGCGAGATTTGGCAAAGCAAAGGTTTCTTTACCAGGTGGATGTGCCATAGGTGCAAGGCCCATAAATCTTCACCTGATGGGTCTCGAAAAGATGGGCGCAAAGATAGAGCTTGAATCCGGTTACGTCATGGCAAAGGCAAAAAGGCTGAAAGGCGCATCCATCTACCTCGACATCCCTACTGTTACGGGCACAGAAAACCTTATGATGGCTGCTACTCTTGCAAAAGGCAGAACCATCCTTGAGAATGCAGCACGAGAACCGGAAATAGTAGATCTGGCAAATGCCCTCATTTCAATGGGAGCAAAAATAGAGGGTGCTGGGGGAAGTGTAATACAAATAGAGGGAGTTGATGAGTTGAGACCGCTCAATTACACTGTCATCCCGGACAGGATTGAGGCCGGAACATTCATGACAATCGCTGGCATTACGGGCGGAGATATCATTATCAAAGGATGCAGGCCGGAACATCTCGATGCTCCAATCATGAAGCTCAGAGAGACAGGCATTACGTTTGAGCATGTGAAAGAAGGTATGAGGGTTATCGGGCCTTCCAGACCAAAAGCTGCTGACGTGAAGACGATGGTCTATCCAGGGTTTCCGACAGACATGCAGGCACAATTCATGGCGCTCATGAGTATTGCTGAAGGTACAAGCATCATCAATGAGTCTATTTTTGAAAACAGGTTTATGCATGTTGCAGAACTCAGGAGGATGGGGGCGAATATTACTGTTGAAGGCTCCGCAGCAACAGTGAAAGGGATAAAGAGGCTGAAGGGAGCACCACTTATGGCAACGGATTTAAGGGCGAGTGCGTCCCTTGTCGTAGCAGCCCTTGCAGCAGAGGGTGAGACTATTATCCATCGTATTTACCACCTCGACAGGGGGTACGAAAAGATTGAGGAAAAACTTCCCAGGACTCGGCGCACACATCAAGCGGGTTAAAATATGAGTGCTGCCTTGAGTCCGGAGATGAGGAGCGCCATTCTCTTATAATCGAGGGTATCGGCTGTATCTCCTGCGGTGTGATAGTTGGGATTCCTGTAAAATGCAGTGTCGGTAATCATGAATGCCTGATAGTCAAAATCCCAGAATGATGAGTGATCAGAAAAGTCAACGCCCGGAACAAGAGACACCGTGTTAAGAGATGCTACAGGCAGGACAGATGTTTTTTGAAAAGCGTGCTTTACCCTTCTCGTAAAATTCTTCGATGAGATATTCCCCGCAAAAGCTATGAAGTTACCTTTTTCAGGATAAAACCATTTGAAAAAAGAAAAGGGATAGTACTGACATCCCTTTTTCTCACAGTAATAACCTATCATCTCGAGGGATACCATACCCTCGACCTTTACATTGTTTTCCTTAAGGCTTTTTGCATATACATAGCTCCCCATGTGTTTTGTTCTGAAAAAAGGAGGTTCCTCAAGCGTGAAGGCAGCAAAGCAAACAGTTCTCGACACAGGATTCTCTGCAGCAAGCCTTGCAAGTTCAAGGAGACCTGCAATTCCACTTGCATTGTCATCTGCACCTGGCGATCCCGGGACTGTGTCATAGTGAGCACCGATGACAAGAATTTCTGAATCTCCATGTCCTCTCACTTCTCCAATGATATTATGATAGGTATTCTCCATACAGGTAAAAGATTGTCTTTTCACGTTGCAGCCGTAGGAGGATAATGTTTCTTCTATATAATCAGCAGAATTATTGAGTTCTTCAATGTCTGTATAACTTCTTGGACCTATTTCTTCTGACAGGAAACGAACTGTTGCTTCAAGATGTGCCTCAATCTCATGTATGTCATCCACATCCTTACCGTATATATGCCTCTGTAACGTACCTTCTCATCATCCTGTGGGTATTGAAATAGTAAGCGTTTTTTCCTATCGCATTCTGCATCATCCGTATCCAGCCATGTCTGTCACTATAAAAGAGGGGAACGATTATATATTCGAGTTTGTTATACAGATCCTCAGCGTCCCTTGTATCCATATTTTCATGAAGTTTTGTCTCTGTTGGAGCAGGTCCTATAGACCAGCCGGTGAATCCTTCTATATGACCCTCTATCCACCAGCCATCGAGGATGCTGAAATTCAATACACCATTGTGTGCAGCCTTCATGCCGCTCGTACCTGATGCCTCTAAAGGCCGCAGGGGGGTGTTCATCCAGACATCCACACCGGAGACTAACCTGAGGGCAATCTCCATATCATAGTTCTTCAGGTATACAATTTTGATTTTATCCTTCAGCTTTTCTCTGTAGGAAAAGATGCTTTCGATTATTCTTTTACCTGTCTCGTCCCGCGGGTGGGCCTTCCCTGCATACACAACCTGGAGTTTACCTGTGCCTATCCTTTCGAGTCTTTCAATATCGCTGAACAGGAGGTGGGGCCTCTTGTATGCTGTTGCCCTTCGTGCGAATCCTATTGTAAAGATTTCAGGGTCAAGCTCAATTCCCGTTTCTGTTTTTATATATTTGAAGAGGTTCTGTTTTGCTTCCATGTGGGCCTTCCAGATCTCCTCATCCGGTATGCGTCCAATCCTTACGAACAGTTCTGGTTCATTAGCCCATCCAGGAAGATACGTATCGTAGAGTACACTTAAAGCTCTCATATGTCCATGTATAGGAATGTACACCGTTGGTAATGGCAGCGATCTCATATCCGGGAAACATGCTCCGTGAAACTTCACCGTGCTTTTTTGCAACCCCGTTAACGTATTCGCTCAGATTGAGTCCGAGGAGTGTCATATTGAGGTTGTCCTTGCCGCCAAGGTTCTTTAAGACATCGAAGGGTATCAGTTCTCCCATGACAGTTTTGACGAGTTCATACGGGAATTTATCATGTCCTGCCTCAACAGGTGTATGGGTTGTAAACACGCACAGGTCCTTTATCTTGTCTATGTCCCATACCAACCGTTCATCCCAGACATCTTCTATCGGACGTTTATGCATATTCATAAGTTCGATGGTAAGGAGACTCGAATGTCCTTCATTCATGTGGTGCTTCTTTATCTCGAAACCGAGTTCATGGAGCATCCTTACACCGCCGATTCCCAAAACGATCTCCTGCTTCAGTCTGTATGTCAGATCACCTCCATAGAGATAAGATGTAATATCTCTGTCCTCCGCTCTATTTCCTTCTACATCAGTATCAAGGAAAAAGACCGGTATACTTCCACTCGTCAGACTCTTTACTTTGTAGAGCCATGCCTGGACAATAACTTCCCTTCCTTCAATCTGAACTGAAATCCGTGTAGGAATAAGTGTCATGTACTGAGCAGGATTCCATGCATCAGACAATTCTGTCTGTTTTCCCTTGTCATCCAGTTCCTGTCTGAAATACCCTTTTTTACTGATGAGGGTGACAGCGATCATGGGGAGTTTGAGGTCAGCACCGGATCTGATAGTGTCGCCTGCGAGCACACCAAGGCCGCCGCTGTAGGTGGGGATGTTGTTCTGGATGCCTATTTCCATTGAGAAATAGGCTATCTTGGGTTCTTTTGTGAGGATAAGAAGTTCGTTGAGTATTGCTTCCATGAGTTTCTATTTTAACTAAAAAATAAATAAAAATTGTAAATTTTTTGATACAGGGTGAGCATCTCCTTTTCCGTGAGAATTGACAAGCAAACTGGAAAGGTCTTAGAAACTGCCTTGTGGTAAGAAAAAGAAGTTGTTATTATTAGTCCATGAGCACAACCGAGATAATCGAAAAAATACGCCAGACAGAATCTCCCTTGAAGAGACAACTTCTCATGGTTGCATTGATTACCAGACTGCTTCGAGAAAAGGGCAAAGAAGTTCCGCTTGTGATAGGCGGGTGTGCTTTATCCTATTATTCAAGGGAGGTTTATTTCACGGCTGATATTGATCTTGCTTACGCTGACAGAGAAGTCCTCGATAGTGTTCTGAGAAGCATTGGTTTCGAAAAGAAAGGGAGATATTGGTTTAACGAGGATTTGAAAATGGCGATAGAGGTACCTGCTTCTGTTTTGGCTGATGAAGATGCACCAGTCGAAATAGTTGAATTTGAAGAAGGGCTTCAATGCCGCATTATTGGATTAGAGGACTTGATTATAGACCGACTGAATGCATGCAAATACTGGAAGTCGGAAATAGACTGTGAGATGGTGGAACTGCTCCTGAAAAGATATACGAAAGAATTAGACTGGCTTTATCTGGAAAAGAAAGCGGCAAAACCAGAAAATAATACTCTGTCGGAGCTTTTGGAATTGAAGAGAAAAATTGAGAAATGAAAATAAGAAAAAAGAAATACCAGGAAATATCACCTATAGAGTTTCTTCTTCTCAGAGAAGAATTGGGGTTAAAAAGATACAGGAAGCAGGCCAAGAGAAGTACCGAAGAAAAAGAGATTCTCATGGACCTCGCAATTAAAAAAATAGCGGAGAAAGAAAAAGATGACTTTATTCCTATCGGGTATAAAAGGAGAAGGGTAAAAATTCCATGAAGAGTTTTCGTAAGAAACTATGGTTTGAAGTTCCGACCCGTCGCGCTTTTATTAAGGTTACCCCTGCGTCCTTATGCAGGCATTTACTTGTAGTTCGCAAATAAGGTAGATGTGAGAAAAATGAAAACAGTTGAATCCCACTACAGTCTGTCTTAAGTAATTGCCGCATGTATCAGATTCGACTTGATATTTCAGATACGTCAATCATATCTCGATTAAAGCTTTCGCGTAGTACAAAACAAAATTGAAGACCCATGCTTTCCATTGACTTCTTCCTGAACTCCTTGAAAACTAAATTTGCTAAAAATAGTGCATAGTTCTATTGATAATCAATAGTTCCACAGGCTGAAAGATGAAAGATGAAAATAAAACAAAAAAGCAGCTTATAGATGAACTGGTCGGATTGCGCCAACGAATTACTAATTTGGGAGAGTCAGAGACCGAGCGCAAGCGTGCGGAGGTTGCAGTTCGGGAAGCGTCTTAGATATGCTGAGAGCATTGTAGAAACAGTGCGCGAGCCCCTTGTAGTGCTGAATATAGACCTGGAGATACTCTCAGCCAACCGTAGCTTCTATAACACCTTCAAAGTGACACCTGATGAAACTGTAGGAAATTTCATCTATGACCTTGGAGACCGACAATGGGACATTCCCAGGCTTCGGACGTTGTTTGAGGACATTCTTCCAAAAAACACCAAGTTCGATAACTTCCAAGTTGATCATGATTTCCCAATCATCGGTCACAAAATAATGCTGCTCAATGCCTGCCGGATCTATCGGAAAGACATCGGTATGCAAATGATCCTTCTTGCTATTGAAGATATCACAGAACGCAGGCAGAGAGAAGAGAAATTAAAGAAATTGTCAGAAGAGTTGGCACGTTCCAATGCTGATTTAAGAGATTTTGCCTACGTAGCTTCGCATGATTTGAAGAAGCCTTTGCAATCAATTGAGGGCTTTGCGAAGTTGCTGGCACGGCGTTACAAGGGCAAACTTGATGCTAAAGCTGATGATTTTATTGAGTATATCGGTAGCGGTGTTAAGAGGATGCAGATGCTTATTAAAGACTTGTTAGAGTATTCGCAGGTTGGAGCGAAGGAGAAAAAATTCAAACCTACTGATTGCTCAGGTGTTGTGGCAAAGGCACTTGGCAATCTGCAAGCAGCTATCGAGGAGCGAAATGCAGTAGTGACATATGACGAACTTCCAACAGTAATGATCGATACCCCACAAATGATTAGTTTGTTTCAGAACTTGATTGACAATGCCATCAAGTTTCGCGGCGAGGAGGCACCGAGGATTCATATCTCGGCTGAACGAAAAGGAGATGAGTGGGTCTTCTCCATTCGGGATAATGGTATTGGAATAGATCCAAAGGACTCAGAGCGAATATTTGGAATGTTCCAGCGCCTGCATGGTAGCACAGACTATCCTGGAACCGGCATAGGCTTGGCAATCTGCAAGAGAATTATTGAATGGCATGGTGGACGCATCTGGGTTGAGTCTAAGATTGGAAAAGGCTCAATATTTTACTTTACTATGCCATGTATGCAGTGATAATCTGGCTCTTTATAGTCACCTTCAATCTGTAAACAATAATTTTCTAATATCATTTGTAGGGCATGCCGTGTAAAACGTATGACTTGTCGGTTCAAGTCCGATGGTGGGAATTTGGTAGCGGGAGGATAAACGAGATAAAAGGGACGGTTCTAATTTCTGATTAGAAAAAAAGTAACCATCCCTTTTTAACCGTCTCGAAATGCACTTTACCTCAATAAGCAGGATTCTCCGTGAAAGAGGGAAATGCTAAATAAATAGACCTGACCCCTTTGACTCTCCGAAAGCGAAAATACTCAAAAGAGAGAAGAACACTTTTCTCCTGTTAGGAATATATTCTGCGTTTTGTGGGGAAGTAATATTACAATTGCATCTTGAGTTCACATATTCTTAAAATCAAGGTATTTTAAGACCGGGCTTTTGGATAAGGGAAGGGCGGGGAGTTTTCTCCCCCGCCCTTCCCTCAGAAGACGGCGTGGTAACGTTATTTTATGTCCCAGATAGAGTTTTTATTAAAACTTATCTTGGGAGAACAGCGGGCACTTGCGACTCAGGCACCATAAATCCATTATATTTTATATTACCTACCCATCGTTCTGTAGAGACTTGGTGCATCATCTATCTCGCAAAAGTAAGTGCCCATTGTACTGACTGTGGCCTCTTTCAAGGCAGTCCCGGACGTATTCTTGACGCCTGTAAACCGAACCGTGGCTCCAAATACTATATACATATCCTGAATATGGAACCAGCACATGAAATCCCTGTCATTACCGGCAATGTAATTGAGGTCGAGAGTCCCTAAAGGTATTGGGTCCCAGTTGCCGTTGTTGTCTTTCCCGAATACATCACACTGGAGCACCTGATTAATTGAATCCCAGTTTCGGCATTTGAAAAAAACGCGTTCTTCCCAGTATTGCTGTGTTGAATCCGGTTTGACTCCTACATTATCAAAGTGCCATTCTTTTGTGGTGGCAGTTGCCTTAAACCAGGTTGGTTTAGCCCATAGGCTCAGGTCAGGTACTACACCCGGAGCAGCATGAACTATACCGAGGTTAACAAATCCACCGAAGACCGCTATAAGCAATACACATATCCATACATTCCTGATTTTCATTTAACACCTCCCCTATGACCCCATTTTTTATGTCCTGTTACCTCCCTTCCTAAAAGAGTTATGGGGTTTTGTTTGCTATCTTTTTGTTTTCAGATAATAATGTATCCTTTACAGTCTACCCCAGTTCAATGAGGAAGTGCAACACTTGGAGAAATGGCCTTATAGCTGGTACTCTGGGTGGATATGGGAAAAAGATACAGGCACATCAGTCTTGAAGAGAGGGACAGGATAGCGGAGATGAAGTCGTTGGGGCACACGGTGACAGAGATAGCAGAGGCGTTGGGGCGCTCAAAAGAAGGAAACCATATAGAGGAAACCATATAGGGTCAGGCTTTCGATTATGCAATTATCTTTCCTTTATTCTTGAAGCACCTTTTGACATTCTCTTGGGTCAGAGTTGAAAGTCAAGGCTTTAAATTTTCTCAGGACAAGTCGTGAAAGGCTTTTTCTATGGATGCGAAAAGTACTGAAGCTCTGCTGTCCAGCGTGATAAATTCATCAATCCCCGCTTCTTCTGCAACGACAACAAGAGTGGCATCTGGAAAATCCGTTGATACGTCTTTACAGCCTGTTGAAAAAATCCATTTCTCGTCGCCCTTGACTGAGGCGGTCATTAGTAACGGCACATACAATATCTTTGTATGTCATGCCCGAAGTTTTTAATCGGGCATCCAGTGTCTTTCTGACACCCTCCCCTCAGTCCCCTCCTCTCCTCAGCGAGTCGTCCAAGGCGACCATCAAGGGAGGGAAGGAATAACGTTTCCCCGGTGGGAGAGGGAAGGGAGAGGGGTGAGGTTTTACTTATGAATTCCTTAGTAAGTTCGATACAGCTTTTCTGAGCTTTAATCGAAGGGCCGGGAAGATAGACGGTTTCAGTAAGGATGGGTTCGGTTGAAATAGGCTTGTCCTTGAGGGATTGAGTTGCTTTGATAATTCGACGTTCAAATAAAATTTTGAAATTAACACACAATGTGTAGTATAATTTTTAATGGGTGTGATTACGAGGAAGATAGGTAGGGGTGAATATGCTTATCTTGTCTTCCGTGAGGGCAGAAAGGTAATCCATAGATATATCGGGCCGACTCACAATCCGCGGGTAATGAAAATGATGGCACACAAAAAAGAGGCCTCGGTTATTCCGGAGAGATTCAAGGCCCTTTTTTGGGATACGAGCCTCGACCGGATACATATTAAGCGAAATGCCAGATACATTATAGAAAGGGTTCTGGAGTTCGGGGACATTGATGCCTTAGAATGGCTGCAAAAAGTGTATCCCACTCAGACCATCATAGATACGCTTTATTCGAGTAGAAACATCAGTGAAAAATCCAGGATGTTCTGGATGTTGTGGTTCGGAGTTGCCGATGCATAGGGAGTGCTTGCCTGAAAAGGGCTGGAGGGTTTTATCCAGTCTTAAAGATCTGATCAAGAAATATCATTTTGTAATAGCTGGGGGGACTGCTTTGGCCCTGCACCTCGGGCACAGGATATCAAAAGACCTTGACTTATTTACTGATGCTGAGTTTAAAGTGGAATCCATTATTTCAGGTATAAGAAAGGCAGGGCATCAATTCCGTGTTATTTCGGAAGGAGAAGGTTTCCTGACCGCTAATATTGATGGCATAAAAGTATCGTTTTTCAGATATGATTATCCTTTTATAGAAAAACCTGTTATTTACAGAGGAGTGCGGATAGCCGGAATTTACGATATATCATCAATGAAGGTTATAGCTATCAGCCAGCGGGGAACAAAAAGGGACTTTATCGATTTATTCTTTTTCCTACAGGACGTTCCCTTTCATAAACTGGCTGAACATATGGTAAAACGTTTTGGGAAAGAGAGAATAAGCCCTGTTCATATCGGCAAATCTCTCGTATACTTTTCAGATGCAGAATCTAACCCAGAACCTGAATATATAAAAGGTAAAGAGACAAGTTGGGATAAGGTTAAAAGGTTTTTCAGAAACCATGTAAGGCAGTTTTTACTCGATCTTGACACCGCAGTTAAGGCTCAGGAATGAGCTTGAGAATAGCACTTCTTCAATCCCGAATCCTGAATGCTTTCGGGAAGGAACCAACAAGCGGAAATGACAGACAACCATTAGAACAGATTTCACTGTGAATAAGAAACAAGAGACGGAAGTTTTCAATTCTCTCATGCCAATCATTGTCATGGGTATTACTTCAATACTCATTCAGATATCGGTTCTGCGGCTGCTGCTTTCGACATTTTCAGGGAATGAGCTTGAT
>CAWCKM010000044.1:0-53097 GCA_963796125.1 Nitrospirota bacterium
TTAGGCATTCAGTTTCCCTTAGCGGTTTCATACCTGGGTGGCAAGGAAACCGCAGGGAGAGTATATGGCCTTGAAGCTCTCGGTGCGTTTGTGGGCGGAGTGTTTTTTACGTTTGTTATCTCAGGGAGGATAGGCGCTATAGAGTTGAGTTCATTCCTTGCCCTGATAAGTATTTTAATGGCTGCATATATTTCAAAGAAAAAAATCTTTGCCCTCCTCGTTATTGTTCCTTTATCTTTTTATTTCGGTCTCCATAAGATCATGCCCTCATTACCCTGGCAGGGCATGAAACCATCACAAATTGTGGAGTCGAAGTACGGAGAGATTACGGTCATTAACATCGGCGAGCAGTCAAGCATATACGGTAACGGGCAGCTCTTTTTTACCTATCCCGATCAACCAAGCGAAGAACTCAGGACTCACCTTCCAATGGCACTCCATCCTTCGCCATCAAAAATACTTGTTATCGGAGGATCGCCTGGAACCCTGAAGGAATTCCTGAAATATCCTGTTCAAAAAATTGACTTTGTAGAACTTGACCCAAAAATAGTCGAGGTTTCATTAAAACTTCTCGTCAGGCAGGAAGATAAAGATGCAGTTGAAGATCCACGGGTGAAAATAATAATCCAGGATGGACGGAGATTCATAAAGAGTTTGAAAGGTGCATCATACGACCTTATTACCTTGAACCTGCCGCCACCTTTTACAGCAGGTATCAACAGGTTTTACACCTCTGATTTCTTCAGAGAGGTAAAAGGTGTATTGAATGACGGGGGTATCCTTGCCATAACCCTCCCTCAGTCAACAGGTTATATAGGCAGAAGCATGCAAACAGCAAATGGTTCTATCTACAATTCACTGAAGTCTGTCTTCAGCAATGTTAAAGTCACAGCTCAGGAGTATGGTGGGATCTTTGCATCAGATACGTCGATAGACACAGAACCTAAAACCCTTGAAGACAGATTTGTACAGAGGAAGATACATACCAGTCATTTCAACCAGTATGTTTTCAGAGATGCCTTCTCTTTACTTAATGTGGATTATGTCAGAAAGAGGCTGGGAGAGATAAGACTTACTAACACAGACCTGCAACCCTCTGCCTATCTTTACAATCTCATGTTATGGTCAGAGGTTCATGGCGGAAGGATACTCAGGCATCTCCTTGAAATCAGGAAGTCGTACATCATTTCTCTCTCTATTGTAATCCTGATTTTCATCTCCCTCTTTACTTTCAGGCGAAAGAGACGGGTAGTCTACTTCTCCATGTTTACCACGGGATTTTCGAGCATGGCATTTATGCTTTCCATTATTCTTGCATATCAGGCTTTTTATGGCTATGTGTACGAAATGATAGGAATACTGACAGCAACATTCATGATGGGGCTTTTTGCTGGTGCATATCTGTCAAGACATACGAGACAAGCATTGCGAACCCTTTTTTATTTAGAGCTGATGACCATAGCCCTTGCTTTTACTGCGCCAATATTCTTTAGAGCTGAAATGCTTTTTTATGTGCTGAATTTTCTTCTGGGAATAATCACGGGCAGGCAGTTCAGCACAGCAAATCTCTGTCTGTGATGAACCTGAGGCTGCAGGAAAGCTTTATGGTATTGATCTCATCGGGTCCTTTTTGGGAGCCTTTATACCTTCCATAGTTCTCATTCCCTTATTTGGAATTTTTCATACGCTCTTGTTTATAGTTGGGATGAAAGCAGTTTCAGCAATAATAATATTGAGTGTGCATTCAAAGGTAGAAGGGGAGATTCTTCCAAGTTTAAGTGTGGAAAATTTCACAGACTACTATGATGAATATACGTCTCTGACATGACGAGTATACAGGTTTTGTCATTCCCGCTTGTCGGGAATCCCTCTTTCAGTGCGTCTTTTAAGGAATAAGAGGATTCCGAACAGTCGGAATGACCGAAGAGTCAAGGAATTCCGGCCCGATCCCAGGCAGAGCATGACGAAGAGCCTGAAAGGCAACTAGGAACATACTATAGATACAATGTATCCAGGAACGCTACTTACTATTTTCAATGTAGAAATTTTATAATAAATCATGGCCAAGACGGTACAATGTGAGCTTTGTCCGAATGGGTGTGTGCTGGAAAATGGTCAGCACAGCAGGTGCAGGGCGAGGATGAATAAGGATGGCACGCTCTATAGTCTTGTCTATGGAAAACCCTGTGCAGTTCATGTTGATCCGATAGAGAAGAAGCCTTTCAATCACTTCCTTCCAGGAACCACCGCTTTTTCCATAGCGACTGCCGGATGTGTTCTGAGCTGCAAATTCTGCCAGAACTGGCAGATATCTCAGGCGAAACCGGAAGATACCGATACCGTTGACTTGCCTCCTGATTCAGTTGTAAGGCAGGCAATATTGTATGGATGTAAATCTGTTACTTATACCTATACAGAACCCACTGTCTTTTACGAATATATGTATGACACGGCAATCATCGCAAAAAAATATGGAGTTAAAAATACAATGCACTCATGTGGATACATCAATGAAAAGCCACTCAGGAAATTATCAAAATATATAGATGCTGCTGATATTGATTTGAAAGGATTTACAGAAGACTTTTACAGCAAGGTATGTAACGGCAGTCTCAAGCCTGTTCTGAACTCCCTTGTCGTCTTAAAAGAAGAGGGTGTATGGCTTGAGATAACGAATCTCGTTATACCGACACTCAATGATGACATGAAGACAATCAAAGAGATGTGCAGGTGGATTCTGAAAAACCTTGGACCTGATGTACCCATCCATTTCTCAAGGTTCTATCCTCATTACAAATTAACGAATCTCCCGCCAACACCTCTTGAGACACTGACGGAGGCGAGAAAGACAGCGATGGATGTGGGGTTGAAATTTGTTTACATTGGCAATATAAGGCATGAAGGTGAGAGCACTTATTGCCCGAAATGTAAGAAGTTACTCATAGAGAGGATAGGGTATTTCGTAAAACAGAATCATGTAACGAATGGAAAGTGCAAATTCTGCAGGACATCGATTCCGGGAGTGTGGAGTTAGAGAAGATGTTTGATTATGAGCAGGATATAGTATTTTCGCTCTATCTTAGGTCGCAACGACCTCCGAGGCTTTTGCCTCCCCTTGATAATCTGGAATAGGACTAAGGGCTATCGGAAAAGAATCGCTCAAATACATATCTGGCATTAATTTTGGAGGTAATATGTTAACACGAAGGGATTTTTTCAGGTTCTTTCTTATCGGCGGCATTTTAAGCTTGCTGCGTAAAAAGGTTAAGGCTGAGCAGAAGCCGAAGGAAGCCATGTTCTGGAAGAGGATAGATTGAAACTTAAACGATTTGCTGTTTGCCGTTTACTGTTTGCTGTTCTCTGTCTGCTCCTCATCGCCTCTCCTCTGGGATGCCAGGCAGAGACAAAGGATCCTGCAGTAGCAGGGACATTCTACCCTGCTGATAAAAAGTCACTTCAAAATTCTGTTGAAGGTTTTCTCACGAAAGCAGAAAAGGTTTCGACGGATGGAAAACTGTTAGCCCTCATCTCCCCGCATGCAGGATATATATATTCCGGGCAGATTGCGGCATATGGGTATAAACAGATTCAGGGCAGTGATATAAATAAGGTAATACTCATTGGTCCAAGTCACCATTCAGGCTTCAAAGGTGCATCTGTCTATACGAAGGGCAGTTTCAGGACACCGCTCGGTGAGGTAAAGATTAACGAAAAACTCTGCGGAGTCTCTGTTGAATGAAACTGCAGATGTGAAGTTTTACCCGGAAGCGTTCGAAAAAGAGCACTCCCTTGAGGTTCAACTCCCATTTCTTCAAACAGTTCTGAAGGACTTCACTATAGTACCCATACTGATTGGTTCCCCATCAAGACAGACATTTGAACATCTGATATCGAAACTGACAGAAATACTTGATGAAAAAACCTTGCTCATAGCGAGCACAGACCTCTCGCACTATCACGATTATTCAACGGCAAAAGATATGGACAGCAAGGTCATTGCAGCAATTGAAAGACTCTCTGCATCGGATACGTTGGATCTCCTGAGAACTGGCAAATCTGAGCTATGCGGAGGCTTCCCGGTTATTATTGTAATGGAAGCAGCTCGAAGATCTGGAGCAAATCTCGGTGTGGTCTTTAGATATGCGAATTCGGGAGATGTAACCGGTGAGAAGGATAGGGTGGTCGGATATGCATCTGTCGGACTTTATAAAAGCCCATTTACAGAAGGAGAGAAAAAAGAACTGCTTGCTTTAGCACGGAATGCTATTACCGGATATGTGACTAATGGGAAAGCTCCTGAAGTGGAGATAAAGAATCCAAAATTCAAGACGGATGGCGCTGTATTTGTAACCATAAAGGAAAATGGCTCTTTAAGAGGTTGTATCGGGCATATCCAGGCTGTTATGCCCCTTTATCAGTCGATCATAAAAAATGCTGTTGCAGCATGTTCAAGTGACCCACGGTTTCCTCCGATGAAGAAAGAAGAATTAAAAGATATGGAAATTGAAATCTCTATCCTGTCCCCTTTTGTCCCTTTAAAGGATGTGAAAGATATCCAGGTTGGAAAACACGGTCTTTATATCATGAAGGGTATGCAGAGCGGCCTCCTTCTTCCACAAGTTGCTACAGAATTCGGATGGGATAGAAATGCTTTTCTTGAACATGTATGCATGAAGGCCGGCCTGTCAAAAGATGCCTGGAAAGACGCAGAGATCTATACCTTTACTGCAGAAATTCTCAGATAAAAAATTTTGACTTTTATTCTCATATGTGTCATACTTCTATTGAAGTTTTAGAAGTTCTTAGTCACAGATAAGGCCACGAAGACTTTTAGCTTTGTGGCCTTTTTTATTGCGATCATTCTGAGACTTTAATTTATGAGTAAGGAGGTAAAAAAAGATGGCTAATGGAACAGTAAAATGGTTCAATGAGTCCAAGGGTTTCGGCTTTATCGCCGGGGAAGACGGCAGTGATGTATTCGTTCACTATTCTTCCATCCAGAGCAATGGATATAAGTCCCTCGCCGAGGGTGATACAGTTAGTTTCGATACTGAAAATGGCCCAAAAGGTCTCAAAGCAACCAATGTAGTTAAGAACTAATTAACTGCAAAAGCCCTCCCTGCATGTCAGGGAGGGTGCCTTTCGAAAGGGAAAAATGACAAACAGAGAAAAGAATGTTGCAAAGATGGAAAAAATGCAACAAAAACTTGAATCAGGTCTGATTTCTGAGCACTTCCCCGGAGTTTCAAGTATTGTTGTTCATCTGACAAATTCCTATAAAGGAATAAACCCGGATACCATATTGCGCACTTTTCATTTTTGGCCCAACAGTTATGCATATTTTTATATTGAATGCTTGAGCGAAGACTGTCGTGACGGCGGATATGATTTAAATCAAGTTATTACTATGCTGATTAGAAACCGCAGAGATTCAGGAGAAGGAGAGCTTGATTGTGATAGCAGCAATCTCTCCTCTGACCACTCACGTATTTATTATAAAGTTTCCATTCTGTATAACGGTACCATTCACTAATCCCTCACTATAGAGTAAGATCGTTACTAAACACCTACCTCCATCATTTCTGGTTCTGCTTCTATACAATATCTTTCCATGAACTCCTTTCTGCTCATTTTATGACCCAGACAGAAACCAGAGTCATCCATCTTGTCACATCCCAATGTTAGATACTTCCCGCCAATCCTTTCTACCTCTGAATGAAACATCATGCTCGAATTACGTCCCTTGGAATATACATGCCGTACATTGGGCAGAATGATTGCATTACCTATGTGATATACTTTCATCGGTCTCACCTCTCTTATGCTTTATGGTCTTACTATAAATCTCTGAGATAAAGAAATGGTATCAGCATTAGACTGATTTTTTTGTAGGATTTTTACTAATGACAGTATAAGTATTTATCCTACAAGGTGGTTCCTATAGGGCAAAAAAGTAGAAGAAATAATTACTTATAGAATATCTTTTAAGGGAGTATAGGTAAGATTAAATGCCTCTGCGACTGCTTGATAGGTAATTTTGCCCTCAATTAGATTGATTCCTTTTGCAAGGGAGGTATTTTCTCTTCCAGCGTTTCTCCATCCTTTTTCAACAATTTCGAGCACATAGGGGAGGGTATTGAGTGTTAATGCACGGGTGGATGTACGGGGGACAGCTCCTGGCATGTTGGAGACAGCGTAATGGATAATTCCCTCTTCCTGATAAATAGGATGAGAATGGGTAGTCGGCCAGGAGGTTTCTGCACATCCTCCCTGATCTATAGAGACGTCCACCAGGACTGCACCCGGTCTCATTGTTTTCAGCATCTCACGGGTAATCAACCGTGGGGCCTTGGCTCCTGGCACCAGGACAGCACATATCAACAAGTCTGCATAACCAGCTACCATTCTGATGTTATAGTTATCGGCAATCATTGTGGTAATTCTTCCCTGGAAAAAATCATCCAGCAGCCGTAACTTGCGGGGGTTAGAATCTAAAACAGTTACCGATGCGCCCATACCTGACGCTATTCGGGCTGCGTTATGTCCTACATTCCCTCCCCCCAGAATTACAACATTGGCTGGTGGAACCCCTGCCACTCCTCCAAGAAGAATTCCTCTCCCGCCATAGGTTTCTTCAAGGTATTTCGCACCCTCCTGAGGTGCCATTCTCCCTGCGATCTCACTCATAGGTGCCAGGAGAGGCAAAAAACCATCTTCTGTCTGCACTGTTTCATAGGCAATTCCAATAATCTTTCTTTCCTGAAGATTCCGGGTAAGCTCTTCTGAAGCTGCAAGATGAAGATAGGTGAATATAATCTGTCCTTCCCGCAGAAACCCATATTCTTCCGGTAAAGGTTCTTTTACTTTGAGGACAAGGTCTGCTTCTGTAAAGATATCTTCATGTCTATCGGATATTTTTGCTCCTGCTTTCATAAACTCTTCATCGCTGAAACCACTCCCGAGTCCTGCGCCTTTTTCTATCAGTACTCTATGACCCTTGTGTGCCAGGGTCTCTACACCTCCCGGAACAATGGCTATACGATTCTCTTCGGGTTTAATTTCCCTGGGAACTCCAATGACCATTTCTTACCCTCCAAAAACAGAGAACCAGAACAATTTAAAGAATTCAATGAAAACGGCTTTCCTGTCTTTCTCCCTCTTCCACCAGTCCTTGAATTGGAAACGGCTTTCTTCTGAAGGAGCGCTGAGTACCTTTATCTCATTGCCCATACTCTTCCTGAAGATTTTGTTTGCCCTCTTGCTGTGATAGGGAGAGGTGACGAGAATCAGAGAAGTATATCTGTGTTTTTTTATGATTTCTTTTGTGAACAGTGCATTCTCTTTTGTCGAACTCGATTTTTCCTCAAGGAAAATAGCATTTACGGGAACACCAAGGGATAGAGCCTGCTCCTTCATCAGCGATGACCATGTATATTTCCAGATGGCATTGCCTCCTGAGAGTATTATTTTGTCCTTTCTTGCCCATCCTTCCTTGAACAGTTTAGCCCCATATGCAACAGAATACTCTGTTTCACTTCCGGGAATTACAACGATCACATCAGCCGGTTTCAATTCATCCTTGTAATACAGATACTTTGCTGCTTTATTGAGGATAAGACCATGGAAAAAGTATAAGGGAATAGCAAGTATTGCAAGGAAGATAAGAAGTTTTAGTAGTCCGGTAAGAATCTTCACTGGCTTATTGATTCGTCATGTTCCGTCAAAGTAGCCGGCTGCTCCACATTCTGCTTTATGACCCATATATGCCCGAACTCTCTTTCCTGGTAGGCCCTTATAAGACCAAGCCTGATTAATTCAAGAAGGGCAATGAATGTGACGATAATCTGACTTCTTGTTATGCCACCTGCAAAAAGGTCTTCGAATCTGACTGCCTCCTGCCCTTCAAGTGTATCCATAATGAAATGCATCTTGTCCTTTACTGTAAGGGTTTCCTTTGTAATGGTGCCTATTTCCGGGGGAGCTGTTTCAAGTATCTTCTTGAATGCATCGAGAAGGTCAAAGAGGTTCACATCAGAAAGGTGAATACCCTCTTCATCTTCATCCGATGAAGGTTCTCTTTGAAATATTTTTATCCACTCATTTTCCTTTTCCCTGAGACTTAGTGCAGCTTCTTTGAATGCCTGATATTCAAGGAGTCTCTGTACAAGTTCGCGCCTCGGGTCTTCCAGTTCTTCAGAAGGAACCTCTTCATCAGGCGGCAGGAGCATCCTCGATTTAATATGGATAAGGGTTGCGGCCATGACAAGGAAATCACCGGCTATATCAAGGTTCAGTTCCTTCATCACCTGGATATATTCAAGATACTGGCGGGTGATGATAGCTATGGGAATGTCGTATATGTCAATCTTGTTTTCCCTGATTAAATGGAGGAGAAGATCAAGGGGGCCTTCAAATACGGGGATTTTTATGCTATATATTTCTTCCACAGTTGTTGTGTAATTAAATGTTGAAATATTTTAGCAGATTGGTGCATTTTAATCCCTCTTTCCTTTTGATCTTTTGCAATATATTCCGTCAAAAGGAATAACCCTTTTGCCCTTTTGTGAATCACGTTCAGAATGCTCTCAAGTCTGTCAAATCTGTCCCTCAATGAAGTGTCCACATAGGCTTCTTCAGCCTCTTCGATCATCCTGATAATTTCGACACATTCTCTCTTGTGCCAATTCATCTTTCCATATAATTTTTGTGAATATAAGAGTTCCCAGCAAGAGTTTCCTGATTTCTGTTGCTATGTTTTCGAGTATTAAAAATCTCCCCTCATTTATCGCATCTTCAAACTGTGACATATATCCTCCTTGTTATGACTAACCGAGCCCCTGTTTATGTTACTTAACCTCAAGGGTATACAAGAACCCGGCAACTCTTGTGATTCCTATACCAGAAAACTCTTTCAATGAAAGAAGATGTTTATCTCCTGTCACTATGAGATTAGCATGGCACATTCAAGTATTTTGTTGTCGGTTTCATCATGCAGTAAAGTGATGGTAATATCAGGCTTGATTACCACTGCAACCTTGCTTATATGCTTCATCACATGGGTTATCTCTCTGTCATCCCACTGAAATTTTTAGCTTCTTCGCAAGCTCAGTAAGTATCGGCACAGATGTATAAAGTTCAATCTTCTGACTGCCAGCAGAGGCATCTTCTGCTTTACTCAGGAAGGTGAAGGCTGAGATATAAACATTGGTGTCAAAAACAACCTTAAGCACTAACGGCCCTCAAACACAAGTCGCTCAATGTTCTTCTCTGTCAGTTTCATTTCTTTAGCCTTCTTTGCTCCATATTTCTGAAGCCTGAAAAATTCTCCTTCAAGTTTTTCCTGCCTGTAGAAGCTGAACATCTCCCTGAACAACTGGCTCTTTGTTTCACCCTTCATTCGAGCCATTGACTCATATTCCTTTGCAATATCAGGCGGAACAGATACGGTCATCGCAATCCTTTTCCTTGTAGGCATAACATACCTCCTCTTTAGTTATTCTCATGGTATGACAACATAATACCATATCTGCTGAATATTTTAAACCTCCAGAGCCCCTCTCCCCTGGCGGGAGAGGGCAAGGGTGAGGGGGGATGAGGTTTTACTTATGAACTCCTTAGTAATAGAGCTGGTTTGTTTAAAGTCGATACAAAGGGCAGTCATCACCAGATTTGCCTGGCAGTGTTGCCACCGGCGCTACTCTTGAGGCGGCGGAGCGGTACATGCATGACAAATTACCATTCATAACAGTATATCTTTTGGGCATTATGTCAACTACTAATAATATGGGAAATGTCCCTATGTTTCCCTATGTCATATATTTGCAATGCAGAGACATCTGACATTCAGTTCATCTGTAACAGAGTCCTTCACGGAGCTGTCTAGTCCTTACAATTGCATTACCAATAGAAATAGACACTTCTATAAGGGGACTGTAAACTGTTAAGTTACAGACTTACATAAGGAATGATCAATGAAATATAATTTTGTTGAATTGAAGATGGCAGCTGCAACATAAAGCAAGGAGAGCTCACCACTGTCGAAAGACATATACATGCAGTGGTAAAGCGTGAGAGTAGGCAAGGAACGTTGTCCTTCACAAGTAGCAAGGCGCTTCGCAACTTTCGCTATACTGGATCAAGGGGGGGCAGTGGCGAAACGACCATGCCTTTCGTTATCTCATACCCAAACAGTATCCGCTAAATGCTCCACCTTTTTAAATTCCGGATCGCCGGTCACAATAGCAGCTTTATTTTCTAAAGCAGAAGCAAGAACAAAGCAGTCTGCAAAAGAGATGGCATATTGAGCCTTATATTCTGCAGCCTGAAATATCAAATTATTGGGTACCGGCAAGATTGTAAAATGTAGCCGTTCAATATGTGCGAGAACCTCTATTTTCTTTTGGTCGCCGAATTCCCTTTTTGTTGAGTATATAATCTCGCCCAGGTTAATGGCATTTATGTATTTAGTTGCACCTGACTTTTTTATTTCCTCAAGAAGACGGGATACCTTTTCATACCCCTTTTCTTTCTGAAAGAACTTCAAGAGGGCATGACTGTCAAAAATGAATGATGCCCTCGGCATTATTTGAACTCACTTTTCCGTTCCTTAAGGAGCTTCTCCGAGAGAGAAGGTTTAGAGGGCAAAATACCACAAGCTGCCTTGATAGGGTCTTCAACAGGGGGGATAAGATAGATTATACCTCCGTATTCCATAATCTGGATTTCTGTACCGGCTTCTATGTGGTATCTTTTCCTCATATCAGCCGGTATAACAATCTGCCCTTTAGACAGGGTCTTTACAGTAGCCATGAATCCAACCTCCATTTAAAAAGTTATACGTTTTACTAAAATTGTATAACTTTCAAGAAGGGCTGTCAAGCAGGATAGTTGTCTCGCAGCGATCCGTAGTTCTGCAAAAGAAAATATCAGTGACCTCGAGGAATTCCTGAGACAGATAATGAGTTACTTAAAACAGCCTTGATTAAGCTGCGGGGACTGCCTTTTCAGTCTCTTTCAGCCACAAGAAGTCTTGAACTATTCATAATAGAGAAATTGAGGGCTTCAATCATATCCGCAGGGTTAACGTCATATCCTTCCTGTTTTTTATACGGCATCATGGAAGCTGTTGCCTTTTTCACCTTTCATGATCTTTTTGATCTCAGTCTCTGTCGGTGCTTTCAGTTGCGTTCCCATGGCTTTTGCAAGCTTGATGAATATCTCCCTGTGAGTTTTTGCCTCTTCCGGAGGTTCGACAGCCTTCTGCACCTTCTTCAATCTGCCGAGGTAGTCAGTTATCGTTCCATCAGACTCAAGAATGGCTGCAGAGGGAAGCACAATATCAGCCTGTCTTGCAAGAGGTGTGAGATGCGAATTCTGAACAATGAGAAAATCTACGTTAGGCCTTTTGACTGAAGGTATCTCACCAACAGCATAAAGAACTGTTACAGCGCCTGCCTTTGAGTCCTCTCCCATCATTTCCTTGTATGAACTTCCTTCTGTTACAAGACCCATGAGGGTTACTCCCTTTGCATTTGCCTCCAGAGGAACTGCAACGACCTGTGGAACAGGAAGTGACAATTTACTGTGCAATAAGCTGCAATGTTTGAAGAAGCGCCATAAAGAGAAGGCGCTGTGAGAATAACAATGTTTGTCGCCTTTGCAAAAAGGTCAGCAGCCTTTCCAAGGTCAGAAGTCTTCTTCTTCTGGCCTGCTGTCCTGCTGTTCTTTGCTCTTTACTCTTCTGCTCCTCTAATGTCTTTGCAAAGGCTGAAAGAGTTAATGCCTCATCACCCTTAAGGTTTACTGTAGCAACAGATGCAATCTTAGGTTCGCCTGAATTTATAACGATGAGCTTTGCACCTCTGTCGACTTTCTTTCTTATTATTGCATCGAGGGCAGGAAGAACCCTTACCCACTGGTCAGGGTTAAGTCCAACAAGGACCATAAGGTCTGCTCCTTCAAGATCTGCACTATCGCCTCTCATCGAATCAGCATCTGCATAAAGGCTTACTGTTGTATCAATATTCTTTGTCTTGACAACATCAGAGGCAAATTTCTTTAATGCAAGAGCATCCTCATTCAAAATCCCTGCTGTACTTATAAAGCCCGAGGATTTCCCTGCCTTTTTCAGTTTTTCTGAGACAATAGAAATGGCATCATTCCATGTTATTTCTTTCAGTTCATTGCCTACCCTCTTCATCGGAGAGGTAATCCGGGTCTCACTTTTCAGGGAATCAAATCCAAATCTCCCGATCGCACAGATATAACGTTCGGATGATCCCGCCTCAGCACCTGCATTTATCTTTACTACTTCGCCATCCTTTGTGCTGACAATGATGTCGCATCCGTCTCCGCAGGAAAGACACTGAGACTGATTTTTTCATAGTCCCATTCTCTTCCTTTTCTCCATCTCTCAGCCTCAAGGAGGGCATTCACAGGACATACATCAACACAGCTTCCGCAGAATGTACACTCTGATTCCTGAAGAGGTTTATCACTCGCTGTGACAACCTTTGAACTGACTCCCCTTCCCATAAAATCGAGGACATTCGTTCCCTGTTCCCTGCATATCCTCACACATCTCCCACAGAGGATGCAGTATTCAGGGTCTCTTTTAATAAAGGGATTTGCCTCATCTGTTGGATAACCGAATCTCTTTCTCGTGAAACTTGATTCCTTTATCCCGAAGTCATAGGCATAACTCTGAAGCCTGCATACTCCTGCCTTTGTACAGGTCATGCAATCCAAGGGATGCATTGAGAGGATAAGGTCTATGACAAACTTCCTTACCTCTTCAACTTTTTCTGTCTTTGTATTAACAGACATCCCGTCTTTTACCCGTGTGTTACATGCTATGACAGGCGCCTTCATCCCTTCAATCTCAACGAGACAGAGCCTGCATGCACCAACACCCTTCATTCCTTTGAGATAACAGAGATTTGGTATATGAATACCAACTGACTCTGCTGCATCGATTATATTTGTTCCTTCAGGTACCTGAACCTCTTTTCCATCTATTTTCAGTGTCACCATTTTTTTCATGCAGACCTCCTCTTCATATTGAATTATTTATGGAACTAACTGTTTCTTCCTCTATTTCTCTTGTTATGACCTCAATTGCCCCTGTAGGGCATACCTTTATACACTCACCACACCGTGTGCACCTTTTCTGCCTTATCTCAAAGGGAAGATATCCGGAAAGATAGGGTTTTTTGATTTCCCCTACTATTGCATCGTATTTACACGCCTCAAGACATTTACCACACATAATACAGAGTTCACGATTTACTACATATTCAACGAGCTTGATACATTCCTTCTGAGGACAGGCGCCGGATAAGATGATGATTGAAACTCATCTAATGAACTGGCAAGCGTTTCAGTAATAAATTTTCCTGTTTTCTTTCCCTTTTATACAGAAGGAACCCTCTATCATTTGAGAGCCGATTCTTTTCAGTAGCTTCAATATCAGAAGGGCTGACATCAGTCTAGATGCTGGGCAATTCTGATTAACCTGATCTTTGCTTCAGGTGTTCCGAGGGCACAGGGATAGCATTTACCGCACATCGGGCCTGCAAGGAACTCTTCTATATAGTAAAGAGTCCTCTGAACAGGACAGGCCTTCTCTTCAGCCTCTTTTTTAATATCCTCGAGTTTTTTCTCTTTTTGCTCAGTTAACGTCTCTTCGCTCATTTCCTTCCCACCTAATCGTTTATGATTTTATTGCAACTTGCTGCAATGATTAATAGATGCTTTCTGCCATATAACAAATCTCCGGCAGTAAATATGAAACCAGATCTCTAAATGTAATCATACCTATAATCTTGTCGCCTTCTACGACAGGTAAATGTCTGATCTTCTTTTTACTCGCTACTGATATTGCTGAACTTATTGCAACAGATGGATCAAAGGTTGTAATATCCTTTCTCATAATATTTTCAATCTTCTCATCAAAGGATATGTTATTAAAAGCGCACCGTACAATATCTCTCTCCGTAAATATGCTTGCCAGCTTTTTATTTTCATCGACTACAAAGATCCCGCTGATATTCTTTTCGCTCATGGTTTGTACGGCATCCCTTACAGTCTTGTTTTTCTGTATGGTTACGATCATTGGATGTTTTGAGTGTAAAATATCTCTCAATTTCATTTTCGTTCTCCCTTCGATGATTTCTATGCCCTCAGGTGGAATTTTTAATTCCTCCTCAAGTCTTATATGCCTTTCCTTCAGTATCTTTACTGCATTCACAGGACAAACAGTGTAGCAGGACTTGCACTTTGTGCAGTAGTCTTTGTCAATAAAGAAACCCCTTCTTGTCTCTTTTACTGCATCGAAGGCGCATGCCTGCTTACAGAGGCCACAGAGGATACATTCCCCCTGTTCTATCTTGAATATGCCGAGCCTGCAGACTTTTGCACTGCAGTATTTATCACGTATGTGCTCTTCATATTCATCCCGGAAATATTTGATCGTCGTGAGAACAGGATTGGGTGCGCTCTGACCAAGGCCGCAGAGAGAGCCTCTCATAACAAGTCTTCCGAGCTTTTCAAGCCTCTCTATGTCTCCTTCTTGACCGTTACCTGAGGTAATTTTCTCGAGTATCTGAAGCATCTGGTAGGTGCCGATGCGGCAGGGAGGACATTTCCCGCAGGATTCAGACTGGCAGAAGAGGAGAAAATATTTGGCGACATCCACCATGCAGTTTTCCTCATCCATTACTACCATCCCTCCTGAGCCCATGATGGAACCCACTTTTGAGAGGGAATCAAAATCAACAGGCAGATCAAGATATTGTTTAGGGATACAGCCTCCTGACGGCCCGCCGGTCTGTACTGCCTTGAACTTTTTGTTCTGTAAGATCCCTCCACCGATATCAAAGACAATCTCACGCAAGGTTATCCCCATGGGAACTTCAACAAGACCGGTATTTTTGACCTTGCCTGCGAGAGAGAAGACTTTTGTGCCTGGTGAACCCTCCGTACCAATGCTGAGGAACCAGTCTGCTCCATTCTCAATGATTGGTGGAACACATGCATATGTTTCTATATTATTCAGGTTGGAAGGATATCCCCACAATCCTCCAGATTTTTCAGAAAGCCTCGGGGGTCTTGGTCTTGGGAACCCTCTTCTCCCTTCCAAAGAAGCGATTAAAGCTGTGGATTCACCACAGACAAAGGCACCTGCGCCTTCCCTGATATCAACAGTAAAATGAAATCCTGTACCGAGGATGTTTTTGCCCAGGAACCCCAACGCTTCAGCCTGCCGGATAGCATGCCTGAGGGTCTTAATAGCAAGAGGATATTCATGACGGACATAGATGAATCCATAGGTAGCCTCGATTGCATAAGCGCAAATGAGCATCCCCTCAAGGAGGCTGTGTGGATCTCCCTCCATGATTGCCCTGTCCATGAATGCACCGGGATCACCTTCATCTCCATTGGCTATAACCATCTTGACCATCCCGGAACCAGAACGTTTTGTATGACCCCATTTTATGCCTGCTGGAAATCCTGCACCACCACGACCTCTCAGAATAGCCTTCTTAACCTCTTCGAGCACATCGTCAGAACTCATTGAAGAAAACATCTTCTCTGCAGCCCTGTAGCCGCCAGCAGCAATATAATGATAAATATTAAAAGGATCAATATTGCCTGTATTTCTGAGTGCAATCTTTACCTGTTTCTTATAAAAAGGTACCTCTTCCATCATTTTATATGGTGGTTTGTGGAAAGAATCTCTGAAAAGAAGATCCCTCACAGGAAGTCCTGTTGAGTACGTCGTGGATATGATCTCTCTTGCTTTCTCGGGAGTAACCCTCTGATAGAAATAACCATAGGGCTCGACTTTCACGAGGGGGCCCCTCTGGCAAATGCCCTGGCATCCTGTCTTTACTACCTCAAGCTGTATACCGCCTTTTGAGGCTTCATCCTCCAGTCCCCTGGCAACCTCATGTGCACCCAGGGTGCTGCAGGGAAGGCCACAACAGACTTTAACTCTCTTTTTATCAGGAGCCAAGACGCCTTCGCTGGAGAGAAAGTCTCGCAGGTCAATAAGATCATGAACACTATGAAGCCTTTTCATATATCGTAGATCTAGTGTCCAATGGGTCTGTGTCACTTCCCTGCATTGTCGGGAATCCTTCTGAAAGCAAAGACAAGATTCTGCGACAAGCCAGAATGACAGAATACGAGGATTCTTAAACAACGTTCGAAATCTTCGAAGATTAATAACATATAGTCTAAGTCTAATTAGTTTCTTTACCGGTCATGTGCAAACAATCAAAAGGTATTCTCCTATTAGTAATTGCGATATCCTACATAAGAAATTTCAGGGAGCAAATAGGAAACCAAGTCTCTAAAAGTAATCATTCCATCAATTTTATCGTCTTCAACAACCGGTAAATGTCTGATCTTTTCCCTGGAAGCAGTTGCTATTGCAGAACTTATTTTTGTCGATGCATCAAAGGTGATAATATCATGTCTCATTACATTTTCAATAACCTCATCGAGATCGATATTTTTAGACATGCACCTTACTATATCTCTCTCAGTGAATATACTTGTCAACTTGTTATTCTCATCTAACACAAATATCCCGCTGACATTATGTTCACTCATGGTTTTTATCGCATCTCTGACAGTATGACCTTTGTCAATTGTTACGATCAGAGGGGGTTTTGATTGTAATATATCTTTTAATGTCATTACGATCCTTTTTTCCACAATCTCTACTTTTTCAAAAGGCATTTTTAATTCCTCTTCAAGCCGTATTTGCCTTTTCTTCATTACTTTCACTGCATTTACAGGACAGGCACGGTAGCAAGCCTTACATCTTGTGCAGTAATCCCGGTCAATGAAAAAACTGCTCTTTGTTTCGACTATGGCATCAAAGGCACATGCCTGCTTGCAAAGGCCACAGAGAATACATTCCTCCTGTTCTATCCAGTAGAAACCAATGTTGCAGACCTTTGCCTTGCAGAATTTATCGCGAATATGTTCTTCATATTCATCACGGAAATACCTTATGGTCGTAAGTACCGGATTGGGAGCAGTTTTTCCAAGTCCGCAGAGGGAGCCCTCTCTGTACGAGTTTCCCAAGTCTTTTCGAGCTTCTCTATATCGCCTTCCTCACCATCGCCAGATGTTATCTTCTCAAGTATCTGAAGCATCTGGTAGGTGCCGATACTGCAAGGTAGGACATTTGCCGCAGGATTCTGATTGTGTAAAGGAAAGGAAAAACTTGGCAATATCTACCATGCAGTTATCCTCATCCATTACTACCATTCCTCCTGATCCCATGATAGAACCAACTTTTGCGAGGGAATCAAAATCAACAGGCAGATCAAGATATTGTTCAGGGATACAGCCTCCTGACGGCCCGCCTGTCTGTACTGCCTTGAACTTTTTATTGTCTATAATCCCCCCACCGATATCAAAGACAATCTCGCGTAAGGTTATTCCCATGGGGACCTCAACAAGACCGGTATTTAAAACCTTACCTGTAAGGGCAAAAACCTTTGTGCCAGGTGAATTCTGTGTCCCGATGCTGAGGAACCAGTCAGCACCTTTTTCTATGATGTAGGGAATGTTTGCAAGAGTTTCGACATTGTTGATGACTGTGGATTTGCCCCACAGTCCTCTCTCTACAGGGAAGGGTGGCCTCGGTCTCGGCATACCACGCTTGCCTTCAATAGATGTCATAAGTGCTGTCTCTTCACCACAGACAAAAGCACCTGCACCCTGCCTGATATGAACGGTAAAATCAAACCCTGTACCGAGAATATTTCTGCCCAGGAGTCCAAGCTCCTCTGCCTGTTTTATGGCTATCTGTAAATTCTTGACAGCAAGGGGATATTCATGACGGACATAGATGAATCCATATTTTGCGCCGATTGTATATGCGCAAATGAGCATACCCTCAAGGAGGCTGTGAGGGTCACCTTCCATGATTGACCTGTCCATGAATGCCCCGGGATCACCTTCATCACCGTTGGCTATAACGATCTTGTTTGTACCAGGGGCTTTTTTAGCGAATCCCCATTTTACGCCGGCAGGGAATCCTGCGCCACCACGGCCTCTGAGGTTTGCCTTTCTTCACTTCCTCAAGCACATCTTCAGGACTCATGGAGGAAAAGATTTTTTCGATAGCACTATACCCACCAACAGCAATGTAATGAAAAATGTTACGGGGGTCAATCATCCCGTTATTCCTGAGGGCAACTCTTAGTTGTTTCTTGTAAAACGGCACTTCCTCCATTTTCTCTATGGGATTATCAAGAAAAGATTCCCTGTAAAGAAGTTCTCTCACAGGAAGTCCGGCAGCATATGTTGTTGAAAGGATTTCACCTGCTCTCTCCGGATTTACTTTCTGATAGAAGTAACCATAGGGCTCTGCTTTCATGACAGGTCCTTTCTGACAGAGACCCTGACATCCTGTCATGACGATCTCTACGTCCATGCCCTTTTTTTGAAATTTCATCCTCTAACATCTTCACAACTTTTCCGGAACCTGTAGCAGTGCACCCGGTGCCACAGCAGATCCGTATCCTGTTTCTATCAGGTCTAAAGATCTCCTCACTAAGACGGAGCCTAAGATTTTTCAAATCTCCTATGCTTTTTAACCTTTCCATGATATTTTAGGTTATTCCTCTTCTATTGACTTAATGAGTTTCTCTATCTTCTTTTCTCCTATTTCACCAATAATTTCTTCGTTGATTGTTGAGACAGGTGCAAGCCCGCAGCAGCCTAAACATCCGACTGTTTCGAGTGTCAGGGAAAGGTCGCTTGTTGTTTCTCCATCCTTGATGCCGAATTTTTCCTCGAGTGCGGTCAAGACCTTTTTCGAACCTCTTACGTAACAAGCTGTACCGAGACATACCTTCACGATTTTGTCGCCCCTCGGCGTGAAGTAAAACATTTTATAAAAACTCGCTACACTGTAAATTTCAGCGAGAGAGAGGCCAAGTTTCTGAGAAAGTTTCTTTAATTCTTCTTCAGGCAGGTAACGATGCTCTTCCTGAATTTTCTGGAGGGAATGTATCAGGATTCCTCTCTTCTTGTCCTGCTCCTGAAGGATTTGTCCTACCTCTCCAATGTCTTCATTAATATCGATTGCTTCTACTTCCATTTATACCTCCAAAAATGAGAACTCAGAAATTAGAAATGAGAAATTAAGAATGCTCTCAAGCTCCTATTTTTTATTTCCCAGTTCCCGGTTCACATTTTTTATTATATTCCCATATGCGGTTTTGCAGCCCTTTCAAGGTCCCGTCGTGCAGCCATATCCAGAAGGACCCTTTCCATACCAAATCTTCCTGGTTCGTATTTCTTGAGTTTTAATGCCTCTCTCGCTTTGTCTATATAATCGAAGGCAAGAGCCAGTATCTTTTCAGGGTCAGGCTCAAAACGCAGAATTCCTTTAAACCGCTCAAACCATGTCTCTGTCATTATCTTTGTTACTTCCTCGCTTGCTCCGACCGGGGATTCACCTCCGAATATTACGGGAACACCGGATGCTGCAAAGTAACATCCAATCGCTATCGCCTTTTCGGACATCCACTCCGGTGCTATACCAACGGCAGGCATGCCGCCTATTTCATCGGAGAGACCACCTTCTTCTGCCATGGCAGTTGCTATCGTCAGAATCCTTGAATTATCCACACAGGCACCGAGATGAAGAATCGGAGGAATACCGATAGCCTCACATACCTCCCGTAATCCCGGTCCGGCATTTTCCAAAGCCATCTCCGGAGTCAGATAACCTGCGGTTCCACATGCAGCAGATCCGCATCCAGTGGATACGATCAAGACATCATGTTTAATCAATTCCATCGCAAGATATCGATGGAGCCCTGTTGCAGGGACCCGGGGATTATCGCAACCGGCAAGGCCGACTACTCCGCGAATTCTTCCAGCTATTATCGCATCATTCAGAGGTCTGAATGATGCCCTCCACCTGCCACCCTGCATATATTCAATGTATTCCTGAGAAAAACCTGCGATGACCGGGAATTTATCGGTGATATGGCTCCCTTCTGCTTTTCTGTTCGGGAAGTTATCAATGGCGAGCTTGACTATCTCTCTTGCTATTTCTTTTGCCCTGTGCTCGTCGTACTGTATATGGATGGCACCCGGCATTTTTGCTTTATAAGATGTGGTGATTACCTTCGTATGGAACTTCTTTGAAAGTTCTGCTAAAGCAGGCATGATGCACTGAACATCCACGGTTAATGCATCGACAAGTCCTGTCATGATCGCAAGCTCCTGATTCGTAAACCCGCCTGCTGTTGGAATTCCATGCCGCATGAGAACTTCATTGGCTGTGCAGCACATGCCTCCAAGATTGATTCCCTTTGCACCTTTTGATTTTGCATAGGCTATCATTTCAGGCTCGGTTACCACTTCTACGATCATCTCTGCAAGGGAAGGCTCATGACCGTGCACAACAATGTTGACTTCATCTTCCTTGAAGATTCCAAAGCTTGCCTCACCCTTTACCGGCTTTGGTGTACCGAAAAGGATATCTGTTATATCAGATGAGATCAAGGAGCCGCCCCAGCCATCGGCAAGGGAAACCTTTAAAGCGCACAGGAGGAGGTTATCAGGGTCATGGTCAACTCCCATATTGGTACGGTGCAGCGCTTCTGCTATCTCACGGTCAATACCCCTTGGGACAATACCCCATTTTTTCCATCTCTCCTGGGTCTTCTGTGGAGCCCTCTTTATGTAATTAATTGCACCTTTTTGTCTCCCAAAATCATCAAGGAGTTTCAGTGCCACATCTCTCGCGACATCATTAACAGCCCTTCCGTTTCCAAACTCGATATCGAGTATCTCCGCAACCTTGTAAAGTTTCCTGACATCCTTTATCTGAAAATCCTTTGTTTCTCCATTGGCAACAGCAAGCAATACAAAGGCCATATCCCTTGCATGGTCTGAATGGGCTGCTGTTCCTGCTGCAGCCATTCTCAGAAAGATTTCTTGCTGCAATGGTAGGGAGTGTAGCTCCGCAGACTCCCCTTGCCTCTTCTTCAGCATTGGAACCAACAAGCCTGCAAGGTCCTACGTGACATATCTTGCAACAGGCACCGGTAGCACCGATCGGACAGGGTTTGAGTCTTTCGGCCCTCTCAAAACATGTTTCCAGTCCATGGGATTCACCCCATTCTATAATCTGCTCTGCTGCCTCATTTGCACTCTTTATTACCTTATCCATACAACCTCCAATCCTTCAATAAATTGGAATGGGAATTTGGAGCCTGCGAGATAAGCGTGATTTTTACTTTATATTCCTCAATTCGCACTTCGCCAGTTCTCACATTTATAACATCGGTTCCATTTCGAGCGCCGGATGCCCAACACTCGCAAGGAACTCTAACAGTTTCTCTGAATCTTCACATATGGTCTCATCCGCTATTTTATCCAGAAGGTCTGGTACTCCTTCTTCAGCAGCTCTTTTATCAAATGCCTCTTTCAGGCTTTCTTTCAAATTTTTTGTCATCCAGACAATTCTTTTAATCCCACCATCACCATAAAGGAACTTCTTGCTGACAATAAAGTTCCTCCCGACACCCATAAATCCCGGGTTCTGTGTGCCTCCGCCAACGCTTCCTGCTAATGTAGAAAATTTCATCCCTATCGGTGTCATACCTGTGTGACCTCGCTGAACAATCATTACGCCGTTTGCTTCAGGGATGATAGCAATAATGCACTCAAAACAACCACAGGAGGTCATCGGATTTTCCATGATGGTATAAAGGTTCAGGGTCTCCACTGCCCCACCTGATGCCTTCTTCAGATACTCATCAATGCCCGAATATCTCCCGTATTTTGCATCCAAGACTATCACCCTTTCATTATGGGCTGGTTTCCGCCTGTTGGGTCTATCTCAAATGCAGCCTTGCAGTCAAGCCAGTTGAAAGCGCCGCATAAGCCAAGCCTCTCGGGACTGACGACACATACATGGGATGGTGCAAAGGACTGGCAAAGGAGACATGAATAAAATGTATCAACTGCTTCGTCTGACAAGCCCGGCGACTCTATGGTCACGCTCCCTGTAAACATTTCTTGCTTCCTCCTGAAGTCTTAATACATCTGCTTCATCTGTATAAATCGTCACCTGAACCTTGTCTACAATCGCCTTGAATCTGTTATGGGTCATGGTTATATTGATAATTCCGAGATGTTCGAGGGTAAATCCTTCTTTCTTTGCATTGTGGTTTATCCTTATCCAGTTCATATCCCTCTGGCCCATGTGCCATACGCCCTGTGCCTCATTGATATTTGAATGGATCTTTCTTTCGAGGACTGATTCGAAGTCCTTCTGCATCTTTCTTCCGGCAACATCAACAATGATTCCGAGGGGCATTTTCCCACCCTTCTCATATCGTTCCTTCCAGTTATTGCCGACAATGATAACCTTACCATCCTCTATCTCATCCATTTCCCTCATTCTGACCCACTCAAAGGCAGGTGTCCGGTTCCCGCCGAACTCTATAAACATGTCTTCCTTTCTTATCCTTTCACCTTCAAAGGCCGGGCCATACGCAACAGGTATCGGCGGCTTTTCAACAATAATTTTCAAGCCTCTTACCTCAATACCCTTCTGGACGATCTTGTCATAGTCTGACTCTTTATCGACCTCTTCATATATGCATACACCGGTTGGATGGATGACAGGCACATCTGTGTCGCATACTGCCGGGTATCCCATGTTGATTGCGCCGGCACCTGTTGACCACTTGATCATATCGAGTTCACCCAGGACCAGTGCAAAGGCGAAAACTCTGTCTTTTGTATATTTCAGATGACCCTTGAAATCACCCGGCTTCTTACCTCCAAAGATGAGGGATGCCCTTACAGACCAGTTAAGGGGATATATCGTATGTTCTGTATCAGGACCTACAGGAACTATCCTTGAATCCCATCCGAGTTCAACACCCTTTCGTAATAATTGTTTTGTAACATTATTGCCATTCACATGGCCTGAAAGGAAGGTGAGGATGTTCTTTTCCTGAAGTTCCCTGACTATCTTGACAGCAGTATCATCATCAGGAGCAGCTCCGATGATAGCAGCAAAACCAGGCATTGTCCCGTCAACGAGCTGTATGCCTAAATTCCTCTGAATGGTATCGGTTATAAATCCGTTATATACATAGCCTGTCTCCGGGTCAGTAACCGGCTCTAAGCCATTGATATAACGTAATGCCATTATGATCTCTTCTGCAAAGAGCGTTGCCATGCCTGAATCGAGGGCTTCTCCCAGATAGGGCTTCCATAAGTGTTCTTCAGGTTCGGGATGAAGGAGTTCCTTAGCCATTCCAAGGGCGACCTTCATGTCACCCAGGGTCTTTACTGCATATCCTGTCATGGCGTATATCATGGGAAGATAAAATGCAGTATCAGGAAATTCAAAAGTAAAACCTTCACCCTTTTCAGCAATTGTTTTTTCAAGCATATCTTCTGCCTGCAGGACAAGATTATGTGCGCCTCTGATAGCTGCTGAGGCTATTAGCTTAGACATCTCAACCTCCTTAACCGGGAAAAAGATTGGGAGTAGAAATAATTTTTATATTATTTAATTTAAAAAATTAATGAAAATAAGTCAAGAAACTATCCTGCCCGAGCCCTCATGAATGCAGGTATTCCGTTTGCTTCTCTCGGGCCAACCGTTATCTTCCAGCCTTCAAGTTTATCCTCTATCGAGCCGCTGAGGATTGCAACATAGCCTGGAATAACAAGCTCTCTATGACTTATTGCATTTTCAATTTCACTCTCTTTTATAAACTGCGCAATTTTTGCTGCTGTAAATTTTCCTGCTGCCCAGGCAGTAAGCACCGAAAGGCCCTCGCAATCCATGACAGCAAGATAAGTTGAGACTTTACTGTTTTCTATCTCTCCAGAGACGATGAAGTAGGTAAGGGAAAAGTTTGTTGTGATGAGGAGTGGCGAGGCGGGTGAAGGTTCTCCGATCTTATAAATCTTTTGTTCCACCTGCATCGGAACCTGAGGGTCTGTATAGAGGTTCTGCCTCAATGTGAAGAGGGCAAGGTTCTTCCATTTCTCGATGCTGCTGAGTACGATTATTGAGGAATACTTTGCAACACCTATTGTCCCTATCAGTGCCTCCAGGAGACTATCCTCACGTATTGCAAAAGTAATGACCGGATAGCCGAGAGGCTTAAAGTTCTTTTTTATCGCTGCCCTTCTGATGAACGTATTATCTTTCAGGATGTCTTTTGCAGTTCGTGCCCCTGAGTCAATTACCATATCCTGGACACCCAAAGATTTGATCTTCTCAGTCAGGGAGGACAATGCATCAAGATCTCCTCCTGAGGCTGTAACTCCAAGGGTTGCCTTATAATTTTTTGCAATGTTTGCCATGGCGTCAGCATTTGCTGTGTTTGCGCCGAAAATAATTGGCTTTCTGTCCGAGAAGAGTTTTACAGCAGCCTCGGCAGCGTCAGGATTTTCGGAACAGATAATGACAGGAATTCCAGGGGCCTTTTGAGCAATGATCTTTGCAGCAGCCTCAAACTTTCCTATGTCATGAGAATCATTGCTGAGGGCAATGGCATCAATCCTGAGTTTTTGACCAACCCGTTCGATCTCAGCATTGAGAACTTCATCAAGTTTCGCATTCACAGCGTCTTCAGAGAGTGTATCCTTAATTTCGAGGGCAAAGGCACATGGATTTACGAACTTTTTGTCGTGCCTGAAAAGAACCGTCTCCTCTCCCATCTTTACTGCCCTGTCACCTGTACCAAAAGTGATCGGCCTTACCGGAGGAGCAGATGCTTCACCGAGTTTCTGTTTAGCCTCTTCAGAGACATCAGGGCAGGCATCGAGGGAGGCCTGTCTCTGGGCAAGTTTCATTGCAAAGGCAAGACATGTAGGGTAACCACATTTCTTACAGTTTGTTTTTGGTAGCAGTTTAAATATCTCAACTCCTGTTAACGCCATCTTCTCTCCTCCAGAAGAATTTCAAAGTTCTGAGCACTAACATTTTAACCAATCCAAAAGATATGTAAATTCTAATATCTAAATTCTAAACAAGTTCCTCAATAACTTTTTCCACTGCTTCAATAGCCTTGGGGTGTCGCATGATAAGGAACCCGGCACCTGCCAGGAGAAGAGCTGTCGCGGTAACAGCTTCCCAGGTTATTCCCCTCTCTTCTAAGGATCCCCAGTGGGGCAGGTCTGCTTCAAGGGCTTGAGTTTCTTTTACCTTCCAGACATACATCCCTATGTCACCTAACATGGGTGGTTGCATTGTTGTATCGTTCTGTGCGAGTGCAGCGAGTCTTATCCTCTCCATGACAGAGTATGTATATTCAAGACCGTATCCGAGAGCTGCGCACATCGGGTCTGTCATTAACCTTTCTCTCTCAAAACCCATCTGGATAATCAATATGTTGAGTTGTTTGGAGAGATTTATATCAAGCTCTGACATTGCAATTAATTTGTGGTTATTCGCCATTGCAGCAGCGACAATGGTTTTATAATTAGCTTCCTGGGCTTTCCCAATAATGCAGTTTTTATCTTTTGCAGCCTCGGCTGCTGCAACAAGGATAGCAGCATCTTTTTCGATATGGTTACTGCCGAGTATGATAAGGGGGACATTAATTGCGGCCAGGACATCCCTCACAGTCTTTGCAGCTTCCTCTGGTGAACGGTTCTCTCTGTCAGGGTGTGTTCCGATAAGCCGTAGCGCTATAGCTTTGGCCTTTAAGGTATTCTGGCAAAACTCTGCCCAGACAACCGGGTCATGGGATACAGATGCATATGGCTTTTGAACCGTTTCAGGCCAGTCTGCCGGGGGGATATCCTGTACCTCATAAGCTACCACAGGTCTGTTTGGTACTGTACCCTCAAATGCGTGGAAAGGAAGAACATTCTCTCCACCGAAAGTAAGTGCTGTATCGCCAATGCCGAACTTTGGTGCACAGATTTTTCCAGGGTATGTCTCTGCTGGTGGTGTAAAAGCCATATAACCTCCTTAAATAACAGGATTCAAGGGTTCCAGGATTCAAGGATTCCAGTAATTTTTATTTCAGCTCGAACCCTTGACTCCTCGAATCCTTGAACCCTAAAAATTACATTTCCAGGTACGAATGTGCATAAAGTGTCTTACCCATAATCACATTTATGGTTTTCACTGTTGGTATTACTTCATGCGGATCTGCTATGGCTGCTGTCAGTCCTTCGTACATGAGCAGTGATAGATAATAACTGTTCAGGATTGGTCTCAGGGGCTTTGGGCAACCATTCGACACGTTACTGAGACCGACTACCGTTTTCATCGGCGGGTCGTTGAGTTCCTGAAACATCTTAATTGCCTTGATGACCTTCAGAGCATGGTCCTGAGATGTTGCTATCTGTAACACAAGGGGGTCCAGGTAGAGATCTTCAAGGGAGACGCCATATTCCATAGCCCGTGCCATTATCTCTGCAGCAATTGCAGCCCGCTCTTCTGCATCTGCAGGCAGTCCTCCCTTGCCGACGGTAAGGCCGATTATCCGGGCATTGTATTTGGCTGCGAGCTCGAGCATCGGGAAACGTTCAGGGTCATTCGAAGTAGAGTTTATAAGGGGTTTTCCCCACTGGTTATTATGGATCTTGAGACCAGCTTCTATTGCCTGGTAGTTCGTTGTATCAAGACAGAGTGGCAGCGGAACAACTTCTTGAATAGTGGTGACCATCCACTCCATCAATGACTCCCCACCGTCTTCTGCAGGGCCTATATTCGCATCTATCATACCTGCACCAGCCTTCCATTGAGCAATGGCTATATCCTGAATAGGCCCTTTATCTCTTTTCAGCATGGCTTCCCGAACTCTTTTGGCAATAATGCTTAGCTTCTCACCGATGATTAACATATCTGAAAACTCCTTTTATCCCCTCCGAACTATTGAGGAAAGATTACTGTTATTAATACAGGAATTAAAAAATACCATAACTCCCACTATAAGGTAAAGATTTTTTTTAAGGGTAAGGAATTTTTTTCGCTCATTCTCGGGCTATCGCCCTCCGAGGCTTTTGCCTCTTTATATAAATATTCTTTTTGGAATATACGGCAAAAGAAACCGCTCATAATACATATTCTGCCATATTATTACTGTTTATCGTATCGTTATGGTTAACCTGTATAGCGGAAAAAGAGACATTGCTTACATTTTTTAACAGGTACCTTGAAAAGATTTTTTAAAATTTTCTATAATTATGCTAAAGGTAACCGTTTGCCTACTCATGAGCAGGGTATCATCAGGCATTAAGTGATTTCGACAGACTGATAGATTCACTCTATACCGGTGATAATGTTGTCTGGGAAGTCGAAGCAGGCACATCGTATGAGATATTCGTCCACAACTTTGTAAGGCAATCGTTAGCCGACGACCAGAATGTCATCTATGTAAGTTTCAATAAATCCCCCCAGAGTATACTCCTCCAGTTGCGTGATATCCTGTATCAGGAGAACTTCGTGCTCCTTGACTGTTTCACTTCGGGGAAGGGGAAGAATGACAAAGCCTTCATGAAATTCTACGAGCAGAACCCGGACAAGCGGGTCATTAAAGTTGAAAAGCCATTCGATATATCGCATTTTACGGATTATCTGAATTCTATTGAAGACAGGTTCCCGGCATCGAAATACGTGTTCGATAGCCTTACAGGGATGCAGGACCTCTGGGGTGATGAAAGCAGTACCTATAAATTCTTTACTTACATGTGCCCGCGCCTCTATGACCTTGGAACCGTTGCATACTGGATCCTTGAAAAAGAGGCTCACAGTGATACGTTCAAGGCAAATCTCAGACATATCACTCAGGTTGTTTTGGACCTCTATAAGCGGAAAGACAAACTTTATATCAAGGCATTGAAGCTTGATGGCCGCAACAATAGAGAGGCTTTCAAACCACATCCCTTTGAAATAGAAGGGAGGACAGTATCCATTAAGCCGGTTAAAAAGGAAGTGAGTTTTGAGGTTGGAACAAAAGTAAAGGAGTTGAGGATGAAATTAGGCATGAGCCAGAAGGAGCTTGCAGAGAAGGTTGACCTTACGCCAAGCTTCATCTCTCAATTGGAAAACAACCAGATAAGTCCCTCAATTCACTCTTTCCTCACGATATGCAGTGCCCTTGGGGTGAGTCCAACTGTTTTATGGGAGAGCACCAGAGAAAATGATAAGAACTGGTTGATAACAAAAGAAAAGGTATCTTCCAATCTTTTGCTCAAAGAGAAAGGTTTCGCTCTCTTTGGAATTACAAGGAATGGCAAAGTCTCGAGCAACATCGCAGTTATAGAACCCAACACAAAACTAAAGAAGCACTTTCTTGCAGAAAAGGGAAAAGAACTCATTTATGTTCTAAAGGGAAATATTTCAGCAGTAATTGATGGCAGGGAAGAAATACTCCATGAGGGGGACTCTCTTTATTTAGAAGAAGATCTTGTATCTTCATGGAAGAATGAAGGCACTGATGAGGCAGAACTGCTTGTGGTATGTCTATGAGCATATCAGTGAGGCGGGTATTTTTGGTTCAATCCGGAAATACATCGCAGCAGGCCGGAAAGTGTACCAATACTGAAAGGGGGTGATAGAGGAGAAGTTATAGATTAACAGACCTGCTCGTAGTATTTCTATGAGCATCAGGTAGAACGATATTTTTTTGCCTTGTAGCTTTAGAAATACTTAATTATGATCCAGAAAATAAATAAATACTGAGCAGGGAAACAAAGGTATTCAAGACTGTAGAAAGTTCTTGAGAGGTAAAACGAAAATTAAGGAATAAGGAGGTGCTTTATGAGTTTCAGTAAACCTAATTACAGCGCTGCAACACTCACGACAACCAGAGTAACGCCCGCTCCTGTATCAGGTATTTGTGTAACCTGTCTTGATGGGTGTGAGGGCCCCTGCGAGATTGGCCGGTCAGCACTCAAGGGGAAAGAGGTTATTTATCCTATGCCATTCGGGTGTAGTTACTGCCGGATCAGAAAAGGACTACCCGGTTGATTTTTCCCACTTTAATATTCAAGGTACTGCTGTTGGTGCCATTGGGATTGAGCCGGATCCGGATATCGCAAGGTTCCCGAGTGTGGATACCAAAACTGCTGTTGGCAGTGATGGCAGTATCAAAATGGACTTCCCTGTTTTTACCGGTGCTATAGGTTCAACTGATATCGCAAGGATCAATTGGGAAGATGTGGCTGTCGGCGCAGCCATATCAGGAGTAATCGTTGTTGTAGGTGAGAACGTCTGTGGCATGGATCCGAATGCCGAAATCAAGAATGGAAAAGTTATTAAATCACCGGAGATGGAACGTCGTATCAATGTATTCAAACAGTGGTATGACGGCACAGGTGGTGTCATTGTTCAGGCAAATGTGGAGGATACAAAACTTGGAGTACCTGAGTATGTTATTGAAAAACTTGGTGTCAAGATTTTCGAGTTGAAATGGGGACAGGGCGCAAAGGATATCGGCGGTGAGGTCAAGTTGCGTTCCATTGAGAGGGCATTACAGCTTAAGGAGAGGGGATATATTGTTCTGCCTGATCCAACAACATCATCAGCCCAGGAGGCCTTCAAGGCCGGTGGTATCACCGAGTTTGAGCGCCATTCCCGCCTCGGCATGGTAGAGGAGGAGTCTTTCCATAAAGCAGTTGCATATCTGCGGTCCATTGGCGCCAAATATGTCACCCTGAAAACAGGTGCCTATCGTCCTGCTGACCTGGCCCGTGCCATTAAGTTTTCTTCGGATGCAAAGATCGATCTTCTGACAATTGACGGCGCAGGAGGCGGAACCGGCATGAGTCCGTGGCGTATGATGAACGAATGGGGTATCCCTACAGTGCAGCTTGAATGTCTGACCCATCAGATGTGCGGACGGCTTGCAAAAAAGGGAGCTTATATTCCTCCGATCGCCATTGCCGGTGGACTTTCTCTTGAAGATCATATTTTCAAGGCCTTGGCTCTTGCAGCACCTTACGTCAAAGCAATCTGTTTAGGACGTGCAATATTTACTGCAGCCATGGTTGGCAAAACTCATGGAAAGCTGATGAAAGAAAAAATGGATCTCGAGGGAGAAGATATAGAGAACGGCTATCTGAAACTATTTTCGGTTGGTGCCGAGCTTAAAGAGAGGTTTGGTAAAGACTTTGCGAAGTTGCCGGCTGGAGCTATTGGTATGTATTCCTATGTTCAAAGATTGAAACAGGGACTCCAGCAGTTCATGGCAGGTGCCAGGAAGTTTGCACTTAAATATATTGACAGAAATGACCTTATGGCACTCACAAGGGAAGCTGCTGATGTTTCAGGAATTACCTATGTTATGGAAGCAGATGCCAAAGAGGTGGACAACATTCTGGGATAAACTCTAAAAGTTAAGGAGGTATGTGACATGTTAAATTCGATATGTAAACATAATTGCAAGTCGTGTTTTGCACTTCCCGTCTGTGCAGTGACTGCTATAAAAGATCAGCAGGGATCAATCTATGTTGAGACAACAGAGTGTATCGGCTGCGGTTGCTGCAGAACTGCATGCATCACGTTCAGTCCTGATAAAGCCCTGAAAGAAAAGACGGTCGAATGGTTAAAGGGCGTGGGATAAAACATATTAGCCCGGATGATTTATAGAAAGTCTGTTATTTTCAGAAGGAGACTGCACGTTCGCTCATTCTCGGTCGAATCGAGCCTCCGAGGTGAATTCTGCCAAAGTTCAGAATTCAAATCCGCTCACATGCAGTCTCCTTCTGAGAAATCGGAGAAAATTTTATGGATAATCTGGGTCAGATTTGGAGAATTGAAAAATGAATGGATGGTATGGTCGTTGCCTCAGGGTTAACCTCACCGAGGGGAGGCATAAAATTGAGAAACTAAATGGTGATCTTCTCAAGAATTTTCTGGGTGGTCGCGGTCTCGGAGTTAAGGTTTGCTCTGACGAGGTTTCTCCTCAGGCAGACCCTCTATCACCTGATAACAAGATCATCTTTTCATCAGGCCCGATGGTCGGGACAGGCGCTGTGACAGGTGCATCCTGCAATGTGGTAACCAAGTCGGCATTAACAGGCACCCTTGCATGTGCAAAGATGCGTGGTCATTTTGGAGCAGAGATGAAGTTCGCCGGCTTCGATATGATTATCATCGAAGGAAAGGCTGAGTCCCCTGTTATCCTTTCAATTATGGACGATAAGATAAGGCTTGTCCCGGCTCTCGAATACTGGGGCCGGTCAACATCTGAAACAGAGGATAAGTTTAAAGAAAGTCTTAGTGACCAGTGGATTGCAAGAGAAACCTTTCTGGTTACTATCGGGCCTGCTGGTGAGAATCTTCTTCCCTTGGCAAACATTGTCAATGATCGTTTTCTGAGTGTGGGAGGGGCTGGGATTGGTGCAGTAATGGGTTCAAAGAATCTGAAAGCAATTGCTGTAAAAGGACAGCACTCGCTGAAAGTGGCTGATGGGAACCGGTTCGTACAGGTTGTCAATACCATGATTAACAAACTCAACAGTGCTCCCCTGACTTCCCAGTCCATGCCGCAGTGGGGCTCTGCATTTCTGGTTGGCTTATGTTACCAGAAGGGCATCCTTCCCGGGAACAATTTTCAGAAGGCGTCTGTTTCGCTGAGACATATAGGTACGGAGGCTCTTGAGGGTGCCTTTGCCTTGAGGAGCCGGGGCTGTTTTTCATGCCCGATTGCATGTATTAAAAAGACAGACATTAAGCATCATGCATATGAAGGGAAGGGCATGATACCGACCTATCTGGCGATTGGCTCTCTTGGTACAAATTGCGGGGTCAGTGATCTCTCAATAATCGGGATGGCAAATATGGTATGTGCCGAGATGGGGCTTGACCCTGTTGCTACTGGTGGAATGCTGGCAACCGCAATGGAGCTTGTGGAAAGGAAGATTGCCACGCCTGAGGAGTTAAAGATTGATATCCGGTTCGGAAACGGTAATGGTATCCTGGAGGCCCTCCGCCTGATATCGACGAAAAAAGGGACATGCAAAGAGATTAGGCCAGGGCGGAAAAATTCTGGCGGAGTCTTTCGAGAGGCCTGACCTTTTTATGGGTGTTAAGGGTATGCCACTTTCACCTTTTGACCCCCGTGCTCTTCAGGGCATGGGACTTCATTTCGCAACCTGCAATTACGGGTCTCACCATCTCTATGCCTACACATTTATTGATGAACTTCTGAACGTGAATGAAAACCTCGACCCTTCAGAAATAAAAGGCAAGCCTGGCCTGGTTAAGTTATATCAGGATACAACGGCTGTCATGGATTCACTTGGTTTATGCTGCTGGCCTCTTCTGGGACTGAAGTTCAAGAACTTTGTGCCCCTCATTAACAGTTGTCTCGGGACGAACTACACTGCTGAAGATCTCCTTTTCATTGGTGAAAGGGTATGGAATCTTGAACGCCTTTTCAACATGAAAGCTGGTTTCGATAAGTCTCATGATGTGCTTCCACTCAGGTTTACCGAAGAGCCGATTTCTGATGGTAACGGAGGAGAAAAGGTCAGCAGGGTCAATGAAATGCTCCCTGAATACTATTACTTGAGAGGATGGAACGAGCAGGGAGAGCCGATGAAAGAGACGCTTAAGGCTCTGGGACTGGAGGACTCATAATGCCGAGGATAAAGATTGACCACACAAAATGTACCGGTTGCCGCCATTGTGAAATAGCCTGTTCGTTAAACCATGTAGCAAACACTGCAAATCCGCGACGTGCCCGGATACGGGTGATGAAGGATAAGAACCGGTATTACCCGGTGATAGCGGGTCCTTTCGTGGATGCTGCCTGCACGTCAAGGCATATCATAGAAATAGATGGCCACCGATATGACATGTGCGCCTTCTGCCGGGCATCATGTCCGGAGAAACCATTTTTTATCGAGGCAGAGACAGGGATACCGCTTAAGTGTGATTTTTGCGGAATACCCCCGAGCCCTTCATGTGTGAGATGGTGCAATACCGGTGCTTTGGAATTAGTGGAAGAGTAACTGCACATGTCAACTAATAACGTGACACCCATTGGCGCAGTAATGGTTGTCGGCGGCGGAATCGCCGGCATACAGGCCTCAATGGACCTTGCAGAGAATGGGTTTTTTGTCTATCTGGTCGAAAAGTCATCGGCGATTGGAGGACTTATGGCTGGATTGGATAAGACCTTCCCGACCAATGACTGCTCGATATGAATACTGGCGCCCAAGCTGGTGGAGGCTGGTCGGTCTCCGAATATAGAGATAATAACAAACGCTGAGGTTAAGGAAGTTACCGGCTCAGCCGGCAATTTCAGTGTGAAGGTCCTCAAAGCATCCTCGCTATGTAGATGCAGCAAAATGTACAGGTTGCGGATTCTGTTCACCCTATTGTCCTGTAACAATACCTGATCCATACAATCAGAACCTTATACAAAAGAAGGCGATCGATATCCTTTATACACAGGCCATACCCTCGACGTACTATGTCGAACCGGATTATTGCCTGTTCCTGAACAAGAAGGAATGCAAACAGTGTACAAAGGCCTGTCAGAGCGGAGCTATTAATTTTGACCAGAAGCCGGAGATTGTGGACTATCAGGTAGGTGCTGTCATTCTATCTGCCGGTTTCAGGAGTATTAATCCATCCCGTTTGCAAGCGTACCGTTACAAGGATTCTCCCAATGTGGTTACAGGAATGGAGTTTGAGCGCATCTCGAGCGCTTCGGGACCATATCTGGGAAAGATCAGCAGGCCATCGGATCTGAAGAAACCGCATAGGATAGCCTTTATTCAATGCGCAGGCTCACGTTCAACTGTTTCAGGCAATAGTTACTGCTCATCAGTCTGCTGTAAATATGCAGTGAAAGATGCGATCGTCGCACTGGAGCATGAGCCTGACCTTGACATCACCATTTTCTTCATGGACATGCGTATGTATTCAAAGGGTCTCGATGCCTTTTATGAAAGGGCGAGAGAGGCAGGAATAAAGTTTATCCGTTCCAGGATATCCGAAATCAGGCGTGATATGCATACAGAGGATCTGATTATAAAATATGTTACAGAAGACGGGGTTCTCAAAGAAGAGATATTTAATCTCGTCGTACTACCCACAGGTCTTGAGCCATCCGATGGAAGTTTTTCACTTGCCCGGGCAGCGGGCGTAAGACTCAATCAATATGGTTTTTGCAATACGAGCCTCTTTTACCCTCTCTCTACGAACAGGGAAGGTATCTTTGCAGCAGGTGGTTTTCGAGAGCCTGCAGCCCTTCCTGACAGTGTTATACAGGCAAGCGGAGCTGCTGCATGTGCTTCAGAGCTCCTGTCCCCGGCCCGTGGCACACTCGTATCTGAAAAAGTGTTCCCCGAAGAAACCTTGGCAGGTGTGGACAGGCTACGCGTTGGTGTATTTGTATGTCATTGCGGGAAAAATATAGGCGGAGTGGTGGATGTGCCTGACGTCAGGAAATATGCTGCTGAACTTCCTGACGTTGTTATGAGCACTGAAAACCTCTACTCCTGTTCAGAGGATGCACAGACGATTATTTCCAGTGCAATTGTAAGAGAGAAACTGAACAGGGTTGTCATTGCTGCCTGTACTCCCAGAACCCACGAACCGCTGTTTCAGCAAACCCTCCGGGAGGCCGGTTTAAACAGGTGTCTTATCGAGATGGTAAATATCAGAGATCAGTGTTCCTGGGTGCATTCGCAGGAAAAAGAGGAGGCTACAAAAAAGGCGAAAGATTTGATCCGTATGGCAGTGGCCAAGGCACGGCTGATTCAGCCACTCGATGAGCCGGTCATTGACGTTATTCCCAGAGGACTGGTTATCGGGGGAGGGCTTGCAGGAATGACTGCAGCCCTGTCTCTTGCAGACCAGGGATTCGAATGCTGCCTGGTCGAGAAAAAGGCTGAACTTGGTGGTAATCTCCGAAACATTCACTACACCCTTCAAGGAGAGAGATCCACAGGCATACCTGAAACAGATTATCGAACGTATTGAACAAGCATGAACGGATAAAGGTATATCCGAATGCTGAAATACAGAGCGTCGATGGGTTCGTAGGAAATTTCAGAACGGTCTTTTCGATACACAAGGATGGTGGGCAAGAAACGGTTGAACTGGAGCATGGCACATTGATACTTGCTACAGGAGCAAAGGCATTTTCGACAGGGGAGTATCTTTATGGCAGACATGAGAACGTCCTGCTGCAACCTGAGCTTGAGAAAAGATTGGCACTCGGCAGCTATACCCCTGCTGCGGGACATACCGTCGTAATGATTCAGTGTGTTGGTTCAAGGAATGAAGAACATCCTTACTGCAGCAGCATCTGCTGTAGCATGGCTGTAAAGAATGCCCTGAAGATAAAGGAGATGAACCCGTCAACGAATGTGTACATTCTCTATCGGGATATGAACACCTATGGTTTCCGCGAAGAGTATTATACGGAGGCAAGAAATAATGGGATTGTTTTTATCCGGTATGACAGGCACAACAAACCGGAGGTCACTGAATCTGATAACGGGCTGCTGGTTACTGTCAAAGATCACATCATTGGCAGGGACATAAGGATACATGCAGACGTGCTGGCTCTGAGCACGGCGATTATCCCTGAAAAGGATGAGACCTTTGAAAAAATCCTCGCTATTCCCCGGTCGTCAGAGGGATTCTTTATGGAGTCCCATGTGCAGCTCAGGCCTGTGGATTCCTATGTCGATGGGATCTTTATCTGCGGGATGGCCCATTTCCCAAAATCCATTGATGAGTCGATTGCACAGGCAAAGGCTTCTGCATCAAGGGCAGCTATCCTTGCTTTCAAAGGGACGTGTGAAAGCAGAACCAATCGTATCTTCCTGTGATCAGGAGATATGTATCGGTTGCACGCTCTGCACATATTTCTGCCCGTACAGCGCCATCAAGATGACCAAAAAAGATAAGGGCAAAAGGGCTGAGATTATTGTTGCAGCCTGCAAGGGATGCGGGGTCTGCGCTTCCTATTGCCCGACAAAGGCAATTTCCATGGGCAGGTTTACTGACGCCCAGATTCATGCACAGATAGAGGCATTTGGAGCATATGAATAAGTTTTTGATCTTTAATTCTGTCATTCTGGCTTGTCCAGAATCTTTCTTTGCTTACAGAAGGATTCCCGGCAAGCGGGAATGACAACTATTGGAACCTTATGAATAAGAAGCAGCATAGAATACTCGGGTTTATGTGCCACTGGTGTTGTTATGCAGCAGCAGATGCAGCCGGTGTTGCCCGTATGCAGTATCCGCCAAATATCAGAACAATCAGGGTGATGTGTACGGGCAGGATCGAGCCTGCATTTATCCTGAACGGATTTCTGAATGGCGCGGACGGCATCTTCGTCGGTGGCTGACATCTCGGAGAATGTCATTACCGGTCAGGTAATTACGAGGCCATGAACAGATTCGAACTGGTGAAAATGATCCTCGAACACCTCGGGATCGATCATGAGCGGTTTCGGGTCCAATGGGTCTCGGCTGCAGAGTCCATTCGTTTTGTCGAGGCGATAACAGCATTTGACAACCATATACGTGACATGGGTCTATTAGGACAAAAGGAAAATCTGAATCTGAAAAAACTACAACATAAATTAAGAGCTGCCCGGATGTCTGTTGAGACGAAGATGTTCAGAATGGTCTTTGCAAAACAGGCAAAGCAGATGAAGGAAAACAGCGCGTATGGTGAGTTTCCCTCAAAGGATAAACTTATGGAGACCTTTAAGAATGAGATGGGGCTGCATGAAACACTGCTTTATCTGAAAGAGAAGGAGCGGTCTGTATTGGAAATATCTGATCTGCTGGAAATACCGGGAGAACAGATTGCGTTATACATAGAAACACTGAAAAAGAGAAACCTGTGGGAAGGCGAACCGCATGAGGTGCTATAGATGAAGACAGTTCTTTCCGAGAATACTGATCCGAATTTCAAACATGAGGTCGCTTCCAAAATAGGGTTGGAGGAGATTAAACCCTGCTATGCCTGCGGCTCATGCACAGGGGTTTGCCCGGTGCGTGAGGTAATTGAGGATTTTGATCCCCGCCGGTTGATCCATATGATAGTTCTCGGTCTGAGAAAGGATGTCCTCTCGTCTGACCTCATCTGGTTCTGTTGTCTATGCAATTCCTGTTATTCAGTCTGCCCGCAGGGAATAAGGTTCAGCCGGATTGCCAAAGAGTTACAGAAAATGGCTATTGATGAAGGTTTTGTGAATAAAAACTTTCTGAAAGAGATGGAATCTGTGAACGATTATCTGCAGGATTTGTGTCGCAGGACCATGTTTCATAAGGTGAAGGAAGGTTTCTACGGAATACATAAGATGCCGTGCTGGCTGAAGATTACAAAGGACAAAGGATAAGACATGGACGCCCAGGCGATTGACCGCATATTGGAAAAATACGAATATCGCCATTCAGACATAATCGGGATAATGCAGGAAGTACAGCATATCGAAAACTTTCTGCCTGAAGAAGCCCTTCGGTATATTTCCCGCAGGATGGAAATAAGCCTCACAAAGGTTTTTGACATCGCCACATTTTACAAGGCATTCAGCCTGAAACCGAGAGGCCGGCATATCATTAAAGTCTGCTGTGGTACTGCCTGCCATCTCGGAGGAGCGGTCCAGAACCTCGGACAGATCAACAGAATACTTCATATACGGGAGGGAGAGACAACTGCTGACCGTATGTTTTCGCTCGAAACCGTTAACTGCCTCGGAGCATGTGCACTGTCGCCGGTCATTATAGTAGGGGATGAGTATCATGAGGCTGTGAATGCCGGAAAGATGGAAAAGATACTGTTGTCCTATTGAGAAAGAAGAGGGTAATGCTCAAACAGATTAGAACTGTTTTCGACTTAGAAAAGATGAGGGAACGGATTCTGAAGAAAAGAGAATCTCAGAAGATTGTCCTTCGAACGTGCAATACCGGTTGCAGGGCGCGTAAATCCCAGAAAGTTGTTGATGCCCTTGAAAATGCCATTCAAGAACAGGGCGTTCAGGATACGGTAAAGATTAAAAAAACAGGATGTCATGGTTTCTGTGAAATGGGCCCGATCATCGTTGTTGAACCTGAAAATATTTTTTATCGAAAAGTAAAGCCTGAAGACGCTCATGAAATTGTTTCTCGATTGACTGAAGGTGGTGTTGTTGAACGTTTGCTCTGGAAAGACCCGGTAACAAAAGAGCAGATAACTCTGGAGAGAGAGTCTCCCGACATATAAAAGACAGAAAAAAGAGGTCACCTATCGATGTGGCAAAATCGATCCTGCAGATATTGAAGACTATATTGCAACGGGCGGGTACTCTGCCCTTGGTAAAGTCCTGACCTCAATGACTCCTGCAGAGGTAATCCAGGCAGTCATAGCTTCAGGTCTGAGAGGCAGGGGAGGGGGCGGATTCCCCACAGGGATCAAATGGAAAATGTGTAGCGAAGCCCCATCCGACACCAAATACATTATTGCAAACGGAGATGAAGGTGACCCGGGTGCGTTTATGGACAGGAGTCTTATGGAAGGAAACCCTCACGGTGTTATTGAAGGAATGATTATCGGCGCCTATGCAATCGGATCTCACCAGGGATTCATCTATGTGAGAGACGAATACCCGATTGCCATAGAACATCTCTCCATTGCCATAAAGCAGGCGGAAGAATATGGGCTCCTTGGCAATGATATATTGGATACCGGATTTGATTTTCATATCAAGGTTAACAGAGGAGCAGGCGCCTTTGTCTGTGGTGAAGAGACTGCCCTCATTATCTCGATAGAAGGCAGGAGTGGAACACCACGTTCGAGACCGCCTTATCCTGCGATTGAAGGCCTGTGGGGAAAGCCGACCATAATAAATAATGTGGAGACCTTTGCCAATATACCTCTCATTATATCAAAGGGACCTGAGGCATTCGCATCTCTCGGAACAGAGCGGAGTAAAGGCACAAAGATATTTTCACTTGTCGGGAAGGTTATGAATACAGGTCTGGTTGAAGTAGAGATGGGCACTACCCTCCGGGAGATAATCTTTGACATAGGTGGAGGAATCAAAAAGGGTAAGCGATTCAAGGCTGTGCAGACAGGTGGTCCATCCGGCGGCTGTATCCCGATAACGAGAATAGATATGCCTGTTGATTACGACAGCCTCAGGGAGGCTGGCGCTATCATGGGATCAGGAGGCATGATCGTGATGGATGAAACATCATGCATGGTGGATGTTGCCCGGTATTTCATAGATTTCCTGCTGTATGAATCATGCGGAAAATGTGTTCCCTGCAGGGAAGGACTGAAGCAGATGCATTACATCCTGAAGAATATTTGCGAGGGACGCGGAGAAGAAGGTGATATCAGCACCCTCATAGAACTCGGTCAGTTTATGATGACCGGTTCTCTCTGCGGCCTCGGCAGCACTGCTCCCAATCCGGTGCTGAGTACCATCAGACATTTCCGCAACGAATATGAATCTCACATTTACGATAAGAAATGTACAGCAGGCGTTTGCAAGAACCTGTTTGAATATTTTATTGATGCAGGGTTGTGCACCGGTTGTGCCCTCTGCAGATTAAAATGTCCTGAACATGCCATATCAGGAGAAAAGAAAAAACTACATACTATAGACTCTTCAAAATGTATCAAGTGCGGCATCTGTTTTAATGCATGCAAGTTTGAGGCGATTCTGGTCAGATGAAAATACCGATTATTATAGACGGCCATTTGGTGGAGGTAGACAAGGGAGCTACGATAATTAATGCTGCAAAGAAGGCAGGCGTTTTTATTCCGACGCTGTGTTATCATGAGGCACTTAAACCATATGGGGCATGCCGTCTCTGTATGGTGGAGGTTGTTCAGAATAAACAGCGAAGGCTTGTAACATCCTGTAATTACCCTGCTGAAGCAGGTATGGAAGTATTGACTGATACACTGAAGGTCAGACAGATGAGAAGGATGATAGTTGAGCTTCTTCTTGCCCGCTGCCCTGAAATGCCTGCAGTGCAGACCCTGGCCAGGCGTATGGGAATCGAAATATCCGGCTTCAGGAAAAGAGAAACAAAAGAGTGCATCCTCTGCGGCCTCTGTGTGCGTTTTTGTGAAGAGGTTGTTGGTGTCTCTGCAATAGGACTTTCCAACAGGGGCACAGAGCGAGAAGTTTCCACCCCGTTCAAGGCTGCTTCTGATGTCTGCATAGGTTGCGGGTCCTGTACCTATATTTGCCCCACCGGATGTATTGAAATGGTGAGCGACGGAAAAACACCCGGGATGCGGAGTATGAATATGGGACAACTTTCACTTAAACCGTGTCCGAATGACTATCAATGTAAGGCCTGCGATATTGAAAAACAGTTTATTGAAAAAATGAAGGATGCAGTTACTCAATTCCGAATAAATTTCAGCATGAGCTATAAATTTTTTGAATTTATGCTATTAATTATCCAACATCTTAAAAATTATTTGATATCTTTTGGTTCTGTCATTGCCCAACTTGATTGGGCAATCCAGAAAAAACTGGATTATCCGGTCAAGAGGCTGTGTCGTAATTACTTGAAATGTGAATTTGTCATTCTGAACCCTTCGCAATGCGTCACCCTGAGCGAAGCGAAGGGTCTCGGTTTTGGCTCAGGGTAAACTCCGTGAAGAATCTCACGAAATCAATGCGGTATAAGACTGAGATTCTTCGGCTTGGGCCTCAGAATGACAATTGTGACACAGTCTCCAAGCCGGATAATGACAACCATTGGAACGGAGTTCACTATGTACAGATATAGTATTTTCGGAGGAGATACAAGGCATGACTAAAACAATGCTTGCAATCTTAAAGGTTCTTGATAAACATTCTGATACCATACTCGGCTCAAGAGAAATATCAAGACAGTTGAAAGTACACGGGGTCGAACTTACAGAGAGGACAGTCAGATACCATCTCAGGATACTTGATGAGAGAGGCTATACAAAGGTATTCGGTAAGGAGGGAAGGCAGATCACACAGAAAGGGAAAGAAGAACTTGCCCAGGCCCTTGTATCGGAAAAAATCGGGTTTATCATCAGCAAGATAGAGACCCTTTCATACCTTACTGACCTTGACCTTGAAAAAAATGAGGGAAACATCATTCTGAATGTCTCCTACTTTCCTGAGGAAAAACTGAAGGAAGCGCTGCGGATCATGAAGCACGTCTTTTTATCTCCCTATGTCATGTGTGATAAAGTTGTCATGCAAAAGGCGGTGAAAAGATTGGAGACATCATTGTTCCTGAGAGGCAGATAGGTTTCGGTACTGTTTGCAGCGTAACAATTAACGGGATATTTCTCAAGGCAGGAATACCTGTCGCATCGAAGTTTGGCGGTGTATTGCAAATAGAGAATGCTGAACCTTCACGGTTTACTTCCCTTATCAGCTATGAAGGTTCATCCCTTGATCCGCTTGAAATATTCATTAAGAGCCATATGACCGATGTCTTAGGTGCTGTTAAAAACCACTCCGGAAAGATACTCGCCAGCTTCAGGGAGATACCGGTTGTCAGTCTCGAAAGGGCAAGACAATTGAGCGAGGAACTCAGGCAAAAGGGAATAGGCGGCATATTAATGATCGGCAATCCAAACCAGCCGCTCCTCGAGATGCCTGTTGCTGTGGATAAGGCAGGGATGATTATCGTAGGAGGTCTCAATCCCCTTGCTGCCCTTGAGGAGGCTGGTATTCAAACTGTAAGTAAAGCGATGTCAACCCTCTACAAATTCTCTGACCTCATCAAATTCAAGGAACTTCTTTGATGATAAAAGTTTCATTTGTGAAGTTTCCTTTTTAAAAGTGTTATTATTTTTAACTAAAAAACAATTTGCAATCAGTATATTTTGTAGTGATTTTCTTTGCGACAAACAGGGTATAAATCATGAAATTTATGGGATGATAACATGATACACCTCAAACGGCAACTGCCTTATAAGCCCACAGAAAGAATGAATGTCGTAAGCTACCCAATAAGGGACATAGTGATGGAGGCGAAGCGCGAGGAGGCAAAAGGCAAGAAGATGATTTATCTCAACATTGGGGATCCGCCTCAATACGGCTTCAAGTCTTTTAAGGTAATAGCTGAGCGTGTGAAGAACCTGCTCGATGAAAACTGTAAGGGCTATGCACCTTCCGAAGGCGATGATGAACTCAGAAGAACTGTGGCAAAAATTGAGAAGTGCAGGCCTGAGGATGTTTTTGTCGTTGCGGGTCTTACTGAAGGTATAGACTTCTTCTTCCATTCATTCATCGGATTTGGGGAGAAAGTACTCCTTCCCAACCCCGTATATCCGCTTTACCTGAGTAAAGCAAAACAGTTTGAGGGTGACAGTATATTTTACAGGCACGATGCTAACGGTCAGATAGACGTAGGAAACCTGGCAAAGAAGATTGAAGGTGCTAAGGCAATAGTGATAATCAATCCGAATAATCCGTTAGGGTCGGTTTATTCCGAAGAGAACCTCTCAGAAGTTGTGAATCTCTGTGCTCAATATGATGTACCCATTTTTTACGATGGATCTTACGACCAACTCATATTCGAAGGCCGACAGATAGACTTCAGGAAAATAGCCCGGGGCAAGGATACCATTCATATACGGGAGCTCCCTTTCAAAAGACTTCGGCTATCCTGGCGCAAGGTTAGGATGGGTAGCCTTCCATGGAGATAAGTGGGAGGAGGTTAAGAATGCGTTCTTCCTCTTGTGCAACCAGCGTCTTTCTGTAAATTGGGAGTACCAGAAAGCGGCTGTTGCTGCAATAGTGGATTCTTCATACCCTGAATACATCACGGATTTGAAGAAGATGCTTATAGAGAGAAGGGACACTCTCGTGAAGGTTACCAGTAAACTACCGCTCTCGTTCCCCGTTCCAAATGGGGCATTCTATGCATTCATTAAGATAGAAACGAGAAATGGAGGAAGGATATCGGATTCGTGCGCGCTGCACTTAAGGAAGGGGTTGTCTTTGTCCCTGGTTCAGGGTTTGGAAGGCAGGAGGACGGAGTGTATTTCAGGACCACGTTTCTGCCTGAGGCTCACATAATCGAAGAGGCATTCGACAAAATCAAACGTCTATTATAACCCCTTGAAGTCTCCATAGACTGCGACTTCCACCTACGATGTGTGAAAAATGGGATGATGACTATAAAAATTAATGATTATGGAAAGAAACAACGACTTATTGGCTCGTTCATTGTCTCCTATTTGAGCTTGTATGAATCAAAGACACGGTAAAGCGATTGGATTCGATAATTGAATGCTTCCGCTCCCACTGTAATAGTAATATCATCATGATCCTGAGAAAGTTTCCTCAAAAAGTCTGGAAAACGATCCTCCCTTGGACGAGCCATCAGCTCCCATTAAGGAGTCATCGGTGAATGCATACGTTGCGAACGTCTAGCCGATTGATCGAAGCATTTCTTGTCAGTATCTGCAGAACTTGGCTCTTCAATTCTTGCACTATAGGCTTTGAGCCGTTCGTCGACTATTCTGAATGCATGATCTCTTGTCCCTACGCCCTGACTTTCCCAGGCGTTCCCAAACCAACTCACAATGAGGCTAAAAAGCTTTTCAAAGACTAAAGATCCCTTGTCTCGCCACCCGGGAGAGCGAGTGAATTTTAGGGAGAAATACATGGCAAAGAAATCAAGAAACACTAATTCTGACTCAGCCCTTGCGAGGTCTAATCCCGATACTGCCGACAGTCTTGACAGCTACTCTTTATTGAAGTCTTTCTGCATGATCATGAAAAGTGCTTCAGCCGCTTCATCAACTGTTAACGATTTCTTCGAACAATGAAAACATTCAGAATTCCTCATCTGAGCCAACTACAGCCATGCGCCGCCGGGTTACCCGGCATTAGCAAAAAAGCGCAAAGGCTATTCCAGGTCGGCCTCGATAGCATTGTTGTACCGACATTTTTCTTTTTATTTCGATGTTATTGGCTTAATTATTTCTTGGTGCAATTGTTCAGATAATTCCCTGGCTAAATTAATTATTTTAGTCAAAAATGGCTTTGAGAACTCCTGCTTTTTTGTTTGTGCTGAATAGATATTTTTATAGTCCTTAAAGTAGGGATTGTTGGCAGGCACTTCTTCGCCAGTAATACCATGTGCTAAGAAAAGCCTATAATTGTTTAATTCCCATAATCTCTTAACTATATCTTGCGGAAGAAAATCAGAAGCTAAGCTTATCTTTTTGCCTATCATCATCTCATCTAAGATTTGGTTTACAGTCTTCGCGTTAGCGTGAGTCAAACCAGCTTTGACTAACAGAATTAAATTTAAATAAGACTCCGCGAGATTCAGCCATGCGAACGCCCGCCCATATTCCAGCAATAATTCGGGATAATCTTCTTATTGGTAATTTATTCATCGCCCCTGCTATGCCATGGCAAATTCTTCGGTAATTACGCCATTGATGTTATTTTTGGGTACAACACTTATTTCTAAGCACATTCTGTATTGCATTGAAGATTATAATTTCTCAGTTTGATTGTCAATAAGTTTTGCGGAACAACTGCTTATAGGAGGCTCAAAATTCTATATGCTTATATACCGTTTATTAATCTAAAGAAATGCATAAATTATACAAACCAATAATTGTGGGGGATTTTTCAATAATTTCCATTTGTACTATATGCATTTCAGGTTAAGCTTGTGCATGTCGCTTTCAGGAAGAAGGGCTATTTCCGTGCGGCATCGTGCATCTTTCCACACCGAAGGTAGTATGTTATTTTTCTCAAAGACACTACAATGCCGCAAAAGTTGCGTAAGATGGAAAGTGATGATTTACAAGTGAATTGTCTAACACTGAGTTCACGGAGGCGGGTGACCTTTCCCGCCGATCCGGTGGAACGAGCTCTTAGAACGTCACCTAGTGTCATAAGTGTAGCAATGTCCTCCAAACTGCCTTATCCACGAAAAATGGGTTCCAGGACTGCAGTTGGTTCTGGAGGAATCGCGGCGAACCTCACTTCTTCTTGATATGAATGCCGAAAGTGCTTCCAGAATATGGGGCGGATTTCTGTAAGAGCAACACATAGCGGGTCGTAGTACTCAACACGCTCAGCCTGTAGCAGGAAGCCGGGTAGAGCACGTGTGAGTTCCCGGAACAACCTCTCCTTGAATGCATCTGGAACCGTGATGATCAGGCACGCGTCAGAGTCAAAATCAAGGAATAACCTCGTCCTGAAGCATGATGAAGTGCAGAGAACATAGAAAGTTGGTGTTGATGGTCGATTTGATTGGATATCGACGGCCAATGTTGAGACCCTCCGGCCCAACTAACGGAAATACCCTTGTATCTAAGTCAATCTGGGAAGTCAGCTCATCATTATGCGCTCCGCCGGGTTTAGTGACGGATCAGTGTAGCTTGCGGGCTGGAGCGAGCCTTATGCGGCCATGTTTATAGGCCTCCATGATGTAGTCATACTGGCCATATCGAACCAGATAAGGCTCTTTGGAAATATCAGTTGCCGACTACACTGGCAATGCTCTTTGGTCGGTCGCTGTCTTTAGGGAACGGATATTCTTTGGTTGCTGCTCGACCAAAAACGTCATATGGAATTTGCCGAAGGTGAGCTTCCTGAAGGATCTCAGTAAACCTGTCCATCCAGTAGTAAGCACGCGGGTCCTTGCTATCAAGAGTGATTTTGCCCTTTTCATCGACCTGGTGAATGTTCCGCATGATGTCATTGAGCAGGCGTTTGCATCAGCCGGTAAGGGAAAGATGCTGCATATAGCGATCACGTTCGTACTCGAGACGGACTATTCTGTGATGTTCCAGACCTCCGTAAATCCGTTGGAATTCGGATGTGTCGATATCGGCATATGGCGGATCGAAAGAGAATGCCTCACCCGGAGAGACTGCCAGCGGGAAATTGGAAGGTGGCTGCTGAAAGGCAGAGACCGATTCATCAAGCAGCGCCCTGACAAAATGGTTAAGAAATGATCTGTGTTCTCTGAGTAACAAACGTGAAAGTCTCTCACATTCCTTAAAAGACCATTCTGGGAGAGACCTGATGACCTGATGCCAAACCTCGCCGTTGGTTTTCACAAAAGCTTCAGCAGGTCGGCTGGGCATGAGAGTTGGCAGGAGGAACGTCACTTTTGAATCAACCATGGCCAATGCGACAAGTCTCGAAATTCCTCCAGCTTAAGGGTGCTGAATATTCGGGGCAATCAGCGTAAACACTGAACCATCAAGCCCGATTCCATTTATCCGGAAGCCCAAAGTATCAAGGGGGAAGTCTCAAACGACGGCTCTGCGACCATCTGTGGAATGCCGGCGTTTGTGGCTATTATTGTCCGAGACTGTTGCGCCAGCCAATGCTTACTCATCACTTTTTACAATTTTCAATTCCAGAGTCACATTCTAACAATTATTATACGAAATTCCTGTTTATTACCATTTGAGAGAAAATTTAGCACAAGCGAGGGAGAGGTTAAAGATAATATTGCAGTAAATCAATCGTTACATTTCAACATATTTCGCCTTTGCCCGATAATATGAGGAAAAGCGAACTTCGTATAAGATGGTAATTTTGCCTTACGGTGCATATTTTCAGTTGAAGTCAGTGTTCTTATGAGCTAAATCAAACCTGTGGAGTTCAGGAAGTTATCGAGAAGGTTTAAAAAAATTATGGGGATGCATATTTCTATGAGCGGACAGGAAACACGAGGTTCAGTTATGCGTATTCTCGGATCTCTTGCCGTGTTGCAGAAAATTTCCTTATCAGATTTTCATGTATGGTATAATTTTCTTAATGTTTCCGATTCATAGGCCAAGACGGTTAAGAAAAAACGAGATCATCAGAAAGATGGTGCGGGAGACATCTCTGTCTCCTGATGATTTTATCTATCCACTGTTTGTTACTTTCGGCAAAAACGTAAGAAAAGAGATTTCTTCTATGCCTGGGTGCTTCCAGGAATCTGTTGACAAGATTGTCAAACATGCAAAGGAAGTTCATTCTCTCAACATTCCTTCTGTATTACTTTTTGGGATACCAAAGCATAAAGACAAAGTAGGTTCAGGTGCTTATGATGAGCATGGAGTTGTCCAGGAGGCAATAAAGGCCATAAAGGATGCGGTGCCGGAATTGTATGTCATTACAGATGTCTGTCTCTGCGAGTACACAAGCCATGGCCACTGTGGAGTGATAAAGGACGGAGAAGTCCAGAACGACCCAACCCTTGAGTTGTTATCAAAAGAAGCTTTGTCCCATGCCAAGGCCGGCGCTGACATGGTTGCTCCCTCAGACATGATGGATGGGAGGGTCAGCGCAATCAGGGAAGTGCTCGATGAAGAGGGATTTCAGGAAATGCCTATTATGTCTTATGCTGCAAAATATGCATCCGCTTTCTATGGTCCTTTCAGAGAAGCAGCAGAATCAACCCCTCAGTTTGGAGACAGGCGCTCGTATCAGATGGATCCCGCTAACAGACGGGAGGCCATAAGAGAAATTGCCCTCGATATAGAAGAGGGGGCGGATATTATCATGGTTAAACCTGCACTCGCATATCTTGATATTGTCTCAGATGTGAGGGATACCTTTGATGTGCCTGTTGCTGCCTACAATGTGAGCGGAGAGTATTCACTCGTAAAGGCGGCAGGGAAACTTGGCTGGATTGATGAAAAGCGTGCCATGATGGAAATACTCACATCAATCAAACGCGCCGGCGCTGATTTAATCCTCACCTATTTTGCAAAAGAAGCAGCAAAGATATTGAATAAATAGGTATTCTGCAAGTTTGTTATTCAGCATCAGAATAATCTTTCTTGATTGCTCTTTATAGCTTTTGCGGATGGTCCTGCAGTGACTTTCCTTAGATTTACGATTGAGAAAATATCCAGGTCCGTTTTTTCTTTAGTGTAGGCTGCCCGTAAGGCATCAAAAAAGATGACCTTCCAGTTTTCATTTTCGAAATGTTCTCTGAAAAGAGGAGATGTCATTTTATTGTTGAACTGCGTTTCTCTTTCTTCCGGTATTATCATGAACTTATCAACTGCGCGTCCACATTTGAGCCTCTCATCAATGCGCTCATCATGCTTGTTGTTGATTCAACTTCAAAGATAGCCATTATTTTCTTATCTCTTTATCCAGAGAAGATCGATGTTTTCTATTACTTCTTGATTTTTGGCATTATCAACCTTTAAGTGCTTTAATGTCATGTATTCGGACAATTTTTTCCCTTCGAGAAATAAGGCTGTTATCCTTTTGTTGCTGTTCTCTTTTGCCAACCCATATATCATATCCTTGCTTTTTGCCTATCAAAGCTAAAGTGGCTATCATTTCACTGTGTTGATTTATTCTGATGCTGTATTTCAGGTTTTAACATCCAATATCCACCTGTGACCTGGCGTGCATAAATCTTTAAAGCATCAAGTATGCTTGTGCTGTCAGAGGTAAGAGAATTGGGAAACTCAGTACTGACAGCATCCCATACTTCTGTAAAGGTAACCTTGCCTTTTTGATGCAGTTTTCTATAAACAGTCTGTTCCACTCTTTCAGTCAATGGTATTTCATTCAATCGGGGGACGATTGATGTATCTTTAAACCACCACAATTTACCTTCTGCACCGCCTATTTTTGTCGGCAAAAGCACAAATTCTTTTTCAAGATGATTTTTTAAAACTGTATTAATATCAAGGCCTGTGTGAAGACTCGAAAAATAACCATGTTTTGCAAGAACAGGGTCTATGTAATTGATGATGATTGTATAGGGTGTTGGCTCAGCTCTTTCTGCAAGCAAGTGCAATTGTTGTTTCAACGACAATCTTTTCAAATCTGTACTTCATCAATCTCTTCAGGTGTGAGACTGTAGATTTTTATGGGAGGCTTTATAAAACCTCAGATAAAAATCACCCTGTGCTGAACCAAAAGGCTGAAGCAAAGACTTTGCAGAGGCCTGTCCAAGTGCCTGATGATGTATTTTTTGAAATTCAAAGCCTGAAAAGACACCGGCCCTTATTGTTGCATTACGGACTTTAAATGTCGGATTATGGAATGTCAGAGTTAGATAATGTTCTGGTTTTAAGACTTTAAACATCCTTGAAAGCTTGACGAAAGAAGTGAATGGTAAACCGCAAAGTCTTTATGCTGCCGTTCGTTTCTGATAATCTCATTTGATACGACATCTTTCGAGATAATCACTGTTCATCTTTAGCCATGAAACCCACATGTAGGACAGCTCCCCATATTGGATTGAGGCGTCATAAGGCGGGTCTGTAAAAATATAGTCAATTGAACCTTCCGGCATTTTTTTCATCAGGTCTAAACACGAACCTTGTAAATATAAACATCTGCCTTCCCGGAAATAACCTGTTCAAATGATGAGCCTATTTTGATGTCTTTGAAAAACTTGTTTGATTCAGCCTTTGCCTTTAGAAGACCCTGATGCCCGTTAATTGCGCTATCAAATTTATTCCAGACATTTTGCTCCATATAAGGCTTGATGCATACCAGTAACTATGCTGTGTCCATCCCGTCGAAGAAAATGGGGTATGATGACTTGCTTCAGTGATAGGGTTACTAATTGCAATCATGCGACTACATAGATGAACCATTGACGAAAAGCCAATTTTAAGAAAATCTTTCAAATCTTTCTTAGGTTCTTCTTCAATTGCTTCCATCAACCATGCAAGGGCTTGAAGATTGCGTTTCGTAAAAAGCTCATCAATTGAATCATATTTCTCTTTTTTCAATAAACGGCTGCCATCCGGGTAGTAAAGCTTATTTGTTGGATACCATTCCTTAATTTTCTTTAATTCAATTTTACTAAGCAAATCTTTGTCATACTTAGTTAATTTGCAGTCTTTTTCCTGTCTGTCTTTACAGTGAGGGCATGACTGATAGCGAATTTCAATGCACTTATCTTCTTTCCAGATTGAACAATCAAAGACAATTTCTTTCTTGCAATTTCGGCACTTGTCAGATAAAGGCTTTCAATCTTGTTTTTAACCTTTCTGTTCAACTCTCTCGAATGCCTCATGTAATTCAATTTCTTTTACAGGCTTTATCGTTAAACGGATAATTTCTGTTGCAATGGGGTTAAGGTCGCAGACACATAGCCCTTCTTCCATTTTTTAACGCTTCCATTGCAGTGATACCGCTTCCTGCAAATGGATCAAGAACAATACCGTCTTCAGGGCAGTATGTTTTTATAAATTCTCCAACAACATTCCACGTTTTTCTTGCCCAGAATTTGTGCCATAGGTACATTGACGTGTGAGCAAGCGGCGGGATTTGACGGTTAAGATGATTTATTTCGGGTTCTGCAATTTTTGATACAGAGACCTCTCTGTCGCTTTTCTTTAATCTATTCTTTTTCAAGAGCCTTTACCACTCTCCTTGCGATTTCAAATGCAGCAGCTATCCTTACAACCTTTACATCCTTTAGACCCTTAATCTTTGCAAGTTCAGTAAGTTTTTTCCCCATGAGACCGGCTATCGAGTAATATTTGTCCATCAACTCTTTTGCGATATCTTGCGCTGTCCTTTTTTTGTAACCTGTGCCAATCAGAATGGCAAGAAGTTCTTCATCAGTTAATGATGATGGACCAAGCTCTATTAATTTTCCACCTGGATGAGTCCATGTTTTCATAAGACACCTCCAAGGATCTACCTAAATCATGGCCTAATTGTAAATCTATTAATAGTATATGGTCAATAAAAAGAGTAGGTCTGGTGTTGGCTTGGAGCGTGGGAGTTGCTAAGCAAAATAAATAGTTCTCATAAACTCATAACGAGATCATACAATTCTGGATACTCATTTCTTCGAAAGGGATACGTCTTCCTTTAACAGCCGAAGACCTTCAGGTATATATTTCAGAAAATATTTTTTGCCTTTTATTTTGCTCAGAAAGCCATAGGCGCCAAGGGCCTGCATGTGTCGCTGGAGGCGGCAGGGGGATATGGTTTCCCTGAATTCTTTCTCATTGAAAAATCCCCCCTTACCCCCCTTTGCTAAAGGGGGGATTGGAAGGATGATTAGTTTCGTGGTATTTTATTGGTCAGTAAGTAATTCAATCATTTTTCCAATGTAATACTCCAAAAGTCGTTCTCTCAAATCATCCTCAAGACGATAATAAGGGTCCCAGAGCAGTGATACAACATCATATGCAGGAGGCCCTATTCTTGCTCCCTGGTAATCAACAACTCGTGGTATCCCGCCTTTGGTAATCATGATGTTCTGTGATTGAAAATCCCTGTGAACTACAGTCTTGGGAAAAGAGTCTACCTTTGAGGCTAACCTGTGAAACTCATCATGAAGGGCTGATGGATTTTTTACCCTGATATCCATAATGCCTTCTACAAATCTCTCGATAAAGTAAGACGTCTCCCAGCGAAGATGTTCATAATCAAAAATCCTGTTTTGAAGCAGAGGGCATTCTGTTATATGTTCTGTCACTACTGTATGCATCAAAATCAATATATCAATAATCCTTTTATACACTTCTTCGATCTCTTCTTTTTCACGCGGGCATTTCAGATAGCTATATAAAGACAGGTCTCCTAAATCTTCAAACGTTGCGCTCATTTTTTCTCTTTCTGCATGGAGCAGTTTTGGCACAGGGATAGAGTATTTTTGAAAAAACCGTGTGTATTCTATGTGTCTCTGAAAATCAGGATCACTCGTGGAGCATTGCATCAGTACTTCTGTGTTCCCATTTCTTTTTATCCTGTAGTACTTGTCTGTCAGAACCACCTGTGCCAATGAGCAGGGCATCTGTTTCGTCATTTAAACCAAACATCTCAGATTCACTTAGGTCAATTTTGAATCCCGGGCCAAGTATGCAATTTTCAATTAAAAATCCCCCCTTACCCCCCTTTGCTAAAGGGGGGGATGGGGAAGCCTTTGATAAAAGCGGGATAGGGGGTTTATCTATATAATTTTTGATTTCAATTTTGCTTCCGGGAAGCAAAATACAATTCCTGAGGGAAACTCCTTCATCAAGGGAAACTCCTTCTTCGACTATCACATATCCATCCATGTCAACTTGTTTGCATGTCTTTATAGACGGATGGACATAGATATACTCACCATTCTTTCTAAGTTCATTGATGACCGTCGAAGCATAAGAGGCAGGGGTTCCGATATCACTCCAGTAAGCAACCGCTGACATCATAAGTTCCAACCTTATATCCTGACTCGATGGCTTTCAGCCATGCATCAACAACGCTTGAAAATCCTGAAGGCAGGAATCTGAGGAAATCCGGCGAATAGACTGCGATACCTGTGAAAGCCAGATATCTAAATGTTGCAGTTCCCCCTCTCCCTTGCCCTCTCCCACCGGGGGAGAGGGAAGAATTTTCCTTATTTGCCCTCCCCATTGATGGGGGAGGGGTAGGGTGGGGGTGACCCGTTCCAATTCTCCTGAAAAAACCCCTCTCATCAATTTCAAGTTTGTTGAACTCAGGATAGTCATGCACAGCAAGGGTTACCAGATTATCAGAAGAAAAATGAAATTCAAGTAACTTTCCTAAATCAATGTCTGAAACGATATCAGAATTATGTACAAGAAAGGTACCGGCATTTAAAAAAGCCTCTGCATTTTTCAGGGCTCCGCCAGTGCCCAGTATGGGGTCTTCAGGAAAGAGTTCAACCTGTTCATTGAAAGCGGACTGACTGATCCAGTTTCCGATAGTGTCCTTTTTATGATGAAGGTTTATCCCGATTTTATAGGCCGGCAAAGTGGATACCTTTTCAAGAACAGACTGCAGGATTGGTTTCCCCAGGATAGGCAAAAGAGGTTTCGGAATGTGATCTGTAATAGGCCGCAGTCTTTCACCGAGACCGGCAGCTAAGATAAATACGGAGGGTTTCATTTAATTCGTGTCTAATAGGCAGGACATGGCATCTTCGCTCATTCTCGGTCGAATCGACCTCCGAGGTTTTTGCCTCTTTATATTCATAGCGAACACTGTTCCAATGGTTGTCATTATCCGGCTTGACCGGATAATCCAGGGTTTCCCGTGTAAACGGGAATCCAGTTCATTAATGGTTCCCCGCTTTCGCGGGGACAACTGGATTGCCCAATCAAGTTGGGCAATGACAGAACCAAAAGATATTAAATAACTTTTAAAATGTTGGATAATTAATAGCATACA
>CAWCKM010000045.1:0-115885 GCA_963796125.1 Nitrospirota bacterium
GATCCTCAGGTTAGCTAAAGAATATAACAAAACCCTCTTTCTGTCAAACAAAATTGGGGATACAGACACCGGCACAATCGGCATCAAAGCATTTGCATATTATTTGGAAAAAATTCTCCCTGTAATTCTTAGAAACCTTCTCCCCTCGCTTGACTAAAATGTAATACAATAACCCATGAAACTTTCCTGGAGAATCTCTGCCTCGACTTCTCTAAAAAGACTTACATAATGGGGATTCTCAATGTTACTCCTGATTCCTTTTCTGATGGAGGCTTATACTTCGATAAGTCTACAGCAGTCAAACGTGCCTTCCAGATGGTCGAAGAAGGTGCTGATATCATCGACAGAGGGGGTGAATCAACAAGGCCTGGCTCGGAGCCTATCACCATTGAGGAAGAGTTAAGGCGCACAATACCTGTCATAGAGTCCCTTTCTAAAAAAACAAAAATTCCTCTTTGCATTGATACTTACAAGTCAGAAGTCCCGAAACAAAGTAAGGCAGAGGGACACTTTCCCATATTTTCCGACAAAGATTCAAAAGGAACTGGATGCCGGATCATCCGCCTGCGGCGGACCGGCATGACATTTTAGAGCAGTATTTGGACACCTCCCATGGCGGAGTTGGAAAAGAGGGGCTACACAGCAAAACGCTCTGGTTGCTGAGGAGACTCAGCAATGGGAAGGTTAATTCCAATCATTAAGCTCTGTTCCCCGCCTTTCCCCTTGAGATAATCTCCGAGAAGCCCCCTGCTGTGCTCGTCGTCATGACAGTAAATACAGAGGTTCTCCCAGTTAGAGCCATCAGATGGGTTGTTACGGCGGTTCCCGTCTTTATGGTGCACAGTAAGAAGATTCCGGTTTTTGGATTCAAACTCTCTCCCGCATTTGGCGCAGATCAAGCCGTGGATTTTCAGGGATTGTTCCCTGTAATCGGAGATAACGGCTGTGCTCTCTTTTAATTCTCTGACGATTTCAGCAACGGTTTTGTTTTCTGCAGGCTTTTTCGGCTGCGGTTTTCTGATTTTTCTTCGTCTGATTCCCAAAAAACTGACCTCCTGAGACATGTAGTGAATTGATGAACAGGTGTCGCACCTTGACTTTTGACTCTGCTAAAAGGATTGAAGGGTAAAAGCCTGAACAGTATTGGGACGCATCCCATATTTTCTATGTCGGCTTTACTGTCAACGCCGGAGGGCGCATGGGCTGGTCGGCAGGAACGGCCACGCTTGGGTCTCTCATCTGTAATTAATAAATTCGATATGAAAATCGAAATCTTTTTCCTTTAGTATCTTTATGACTGACTGGAGATCGTCTATCTTCTTTGCCCTGACACGCACCTGGTCTTTCTGGATTTCAGACTGGACCTTGAGTTTCATATCCTTGATAAGCTTCACAATATCCTTGGCCTTTTCAGTAGGTATGCCCTGCTGGAGGCCTACAACCTGCCTTACCGTATCGCCTGCTGCTTTTTCGATCTTCCCGAAGTTTAAAGATTTCAGCGAGACATTTCTCTTCACGAGCTTACGCCTGGAGGATATCCGTCAGACTGTTCAGTTTGTAATTATCGTCCGAGATGAGCGTGATCTCCGCCTTGTCTTTATCAAGATCAATGCTGCTCTTGCTTCCCTTGAAGTCAAACCGCTGACTTATTTCCTTCACAGCCTGCTGCACAGCATTCGATACTTCCTGAATATCGACTTTGCTGACAATATCAAACGAATGTTCCTCTGCCATAGGAATCTTTCCCTCACGATGAGATGATATTGTGAATTATCACCATTTTATCTTTTCAGGTCAAGTACTTTTGTTTGAACTGGGTTTACTGCTGATTGAGGAAAAGAGAATGGTTGTTCTATTTTCTTCACAGCACAAATCATTACTGCTTCGCAGGAGTAATATTAGTCAGTCATGCGGCCGGCAAGAGAAATCAGCCTAAGGATTGCGGCAGAGTTCGTCAGCCTCTCTTTTCAGAGTCTTCGCAGCAGCCGTATCGAGGCCGCTTCGCTTTATGAAAATCTGTTCATCCATGTCAGCTATATCTCTTACGAGAATAATGTCATTCTTAAAGAGGATATCAAGCGAAGTCTTCTTTATTGATGACAGAATGGTCACAGGATAAAGCTTTTTATTTTCAATCATTCTTTCAAGGCTGTTTTCATCCGGATATTTCCAGCTTACTATCTTGAGACCCACACAATTGGCGTACTTTATCGCATCTGATGTGCACCGGGTATTTGTAACAAGCCAGCCCTTATCTATCGAGACTCTGTTTTCATGATTTAATTCATAGGCCTTTTTAATGTCCATAAATCTGGAATAGACATAGAGCGCTGTTTTGACATCGGTCGGGTTGCCTCCGTTGCTGTGATATTTACACTCTATCACACCCCCGATAGTCATCACGAACTGCAAAAATGTCGACTTCATGTGTTACGCAATATCCCTTGAGAAACCTGTTTGTTTCGGCTGAATATCCATATGCCCTGAGTATTCCCGCAAAATATTTTTCAAATTGATAGCCTGCAGGTCCCAGCATGTAGATAGCCTTCTTGATTGAATATCTCATGTCCGCTGTTTTGCTATACCGGCGCAACATTTTCCTGGCAATTCTAAATATATGTTTTGTACGCATCGAGGGTTTTATCTGGCTCTCGACTTTCCTTGCGATATCCATGGCAATGTCCTCTGAAGCTCCGGAACGGATGAGTGAATCGACAAGCTTCTGTATGTTAAATTCCTCAGCCTGTCCGGATGCTTTTATAACTTCGAATGCCATTCAGAATCCCGATTCTTACCTTTCACAAATTTATGTGTAGCATATATTTTTATGGCATGTCAACGACGAAAAGAAGGTCTCTGCCTTGACTGACCGGCGTGACATTTTATGAAGATAAGATTTCAGAGCCTTCGCATCATCACCAGCGCATCCTCAACCGGATCGCCATAATATTTTTTTCTGATGCCTTCAACCTTAAATCCCGAAAGCTCATAAAATCTGTGTGCACTGCTACTTGAAGCCCTGACTTTAAGATACACAAAAGCGCACCCCTTTTTTTTCAATTCCCTTATTGCTTCATCCATCAGTATTGTTGCTACACCCCGCCTCCTGTAATCAGGATGAACGGCAAGGTTCAGGATATGGGATTCATGAAGATGGTAGCTTACACAGATGTATCCGATAATGTTTCCATCAAAAACAGCAATGTTTGATAATGCATCCTTTTTATACAGCTCATTGAGAAAATCCTGTTCGGACCAGGGAGTAGCGAAGGAAATCTCTTCAATTTCCAATACGGCAGGGATATCATCTTCCCGCATATTACGGATAATCAGCTTAAGCATGCAGATTCCTGATACCTTTCTTTAGCTTTCATCATAGAATAATCCTGGTTAAAATGTCAGGCTGAATTAGAAAAAATGGCATGTGCAAATTTTTAAGATGTGGGGAGAGGGCTACCTTATTATTGAAGGGGTAAAGGTAGCCCTTAATGGGGTAATGTGAAAAGAAAGGATACTAAAATTTTTGAATTTTGTCAATCGAAGAAGACAGGAATCACTGTGAGCAATGTTCTCCGCCGCAGAGATGAAGAAACTCTTTTGCTAAAAGCTTCCCCGCGAGAGACGGCCGATGATGCGAATGGCGTCTTCAACCGTATTTGCTCCCTGAATGAAATCCATGTCTTCGTTGCTGATGGTGCCCTCGGCCAGCATTGTGTCGTGCATGAAACGGCGGAGATGGTCCCAAAAGTCCCTGACCATACCTACGACCGGGAAGCGCTCAAGTTTTCCGGTCTGAGCGAGTGTAATCACTTCGAAAGCCTCATCAAGCGTGCCGAAACCACCCGGCATGACGACAAAGGCCGAGGAGTATTTTACAAGCATCACCTTGCGCACGAAAAAGTGCTCAAATTCGATGAACTTGTCGAGGTATGGATTTGGCTTCTGCTCAAAGGGAAGCGTGATATTGCAACCGAGACTGAGACCCCCGCCCTCTTTGGCGCCCCGGTTTGCAGCTTCCATGATCCCAGGTCCGCCTCCGGTCATGACCGCATAGCCTGCATTGGCAAGCGCCCGTCCAAGCTCGCGTGCCAGCTCATAGTAGCGGTGTCTTTCCGGAAAGCGCGCCGACCCAAAAACAGTGACACAGGGGCCATCAAACTCGAAACTCTCGAAGCCGTGCAGGAACTCAAGAAAAAATCTCACCGCACTCTCGAGATCTTCACCGCGTTTCCGGCGGCCTGAGAGAAAGAGTTTCTCTGCGCCTACGACCTGACTGAGCAGCGAAGAAGATTCTATGATTTCAGACAATCTTTTGTTAATCATAACGTGCTCCTTGTTGTCACCCTGAGCCTGTCGAAGGGCTCACCATGACGGTTATGAATTCTCAAGGTCGATTTTCAGAGGTACGGCATGCCATATTTTTTCGCAGTACTCGCTGATGGATCGGTCCGATGAGAACTTTCCCATCCGTGCCACAGTGAGGATTGACATCTTCGTCCACTTTTCCTGATCTCTGAATGCCATGCTTACGCGTTCCTGGCACTCAATATACGATTGATAATCAGCAAGTACCATGTATTCATCGCGACAAAGCAGAGAGTCAATTAGCGGCTTGAACAGGTTTACGTCACTCCTGAAAAAGAATCCGGAACTAATGAGATCGATTGCTTCTTTCAGATCTGGATTTGCATTATAGTAAACCATAGGATTATAGCCAAAAGATTTCATATTGTGGATTTCTTCGGCAGTCAAACCAAAGAGGAAGAAATTTTCAGCTCCTACTTCTTTACGTATTTCGAGGTTCGTTCCGTTGAATGTTCCTATCGTCAATGCTCCGTTCATAGAGAATTTCATGTTCCCTGTTCCTGATGCCTCTCTTCCGGCTGTGGAGATCTGTTCTGAGACATCAGCAGCCGGATAAAGCCTTTGACCATTTTTCACATTTAAGTTGGGAAAGAAAACAATTTTCAGGCGACCTGCCACGTCCGGATCATTGTTCACCACTTCGGCAATGGAATTAATCAGTTTTATGATGAGATTTGCCATGGGATAGCCAGGTGATGCTTTTCCCCCAAAGATGAATGTGCGGGGAGTGATATCTAACTGTGGATTTTTCTTAATCCTGTTATAGAGCGTGATTATGTGAAGAACGTTGAGATGCTGGCGCTTGTGTTCATGGAAACGCTTCATCTGTATATCAAAGAGAGTGTCAGGATTCAGGGAAATTCCTGTTCGGTTATGAATGAACCTGGCGAGATTACATTTGTTCTCATACTTTACCTGTTGCCACTTTTTTATAAAGTCTGTATCATCGGCAAAGGGTTCAAGCCGTTTGAGTTCTTTCAGTTGACTAATCCAGCGGTCTCCAATTGTATTTGTGATGAGTTCAGAGAGCCCTGGATTGCTAAGTACAATCCAGCGCCGCGGTGTTACTCCAATGGTTAGATTGAGAAACCTCTCAGGATATAGTTCATAAAGGTCGGGGAATAATGTCTCCTTCAGCAGCGAGGAATGGATTTCTGTAACCCCGTTGATTGCGTGGCTTCCCAGGCTTGCAAGATGAGCCATCCTGATATATTTCTGATCACTCTCGTCGATGAGAGAGAGACGGGTGAGCTTGTCATTATTGTCAGGATACTTTAACCAAATCTCGTCAAGGAATCGCCGGTTAATCTCATAGATAATTTCAAGGTGTCTCGGGAGAATACCTTCAAACAGGGAAAGGGGCCACTTCTCGAGGGCTTCAGGCAAGATTGCATGGATTGTATATGAAAAGGTATTTTGTGTTATATACCATGCCTTGTCCCAACTGACCAGATGTTCATCCAAAAGGAGTCGCATCAGCTCTGCCACAGCGATTGCGGTACTGGTATCATTCAGTTGCACAGCAAAGGAGGTTGAGAAGGTGGAGATGTTTTTCCAGCGCAAGAGGTGCAGGCGGATCATGTCCTGGAGAGCGCAGGACACAAAGAAATACTGTTGAGCAAGCCGTAACTGTTTGCCAACGTATGGCTCGTCATCTGGATAAAGGATCTTACAGATCGATTCCGAGGCGATCTTCTCGTTGACTGCTCCAAAGTAATCACCGGTCTTGAATGCCTCATAATCAAAAGACTCAGTGGCCTCGGATTTCCAAAGACGCAACAGGTTTGTTGTGCCAACTTTATATCCGGATAGGGGAATATCATACGCAGTCCCTGTAATAGAAAACTTGGGAATCCAGCGCACCCGGAAACAGTCCTGCTCATCATAATACGATTCGGTGCGGCCGCCGAGACTAACATGGTAAGTAATATCGGGGCGTGGAATCTCCCATGGGTTACCAGGGCGAAGCCACTTATCAGTCATTGCAATCTGCCAACCGTCGCGAATTTCCTGCTCAAAGGCGCCAAATTCATAGCGAATACCATACCCTATTGCAGGAATCTCGAGCGTTGCAAGTGAATCCATGTAGCAGGCTGCGAGCCTCCCAATGCCACTATTTCCAAGCCCGGGCTCTTTCTCCTGGTCGGTTAGTTCGTGTAAATTAAGACCTAACTCTTTTACAGCCTGAAAGACCTTATCATAGATGCCGAGGTTGATGAGGTTGATTCCGAGTTGTGGCCCCATGAGAAACTCTGAAGACAAATAAGCAATGACCGTTAGATCTTCTGTAAAGTTCTGAAGAGTTTTGATCCATCGTTGTATCATCCTGTCACGGACGGTATACGCAAGCGCCAGGTACCAGTCGTTCTGCGTTGCGGTAAGAGGGGCCTTCGCAAGGTGAAAGTAAAGATTATCAAGCACGGATCGCTTGATCGCTTCCACGCTTAGCCCGGTGCGGATATCATCACGCTGTTCCCGTGAAGGTGTATGTTTTACTTTCCTCTTTTTCTGCATAGCATATCCAAATTATTTATGACTTACATTATATCTCTTTTCAATAAAACGTAGCTTCTGAAATTCGATAATATATAATTGAAGGAAGACTCAAGGAAACACATGACCATTATAGAAGGTCTCTACTATATAGGTTATTCAATAAAAAAACAGCAGGCCCTGAAGCATCAGAAAAAGCTTCCCTGCAGAGTATTCAGTATCGGCAATCTAACCGTTGGGGGAACAGGCAAGACACCTGCTACGATTGCGGTTGCAGAAGAGGCAAAAAAACGGGGCCTGATGCCGTGTATTCTGACGAGAGGCTATAAGGGAAGCCGGCAGGGGACCTGTTTTGTAAGCAAGGGGGACAAGCCTCTCTTGAACGAAGAAGAAGCAGGAGACGAACCAATACTTATGGCTGAGCGATTGAAAGGCGTACCTGTTATAAAGGGTGCAGACAGATACGAAGCAGGTAAGTTCGCTCTTGGCTCTCTGCCTGAAGCTCTTCGTCCTGATGTTTTTATTCTTGACGATGGGTTTCAGCACTGGAAGCTTTTCAGGGATAAAGACGTACTGCTCATTGACGGGACAAATCCCTTTGGAAATAGAAGGCTCCTGCCTCTTGGTCCGCTAAGAGAACCCCTGAATGCAATCGCCAGGGCCGACATTATTGTTATAACAAAGGCAGACAAATCAGTCAGGAGTCAAGAGTCAGGAGTCCCCCCCACCCAGCCCTCCCCCTCGAGGGGGGAGGGTAAGGGAGGGGGTGACAGAAGTCATCAGTCAATCAAGAGTCTTATTGAAGAAATAAGGCGATATAATGCAAAAGCCCCTCTGTTTTTTGCTGAACACAGACCGTCGAAATTTATAACAGCAACAGGGGATGTTTTTCCTCTTGAATGGGCGAGAGGAAAGAATTGTTTTGGTTTCTCAGGCATAGGTAATCCAGCATCGTTCAAAGAGACTCTTTTGACAGCAGGCTTACAGGTGAAAGGATTTAAATCTTACAGAGATCATTACAGATATAATGCAGGGGATCTGGAAAAGATTACGGAAGATGCAGAGAAAACCGGTGCCGACTGGATTGCCACAACAGAAAAAGATATAATGAGACTCAAGAAACTGGATATGCCCAGGAAGCTTGTTGCGCTTGCAATTGAATTTAGGGTTGATGAAAGATTTTATGAGGAGGTTTTCACAAAATAGTAAGTTGGAAATAAGAAGTAAGAAATTGGAACTGAAGAAATTCATAACTTCTCACTTCTCATTTCTCACTTAATTTTATTTTTATTGGGGGATTAAATGGTCAGGTATATCAATGTGAAAAGTAAATCAAGGGTTGAATTTATTGATGTTACCGGAATGGTTCAGGAGACTGTGAAAGAAGCAGGTGTCCAGGACGGTATCTGCTATCTGTATGTTCCTCATACCACTGCGGGTATCACCATTAATGAGGGCGCTGATCCGAGCGTGCAGCGTGACATACAGAATACCCTCAGCAGGCTTATACCGCAGGATGTGAATTATTTTCACAGGGAAGGTAATGCTGATGCCCACATAAAATCGACTATTGTCGGCACTTCTGTTCACGTGATTGTCGAGGGGGGTAAGCTCCTCCTGGGGACATGGCAGTCTATATTTTTCTGTGAGTTTGATGGACCGAGACACAGAAGGATAGCAATCAAGTTTGCATAATCAATGCCAGAAAATAAATTTTCTGAAGAAGCACAGTCCCTTCGTGATGAGATAAAAAGACTCAGAAAGTCGCTATCGGAACTCACTCCGTCCCTTGATGTGCTTTTGAAGCGGCGCGGGTTTAGAATTTATAAAAAAGAGCCTTCCGAAGACTTAATCCTTCCTGCAAAGGAATTCCAGAAAGGCTTCTACGAAGTGATGAAAAAATATTCCTTTCGTCTGTTTTTGAGGGATGTTATCAAGCATCAGGATTTTTTCAGAATAGAGAATGTTACACGCTATGCGACCTCAGAAGTGACAAAGGATTATGTTGAATACTTGAGAAAGATCGGCCTCGCAGAGAAAGTATCTGACGGTTTCAGACTTTCACTTAGACCTATAAAGAGTTTTGGTGAAACCCTCGAATGGTTTGTTTCAGAGACATTTAAAGTTGAATTTGCTGCAGAAGCAATATGGGGTATCAAATTCAAAAGACCAAGGGTGGGTGGCGACTATGATCTTATTGCAAAGGTAGACGGAACAATATTATACATGGAGATAAAATCCTCTCCGCCAAAACAGATATATCAAAAAGAAATAACCGCCTTTTTTGACAGGCTATCAGACCTTTTGCCAGAAATAGGTATTTTTTTTGTTGATACAGAACTGAGGATGAAGGACAAGATTGTTCCGATGTTTGAAGAAGGACTCGGAGTCAGGTATGTTCATCCCCCGAAAATAACAAGGATGGAAAAGGAACTTTTCCAGATAGAGGATAAAATATTTATCATAAACGCTAAAGATAATGTAGCTGCCAATATTGAAAAGGTATTAACGTGGTATTTCAGGAGCCGCTGAGCTTTTCCATCAGAGCCTGAACAGGTTTAAGCCCGTAGGGGCTTCCCTGTTCTATGGCTGTCAGGACAGTACCGCCACCGGTGAAGAAATAATACTGAGTACTATCAAGTACAGAGAGGTAAAGAGCTGGGCAGAGACTCTTAAACTCCTGGAGGGTGTCACCTCCCCCGTACATTTTAAGGGCAATTCTGTTCTGGTCTATAGTACTATCCAATGCCTCTGATCCTGCTGTGAAATGAGGTGTGTATCCCATAACAGCATTAACGAATATTGTTTTTGCACCCAGAAGGGCTTCTACCAGTATAGGGTCTTTAAATGATTCGGGGTCTATATCAAGGACATAACCATATCTCTTGCCTTCCTGAAAATCCCTTATCGATATAGTCCTGTATTTACCTTCTATCCTGCCTTCTATGGTATCGGACTCGACAATATAAGGTAGCTCGATGATTTTCTTATTTGCCCTGTCCTTCTCAACGAGATCCCTTGCAGCAATGATGTCCTTTTCCTGGATACCTTCTATAGTAATTCCATACTTTGCGCAGAGGAAAGTGTTATAAATCATGCCTCCTAAGATCAGGTGGTCGACCTTTTCATAGATGGCATAGAGAGGCTTTATCTTTGTGTCATATTTGGCGCCGGCAACCACAGCCAGAAAGGGTCTCTGGGGATTGATGACAGAACTCAGATTAAGGATTTCCTTCTGCATCAGGAAGCCTGCATAAGAGGGCAGATACTTTGTGATGTCGTACGTTGAGGTGTGAGGCTGCCACGAACCAAAGGCATCATTCACGAAGATATCTGCGAGGCCGGCAAGCTGTACGGCAAATTTTTCCCTGATTTCCCCGTCTGACTCTTCACCCTGAAACCATCGTGTGTTGGGAAGATAGATTCCCCCGATCTTCCTTTCTTTGAGGTCACGAATAGCAAGGTTAATTGAGGTGTCGATGCTGGGAATGCCGGACTTCGGGTCTTGATAGAACTTTGGCACGTGAAATCTTGTGTACAATTTGCGCTCAATATACTCAACGATGGGCTCAATTGCTTCTCCAGGTCTGCATTTGATCTCACCAGTTTTCTTGTCTTTCGGTCTTCCTACGTGGGTCATGAGAATAGGCCTGCCACCGCGCTCTACAATGTTAAAAAGCGTACCAAGGGAACGGTCTATCCTGTAAGGATCCCTGATTTCACCATCTTTCACGACGTTATGGTCGAATCTGATCAGGACAATCTTATCAGCGAGATGAGCATCCTGAATTAAAGGCAGCCTTGGGTCTAATCTTTGAGACTCAATCATTCTTCACCTACTTTCATTGCTTCATCTATCAGCATAACAGGTATTCCATCTCTTATCGGATAGAGCAGTCTGCATTTTTCGCACATGAATCCAGTCTCCTCATGAATGATGGATTTTTCAATCAGTTTGATAGCTCCCTTGCATTTCGGGCATGCTAAGATCTCAAGAAGCTCTCTCCTTAAATCCATAGCACTGTCCCTATTGATTCATACATTGATTCATAAATCTAAAATCGAACAAAAAGATTGTAAAGCCTCAGATTGATAGTATAATAAATAAATCTATTTTATTTATCAATTTGTTATTTTTTAAAATCTGTGACTAATCTGTGACTTTTCATGTAGTAAAATAATACTTTAAAAATTACCATATAATAAACAACGTTCAAAAAGTAGGAGGGGAAACCTTGGTTTTGAAAAACTATATTGTTCGTATTTATCGCTGTGAGAAAAATAATCCACGTAACCTTGTCGGTGTGGTTGAGGAAGCCGGGGTTGAAGAGAGAAAGGCATTTACAAATCTCGATGAGCTTTGGAAAATCCTGAGTTTTAAAAATTTCAGGGAAGAAGACAAGGAATTAACTCATCTTCATTGAGAAAGGAGGTGACGGAGGTTATTTATCTACTCAAATGGGTTTGAGCTTCCAGGTTTTCTGAATTTGTGTGAAAACCAAACTTCTGGTTTTGCATAGCTTGGATACCTGAGCGGTCGGTTCTTTTATTCTTGAGGTAAAATTTTGTCTGTCAGAAAAAAGGAGGGTAGAGTATGATACAAAGATTGGGTAAAAAATTTAGTCTTACGCTGATTGTGCTTGTTGTTTCCATATGCGTTCTTCAAATCGGATATCTGCAGGCTGCGAACGTTGACGAGTTAGTTCAACAAATGAATCAAGACAATACGGTCACTCGGTTGCATGCCATAAAGGCTCTGGGAGAGGCAAAGGATGCAAGTGCTGTTGATCCTTTAATTGCTGTTTTGAAGGATGAAAAATGTGGGATTACTGGCAGCAAATGCCCTTGCGAAAATAGGGCAACCTTCGGTTGCGCCTTTATTTGCTGCCCTGAAGGATGGCAGCCCTGTTGCCAGAAGGAATGCTGCAGTAGCACTGGGAAAGATTAAGGATTCAAGCGCAGTAAAGCCCTTAATCGCTGCACTGAATGATGAAAACCCGATTGTCAGAAGGAATGCAGCAAAGGCATTGGGAGAGATACAGGATAACAGGGCAGTCGAGCCATTGACGGCAGCCTTAAACGACGACAGCCCGGTTGTCAGGAGGAATGCAGCACTGGCATTGAAAGGGATGGGGTCGTCTGATACTGTTGTTGTTGACATTCTGCATGAATAAGAGGAGACCGCCGGGAATAAGATAGATTATTATTTGTATTAGAATCTGCAGACAGGATTTCCACCGGATATTGTTTAGAGGCTTCGGTTACTTTATAAGCATAAGGATAATCGAAGCCTTCTTTTTTATAGTTCTTAAGCGACCATTGTCGGATAGGCAGAAATTTCGACTGGCCAGGCATATGTTCCAGGCTGGGCATCTTTTGACAGGACAAATGTATAGGTTAGTTCAAAGGTGGCGAACCCCCGAATATCTTTGAGAAAGAGCGCCCCCCCCTTTGCATCTACAAGGATGTCCTTGCCAAACCCTTGTATATGAACTTCCCTAAAGGGATTACTTAAGCCATCAAACCTCAGAAAGAAAAAGGCATTACTTCTGATCTCGATCCGGGAGCCAGATTTGACTTCAACATACCCCCGAAGAATGTCTGCATATGTGACGACTAACTCAGGGGTTTGATAGACTACTTTCAGTGTTGCATATGCTGCAGCCGTTTCAACTACAGGTTCTTGTACATGAGATGCATGAGCTTCGGCATGTTCTGTGAAGGAACTTACCGGGGAACAAAGAGACAGGATTGCCACAAGGGCAGCGGTTAAAAGTTTACGCTGCAGTTTAAGTCCGTGAGAAATTTCTTCATGTGTAACATAACCTTCTTCAACAAGCAGTTCACCAAGTTTCTTGTGGGGAGAAACCCGTTGTTTTCTTAAGGCGTGTTGAAGTTGCTCTTTGGTAATTTTCTTTGTGTCTACGAGAAGCTGCCCGAGCCTGAGTCGTACTGCACGCTGGGGATCACCTTGGTGTTGTTGAAAAGCGAGCAGTCCTTCAAGCTCATTCCTTGAGACAATCTTCAGGCGTACAAGAATTTCTTCAAGTTTTTCTCCTGTCCTCTGCTGCTCTTGCAGGGCATGTTCAAGCTGTTCAGGAGTAATCCGCCTGGCTTGTATGAGAAGGTCGCCAAGGAGTTGTTGTACACCAGCAGCAAGTTTGAGAGCGTCTTTAAGAGATACCAGATCCTTTTGTATGGATAAAGCGACATCCAGATCTACTTCGTCTATTACTCCCATGCGGACGAGAATTTCACCCAGCAGATGGTTGCTCTGTATTTGATCTTCTAATGCCCTTTTCAGATCCTCAGACGCTACAAATTCACCATCCACAAGGATGTTGCCTAATGGGCGTTTCGTAAGGGGAAAGGTTAACACAGAAATATTTTGTTTACCCTCCAACATATATGGTACTCATATTATCACAAAAATCCGGATTATAGGCAATAAATGTGGACGTATATACCATGGTTCCAGCGCATCGTTATTATATTTGTGTCTTGCCTCAAAGGCCATATGGTAGAATATTCTGAATTGGCTGATTTAAGGATAGGCTGCAGCGGCTTTTTGTATGAACATTGGAGGAAGAATTTTTATCCTGATGACCTCTCGAAGAACCACTGGCTCGAATACTATAGCAGGCATTTTTCGACAGTAGAACTCAACGTTACTTTCTACAAGCTACCTGACAGGGAAACGTTCATAAAATGGTATTCTTCCACGCCGGAGAGTTTTACATTTTCTCTTAAGGGCAGCAGATTTATTACACATGTTAAAAAACTGAAAGATTGTTCAGAACCTGTTGAGGCTTTTTTTTCACGGGCAACCCTGCTGAAAGAAAAATTAGGTGTTATCTTATGGCAGTTTCCTCCTACTCTTTCTGTGGATATTGAACGTTTCAAAAACTTTCTTGAAATACTAAAACCTTACTGTTTGAGAAACACCTTTGAGTTCAGAAATAAGACATGGATTAACAAGAGGGTTTTCGAGCTACTCAATCTGGAAGGGGCTGCGCCCTGTATGGCTGACTGGCCTGATTTTCTTGATAAACTGCCTCTGGACTCAGACTTCGTATATATCAGGAGACACGGAGAAGAAGGAAGTTATACAACATCCTACAGTATAAAATCATTGGAAAAAGATGCGAAAAGGATTAAGTCTTATCTGAGACAGAAGAAAGATGTTTTCATTTATTTTAATAACGATGCCTTTGGCTATGCGCCAAAAAATGCCTTGGAGTTGGCCACTCTCATAGGGAAAAGAAGATAAGGTTATTTAGCCCAATCCATTTTGTACCTTGTTCTCTTGTAAAGATATTTCTCTGCAGCGAGGGCTGCGATACACCCCTGTGATGCTGCTACAACAACCTGTCGTATCTCTGTGCAGGTGACATCTCCAGCAGCTAATACACCGGGTATGGATGTCTCCATCATGCAGTTAACAGGAATACACCCATCTTCTTCTGTCTTTAGGGTCCCTGCGAGAAAATCCGTTATTGGTTTATTGCCATGCAGATAAACAAAGACCCCTGACAGATCTAATTCGACTTCTTTATGGTCAGGATCGAGCATTTTTACCTTTTCAACAACTTCTTTGCCTTCAATGGCAGAAACAGTATAACCTAACAGTACCCTTACGTTCGGCATATTAAGAACAGGATGGTCATCGACCTTGAGTTTCTGTGCGGGTGAGATGAGAAATACTGTCTCAGCAAACCTTGCAAGAACGCCGGCCTCTTTTACGGTCTCTTCTGAGCTTCCAATAATACAGACAGTTTTTCCTTTGAAGAAAGCAGCATCACATATGGCACAGTAGCTAACACCTTTCCCGAGAAATTTACCCTCCCCTTTTATGCCGGGTTTCCTACCCATTGAGCCTGTAGCGATGATTAGGTTTTACCGCTGTATGTCCTATCCATGGTAAAGACTTCTTTGATATCGCCTGAGAGGTTCATCCCTACAACCTGCGTTTCAACATATTCAGCGCCAAAACCCAGATGCCTGTTTTCTCATGGTATCAAGCAGTTCCTTACCAGAGACAGGGGTTGTGAGTCCAGGGTAATTTTCTATCTTGTTTGTGTATGCAAGAGCACCAGCCGTTGATGATTTATCCAGTATAGCGGTCTTAAGTTTGGACCTTGATGCATAGAGTGCTGCCGTCAGCCCGGCAGGCCCTCCACCGATGATGATTACGTCGTAGATATCTGATTTATCTTCCATCTTTTAATCCTTACCTTTCTCTAAGAGTCTCTAAACGAAATGAGCACAAGAAATTTGAATCAAACAAAACGGTCATTAACCCGAAAATTCCCCTCTTTGGCAAAGAGGGGCAAGGGGAGATTTCATGAATTATGGCAGCAACCATTTGCTCTTAAAATCCCCCTTCATCCCCCTTTGCCAAAGGGGGAACAATATATTTTCCTCTTGTATCCCTTCAGTGAAGGGTGGTAACCAGAGATGTTGATGCCACACCTTCAGATGAAATAGTCTTTATGTTTTGGAGTAAGCCCATATGCTTCAATAAGTCTGAAATCATCTTCATAATTTCTTCCCGATGTGGTCAGATAATTACCAATCATCAAACTATCTGCTCCTGCAAGAAAAACCATAGAATTAAATTCACCGAGGGTCTGCATTCTTCCGCCACAGATCCTTATCTCTTTTTGAGGAAGGATAAATCGAAGAGACTGATAATCTTTAAAGCTTCAAAGGGGTGAAGAAAATCCTTGTGCTCTAAAGCTGTGCCCTTTATCGGGATAAGAAAGTTTATAGGGACAGAGTCAACATCAAGTTCCCTCAGCAGGAAAGCCATATTAATTCTGTCCTTCCATGTCTCTCCCATGCCGAAGATACCACCGGAACATAAGGAAAGCCCGGCGGATTTTACTGCATCTATTGTTTTGAGTTTATCAGCATAACTATGAGTGCCGCATACCAGAGGGAAAAACCCTTCTGAAGTTTCAAGGTTGTGATGGTAACGATCAAGTCCGGCTGATTTGAGAATCGAAAGTTCGCTTTTCTCTGAGCATGCCAAGGCTTGCACATGGAAGAAGTCCGATCTCTCTGATCTGCGGAGATCATATCTGCTATCATTAATAAGTCTATTTCCGAAACTTTATTACCGCTCGTCACAATAGAGAACCTTTCTGAGCCTGATTTTTTTGCTTCCCTTGCTTTTTGAAGTATTAACTCCTTACTGAGAAGGGGATACACTTCTATCTTGGCTTTGCTTTTGGATGACTGTGCGCAGAAAGAACAATCTTCAGGGCATGCCCCGGATTTTGCATTGACTATGGAGCAAAGACCTACAGTATTTCCACTGAAATGGGTTCTTATTTTGTTTGCCGATGCAAAGAGTTCAAAGAGTTCGGTCCCTGAGATTCCAGTGATATAAAGAGCGTCTTCTTTCGATATGTTTTCCCCGGCAAGAATTTTCTCTTCAATGGTTTTAATCATAGAAGATATTTTTACAAAAGGTGGTACGGTTGTCAAATAAACAGATTTGTTGAATCGAATAAAAGACTTCTTATACACTATAATTCCTGCTACACCAAAGACCAGGAAGAATTAAACAAAGGCAAAAAAGGTGACCATTAAGAAAAAGAGAGAGTCTCTCCTGAAGGTAGGAAAGATTCCATACGCAAATCTGTTCCCCATCTTTTACATGCTCCAGAGGGAATGTGACTGCTCCGGATATGAATTCATTGAAGGAGTTCCTTCAACTCTCAACAGACTTTTAAGATCCGGGGAGATCGACATAAGCCCTTCCTCGTCTATTGAATATCTCAGATGTGAGAGTCAATACACTCTTCTTGAAGGTCATTCAATAAGCTCAAAAGGTCCTATTGGCAGCATATTGCTCTTTAGCAAAAAACCAATAGAAGAATTGGAAGGTAAGACAGTCCTTGTATCATCACAGTCCGAAACCTCTGTTGCCCTCCTCGGTATTATCCTGAGAAAATTCTATAAAATCGAATGTCCTCTGAGACCAACAGATGAACCGCTGGATTCTGTAATAAGTAAAGCAGATGCTTATCCTTGTTATTGGTGATGATGCTCTAAAAGCAGCGAAAACAGTCACAAACTATAGACAGACACCCCCTCCCTCACCCTCCCCCCTCGAGGGGGAGGGCAGGGGTGGGGGGGAACCTCGAACGCCCTAGAAAATCTGAAATAATCCATATTATGACCTGGGAGATTTATGGTATAGGAACACAGGTCTCCCTTTTGTTTTTGCCTTATGGATAGCGAGGAAGGATTGTTTTTCTGAAAAAGCTGAACTTCTCAAGACTTTCATTCATGATCTTCATAAGGCTAAAGACCTTGCTTTGCAAAATTTAGATAAAATAGCCCGGGAATTGAAGCCTTTACTTCTCAGCCGGCATGCGGTGAATATAACAGAGGAGGATCTCATCTCATTCTGGAAAGGAATATCGTATGACTTGACAGAGGAGCATAAGAGAGGGCTTGAGTTATTCAGGAAGTATTCAGAGGAATTGGGTTTAGTTAGTGAATGGATGATTATATTTCCCTCTAATATCCTTTTGAATTCTTCATAAGCAATTTTTATTTCTTCAACAGAAGCTTCATCCTCTAAGGTGGTGATATCTCCTACAGGTTTGTCCTGAATTATCGCTTTTAAAATTCTCCGCATGATCTTGCCAGACCGCGTCTTTGGAAGTTTTGCAACAAAGTAGATCTCCTTGGGTGTTGCAATAGGGCCTATCTGTATCCGAATGCTTTCAATGATTTTTTCTTTGATCTTTTCTTCAGGTTTATATCCTTCTTTAAGAATCACGAAGAGGACGATAGCTTCTCCCTTTACGGGATCAGGCATACCAACAACAGCGGCTTCGGCTGCAAAAGGTGTTGCAACAACAGCACTCTCTATCTCAGCAGTGCCGATTCTGTGTCCGGCCACCTTTAATATCTCATCCGCTCTTCCAAGAAGCCAGAAATATCCTTCCTCATCTTTCATTGCATAATCGGCTGTGTAATACATCCCTTTGAATCTCGACCAGTATGTATCTCTGTAACGGGCCGGATCCTTATAGATATCCATTAACATTCCAGGCCAGGGCTTCCTTATAACCAAATAGCCTTTCGTCCCGGGACCTACAGGATTTCCGGAATCATCCACCACCTCTGCATCAATACCCGGTAATGGCAGGGTGGCTGACCCAGGCTTGAGGGGAACAAGTTCTAATCCTGGAGCAGGGGATATCATGATCCCCCCTGTTTCTGTCTGCCACCATGTATCAACAATCGGGCACTTCTCATTCCCAATATTTTTGTAATACCATTCCCATACCTCCGGATTAATGGCCTCACCAACAGTTCCAAGAATCTGCAGGCTGTTTAAATCATGTTTTCTTATCCATTCTTCTCCATACCGGATGAACATCCTGAGGGCTGTCGGAGAGGTATACAAAATTGTCACCCCATATTTTTCTATAATCTCCCACCATTTATCGAGGTAAGGATAATCCGGGGATCCTTCATACACAACGATCGTTGCACCATGGAGTAAAGGCGCATACACTATTTCTGAGTGGCCTGTGACCCAGCCTACATCTGCAGTACACCAGTATATGGACTCGTCGGAAATATTGAAAACCCACTTGTATGTTGCATAGTTGTAAACCAAATAACCTCCGGTGGAGTGAACGATTCCCTTGGGTTTTCCTGTCGTACCCGATGTATAGAGGATGTACAGCGGATGGGTAGCTTCAACAGGTTCAGGTTCAACATATTTTTCTGCACTCCTTCAACAATTCTTGGTAAAGTAAATCTCGTCCTTCCTCGATATTTACCTCCTTTTCGGTCCTCTTTATGAGAATTACCTTTTCGATGGTGGGAGTGAGCTTCAGGGTATCATCAACAATCTCCTTCAGGGGAACAAACTTCCCTCTCCTTATTCCGAAGTCTGCTGTTATCAAGACCTTTGCACCTGTGTCGTTAATCCTGTCTGCTAAAGCCTTGCTGCTGAATCCTGAAAAGACAACCGTATGAATAGCACCGATCCTTACGGTTGCGAGCATTGATATCACGAGTTCCGGAATCATGGGCAGATAAAGAACTACGATATCACCTTTCTTGACGCCAATATTTTTCAGGACAGAGGCAAATCTGTTTACCTCCCAATAGAGTTGGGCATAACTGTATGATTTTGTATTCCCCTGTTCGTCTTCCCAATATATTGCCACTTTATTTTTTCGCCATGAATGCAGATGGACATCTAAACATCCATAGGAGGCATTGAGCAGACCACCTGCAAACCACCGTGCATAGGGATCTTCCCATTGGAGAACAGTATCCCAGCGTTTAAACCAGGGGATTTTCTCTGCTTCTTTCTCCCAGAACTTCTCTAAATTTGAAATTGCATTCTGTTGAAATTCAATATACCGTTTGGTAGGGTAAAACTTCTTTCCTTCCATAAGCTTCTAGTCTCCTGAGAAATGCAAAGGTATTTTGTTTCGTATTATAGCACGCATCTCCGATAAGGTGATAAAGATATTCTGTTTTAAGAATGTCATTCTGGCTTGTCCAGAATCTTTCCGACTTGCTCGGAATCTGAAGAAGGATTCTCTCCTCAGCGAGTCGCCCGAGGCGACCCGTCAAGCGGGAATGACTGTTGATTTAGCACTTTAGCACATAAGGCAAATGCTCATATGATTTGTTTCGTATTATAGCTAGCGAACTCTGTCCTCATAATTGTCATTCCAGCTTGCCGGGAATCTTTCTTTTCTCCTCGAATTACTAAATCCCAAACTGAAAGCGACAGCGAGGAAGCATGTTCAGTAACCTCTGACAGTATTCTGTACCTTGCCTTGCCAAACAGACTTTCAGGGTGGTATTCTTAGCTATGAATCTTTCGTCTTTTCAGAAACCAAGCCGGTATATAAACCATGAGATTAATACTATTTACAAGGAAGCTCCTCTAAAGGTGGCTTTGGCATTTCCAGATGTGTATGAGATTGGGATGTCACATCTCGGACTCAAAATACTTTACAAGATAATCAATGATCTTTCCTTTGCTTCTGCAGAAAGGGTTTTTTCTCCATGGCTTGATCTTGAGGCAGAAATGAGGGCCAGGGGGATACCCCTTTCTTCTTTGGAATCAAAACGTCCGTTAAAAGAGTTTGATGTCGTTGGTTTTAGCCTTCAGTATGAGCTTTCCTATACAACGGTCCTTAATATGCTCGATCTTGGAGGTATTCCACTCAGGACTGAGGAGAGAAATAATGTATCTTTAAACTATCCGCTTATCATTGCCGGCGGTCCATGTACTGTCAATCCAGCACCCATGTCTCCCTTTATCGACGCATTCTTGATTGGCGATGGTGAAGAGGCTATCAGGGATATACTGGATACAGTTTACCAGTGGAAAAAGAGTGGAGAAAGAAGAAAGGAATCCATCCTTTTTGCTTTATCTGAAATCGAAGGAATATATGTACCCTCTATTCAAGAGTTCAAAGTTTTCTGACTCGTCACTCCTCACTTGTCACTCGTCACTGATTAAGAGGCGTTTCATACATTCCCTTGATGAAGCACCATATCCTGACAAACCAATCGTCCCCTATGCATCGATAGTCCATGACAGGATCAATGTTGAGGTTTCGAGGGGATGCTCGAGAGGCTGCAGGTTCTGTCAGGCAGGCATGATTTACAGGCCGGTTCGTGAGAGAAGTCCGGGGAGGGTGTTAGAGATCGCAGAAAGCTCCTTGAGGAACACAGGACACGAAGAGGTTTCCTTCACATCACTGAGCGCAGGCGACTATAGTTGTCTTTTGGAGGTTGTAAAGGATTTTAATCGAAGATTTTTAAAGGACAAGATTGCCCTTTCACTTCCTTCTCTCAGGGTAGCTTCGATACATGCTGAACTCCTGAGAGAAATACGTTCTGTAAGGAAGACAGGTTTTACCATCGCGCCTGAGGCAGGCAGCGAGAGACTGAGGAAGGTCATCAATAAAGATTTTTCTGAAGAGGATTATGAAAAGTCACTGGAAGCGCTTTTTGAGGAAGGATGGCACAACGTAAAACTCTATTTCATGATCGGGCTTCCAACAGAAGAAGATGAGGATATAGAGGCGACCTAATGATGGTCAAGAAAGCGCTGAGGATTGCAAAACAGCATACGAGGAGGTTTGTCAATATTAATGTTGGCGTTTCTCCTTTTGTACCGAAACCTCATACCCCTTTTCAGTGGTATGGGCAGGACACTCCTGATGAACTGAGACGGAAAAGAGATTATCTAAGGGATACCCTGACAAAAAAAGGATTTCATGTTAAATCTCATGATGTAAGAATGAGTCTTCTTGAAGCTGCCTTCTCACGAGGGGATGAAACCCTTGCTGCCCTTGTTGAAAAAGCCTGGTTGCTGGGGTGCAGGCTTGATGGATGGTCAGATGTCTTCGATATGCAAAAATGGGAAACGGCGATGGATCTTACAGGGATAAGTGCAGCAGATTTTGCAGCAAAGACTTATGAGAGATCGGATAAACTCCCATGGGAACATATAGACATAGGTGTGACAAAAGAGTTCCTGTGGAAGGAAAATCAGAGGGCAGTCGAAGCCTGTATAACTCCTGATTGCAGCAAGTTTTGCCAGAACTGCGGACTCGGTTGCCATACTGATACGGAGAAGGGGAGAAACGGTGAAGGGGAGGGAATAAAACAAAGTGAACCCTTTGAACTGTTACCGCATCTTCGGAGCAATGCTTCTCCGATTCATAGTCATCGGCAGTTTAAGCCTGTTAGAGATAAGGGTTGAATTCTCAAAGACAGGAAGGTTGAGACATCTCTCGCATCTTGAACTTATGGCAGTTTTACATCGAGCAATGAAGAGAGCAGCCTTTCCTGTTGTATATTCAGAGGGATATCATCCTTCTCCAAAAATATCTTTTGGTCCTCCCCTCGGAGTTGGGATTGGAGGTCTCAGTGAATATTTTGATATGGAAATAGTCCCGCCTTTTGATATCATTATGAACAGGAAAAAGTTGAACAGCACACTCCCTGAGGGAGTTTCAGTAAAAGATATAGCAGTCATTTCATCAAAGGAGGAATCTCTCAGCAGCTTTATAACAAGGTATAAATATGAAGTAAAAGGCAGGGATTTTTCACATATGAATAGTTTCCTTGAAGAAAAGGATATGCAGGTTCAGAGAGAACGGGTTGTCGTAAACATCAGGGCAATGGTTGAAGAAGCAAGACAGATAGATGACGATACGCTGCATGTTGTTGTTGTGGATCAGGGAGATGTGAAAGTGAGAATCGGAGAACTTTTCCCTATGATCTTTCAAGCGCCTTTAAAAGAGTTAAAAATAACAAGGTTGGCCCTTTATGGATGGAAAAGCGGATGGGTAAAACCCCTTGAACGGAGTTCACAATGGACAGCGAAATCCTGATTAACGTAACGCCTGAGGAGACCAGAGTTGCCTTGCTTGAGGGAGGTCTGGTTGTCGAGTTTTATGTGGAGAGAAAGCATGATGCAAGTCTTGTGGGGAATATTTACAAAGGCAGGGTCTTGAAAATTCTTCCGGGTATGCAATCAGCTTTTGTTGACATCGGTCTCGAAAAAGCGGCTTTTCTCTATATTAGTGATATCAGGGCTGACATAGCTGATATAGAAGAGTATGCACCGTTCGTCGAAGAGAAAGACAATCCTCTTGATCTGGTTTCAAAGAGAGGGAAACCAGAATTTACTATAGAAGACCTTGTCCAGGAAGGGCAGGAAATACTTGTCCAGGTGTCAAAGGACCCTCTTGGGAGTAAGGGAGCCCGCCTTACGTCATATGTGACTCTTCCGGGCAGATATCTTGTGCTCATGCCCAATGTGGAACATATAGGTATCTCACGAAGGATTCCAGACGAGGAAGAGAGAGCAAGACTCAGAGGTATTGTCGAAGGGATGCGGCCAAGAGGTTATGGACTTATTATACGAACAGCAAGTGAAGGTTCTACCGAAGAAGATATTAAGAAAGACCTTGAGTTCCTTCTCCTTTTATGGGAAACAATATTGAAAAAGAGAGACAAAGTTACCGCACCCTCACTTCTTTACAGTGACCTCGACCTTGTATTCAGGAGCGTAAGGGACCTTATGAGCCCGGATGTCAAAAGGCTCGTTATAGACTCTGAAGAAGAGCATGAAAAGCTGAAAGATTTTGTCAGGACCAACTTTGAGAAGCTTCTCGGTAAAATAGATCTCTATGAAGGTACGGAACCTATATTTGATGCCTTCGGAATAGAAATTGACATATCGAGAGCTCTCGGAAGAAAGGTATGGTTGAAATCCGGTGGTTATATCATTATTGACCAGACAGAGGCGATGACTGTCATAGACGTGAATACAGGTAAATTTGTCGGGAAAGAAGAGCTTGAAGATACTATATTTAAAACCAATATTGAGGCAGTCAAGGAGATAGCATACCAGATAAGACTCAGGAACCTTGGCGGCATTATCATAGTAGATTTTATAGATATGGAACGACCTGAGAACAAGGAAAAAGTGTTCAATGCTTTCGTAGATGCAATGAAAAAAGATAAAGCCAAAAATACAATATCTCATATAACGGAACTCGGACTTATACAGATGACAAGGAAACGGGTAAGAGAAAGCCTTGGAAGAATACTCTGCGAAGCCTGTCCGTATTGTGAGGGCAAGGGCTTTGTCAAGTCACCCAGGACACTCTGTTATGAAATATTCAGAAAGATAAAGAAGATCGCAGGACGCAGAGGAGAGAGGATTATTGTTACAGCCCATCCCCTGGTTGCAGAGCTTCTCTCTGATGAAGAAAGACCGGGTCTGGAAGTCATAGAAAATTTATACAATGTGAAAGTCACCGTAAGGGAGAATCGAAATTTCCATCAGGAGAACTATGAAGTATCGGTGCTATAACAAACAGTTAAAGGGAATGCAAAATGAAGCAAAATGTCATTGCGAAGATTAAAAATTCCATCTGAAGATCGTGATTTCATTAGTTCTTTAATCAAGATTGCTTCGTCGTCCCGAAGGCTTTCGGGACTCCTCGCAATGACAGGAACGTGGCGTCATTGCTCAATTTGTCATTGCGAGCGTAGCGAAGCAATCTCTTATTTGGACACTGATGGGCGACAATAAATTAACGAACCTGATTAGAAATCCTTAAAGATATGCAAAGTGCTGTTCTTGCTTATTCGGGAGGTGTCGACAGCACATTGCTCCTCAAGGCACTACGGATATCTGGCATAAAAACCCTTGCCATTACGGCTGTATCAGACATAACTCCGCATGGTGATTTGCTTATAGCAAAGAAGATGACGGCAGAACTGGGGATAGAGCACAGGATTATAGAAACTGACGAACTTTCGATTGAAGAATTCGTTAGTAATACACCGGAGAGATGCTTTTTCTGCAAGGATAAGCGATTTAAACTATTTGCTGACTTAACTATATCTGAGGGGTATGCGTTTTTACTCGATGGAAGTAATGTGGATGACTCTTTGGATTATCGACCTGGTATGAGGGCAGCGGCAAAATATCATGTGAGGAGTCCCTTGACTGAGGCAGGTCTTTCAAAAAAGGAGGTCAGAGAGATCTCGAGACAACTTGGTCTTCAGACATGGGACAAATCCTCTTCTCCCTGCCTCGCTTCACGGTTTCCTTATGGACAACGAATAACAAAAGATGCTTTGAAAAGGATAGAGGTAGCAGAAGAATTCCTTAGGGGACTCGGATTCCAGGAGGTACGGGTGAGAGACCACGACATGGTTGCGAGGATAGAAGTTCATGAAAAAGAGATTAGCCGCTTCTTGACGCCGGAAAATAGAAGCCTTATTTCTGAAAAACTGAAATTTTTTGGATATAAATTTGTATCTCTTGACCTTGATGGTTACAGAATGGGAAGTATGAACAGGATGCTTGAAAAAGAACATTTACTTAAGGGGGAATATGCCTAATATATTGAATAGTATGGGTTGGGTTAACAGATTATTTCTTATTCTTTTGGTTCTTTTCGTATATTCATGTTCAGGGAAACCAGATACAGTTAAACCTGTTGAGACTTTTGAGCCTGAAAAAGCCTTTGAAAAGGCGAATGAACTTCTGGAGAAGAAAAATTATGAGGAGGCAAGGACTGCATTTCTTGAGATTAAAAATAGAGATACATCCCGGAAATTTGCACCCCTTGCCCAGCTTAAGATTGCAGATTCCTATGTGAAAGAGGGAGAATCTGAGCTTGCTATTGCTGAGTTCAGGCAGTTTCCTTGAGGCATATCCAGACCATAAGTATGCTGTGTATGCCCAGTACCAGATTGCTTCTGTTTATTTCGATCAGATAGAAGGTCCTGAGCGTGGATACAGCGGTGCTGCCAGGGCCCTTGAAGAATTTGAGAAACTTAAAACGATGTATCCGAGAAACCCGTACAGGGAGGTTGTCGACACCAAGATTCAAAAATGCAGGAATGTGATAGCGGGTTACGAATTCCTTGTGGGAGAGTTCTATTATAAGAAAGGCTCCTTCAATGCAGCAGTCAATAGATTCGCAGGAATATTAAAAACCTACCCTGATTATCAGAGAGAGGCTGAAGTGCTCTTTTATATCGGGATGTCATATAAGAACCTTGGTCGGAAAGATAAGGCATCAGAGTACCTCAACAGACTGGTCGAGAAATATCCGAACAATAAATTTGCTGCTGATGCAAAGAAAGAACTTGCCAAATCAAGTCATAGAGCCACCCCCACCTAACCCTCCCCCCTCGAAGGGGAGAGGGAGAGGGGTCGGAACCACTCACTCTATTATCCTGCATTTCTAAATCTTAAAGGTAAAAAGACTGTTGTAGTTGGAGGTGGTAAGAGTTGCCGAGAGAAAGATCTTGGCGCTTCTTAAGACTGGAGCAGATGTAACTGTCATAAGTCCTGAAATTACAAAAAGGATTGCAGGAGAAAAACTAAAAGGCAGGATAAAACATATTTCAAGACAATACCGGAAGGGTGATGTAAAAAATACTTTCCTTGTAATTGCAGCAACAGATTCTCAGGAGATAAATAAAAAAGTTTCTGAAGATGCCCCTTGTCTTGTGAATGTTGTTGACACTCCATCCTTATGCAATTTCATAGTTCCTTCAGTTATGCAACGAGGTCCTCTGACTATTGCTGTCTCAACGAGCGGTATCAGCCCTGCCCTCTCAAAATCAATCCGTCAGGAACTTGAAAGGCTTTATGGACCTGAATTTGCGGAGTATTTGCAATTAGTCGAAAAGATACGGAAAAAGGCAATGAAAAAATCCCTGATAAAGAGCAGAGAACGAGGTTCCTTAAAAGCATAGCATCAGAAGAGATGATAAGGAAATTAAGGGAGCAGGGGGCTCAAACAGTTGCGAGAGGAACCGCAAAGAGCGAAGAGCATAGAGCGCAAAAAAGAGAACGGAATTTTTAAATGTCACAAGAGTAATTTTAGACCAGGTATCTCAAGACATCATTTCAAAAGTGCCTTACAGAATAGAGCCCTTTTATTTATAATATTTTTATATCTTATGAAAAAATTATCTTTTCTTCTTTGGATCTTTCTGGCAATTCTCTTTTCTGCTATCCTTTGCGATTGTTACAGGAATTCTTAATCCCCAGGAAAAGGTAAACGCTATCTGGTTAATTACTGCGGCTGCATGCTTCTATGTGCTTGCATACAGATTTTATGGAGCTTTCCTTGCTTCTAAAGTAGCAACCCTCGATGACATGCGGATAACTCCTGCTTATCGTCTGAATGATGGAAAGAATTTTTATCCCACAAACAAGTGGGTCCTTTTTGGTCATCATTTTGCAGCTATAGCAGGGGCTGGGCCACTTATAGGTCCTGTTTTAGCAGCCCAGTTCGGCTATTTGCCGGGCTTCCTGTGGATTCTTATCGGGGCGGCTCTTGCAGGCGGCGTCCATGATTTTATTATCCTTACTGCCTCTGTGAGGAGAGACGGAAAATCCCTTGCTCAGATTGCAAAGGAAGAAGTCGGACCTGTAACAGGAGGGGCTGCTCTTATTGCCATTCTCTTTATCCTGACAGTTGCCATTGCAGGATTGGGTCTTGCGGTCATTAACTCGCTCTTTTACAACCCCTGGGGGACTTTTATCATAGGAATGACAATCCCTATCGCCCTCTTTATGGGTATATACCTGAAATCGGTAAAACCGGCCAGAATAGGCGGAATTTCCTTGCTTGGATTTGCCCTGCTTTTTCTGACGGTAATTTTAGGAAAGGTTATTCCTTCATCCCCCCTGTCCCCTCTTTTTAATCTGGATAAAAACACGTTATCAATCCTGCTCGCAGCGTATGGATTTATTGCCTCTGTTCTGCCTGTATGGATGCTCCTTGCTCCAAGGGATTATCTTTCTTCTTTCATGAAAATAGGAGTCATATTCCTTCTTGCCATCGGTGTTTTATCTGTGGCTCCTGTTCTCAGCATGCCACCTATTACACGGTTTATCCATGGCGGAGGACCCATAATCCCCGGAACCCTATTCCCCTTTGTTTTTATAACAATCGCATGCGGGGCAATATCGGGATTCCATTCTCTTATCTCTTCAGGGACAACTCCGAAAATGATAGAGAAAGAGAGTTATATAAGGCCAATAGGATATGGAGCTATGCTTGTAGAGGGATTTGTTGCAATTATGGCGTTGGTTGCAGCAGGAGTTTTGATCCCGGGAGATTACTTTGCCATCAATACTGCACTTTCTTCCTCAGAACTTGCCTCCCTTGGATTTCCTGTACATAAGATAAAGGAGCTATCAGTCACAATTGGAGTTGATCTGGCAGGAAGACCGGGTGGGGCTGTTTCCCTGGCTGTTGGCATGGCATCCATATTTTCCTCCATTCCTTTTCTCAAGCATCTCATGGCTTACTGGTATCAATTTGCACTCATGTTTGAGGCCCTTTTTATCCTTACTACTATTGATGCCGGGACAAGGGTTGCCCGGTACGTTGTACAGGAACTTGGAGGTTATGTCTACAAGCCTTTTGGAAGTCTCAGATCGATGTCAGGGAGCATTATAGCCAGTTTCATGGTTGTCTTCGCATGGGGGTATTTCATCTATACTGGTTCTATATCAACTATCTGGCCTATGTTTGGAACAGCTAATCAACTCCTGGGAATGCTTGCCCTTTGCATAGGAACGACTTTGATAATAAAGATGGGCAAAGCAAAATACATCTGGGTGACGTTGGTTCCAATGCTTTTCATGGCATCAACAACCTTTACAGCATCTGTCCAGCTTATTCAGGACTTTACTGCCAAGGCATCAACATCTCCAGATCCACTTACATTCCAAATTAACGCCTTTTTAATGGGAGTAATGCTTATTCTTACTGCGGTAGTACTTATCGATTCAGTAATTAAATGGTACGGTTATCTCGTTAAGAAGCGGCCTATAGAGACAACAGAGGTGACTGTTTATTCCTCACAAAGAACCAACTGAGTTGTCGTCAGTAATCTCTTCTTGCCTCTCTCTCAAAGAGAATTTTCCGGTTTTGGCATGGATAAATGTATAACCTCTCCCATCCTCCCCTTACTATAGGGGAGGTATGGAGAGGTTATATTCTCTTTACTTCTTTCCCATCGGCATGGACAGTTTCTTCAATTGCTCGGCTGAAAGAGGTTCACCAAAGGCAGCGTATTGCATTTTAGGTGCCGGAGGATTTTCAATAGGAATCCACTTTCCTTCTTTATAGTTTTGATAGACGGCTTCGTAGGTCACCCCATTCACTACGGGAATAACTCCTTTTGTATTTCTCACGTTGCCATTTTCGAGCCATGTCAAACTCAATTTTCCTTCCCGGACTTTTTTTACAATTTCTGTCCCGTGGCAGTCATCACATTTTCTTCCTTCCTTCATGATGGAATGACTATTATGCGGAGCGAAGATTAAGAATGTTTTATCGACCGGTGCAACAAAGGTCTGCATATTCCCTGATGTCACTTTGCCATTATAGTTTATGAGAAAAACCCAACCAGAGACGGGAATGGAAACACGTTTCCCTTCCTTGATGAGGGTCTCAAAGTGGCAGTTGGTACAACTGACAACATGTCGCATATGGCAGGCATTGCAGTCAAGCTTGTCCCGGTGAACCTTATGAGAGATACTCGGCTTTATTGTTCCATGGCATTTTACACATTGAGCATCCATAGCGCCAGCCTGCCTCATGGATTTGTATTCAACTCCATCGCCATGCACCTCCCGTGCGGTATGGCAATCCATGCATCCCATTCCTTTGACGGTATGGACGTTTTGTTGATTATTATCCTTATCAATTTTGAAAGTAGTGGCTATACGTTTGTGGCAACTCAAACAGGTGTCCTCTTTCTCGGCCATTATTGTTGAATATACAGGCTTATTGTCAATAATGGTTCTATGGCACGCATCACAAGATGTTACATGACAGTTCTTGCAGTCGAGGTCCTGGTACGGGATTCCTGTTATCGTTTCCAGTCCACCATTCGCCTTGGCATACCAGTAAGCCATTCCCCCACCGGTATAGTGCAGGCTAGAGTTATAAAAGGGTTCTTCCTTCTTTTTTTCCTCGGCAGTTGTAAGTCTGCTTGTCGCTATGATGCCAAGAATGAAAACCACAAGAGAGATGGCTAAAAATTTCTTCATAAAAACCTCCTGACAATAGTCTATTCCATCAAAATCTCTAAAAGCCTATCAAGCTCTTCGAGGGAGTAATATTCTATTTCTATCTTCCCCTTTTTGCCTTTGTGAAGTATTCTTACTTTTGTCCCGAGGCTCCTGATTAGCTTTTCCTCAAGAGATGAGATCTGGGGGTCTTTCGTAATCCTTCCCCTTTTTGGTTTAATGGTTTTTTTTGTTAAGGCTTCTGCCTCTCTGACACTGAGGTCTTTTTTGATGATTTTTCTTGCAGCTTCTATCTGGCTCGCTTTTCCCTCTATCACAAGAAGGGCTTTTGCGTGCCCCATGCTGAGCGAACCATTATAAATGAGGGATTTGACTTCCTCGGGAAGTTTTAAGAGACGGATGTAATTAGCGATTGTTGCCCTGTCTTTTCCAACTTTTTCAGAAAGTTCTTCCTGTGTCAAATGAAAATCCGTTGTTAATTTCCTGAAGGCCTCGGCAGTCTCAATGGGATTGAGGTCTTCCCTCTGGATATTTTCTATCAAAGCAATTTCGAGGGAATCTTTCGAAGCAACATCCCTTACAAGGGCGGGCATCTTTTTCAGTCCGGCAAGTGAGGCAGCCCTCCATCTGCGCTCGCCTGTGACGAGCCTGAAGGTGCCGTCTCCGACGCGTGAGACGATCACGGGCTGAAGCACACCTTTTTCTTTTATAGACGCAGCGAGTTCCCTGAGTGAATCATCCCTGAAGGCCTTTCTCGGCTGTTGCGCTCCGGGAAAGATGCGGTCAATATCCAGATATATAACTTCTTCTCCCTTTTCGGGTATTAAGGCGTCAAGACCCTTGCCTAAGGCCGTCTTCATTCAATATCTCCTTTGCCAGGGACAGGTAACTCTGTGCCCCTCTTGATCGTATGTCATATAAGAGCGCTGGTTTCCCGAAACTTGGGGCTTCTCCGAGAGAAACATTCCTCGGTATTATAGTGTTATAAACTTTATTATTAAAATGTTTTCTGATCTCCTCAGCAACTTCATGGGACAAATTATTCCTTGAGTCATACATGGTGAGCACTATTCCTTCAATCTCAAGTTCAGGGTTAAAAGAACTTCTCACCTTGCGGAGCGTCCTCAATAGCATACTAAGGCCCTCGAGTGCATAATATTCACATTGTACGGGTATTATTACAGAATCAGCAGCAACGAGGGCGTTTAATGTCAAAAGACCGAGCGAAGGGGGACAGTCTATAAAGATAAAACGGTATTGGTCTTTGATTGAATGTATTGCATTATAGAGAATCTTTTCTCTTCCCTCTTTCGCAACAAGTTCAATCTCTGCGCCCAGGAGGTCTACAGTTGAGGGTAAAATACTCAGATGCTCCACAGACGTGGTTCTTAAAGTCTCTGTAATATCACACTTGCCTGTGTACACATCATAGAGACTCTTATCGAGATTGTCCCTTGCTATGCCAAGCCCTGAAGTTGAGTTTCCCTGGGGGTCGGTGTCTATGAGCAGAATGTCCTTTTCGGCGAGGGCAATCGATGCAGCAAGGTTAATGGCTGTTGTTGTTTTTCCAACACCACCTTTCTGATTCACTATCGTTATAATCTTCCCCATAGTATTCTTTGGCGGGAACGGAAATAGAGTATTATAACCTAAATGAAGTCACTTTTCATCTCTCGCCGGGACAGGAAATTATTGTTATAAAGGTATGCTATAATTTTTCATCTCAAGAAGAAAGGAGGTAGAAAGCCTTGGTATTCGCTATTATCGTAATTATACTGGCGCTTCTGCCAAATCCTGTTCTGGCAGAAGGGAAAGGGGTTGGCACAATGATAAAAAATATCCACTGGCTTGGGCATGATACGTTTAAACTCGTTGGTGAAAAAGTTATTTATACAGACCCGTTTAAACTGAAAAGGAAAGATACAGCCGATATTGTTTTGATCACTCATGAACATTTTGACCACTGTTCTCCCGAAGATGTAAAAAAGATTCAGGGACCAAATACGGTCATTGTTGCGACTTCAGATTGTGCACAAAAACTATCAGGGAAAATAAAAGTTGTTAGGCCGGGTGACAAGATCAACGTCGAAGGTACTGAGATCGAAGCAGTGCCTGCCTATAACACGAACAAACAATTCCATACGAAAGATAAAGGTTGGGTCGGGTATATCTTTACTGTTCAGGGACAAAGGATATATATAGCTGGAGACACAGATCATATACCTGAGATGAAAAATTTCAAAGTTGATATAGCACTGCTTCCAGTTTCAGGTACTTATGTGATGACAGCAGATGAGGCTGTGAGGGCAGCACTTGATATGAAACCAAAGGTGGCAATTCCAATGCATTATGGCTCTATCGTTGGATCGGAGAAAGATGCAAAGAAGTTTGCTGATAGCCTGAAAGGAAAGATTGAGGTAGTAATTCTCAAAGAAGAATAATAGCCGGGAGCTTTCTAAAAACATTAGTTGTGAATTCCGCATCTTATATAAGCGGGGAGAGGAAAGGGTGTGCCGCATAAGAATTCTTCATCAGCCCTTCCTTAAAGCAATATTGTTTTCTTATATTTCATCTTCTAAGCCTGTATGGTTTTTAAAGTATGAACGACCCAAAAACCAGTTATCAGCTTAAATTTCCTGACCTCTCTGCAGAGGATATAACAGCAGGAATTAACGGAATTATAGGGAGAGAAATTTTACTCTATGAGACAGTTGATTCTACCAATACACTTGCGTCAGAGCTTGCTGAAGAAGGTGCAACAGAGGGTACAGTTGTTGTTGCTGATAGCCAGGTCAGGGGTAGAGGGAGGCTCGGTAGATCCTGGGTATCGCCTTCTGGTGTAAATGTATATATGAGCATTGTGCTAAGACCGGACATGAAACCTAAGGATGCAACGTTACTTACCATTATGGCTTCTGTTGGATGTACTACAGCGCTCAGGAGGGCTACAGGCCTGGATATAACAATAAAATGGCCGAATGACCTGATGGTATCAGAGAAAAAGTTAGGAGGAATTCTCACTGAAACAAGAGTTGCGAGCGAGAGAATAGAATACGCAATTACAGGCATAGGCATTAATGTAAATATGGATTCAGATGCTCTTGCCGGATGCTGTGAAAGAAGTTGCAACATCAATAAAAATGGAGACCGGCAGAGTTTTTTCGAGAACGGAGATTATTAAAGAAGTCTTAAATGAAATAAACGATTGGTACAATGTCCTCAAAGAAAAAAGACATAGTGAACTCCTTTCCTGCTGGAAGCAGTTAACATCAACACTTGGCAGAAACGTTGAGATAGTTCTTGACAATGAAACATTACAAGGTATGGCTGAGTCCATAACCGATGAAGGGATGCTTATTGTAAGACTTCCATCGGGGGCATCGAGAGTAGTTCATTACGGGGACCTGAGGCTGCTACGATAGATGCTACTTGCCTTAGATATAGGTAACTCATTGATAAATATAGGTTTTTTTAAACATGAGTGTTTTCGTGTTAAAAACCTAGCGACTCATCCGCTCAAGAAACCTGAGGACTATGCTTCTATATTGAGAGAATTTTTACCAGAAATTTCTGTTGAAAGGACTGCCTTAGGAGTTATAATATCCTCTGTGGTCGAAGGCCATACCGCAGTTCTGGCAGAGGCCTGCAAACAGTTAATGCCAGAAGACCTTATTATACTAACTTCTGAAATTGTGACAGGCATTGTCTTTGATATACCAAGACCTGAAGAACTGGGTACCGATCGGATTGCGAATGCAGTTGCTGCAAATGAGCTTTACAAAGGTCCGGTGGCAGTCCTGGATTTTGGAACGGCTACAACAGTCAGTGTTGTCGGAAAGAATGCAAACTATATGGGAGGCGCAATAATGCCAGGGGTAGGATTGATGAATGAATCCCTTGCAAGGAGCACCTCGAAATTGTCTGTGGTGAGTCTTAACCAGCCTGGAGCTGCTCTTGGCACTGATACGCTTCAGTGTATTCAATCCGGGCTGTTTTATGGTGCTGCAGGTGCTGTGGAAAGACTTCTCCGTGAAATAGAGAAGGAAATTGGTTTTGAACTTAAAGTCGTAGTAACAGGTGGTTACGGAGGTATGGTTTCAAAATTCCTTTCGAGAGATTATATCCTCAACCAACATCTTACACTTGAGGGGTTAAAGATAATATTTATGAGGAACAAGAGTGCATGAACTGAGGAAAGATATTTTGCTCGGTAGATGGATAGAAGTTTTGTCAGAATCTAAGGAACCATCAGGGTACCGTCTCCCTATAGATGAGGGGTCTGGAGAAAAAAGCTGTGTTCTTTGTACAGGTAGGGAAGCCGAGACTCCACGCGAGATAATGTCTATCAGAAAGGAAGGAACAATGCCCAATACACCCGGGTGGTGGGTCAGGGCAATCCCAAGTTTTGACCCTCTCTTCAAGGTGGAAGGGAATTTGGATAGAAGGGGAGTTGGTCTTTATGATAGGATGAACAGCGTTGGTGCAAATGAGATGCTCATAGAGTCTCCTGAACATGCTGTGAGGCCTGAAGATATGGGTTTTGACCAGATGGTAAGAGTAATAAGGCTTTACAGAGACCGCATTACAGACCTTAATAGAGACTTGAGATTGAGATATACGCTGATCTCAAAAAATTCTCGGTTGGATCCCTGGATGACCTTCTCTCATCCTGTATCTTCTTTAGTGGCAACACCGGTAATCCCCAAGAAAATCAAAGACGAACTTGAGAATGCAAAACAGTATTATGATTATAAAGAAAGGTGTATATTTTGTGATATCCTTAGAGAGGAACTGAAGGTTGGAGACCGGGTAATCCTTGAAACGAAAAACTTTCTCTGTTTCTGTCCTTATGCATCTTCGTTCCCTTTTGAGTCATGGATAATCCCGAAAAAACACAACTGTGACTTTCAGGATATCTCCTGCGAGGAGATAGAGGATATGGGGTTTGTGCTCATGAGCATATTGAAAAAGTTGAGGGCTGTATTTAAGGGAGAGACACCATTAAGTTACTTTCTCCATACTGCCCCAAACAGGGTGCCAAGAAGGAATCACTGGCATACACTTGGTGATGATTACCATTGGCATCTTGAGATAGTTCCAAGACTTATAAGGAGGAGTGGGTTTGAATTGGGTTCAGGATTGTTTATCCTGACAACATCGCCTGAAAAGGCAGCAAAATTTCTAAGGGAGGTAGGATAATGGAGATTAAGAAGATTCTTTTTCCGACAGATTTTTCAGAGGGTTCAGCACATGCTTTGGATTATGCCATTGATATGACAAAGCGGTATGGCGCAAAACTCTATCTTGTTCATGTTCTTTACGACATTGGCAAGGCAGCCGGCTGGTATGTACCCCATCCGTCCATGGACGAAATGTACAAGGATATCGAAGAGAGCGCCGGAAAAGAACTCGGCAGATTTGCTCTCGAGGAATCGAGAGGTCTTAAGGGTGTAGAACGAATTGTACTGAAGGGTGTGCCTCACACAGAAATAGTAAAATTTGCCAAAGAGAATAAGGTAGACCTCATCATTATGGGCACACATGGAAGAAAGGGGATGGGTAGGATACTTTTCGGGAGCACTGCATCTCAGGTTGTGCGATATGCACCCTGTCCTGTCCTCGCGGTAAGGCTTCCAGTGTATAAGGAGAAGTAGGAAGGAGAAGTATATCATTGCGCGTATATATTGCAGAGAATGCTTTTATCGACCTCCTGCTGAGCTCGGCTGAGGTATACAAGAAGGAATGTCTTGGCTTCCTCTTAGGGTATAAACTTGAAGACCGGTTCATTGTTGAGCATGCCTTTACCGTACAAGCTGCCAACAGGAGACATAAAGCAGTTGTTTATAACAGAAGGAACCACAAAAGAATAGAGCCAATACTTGCAAGGTTCGATAAGTTACAGATAATAGGGGATTTTCATTCCCATACACAGTTTCGTCTCGTAAAGGGGCTGCCAATACCGAGTCCGGAAGATATTAAGGAGATGCTACCTGGCCAGGTATACCTGATTGTTGCGATCAACAACAACCAGAAGACTATGTCATGGGGCGAAAATCGAGATGGAACAATCTCAGGCTCTGTAAATGAGTTCTTTTTTAAAATATCTGCTTATTTCCTGAACAGCAATAACGGTAATGGTAATACCTCGGCAAAAAGAGCAAAGATACACTGTCCGTTCCCACCAGGGTTCCGAATGCAATAAATGAAAGGGGAGTTGGAGATGGGACAAGAAAGAGTTCTTGCTGCCCGGTCTCCTATCCCCTTTTTGTCTAACCCGGTCCGAATAATGCAGACATTGTTCAAAAATTTATTTAACTCGATAAGATTATTGAGAGTATCTTTACTTGTTATATTCACTAAAATATTCCAAGGGTCATCAATTGAAAGTAGACTACGGTATCGAAAAATAAATTTTTTCACAACCTCTGCATTATATAAATTGCATTTTTCGGGTTAACTCAAACAAACGTGCTGTCCATTTCTTCTCATAATTCCATGATGGTCATAATAGAATGAAGCTCAGTGCCAAAGTGCTCGTAGTGGGCGGAGGCCCGGCAGGTGCCATAGGGGCAAAAACCCTTGCTGAATGGGGGGTTGAGGTTATTCTGCTTGAAAGGAACTTTTTATTTGAGAAGCCATGTGGAGGAGGAATCCCGCTGAGTGCCTTTGACGAATTTGGTATTACGAAAGGAGTGATTAAAAGAGAGGTAAAGAATATCAGAATAATATCCCCTATCGGAGAAAAGATCGACATAGCGTTAAGTGGTGGAAGCCTTGGTATTGTTGCAAGGGGAGAGTTTGACAGAGTACTGAGGAATGACGCAGAGAAAAAAGGTGTTCAGGTTATTGAAGGTGAATTTACAGGGATTACAACAGGTTACAAAGAACACAGAGCCGAAGCTATTATTAGAGGCATTAAGACTGAGATAACGGCCGAGTATGTTATTGCTGCAGACGGAGTAAACTCACGGGTCAGGTCTGCTCTTGGATTAAGACCACCTAAAACCCTTGTTACTTTTTCTGAAAAATTAAAAGGAATGGATACTGAGTGCTGTGAGTTCTGGTTTGGCGCATCCCATGCGCCAGGCTCTTATTCATGGGTGTTTCCTGCACCAGAAGGGATTTCTTCAGGCACAGGGAGTTCTGAACCCGGGAAGATACTTGCCTTATATAAAGTTTTTCGGGAGAAGCGAGGAATAACTCTGGAAGGAAGAAAGCGGGTATATAAAATACCAATATGGGAAGGAGATTTATATAATAAAAATAATATTATCTTTGCAGGAGATTCAGCAGGTCAGGTTTTGCCCCTCAATTATGAGGGAATCTACTATGCAATGAAGGCTGGAGTGTTTGCTGCAAGGGCGATAATAGAGGGAAGGACAAGTAATTATAAGAAGATGTGGAAGTATAGCTTTCAGAAGAAGTTTTCCCTTATGGACAGGCTGAGAAAGTATTTCTTAAGAGATGATATTGCCATGGAAAAACTTGTTGCCCTGCACAGAAGGCCAGAGGTTCAGGAGGCATCCATGAGACTCTGGCTGAGGAAAGATAGTGGCAGAGAAGGCTTACAGGGCTATATAAAGCTCTTCTGGAAATTCTTATGCTGACGATAAGGAGATTTTTTGCCTATTCTATAGTATTACATATCATTTTCTTTCTTATTGCTTTTTCAATTATTTTCCCTGTTCAGGATAAAAAGAGAGAAGAGTTTTTTGCGAAGCTTGTATCCCCTGAAGAGTTTCTCCCTCCTGCACCTCCGTCTGCTGTCCTGAAAGCAAGACCTGCCCTGCCAGCGAAGCCTAAGACTGCTCAACCAAAGAGTTCTGTGCCTAAGCCTGAGTTGCAGAAAGGCAAGCAAACTGTCCCAGGCACAGGGTTCTCTACTTCTCGACCCTTGTTATCTCCTGCTGCTCCTATACTTCCAGACAAAGGCCTGGAAAAGGGAACTGATATCGGCAGTTCTGAAGTCAAAGGGAACACACAGGTACCAAATATACCGATTCCTTCCACAAAAGAGAAACTTTTTGACAGGGATGTCATCGGGGACATAGCAAAGAGAGAAGCCAAGAAGGAAGAGAAAGAGCAGACATTTTCCTTTGATGTGAAAGAGATGCGTTATTTAACGTATCTGAGAAGATTGAAGGAAAGGATAGAGGGCATCTGGATTTATCCACCTGATGCGGCAGCAAAAGGTATATATGGAGACTTACTTATAAAATTCACGATTAAGAAGAATGGCAAATTGGGATCTGTTGAACTTGTCAGAACATCAGGATATAAAACCCTCGATGATGCCGCTTTGAGAGCACTAAGGAATGCAGAGCCATTCTGGCCATTACCTGATGAATGGGGCATGGAAGCCTATACAATACAGGGCCATTTTATTTATACTATCTATGGTTACTATGTAAGATAAGTCGTTGAAAAAACTCTGAATTATTACAATTAAGTGGTTTGAAATGAGAGTATATTTGTGAGACCAAGACTGTATCTTCGCGTAGGTGATACAGTAAGACATCTTCATTATTCTGGATGGGGCAATGGGGAGGTCATAGAGGAGAAACATTCAGATCTTCCCGGTGGTCTATGCCTTGTAAGGGTCTTATTTGAGGACGGGATAGAGAGGGCCTTTATTAATGACCTGAATAATCATTGCTGCTGTTTTTATGCAGGGCTGAGATTAAGCGGGCAATAACTACTTTCTTCAGGATTTTCCCAGGCAAGGGGAAATGAGTATAAAATAGGCTGCCTTGAGTTAATCAAATAAGACTGTATATTCTACGTAGAGGATTAAATGGAAAAGAAGAAAGGTAATGAGTCTTACTATGACACTTTTGAAAGCCCATTAGGAACGCTCTACCTCGTTTTTGCCGGGAAAATCCTCATAGGAATTGCATTTAAAAGACCTACCGAAGTAATTCGTAAAGGAGAGGCGCCTTCTCTGATAAAGAAAGAGCTCAGGGAATATTTTGAAAACGGCAGGCAAGCGTTTACGCAGAAGATAGATTTTGCGAAAGGTACAGGATTCGATAGGAATGTCTGGCTTGCCCTCAAAGAAGTGCCGTATGGAGAGACAAGGACTTATAAGTGGCTTGCTGAAAAGCTTGGCAACCCAGCCGCCAGCAGGGCGGTTGGCCAGGCTCTCAGCAGAAATCCGATACCTATTCTCCTTCCCTGCCACCGAATTATTGAATCTGACGGCTCAATCGGTGGATATTCTGCCGGCAGTGATATCAAAAGGAGACTCCTTGAGATTGAATACTACATGAAGCTGGCAAAGAAGGAGTAAGCCGACTGAATGTTTACCAAAAAAGGACTTGCATAATTCTTTGATTCTGGTAATATTAAACCCATGGAAGTAAAGGTTGGCACTGTTTCCCATGTATTTAAGAAAATAGGGGTGGCAGTTTTAGACCTTTCAGAACCCCTTCAGGCCGGGGACACCATCCATATCACCGGACAACAAACTGATCTTACCCAAAAAGTCGAATCTATGCAGGTCGAGCACCAGAATGTTCAAAGAGCAGAAGTGGGTCAATGCGTTGGATTGAAGGTAAGCGGCGAGGTTAGAGAACACGACCTTGTCTGTAAGGTGGTTGACTGACAGACATTAGAGCCAAACTGCCCATTCTGATTTAGTGCCCTACATTTCTTTACGTTGTCATTCCTGCGAAAGCAGGAATCCACGCCCCCTAACCCCCTTACTAAGGGGGGGCTGTAGGGGGATGAATCCCTGGATTCCGTGTCAAGCACGGAATGACATTCATGGGAGGATATTATTGGATGAGATTGTCGTCTTCATAACCGCTTCAGATGAAGAAGAAGCATCAAAAATAGCCAGAGCGCTTGTTGAAGAGAGGCTTGCAGGCTGTGTAAACATTATCAAAGACATCCGTTCCATCTATAGCTGGCAGGGGAAAATTGAGGATGAAAAGGAAGTTTTTATGGTTGTTAAGACCCAGAAGCCCCTCTTTGATTCCCTCATGAAAAGAGTAAAAGAATTGCATAGTTACACCGTCCCTGAGATAATCGCCCTTCCAATAATCCAGGGCTCAGAAGACTACCTGAAATGGCTTAAAGAGGTTACAGAATAAGGATTTTCTCAAAATGTTCCACGTGGAACATTTTATTATGTTTACCGTCTTTGCTTTGGGAGACAAAATGCCCTCATCGAGCTATTGTTCCACGTGGAACAATTTGAGGAAATCATCGGAAGGGGATATTGAAATCAGGGAAAAGTCTTGATATCTCACGTACTTTATTACTGAGGAGCATGATTCCAAATATAATGAGGAGCAGGCCGCTTGAAAGCATGATTACCCGCATGAACCTGTAAAGTACTTTGGAATAGCTAAGAAAGGTATTTAAGGCGAGGGAAGACAGGAAGAAGGGCAGGCCAAGGCCAAGGGAATAAACGGATAGAAGCTTGAGACCATAGGAGGTTGACCCTTCTGATGCTGCATAAAGGAGTATTGTTCCCAGTATAGGCCCTATACAGGGCGACCAGGCAGCAGCAAAGGTCATTCCGACAAGGAAAGAGCCTAAGTATCCTGCTGGTTTCCCATGGAGATGGAGTCTTTTCTCTTTGAGGAAAAGATCAAGCTTTGATAATGCCTGAAATAAAAAGACCAAAGATTATTACGAGGATTCCGCCGACTATCCTTATCCATTCCTGATACTTATAAAGAAGCTGCCCGAAAAAAGAAGAGGAAGCGCCCAGGGAGATAAAGACTGCTGAGAACCCGGCTACAAAGGCAAGAGAGTTCGTTATGGTGAGGAATCTTACCCTTTTTCTGTCTTTCTCGGAAGTAAGCTGTTCAAAAGATATCCCTGTAATAAAAGAAACATAAGATGGTAAGAAGAGGAAGGACACAAGGGGAGAGAAAGGATAAGATACCAGCAAGAAAGGCCATCGGAATGCTTATGTCTTTCATCGTGCATTCCTTCCTGCAGGTTTATGGTACAGCACACTCAGAGGTATCGCCCTTTATCTTTTCTATGGCGTGAGGTATAACGTCGAGTATGGTTTCGAGATTTTCTCGGACTGCTTTTGGACTACCTGGGAGGTTGATTATTAATGTATTTCCTTTTATTCCGGCTACGGCCCTCGAGAGTGCGGCTCTTCGGGTCTTTTTGAAACTTTCAAACCGCATCAGCTCGGCAATTCCTAAAACCTCTTTATCAATAACCTCTAATGTTGCATCAGGGGTAACATCCCTCGGGGCAAGTCCTGTCCCCCCGGTTGTGAGTATCAAATCAACCTTTCCACAGAACTGGATGAGTTTTTCTTTTATGAGGTCCTTCTCATCAGGAAGGATTTCATAAAATTTCAGATCAGCGCCAATAGGTTTTAGGATATCAGCAATCAGAGGTCCGCTGAGGTCTTCCCGTTCGCCTTTTGAACCTTTATCGCTCAAAGTTAAAACAGCAACAGTTATCATTCGGTTAGTCATTAGTCAGTATTCAATAGTAAGTATTCAGAATAATACTTATTATCACTGTTTACTGTCTACTGATATGCTGACTACTATTTCGTCTCCTACTTTTATCTTTCCACCCTTCAACACCTTTACAAAAATTCCCTCTTTTGGCATGACACAATCACCTGCCAGATAATAAATGGCACATCGTGTATGGCATTCTTTTCCTATCTGGCTAACTTCTGCTTCTACATCTCCAATTTTCATCTGTGTACCAATAGGAAGCGTTACAAGATCGATACCTTCTGTTGTAATATTTTCTGCAAAATCGCCTGGCTTGACCTTAAGGCCGAGGTCTTGCATCTTCTTGATACTTTCGAGGGCAAGGAGGCTAATTTGCCTGTGCCATGTGCTTGAAGCATGGGCATCACCTTTAATTCCATGATCTGTGATGATCTCTGCTTCCTTTACAGGCTTTTTTCGCATGCCTTTCTTATCACTTATATTTATGGAGACGACTTTAGCTTTCATTTTCCCTCAACTACTGACTACCTTTTTAATAATTATGTTCCCATTTCCCAGCTATGAAGATAGCTGTTCTGCTCCTTTGTTAAGGTATCTATTTTTATTCCCATGGCTTTAAGTTTGAGTCTTGCAATCTCCCTGTCAATCTCTTCCGGGACAGTATAGACCTTTTTCCCGAGGTTTTTATAATTCTTTGTAATATATTCAGCACAGAGTGCCTGGTTTGCAAAGCTCATATCCATTACCCCGGAAGGATGCCCCTCTGCTGCTGAGAGATTAATCAGCCTGCCTTCAGCAAGGAGGTATATCTTCCTGTTGTTTTTCAGGGTATATTCTTCGACAGAATCCCTTATAACTCTTTTATTTTTCGACATTTTTTCGAGATCTTCTATCGCTATTTCTACATTGAAATGGCCGGCATTAGAGAGTATCGCACCATCCTTCAAAAGAGAGAAACATTCTTTTGAGATGACATTGATATCTCCTGTTGCTGTTACAAAGATATCTCCCATCTCTGAAGCCTCTTTTATCGGCATTACCTCAAAACCGTCCATTGTAGCCTCAAGAGCCCTTAAGGGGTTAATCTCTGTGATGATTACCTTTGCCCCCATGCCCTTTGCTCTCATAGCTATTCCCTTGCCGCACCAGCCATATCCTGAGACAACAAAATAGGAACCAGAAATTAACCTGTTGGTGGCCCTCAGTATTCCGTCAATCGTAGACTGACCTGTGCCATAACGGTTATCAAAAAGATATTTTGTGTATGCATCATTGACTGCTATTATCGGATATTTTAAAAATCCCTTTTCGGCCATCGCCCTTAACCGTATTACTCCAGTTGTTGTCTCCTCAGTGCCTCCTATAACACCTTGCGATAGTCCTTTTTTTTCTTTATGGAGCGTTGAGACGAGATCAGCACCGTCATCCATAGTAATATGAGGCCTTAACAACAAAGCGCTACTGATATGTCTATAATAACTTCTCCTGTCTTCTCCCCTGATTGCAAAAACAGGGAGCTTGGAGAATTTAACGAGTGAGGCAGCAACATCATCCTGTGTGCTCAAGGGATTCGATGCACAGAGAGAGACTGCTGCACCTCCTGCCTTTAACGTTTCCATAAGGATGGCTGTCTCTGTTGTAACATGGAGGCATGCAGAGAGCCTGAAACCTTTCAGAGGTTTTTCTCTGTGAAAGCGTTCCTGAATACTTTTGAGAACGGGCATTTCCTTAGCAGCCCACTCAATCCGTAACTTGCCTTTCTTTGCTAAATCGATATCTTTTATGTCATAGTTTGCCATCTCTTCTCCGTCAATCGTAATGTGTAATTAAGTGATGCGTAATGAGTTAATAAAACCGGTCACTCTTTCCTATTATAAACCTACCCCTTTTCTAAAAATATCCACTCTGTCTGTTTTTTCCCATGTAAAATCAGGATCATTCCTTCCAAAGTGACCATAGGCTGCTGTCTTCTTGAAAATAGGTCTCCTGAGATCAAGAGTCTCAATCATACCTTTTGGTGAAAGATCGAAATTCTTCCTGATAATTCGAACTATATCTTCAGAAGGCATCCTGCCTGTCCCAAATGTATCCACGAGAACAGATACCGGTTCAGGCATACCAATGGCATAAGCCATCTGCAACTGGACTCTGTCAGCAATGCCGGAAGCAACGATATTTTTTGCTATATACCTCGACATGTAAGCGCCTGACCTGTCCACTTTTGTAGGGTCTTTACCGGAGAAAGAGCCGCCACCATGGCTTCCAACACCACCATAACTATCAACGATAATTTTTCTGCCTGTAAGACCAGTGTCACCCATCGGTCCTCCAACAACAAAACGGCCTGTCGGATTTACATAATATTTCACATGCTCTTCATCAAGAATCTCCGGGGGAATTGTCGGCTTAATTACCTTCTCGATAATGTCTTCTGTCATGTCTTTAAGGGTAACTTCAGGGCTATGCTGGGCAGAAATGACTATGCTGTCAATCCTGATTGGTTTACCATCCCTGTACTCGACCGTTACCTGTGTTTTGCCATCAGGTCGTAAGTAGCCGATGATGTCCCGTTTTCTGACCTCTGCCAGTTTCATAGCGAGTTTATGGGCGAGAATGATCGGCATAGGCATAAGCTCTTCTGTCTCATTGCAGGCAAAGCCGAACATCAGACCCTGATCGCCGGCACCACCTATATCAACACCCAGAGCAATGTCTGAAGACTGCTCATGAATTGACGTAATCACGGCGCATGTCTCATAATCGAACCCGTATTTTGCCCTTGTATACCCGATTCCCCGGATAGTCTCTCTCACAATATCAGGGATCTCGACATAGCAGTTTGTTGTTATCTCACCGGCAACAAAGGCTAATCCTGTCGTGACGAGGGTCTCACATGCAACTCTTCCAGTCTTATCCTCAGCAATAATCGCATCCAGGATTGCATCAGAGATCTGATCTGCTATCTTATCCGGATGTCCTTCTGTTACAGACTCTGAAGTAAAGAAATAGTTCTTGACCAACATCTTCGCCCCCTATAAGCAAATCTTTAACTGTTCTATTTTAGTATATTTTTTCTTTTTTTATCGCATCTGCAACTTTTGCAACTTTTACCATCTCTTTTACATCATGGGCACGAATGATATTTGCTCCATTCATGATAGAAATGGCAACGGCTGCTGCAGTGCCTTCAAGCCTTTCTGTAACAGGACATCTCCAAGGATTTTCCCTATGAATGCCTTTCTTGATGGACCAATAAGGATTGGCTTGTCTCAATGAGTTAAATTCATGGAGGTTATTGATTATCTCGAAGGTTCTGTTCAAAGGTCTTTCCGAATCCTATCCCCGGATCAATTATTATCTTGTCCTCTGAAATTCCTGCCTGTCTTGCTATTATCATCCCGGTTCTCAGATAGTCCATTATCTCAGGTATCAATGCCTCATAAACAGGATTCTGTTGCATATCCCTTGGAGTTCCTTTTACATGCATAATCACCACAGGGACTTTATATTCAGAAACTACCTCTGGCATTTTAGGGTCAAATCTCAAACCGCTTATATCATTCACCATGGATGCACCCGCATCCAATGCCCTTTTTGCGACTTCTGACTTGTAAGTATCAATGCAAAGAGGAATTTTGATTCCTCTTGAAAGGGCTTCAATGACAGGGATTGTGCGCCTTAACTCTTCCTCAATGGTGATAGGCTCCGAGCCAGGCCTTGTTGATTCACCCCCTATGTCAATGATATCAGCGCCTTCTTCGACCATCTGGAAGGCACGTTTGACTGCTGTAGACTTATCGAAGTATAAGCCTCCATCAGAAAAGGAATCAGGAGTAACATTGAGAATCCCCATTATATAGGTCTTTTTAGAGAAGTCGAAGCAGAAATTTCTCCAGGAAAGTTTCATGGTTTATTTTATTACATTTTACTCAGGGGAAGAAGGAAGGTTTTTAAGAATTACCGGGAGAATTTTTTCAAGGAATTCGGAAGGAGTCACGATTTTGAAAGGATACTTCCCTCTTTTGCTTGGTCTCACAAAATCCTTTTTATCTCCTGTAACAAGAAAATCCACTTTCCCTGTTATGGCTGATGCGAGGACAGGGGCGTCTTTATCAGAGATATGTCCTGATAGATCCCTTATCTTTTTTAATGGTGGCAGAGGGATGATTTCAAGATTCAGTTTAGGAAGATACTCATTATACAAGGAGAGTACTTCCGGCATTTTTTTCTTGATGTTCCGTTCAATTTCGATAATATTGTATTGCCCTGTCATTCCGGCAAGAACGGGTAGGTCAAGGCAGAGAAGATCAAGAATGATACGAGGTGCTCCCTTGTCAGAAAAGAGACCCGATATTATTACATTTGAATCGAGGAAGATCTTAACCTCTTTTTTTGCCATAGGTCTCTTTGTAAAGGATTTCCCTCTCTTCTTTAAGCCCCGCCAAGAGCTTATCGAGGGAAAGGCCGGATGCCTTCAGTAGTTTCCTTATTTGCCTTCTCGCTTCATCAAGTTCGAGTCTTTTTGGTGTGATGATAAGAGAATCTCCCACAGGGATTATAGTAACCACCTGTCCCTCTTCAAGATGGCTCATCTCCCTTATTTTTTTCGGTATGGTTAACTGGCCGCGGGATTTTATTTCTGCAACTGATACTTTGGCAGATTCCATTTAAACCTCCAATAATTTCAGATTTTATGAAATCAGAATATCATAATTCAGAATAATATGCAAATGCTTAGATGCCGGTTGTCCCGATGTTTGTGTCCCTAATTTTGTTTGACAGAAAGAGGGATTTGTTATATTCTTTAACTAACCTGAGGATCTGTTATGGGGTAAAGAAGCGTCTTTTAGATTGCAAATTATTTACCATCAGTTTCTGGTACTTTGTCCTGAATAATCCAGTCAGAAGATTTTTGCATTTTCACAAATTCTTCATAACCCTCAATCAGAATGTCTAAAAGATATGAAAGAGAAGGAAAATAGAACCGTCCGTATTTCCATTTTCTTTTTGATGATCCTTTTCACATCTCAATGATGGACAAGAGATTTGATTACTTTGAGGAAAGATGGATAACCATTGGTTCTTCAAAAAACAAAAGAGTCATAGTAATAGGCCATCTCTATTTTTTAAAAGAGGATGGTGAGGAGGTTATGAGAATCATAACGGCAAGAAAAGCCACCAAAAAAGAAAAAGAACAATATGTTACAACTGCGTGAGATCCTGAAACGAGTTCAGGATGACTATTGTCGGACAGCCTGCATCTATAGAGAGGATAGTCTTCACACAGTGTGACAGTGAGCACAGAAAGGGCGAAATCTTCTGAGGAAAATATATACGTCTTGTGATAGCAATATCTTGACAAATTAATAGCAATAAGTAACTATAAAACAGGTGTAAAAGCTTGATTTATTCTTATGAAGAAGGGTGAGATGGCTTTCATGAAAGGGAGATACGATCTAATCAGAAACAAAAAAGGGCAAACGATGGTTGAGTTTGCGCTGATTGGAATCCTGCTTTTTGGTCTGGTTTTCGCCGTGATTGATTTCGGCTACATGTTCTATGTTAACCTCACCATGCAGCATGCTGTGCGGGAGGGGGCACGCTATGCCATTACAGGAAGTAGTGATGGCAGTTGTGGCGGTACAGTGCGTTCTTGTGCGGTGGCTAAAATTAGAAATAGCTCTGTCGGTCTCTGCGACAAAAACCCCTGTAACTTTACCTTCTACACCTTAGAGAGCGGGAGCCCTGTCCGAACTTCCTACAGATCCCAATGACCCGGGGAGTTCAGTTGTCGGCGGATCTTCGGAGCTAATCATGATAAGAGTTGCTTATTCCTGGCCGCTTTTAACGCCAATTGTAAAGCCCTTCTTCCCTGATGGAAAATACAGTTTCACTGTCGGAGCAACCATGCTAACTGAGCCCTTCCCGGGATCGTGAGAATGAAAAACAGGGTTTTAAGAAACCACAGCGGTCAGAGCACGATTGAACTTGCGATTATTCTACCTTTCCTGCTTTTGCTGGCTCTCGGCGTGTTCGAGTTCGCACGAGCGATCCAGGCGAAAAATATCGTCACCAATATGAGCAGAGAAGGCGCAAACATGGCCTTAAGAAGTTCGAGAAATCACCAGGATATAATGGATGCCCTCGCCTCAACAGCTCAGCCTTTGGAGATGGCGAAAACAGGCAATGATGGTATGATATATATAACTCAATTGGAAGGCCGGTCTGACGGGCAAGTCGAAGTAGTCAAACAGGACAGATGGGATCAATGGGTTCAGCCGGGCGCTTATCGACCCCCAAGCAAGGTACTGGATCCACTGGATCCCTGTAGCCCATGGATTAACAACGTCTGTAATCCAAATCCTCCCAAGCCTACGGCCGATCTTTCAGTTCTTCATCTTCAACCTGGCGACCTTGCAGATGATCAGGTGGCATATGCAGTAGAGGTCTTTGGTAGATATCGAGTTATCTTCAGCAAATAATAAATTACAGTCCTGTTATTTACTCAATAACCATATTTTAGCCATATTCTAAGTAGGAGGAACCATGAGAAAAATCAAATTAATAAACCGTAAAGGCCAGGTCATAATTTATGTGACTCTTGCCGTTGTTGTACTTATCCTTTTTGTAGGTCTCGCAATAGACAGCGGGGATAGGGTACGTTGTGAAGACAAAGCTGAATTCGGCTGTTGATGCTGCTGCTATAGCTGCAGGCCGTGCCTTGGCAGAAGGCAGCAATGACGCTGAACGACAAGCAAATGCCGAGGCGGCCGCCACTAAGTTCTTTAATGCGAATTTTTCGACCGACTATTTGAGGGCACAAGTAACATCAGGGCCCACTATTGTTACAAACAAGGACCCAAATGGAGAATGGCATATCACTGTTTCTGCTACGGCAGTTGTTCCCACTTATTTTTTGAAAATAAGAGGCATGAACGCTTTTACTGCAAGCTCAACATCAGAAGCTCTCAAACGTGACGTGGATATGATTCTGGTATTGGATTGTTCGGGTCTTGGTCCGCCAACAAGCCCATCTACCACTTTTCCAAGGCTAAAAGATGCAGCAAAAAAATTCATAAGTTACTTTAACGATGGCCCTGGTGGGGATAGAATCGGTCTCGTAACATTTGCATCAGGCGCTGTTAGGGATGTGGAGATAAATAAAGACGCTACAGGGGGTTTACCAAAGGTGATTGCACACAGGGCTCATATAGTTACACTAACCCAAATACAATCTGTGGAGCAATCAACGCACTGACTGTTGGTGGAGCTACGGATTCAGAGGAAGCTATGAGAAGAGCGCTGGCCGAGCTTGTTGATGTTCCTGCCAATTTCCGCTCAAGCTTGAGGGTTATAGTGTTTTTCAGTGACGGAGCTCCAAATACGGTTGCAGGCGATTTTAATAATGGAGGAACAATCGTCCGAGGAGATCTATATCTGAGACAGATCCCGGCTCTCCCCCTAATAGGTTGTTCCAATATAACAGACGTGATCAACAGTTGCCAGGCAGCTATAATAGATAAGCATACTGCCGACAACGGATTATACCACTACCGTGCCCCTTGCAAGTTATAATAACAGACGTACCTTAAGCCCACCCCCGGGGAGCGCTGGCTCTAATACACGCTGCAACGTGAATAAAGCTGCCAGAAATATGGTCGAAAATGTGGCCAACATGGCCCGCGGGAAAGCCTCGACCCTATCCACGTGTATACACTCGGCCTAGGTTACCGTCTTAATACCCTGGAGATAACGTTCTGCAGTTACGGAGAGTAAGAGTACGGCGCAAATATCCTGAGAAGGCTTGCAAACACGCCGGACTCGGAACATATAATAGCAACCAGCCAAGCGGCTTATATGTATATGCTGCAACTGATGATGAGTTAGATATGCCTTTGATACGATCGCAGCCCATTTATTACGCCTAGTCAAATAAAGTTATTTTTTCAATCATACAGGACGTTGCTGAGATTTTACCAGGACGTCCTGTTTTTTGTTTGTAATTTTGGACCATTGTAATCTCCTCACACATTTGCTTCCTGTAGCTATCTGTAAAGGTTTGTCTCTTTCTGCCCCATGCTTTACTTCGGTGTTGCCGAGAGGCTATACTTAAACATAAGTTATGTAAGTAACTGGAGGTTAGATGGGAAAGATTGTGACCATAGAAGATGCGAGAAAACTTGGAGACCTGGTGGATGGCGCAAGACTAGGGGAAATGCAGTATATCATCAGTAAAAAAGGGAGACCTGCCGCTGCCCTTGTGCCGTTAGAAATTGTTCAAAGGTAGAAGAGCAAAAAGTCGTCTCTTGCGACTTATAGAAGAGGTTCACGAAAGGGACCAAGGGGAAGAAGACTGAAGAGAATAGAAAGCATCATAGATGAAGCCGGTAAAATGGGCACGGAGTAAAAGCAAGGCCTGATGCTCAGAGTGGTGCTCGATAGAGAATGACTCGTCTTGCTTTATTGTTTGAAGGTTACTTGCATTTGAGGGATTATGAATAAATCATGAGGTTCATTTGTAGGCAGAGCGAAGAGTCTAGCTGTCGTAGCTTGATGAAATGGTTTCCGAGTTCAGAAGAGTACTTTTATATCCTCATGAGAATACAAAAACTTCATAAGTGGTCTGAAGAAGAAGATTTGGAAGAAATATTTATCACCTCTGCCTTAAAAGTCTTGCTCATCTTGAAGAAAGTCATAGACGTGAGCGAAAATTTAGTTTTCGATGACCCAATGACAATCATGTTTCTCGTAGGCCACTCAAAACCGGCGCTAAATATATTGTCGTCGTAATGCCATACTTTTTTAACTTAAAAAATTTGGAAACATAAGAGATATTAAAACTGGAGGTCCTTAACCGCATTAAAGAGAGGTTCTTGTAGGGAGGAGACAAGCAGGGAGCAGTTAGGGGACATACTGTCTCTACTTTATATGACTTCATGCTTCGATGGTCCTTAGTGTGAGCATGTCAATTGCAGGAGATTGTGAGCGGCCGATATCCGCACCATATCACCAGCGCGGCAACCGCAGACAAGAGACTTTTCTTGAAGGCGAAGACTATGAGAGCAGTATATCTGAACCTTATGGCAAATGGTGTAATCATCACAGTAATTGTGAGGTTTGAGTTCCAGGACAATGCATGCAGGTGACTGGACATCATGCTTTTTATTGGATAAAATGCTGACAGAACCAAGAGAACTGTGTATAGTTGTTTTGGGCCTTAATGGTAAGGGCTCTGATCTCATTGCTGCTTGGAGAGCAGAGGGATCAATCAGGAAAACTGTTACTTATGAACCTAGCTATCATTGAATCCTGTTGATTTTTTTTTCCTTGTAGAAGGCCGGTTTCCAGTGATTGCTGCTTTGCATAAACTAACCGCGTTTAAGCGCCGGAGTTCTTCAATCACATGGCCATAATGAAATCGTCTCGACCGCGACGTAATACTCCATGCCTTTGATTGGCACTATGCCGACATAGTCAATAACGCGGAAAAGATAGCCGGGCTTGGTTACGGGGCAGTACTGATCCCACCGCCGCTCTACAGCCAGAACGATGAATCAGGAAAAGAATGGTGGCAACGCTACCAACCTAAGGACTATCGCATTCTGCGCTCCTTCCTTGGCAATAAGGCCGATCTCGAAAGGGCCATTGCCGCCTTGCACGCCAATGGTGTGCGCGTTTACGCTGACATAGTTTTCAACCACATGGCCAATGAAAATCGTCCTGACTGTGGCAATTTCCCTGGTGATGCCGAACTGCAGCGGTATAAACTGGAACGCGAGGAGTTCGAAAAAGACCGGCTGTACGGAAGTCTCGACGACGGGCTGTTCTCTCCCTGGGACTTCAACATGGATGGCAACATCCAGAATTGGATGGATCTTCATGAAGCAACCGAACACTCTCTTTGCGGTTTACCTGATCTCGATATAAATCAATGGGTGATTGATCAGCAGCGGGCATGCCTGCACGCGCTCAACAGGATGCAGATTGACGGTTATCGCATAGACGCCATAAAGCACCTGCCGGAATATCATATACGGAGCGTATTCGAGACGGCCGATATGGCCGGCAAATATCGGTTCGGTGAGGCACTGACATCGAACGACAAAGAAGAAGGAGCATTTCTCTGGCCGTTATTCGATAACACCTGCATTTCGTTCTACGATTTTCCCCTGCATGAGACCCTGCGCCGGACCTTTTCTCCGAGCGGCAGCATGCGTGAACTTGTCGATCCGGCAGCCTTTCGTCAAGCCTTGCCCTGGGGGCGGGCCGTGACGTTCAGCGTTACCCATGACATGCCGAACAACGACGGTTTCCGCGGAGTAATGTTGCAGCCGCAGGACGAGTACCTCGCGAATGCCTACCTGATGGGGCGTGACGGCGGCGTGCCGCTTGTCTACTCCGACAACAACCAGAGCGCCGGGAAGTACCCTGAAGACCGTAATCGTTGGGCAAATTCATGGATGCGCGAGGACATAACGGCAATGATTCGCTTCCACAACGCTGTCCACGGCATGCCGCAGCGTTCACTCTTCGAGGACGACGGTTTTATCGTCTTTGCCCGTGGCGACCGTGGTATGGTCGCCATCAACAAGACCAATCACTGGCAGCATCCCACCATCTGGACGTGGGGCCTGCATCAGGGCGCTTATCGTTGTCAAATTCATGGCCATGAAATGGATGTGACCGGTGATCATTTCACCTTTGCCATCCCGCCCCGTGAAGCCCAGATGTGGCTTTATGCGGGGAAGTAACTGTTGCTTCAGAGATAAATAAGCTGTTCAGCGACGAAACAGTACGTACAGTAATGTCCGGTATTTTTGCAGCAGAAACATTGATGAAGGATGTGTGATGAACTACTATGTTCCGGCTTAAACCTGAACTGGCCTTTTTGACTCTGTTTCCCGGATGAGAGCGTCTATTTCTTCTCCGTCGAGGGTCTCTTTTTCGAGGAGAGCCTTAGCTAATGCATCGAGGAGATCATAATGTTCTGCAAGGATTTTCTTAGATATGCTATAAGCTTCAAGAACTATTCGTTTAATCTCTTCGTCTATGTCAATTGCGGTCTTTTCGCTATAGTCTTTATGCCTTGATATCTCCTTTCCAAGGAAGATGTGTTCGTCTTTCTTTCCAAAGGTGAGAGGGCCAAGCTTTTCGGACATTCCCCACTCAGTAACCATCTTTCTTGCGAGATCTGTTGCCCTTTCAAGGTCATTGCCGGCCCCTGTTGTCGTGTGATGAAGGGCAATTTCTTCTGCAGCCCTGCCACCGAGCAAGATTGAAAGGGCCTTCAAGAGATATTCCTTGGAGTATGTATATCTGTCATCTATGGGCAACTGCTGTGTTACACCAAGGGCCATCCCCCTCGGGATAATGCTGACCTTGTGTATTGGGTCAGTGCCTGGAGTTAGTTTTGCAACAAGTGCATGCCCCGCTTCGTGGTAAGCAGTATTATTCTTCTCGGTTTCACTTATGATCATGCTCTTTCTCTCCACACCCATGAGCACCTTGTCTTTTGCTGCCTCAAAATCAGACCTCTCAACATTGCTCTTTGATTTCCGTGCTGCAAGCAAGGCAGCTTCATTGACGAGATTTGCGAGGTCAGCACCTGAGAAACCGGGTGTGCCGCGGGCTATCTGTTCAAGGTTAACCTTTTCGTCAAGAGGTATGTTTCTCGTATGAACCTTGAGTATTTCAAGTCTTCCCTTAACATCAGGTCGCGGGACGACAATCTGTCTGTCAAACCTGCCGGGTCTGAGAAGAGCGGGGTCAAGTACATCAGGCCTGTTGGTAGCTGCGAGAATAATGATCCCCTGGTTGATTTCAAAGCCGTCCATTTCCACGAGAAGTTGATTCAGGGTCTGTTCACGCTCATCATGTCCTCCACCAAGGCCAGCTCCCCGATGACGGCCAACAGCATCCAGCTCATCAATAAAGATGATACAGGGTGCATTCTTTTTCGCCTGTTCAAAGAGGTCTCTTACTCTTGATGCGCCGACTCCGACAAAAAGTTCTACAAAGTCAGAACCGGATATTGAGAAAAACGGCACCCCTGCCTCTCCTGCAATAGCCCTTGCGAGCAAGGTTTTGCCTGTACCGGGTGCTCCGACCAAAAGCACACCTTTTGGGATCCTGCCGCCAAGCTTCTGGAATTTCTGAGGTGCCTTAAGAAAGTCTATTATTTCCTGAACTTCTGCTTTGGCCTCTTCTATCCCTGCGACGTCGGAAAATGTTATTTTGACTGATTTTTCAGAGGCCAACCGTGCCTTAGCCTTCCCAAAGGAAAGGGCTCTGTTACCCCCGGTTTGCATCTGTCTCATGAAAAATATCCATATGGCAGCAAGGAGAATTACGGGTCCCCAGGAGAAGAAGAGATTCCAGTACCAGGGATTTTGTTCTGACGGTTTTACTGTAATTCTTACACTCTGAGAACGTAAAACCTTTACAAGGTCAGGATATGCCGGGGCGTAGGTCTTGAACCTTTTGCCGTCTTTGAATTGACCTGTAATATTGCTGTCTTTTATAATGACCTCCTCGACTTCTCCTGCATCGAGTTTGGTCATAAACTCTGAAAATATGATTTCATCCCCTGTCTTTTTGGGGGCGCTGAAAAGATTGAAAAGGAGAATGATCACTATCCCGATAAAGAGCCATATGAAGAGACTTCTGTAAATGTTCAATTTTTTACCTCAAAATTATTTTACCATATCAGTTGCTTTTCGGTAACAGCTTCCTGTTACCCTTCCAGCAGCTTCTTTTGTATCCCTATCAGACTATGAATACCGTCTTCAGCAAGTGTTAAAAGACTGTCTAATGTGGCTCTGGCGAATGTCATTCCCTCAGCAGTTCCCTGTATTTCAACAAATCTGCCGCTTCCTGTCATCACAATATTCATGTCAACTCCTGCTACAGAATCTTCGAGATAACAAAGGTCAAGTCTGGGTTCACCATGTATTATGCCAACACTGATGGCAGCAAGATAATCCTTAACAGGGAATTTTTCTATCAGTCCATTTCTTAAAGCATATCGTAATGCATCAGAAAGGCATATGAAGGCGCCTGTTATTGCTGCAGTCCTCGTTCCTCCGTCTGCCTGTATTACATCGCAATCTATCCATATAGTCCGTTCACCGAGTAAGGATAGATCAACAACAGACCTGAGAGCTCTTCCGATTAGCCGCTGTATTTCATGGGTTCTTCCACTAATTCTTCCGGCACTGGACTCCCTTATAATTCTCGTAGGGGTTGCTCTCGGCAGCATGGAATACTCGGCTGTTATCCATCCCCGTTTCTGATCTTTCATAAAAGGAGGAACCTTTTCTTCAATTGTAGCAGTGCAAATTAACCTTGTATTTCCCATCTCGATTAGTACTGAGCCTTCAGCAACATCTATGAAGTTTCTCCGAATCTTCACTTCACGAAGTTCATTGTTTTTTCTTCCATCGGGTCTCATTGATCCTCCATTTCTTGTGTAACCAACAATCAAATACCAGATTCCAACTGGTTTAACGACTACTTGTAGTATACCGGATACCGTTATTTTAGCTTATCCAGCAATTCCAATATTACCTGTCAGAGACAAGAAATTCCTTGATATCTATGCAGTTAGAGTTCTTTAATCAATTCGATATGTTCTATCTTATTTTCAAGGAACCTTTCTCCGACTTTTACAAACCTAACAGGTGAATCAGTTACATAGAATTCTCTGGGAGGGGATACCTCTTGTTTACGGTTTAACCCTGAAGTCTCGAGGATTGTCCTTACATCCTTTGCTACCTCAACAGCAGAATCTATAAGACTTACAGTTTCGCCCATTACTTTTGATATCACTTTTTTCAGCAGCGGATAATGAGTACATCCGAGTACAAGAGTGTCTATATCTTTATTTTTTATTTCCTTCAGATATTTTTCCGCAATCAGGGAAGTGATTTCTCCGTCTGTCCATCCTTCCTCAACGAGTGGTACAAAGAGAGGACAGGGAAGTGCGGTTACCTCTACATCTTTGTCAATGGCTTGAATCAGCATTTTATAGGAATCACTCCGTACTGTTGCCTCAGTGCCAATAATCCCGATTTTCTTATTCCTTGTCGCCTTGACAGCAGCCTTTGCTCCCGGTTCGATGACTCCAATTACAGGTATTGGCACAACACTTTTAATTTTATCGAGGCTAACGGAAGAAGCAGTATTACAGGCTACCACCAGGAATTTAATATCCTTTGAAAACAGGAACCTCGTGTTTTCCAGAGAATACCGGACAACTGTTTCCGGTGACCTTATTCCATAGGGGACTCTGGCAGTATCTCCGAGATAAATAGTACCTTCAGAAGGCATCTCTTTTATTATTTCTTTTAAGACGGTAAGACCGCCTATTCCGGAATCGAAGACTCCAATCGGCCTGTTTTTGTTATTCATAGCGAACCCTTTGAAATTACTCATTTTCCTTGTTCTTTTGGACGTTATCTAATTTATCGGTTTCGTAGGAAACCATGTCTTTCAAAGGATAGGAAAGGTAGAGGTGGCCTCCAAGCGTCTCTCTCTCCCCCCCATCTATGAGCACTTTTACATCTTCAATCTCACCTAAATTTGCGCTTAGGCTTTCGTACAGTCCTTTAAGAAAAAGAAATTCAGTAAGGGCATCGCCCTGAAAATTTCTCCTTAATTCATCCGATAAATCGACATAAAGCATCTTGTTTTCATCCAGATAAATACCAAGGAGATGTGTATCTTTTGGCATGTCTGACGTCTTTATGCCTGCAGGTCCTTTGAGGAATTCTTCAACAATAGCTTCTGCAATTGCTATCCGGGTAGTTCTCCTCTGAAGCCTTCTCTCTTCAATCTGAAGCTGATTGCCTACGGGATAATAAATCTTCAGGGTGAAAAGGTCTTCCACAGGAGGTAAAGAAGCAACTCTTTCTTCAGGGACTTGTTTGTGGGGAGCTCTTGAAAAATACCAATACCCTCCCGCAAGACCACCTAAGAAAAGCAGGACCAGCACCATGATGATAGACAACTTTTTTGTATTCACACTATACCCATTTCTGATATGAACAGAGAACGATAAGCATTTAAGGGTGCTGAGGGCAAAGAATGCATAGTTATATAACTCTATGTTCTTAGCTCTACGCTCTCTGTTATCCTTATTGTCCATAAGTAGCCAACCCACTTGTAATGGCATTGAGCAATCGCATCTTCATAGGCTGATCATACGTGATAAACTGTGGTGAAGGGTATTCGATGACAGCGGAAGTGGTACCGATAGAAATGAGAATGGGGAGAGACATTTCCCTGTAAATAACACTCTTCTTAAATTCATCTTTGAGAGCCTTTCCAATGCTCTCGGAAAGGGCTTTGCTTTTTCCTATATATTTTTTCTGCCTTGATGAAAGACTGTACTGGTCAACCATCTCATTTGATCCCTCTGTTCTAAACTTAGGAAGATAAAGGACAAAATTATCTGACATCGAAGAATGGATGCTTAAAAAGATATCAGGTGTTTTTTGATTGGCAAACTTTACTCTTTCAAGGAGCGACATATATTGGTCTCCCTTGCGTGTAAGAAAGACTTTCTTAGCCTTCTTCGAAAGGACAGTATCTAAATCCTGTGCCAGACTGAGATTAATATCTTTTTCTTTCATGTCATGCGAAGTGATACCATAATCGTAGCCGCCATGCCCCGCATCAATGACAAAGGTCTTAAAAGGTATCTGTACGGATTGCTTCTCTCCCCTCTGTATATCCAATACAATTCTTGCCGGGGAAGAAAGCTTAAAAAGTTTTATTTCCCCCTTTTCTTTTAGATTTATCGTCAACAATTTATTCGTTGACGATATCTCAAAAGGGAGTTCTTCCGGCGACCTCAGATGAAATAGACCGGGGAACTCTATTCTTATTTGGGATGCCGAAGTAGTTGTTTTAGTGTTTGTCAGGAATAGTTCTTCAGATTCCAGAACAATACGCATTGTCCTGTCCTGTGTGCTGAACTTCAACAGGACATCTGTCTTTTTCTGGGCAAACAGAGGGGCTGCGACAACCAATAGAAGCAAAAATAAAAAGAGTCCTCTTTTTATCCATGTATTAATTTTTCCTGTCATGATATAAAGTGTTCTTCTCCCAAAGTGTTCAGATTCATTTGCCAAATTGGAAAAGAATCTTAAGATAATTTTGGTGGAGGCGGCGGGAATCGAACCCGCGTCCGAAAGTATGCTAACCCAGGTTTCTACATGCTTATTCTGCTTTTTCATCTCGGATAATGAAACGCCAGCAGGCGGGCTTTTCATCATCCCATCCCCTTTTGTCTTACCCCAGGGTCAGGAGAAGTACCCTGAGGCCAGCCTGCTAACCTGCACTATCCCTGAAACACAGGCAATCTCAGGGTAGTGAGCCGCTTTAATTAAGCAGCGAGTGCCAGTTCGTTATTGGCTTTTGTGTTTGTTTCCGCCTTTTTACATGGTGACGGAACCATGGCATGCTGCCTGAGCCTCATAACCCCCGTCGAGACCTTTCGCCCCCGACTTGCCGCAATGGGTGATAAGTCATGCGTAATGAGCTTCTCACGTAACAAAGCAGTTCACGCATTACGACTTTTGATGGCTCTTGCTATTTCTCTTCTTGCATCTTTTTCCTTTATTGTTTCTCTTTTTTCAAAGAGCTTTTTGCCCCTTGCAAGGGCAATCTCAACCTTTGCAACAGGTCCTTTAAAATATATCTTAAGAGGGATAAGTGTAAATCCCCTCATTGCTGTTTTACCCCACAGCCTGTTTATTTCTTTTCGGTGCAGAAGGAGTTTCCTCGTTCTCAGAGGATCATGATTCATAATATTTCCATGACTGTAATGGCTTATGTGGCAGTTGAGAAGAAAGACCTCATGATCTTTAATTATTACATAACTTTCCTTTACATTTGCTTTTCCTTCCCTGAGAGACTTTACCTCAGTCCCTGAGAGGGCAATCCCTGCCTCAAACGTTTCTTCTATATGGTAGTCGTGGTAGGCCTTCCTGTTCTGGCAGATAACCTTCATTATTTAATTGTAACATTTCTAAGATCTGCCTACACAGTAGTATTTAAAACCTTTATCCTTAAGCTTTTGCGGTTCATAGATATTCCTCAAATCAAAGAAATAAGGTTCCTTAAGAAGCCTCTTGAGTTTGTCGAGTTCGAGGTTTCTGAACTGATTCCATTCAGTCACAATGACAAGGGCATTTGCATCTTTCACTGCATCGTAGGGATCTTTGCAGTATGTTATGTCAGGGAGAATACTCTGTGTGCTTTTCATGGAAACCGGATCATAAGCTCTAATTTTTGCTTTCTCCTTGAGAAGCTGTTTGATGATATTGAGGGAAGGAGCTTCCCGAACATCGTCGGTATTCGGTTTAAAAGAAAGCCCAAGGATCGCAATTGTTTTGCCTTTCAGTGGACCCATCGCATCCTTAATCTTTTTGGTCATTGAATCTTGTTGCCTTTCGTTAGCTCTAATAGTAGCATCTACAATGCCGAGATCAACACCATGTTCCTCAGCCATCTTCAAAAGGGCCAAAGTGTCCTTTGGCAGGCAGGAACCACCATAACCAGGCCCAGGATGAAGAAATTTAGGGTTAATTCTCTGGTCGAGACCCATGCCTTTTGCTACCATATGGACATCAGCTCCTACCTTCTCGCAGAGATTTGCAATTTCGTTGATGAAAGAAATCTTCATTGCGAGAAACGAGTTAGAGGCATACTTGATAAGCTCTGCACTTTCAATATTGGTAATTACAAAAGGAGTTTCTATGAGGTAAAGTGGTTTGTAAAGGTCCTTCATTATAGAGATAGCCTGCGCGCTGTTTGCTCCTATCACGACCCTATTCGGTCTCATGAAATCCTCAATTGCAGAGCCTTCTCTGAGGAATTCAGGGTTTGAAACGATATCAAAATCGACCTGCTCTTTCCGATGCTTTGAGACTATCTTCCTTATCCTGTCGCCTGTTCCCACAGGAACTGTACTCTTAGTAACGATAACCCTGTATCCATTTAGATTTGAGGCTATCTCTTTGGCAACCTCCTCAACATACTTGAGGTCTGCAGTGCCATCTCCTCTTGGAGGGGTCCCGACAGCTATGAATATAACCAGAGAAGACCTGACAGCTTCTGCAATATCTGTACTGAAAGTAAGGCGCCCTTGTTTTATGTTTCTCTGTACGAACTCCTCAAGGCCAGGCTCAAAAAAAGGGATAATGCCTTCTTTTAAAGATCTTATCCTTTTCTTATCCTTATCAATACACGTTACGAAGACACCAAATTCTGCAAAACAGGCTGCTGTGACAAGTCCTACATAGCCCATTCCAATTATTCCTATATGCATATCTCTCTCCTATTTATTCTCATTTATGGTGCTCAGACAGAACATTAAGGTAAATTCTATCCTCAAAGGGGTTGAATTTACTCAAATAGTGTATCCTGCCCTACAGTATAAATATTTTCATGAGATATTGACCACTTTAACTGTAATAAAAGTGCAGCGCTAAAAACAAGCAAAACAAATAACGTATTACTTCATTTCAGGTATAATTTATACTGGCATAGTCAAAGGCTACCCTGTAAATCAGTTCGAGGAAATAACCTTTTGAACAGAAAAAAAATTTCAGTATATATTATTTCATATAATGAAGAAGCAAAAATTCGAGAGTGCCTCGAAAGTGTAAAGTGGGCTGATGAGATTGTTGTCCTTGACTCTTTCAGTACGGATAAAACCGTTGAGATATGCCGTGAATATACAGATAAAGTTATCCAGCATGAATTTGCAGGATTTGGTAAGTCCCGAAATGTTGCTGTGCAACATACAAGCTATGACTGGGTACTCAGTGTCGATGCAGATGAAAGGGTAACCAGGGAACTGAGAGACGAAATTCTTGAGAAGTTAAAAACTGAACCCGATGCCGATGCATATTTTGTACCCCGGATAAACTTTTTCTTAGGTCACAGGGTAAGGCATTGTGGATGGTATCCTGATTACCGTCAACTACAGTTCTTTCATAAGGACAGGGTGAAATACAGCGACCAGTTAGTGCATGAGGGATTTATCTTATCAGGTGATGCCTCATATCTCCACGGACATATTCTCCATTATCCCTTTATGAATCTGGATCAGTTCTTCAGGAAGATGGATCTTTACTCTTCTTTACGGGCAGAAGAAATGTTCAGGCAGAATAAGAGATTTAAAATATATCATTTATTTTTCAATCCCTTATCAATGTTTATAAAGATCTTTATTCTCAAACGTGGCTTTCTTGACGGGACGGTCGGATTAATGATTTCCATGCTTTACGCCTATTACACATTGGTAAAATATGCAAAACTGTGGGAAAAAATCGAGAAGACTAAAGAAACTGACTAATATGTCTAATTCACAAAGAGAATAAACAAAGGGTATAGTATTTGTCCCAGAATAGCTCTCATTCATCCTTCCTCACGATCACTACTGGTTATGAGTATCAATGTTTCTCTCCGAAGGGGAGCGTTCACTCGGTATGGTATATTAATGTATGATTGTTATTCCTGCAATAGATTTGATAGACGGGCAATGCGTCAGGCTTTTCCAGGGTAAAAGGGAGGCTGTAACAACATATTCGAACGATCCCGGAGCTATTGCAAAACGGTGGGAATCCTTCGGAGCGGAACTTATTCATATTGTTGACCTCGATGGTGCATTCACAGGCAATCAGGCAAACCTTAGATGCTATAAAAAAGATCAGAGAATCAGTAGAAATTCCTCTCCAGGTGGGAGGAGGTATAAGGAACATAGAAAGTATCACAAGACTCTTTTCATTAGGTATCGAGAGAGTCATTCTTGGAACTGCAGCCATAGAAGATCCAGAATTTGTGAAATCTTCCTGCAGTAAATATCCGGGCCGGGTCTTGATAGGCATTGATGCGAAAGATGGAATGGTTGCTGTTAAAGGATGGAAGGAAGTTACGTCTTTTAATGTAAGGGAGATCGCAGGGCGTTTAGCAGTTGCAGGTGCTGCAGGTATTATTTACACCGATATAGCACGAGATGGTACACTTTCGGGACCAAATGTTAAAGCTGTAAAGGAGATGGTGGAAAGCGTGAGTATACCGGTAATCGCAGCAGGCGGGGTCTCCAGCATCGAAGATATTAAAAAGCTTATGGGGATAAAAAACCTCTGGGGAACAATAACGGGTAAAGCAATTTATTCAGGAACACCTTGATTTGAAGAGGCAATTAAACTCGTAATGGGTAAAGTGTAATGAGTAAAAGATAGATTATCACGCTACTGGATTTCAGAGTGCTTGCTAAAAGAATAATACCCTGTCTTGATGTAAAAGACGGCCGTGTTGTAAAAGGGGTGAGCTTTGTCAATTTAAGGGATGCGGGCGACCCTGTTGAGAATGCAAAGTTCTATGATGAGCAGGGAGCTGATGAACTTATTTTTTTGGATATTACTGCCTCCCACGAAAAGAGGAATATAATCTTAGATGTTGTTATGAAAACAGCATCAGATGTTTTTATGCCTCTTACTGTTGGCGGAGGAATCCGGACTATTGATGATATCAGAGACCTCCTTAAAGCCGGTTCTGACAAAGTATCAATCAATACAGCAGCTGTCAAAGACCCTTATTTTATTAGCAGGGCAGCAGAAAAGTTCGGGACCCAGTGTATCGTTGTTGCAATTGATGCAAAAAGAGTTTATGGCAGTTTGCCCGATACTACTCGGTGAAAGTGGTTTGAGGACAAAACCTTAGAAAGTGTGCATCTGAAATCTTCTGAAAAAGTCCCTTCCGTCTCCCCTTTATTAAAAGGGGGCGAAGGGGGATTATGGGCTATCTCGACGCATGGTGGGCGAAAGATGAAACCTATCAATGCTGTTCAATGGGCAAGAAAAATGGAAGAACTCGGTGCCGGAGAGATCATGCTTACGAGCATGGATATGGATGGGACGAAAGATGGATATGATATTGAATTAACCCGTACTATATCGGAATCTGTCTCTATTCCTGTTATCGCCTCAGGCGGGGCCGGGAATCTCGAACACTTATACGAAGCCCTTGCATATGGAAAGGCAGACGCAGTCCTTGCAGCATCTATATTTCATTACAGGGAATATACAATTAGGGAAGCAAAAGAGTATCTGAAGTCTAAGGGGGTAACTGTCAGGCTGTAGCTTTACTGCCTCCGGGTATCGTAATTTCCGGTGTAAGTAATTTTAGCTCTATTCTCAAGGCTTCAATTATTTCGGCAGCACTGGTGCAGTCCTCAGTGTGAATATGGTGCCTTTTCTTGATAGCTGTTACTTCTACCTCACGGAAAGCTCTTTGCATCAGAGTATCTTGCACAGAGAGAAGCGGCAACCTTTAATGTCTCGTCTGTAATCTCTCCGACTATCAGGGTTGTCGGACTTCCATAGCCCTCGACCTTCAGGAGACAACCTTTTGCAGACAGGGACCAGATTTTCTCGTTCTCTATTTTGTTCCTTCCAACTATAATTTTGCATGAGGGAGAGAACCTGAAATGCCTGCCGATCCTTAAAAGACTCAGGTCGTCTAAATCTGGATCAGGTTGATAAGTGAGCAGATCTTTCAGTCTGTGTGCATAGTGAGGTTCTGTAAGAAGACACCCCCCTGCAGGTGCTGGATAGTCTGTAAGACCGAAATCCTTTGCAAGAGTCATCTGGGGTTTTCTTGAGCGACCTCTAAAGTCAAAAAGCATTTCCCTATTTATTATGCCTTTGATTTCAGGAATTGTAATTTTCAACAGTTTTGCACTGAGTGGCCTTAGAACATAATCTGTAACGCCTGCCTCCTTATCAATAAGGTAGAGTATATTTTTTCTCTGGCTCATTGGTCTCTGGCCAAGAACCTCACCAGAAATTATGAAATCTGCCTCTGTTTTTTCCATAAAGTCCTTTGCTGCTTTAAGCATAAGGATTCTGCAATCTATACAGGGGTTCATATTTTTGCCATAACCAAATTTCGGTTTCTTTACTATCTCCATGAATTGATCTGATAGTTCAAAGATTCTAACCTCAAATCCGAACTTTTCTGCAGTGGAAAGGAGGTTTCTAGGAGACGAAGATCTGTCGGATATTTCATGATCGAAAGGGCGTGAAAAATTTTAATGCTGTAACCTCTGATTCCCTGTCTGAGGACTGTCAGGATCGAGAGTGTGCTGTCAAGGCCTCCTGAGAATAATGCGACCGCTCTATGAGTCATGGATATTCAGTATATAAATGATCTCGTCAAATAGTGTTCAAGGATTCGAGGATTCAAGTGTTCTTAGTACTCAACTCCTAAGCCTTGTCCCTCACCTTATTTTAAAACTTTTTGAGATGAACCTTAGTGTATTTATAGTTTATCATGATTTGCAACTAAGGACTTCCGCAATTGATCAGGTGTTGCTACTGCTGTTCCTACTTTCCCGACAACGATGCCTGCTGCATGGTTTGCGATAACAGCAGCATTCTTCATGCTTGCACCTGCTGCATGAGCAAGAGTAAAAGCCGCTATTACCGTATCTCCTGCACCTGTTACATCATATACATCTTTTGTAACAGTAGGGATATGTGTTACTTTTTCTTTTTCAAAAAGACTCATGCCCTGTTCGCCCCGTGTAATAAGCACCGCGTCGCATGAGAGGGTTTTCAGAAGTCTCTTTCCTGCACTGATGAGGGATTTTTCATCCTTGATTTCTATCTCCTGATGCGAGCGATGCCTCTGCAAGGTTAGGGGTAATAAGGGAGACACCTGTATAAAATTTAAAATGACCTACCTTCGGATCAACAGAGACGAAGATATGAAAAGGTTTTGCAGTCTTTAACACTTCCTTTATGAGTTCAGAGGAAACAACGCCTTTCTTATAGTCTGATATAATCACTGCGTCATGGGTAGGTATTGCCTCTCGTATGATACTCTAAGAGCTTTTTGAGAAATCTTTCCGTCTAACCTGTCTTTATCTTCCTTATCAAACCTTACAACCTGCTGATTATGGGCGATCACTCTTGTTTTTACTATTGTGTTTCTTGAACACCGGAAAACACCTTGATATCGGATTCCCTGTTTATCAAGAAGGTTTGTCAAAACATCTCCAGCCCTGTCATTGCCTATTACTCCCACAATAGTTGCACTGCCTCCAAGGGCTATGATGTTATTTGCTACATTTGATGCCCCTCCAAGGAGAAAGTCCTCTTTTGTGACCTCGACAATAGGTACAGGAGCTTCCGGAGAAATCCTGTCTACCTTTCCCCATATGTAACGGTCGAGTATCAAGTCTCCGATGACAAGTATCTTTTTCCTTGTAAATTCTTTAAGAATTTTGTTGTAATTCATGAAATATTTATTATTCTATTCTCCACTTAGCTTTCTTTTCAAGCAGTTAAAGTAAGAAAAAGCAAAGATTGAGGTTATTTTTGAGGGAATATAGGGATAACAGGTTCAATGAACAGGGGATACTGTTCTGGCTCTGTGTCTGTATATGCTGACCATTTTTCTATTTTACCGCTTCTAAAAATCTTCAGGTGTACATTATCGCCTTTAATAACAAGCGTTTTCTCATCAGCATCCCAGTGTATTTCAAATGCCTTTATCTGATCATAATCATACAGCACGATTGTTTTTTCAGTAGGACCTATAACAACTGTTTTTTCTGAACTTTCTGAAATGATGTAACCATCTTTATCAGTAATAAAATATCCTCCGGCATTTATTATGGTTGGTTTAGTGATAACAACAATAAGAATGAGTATGGCCGTCATGTATGTGTACTTATAATTACTTTTCATTCTTATTCTCGGATCACAACATTGACGAGAGATGACACTCTCTCATAATTATGAAGACGCTTCTCCATTACTGGTTGGGAACATGAGTATTATGCTTATCCTCCTGTTTCTTGGGTCTTTTGTATTTTCTTTTATAAGAGGCACGGTAGCTGCATAACCTGCCACCCGTGTAAGACGGTTAGGATCAACACCATATTGTTCGAGTTCTTTCCGTGCTGTTAAGGCACGTTCTGTTGAGAGTTCCCAGTTGCTATAGTAAGTAGAACTATACATCAGGGAATCAGTGTGACCCTCTACTGCAAGCGGATTAGGCATAGACTTTATATTATCAGCAATGACCTGTAATATCCTCAAAGCAATAGGTGTTGGCTTTGAGGAACCAAGGTCAAACATTGCCTTTCCCTCTTGATCTACAAGCTGAATACGGACCCCTCCTTCAAAGACATCAACAAGTATCTGATCCTTAATGTCTCCGAGTTTTTCTTCTATCGCATTTTTTAATGTTTCTTTAAATTCCTCTGGTTTCATGGCAAAAGCACCTTGCAGTTCTTTGAAAACTTGTTCTTCGGATTTGCCTGCCTCATTGAGGATCTCGCTGGATTTGTCCATAAAGGACTGACCGCTCTGTGTGAAAGATCGTGAAATGTTTGAAATAAGAAGCAACTCTCGCCCTCTTTTCCGGCGCTATCATGGTTATGAGCCACATCATGAGGAAGAAGGCCATGAGGGCGGTAACAAAATCAGCATAGGCAACCTTCCATTGGCCGCCATGGCTCTCTTCCTCATCACTCTTAATAATCTTTTTAATGATGATCTTCTGATCTTTATCCCTCATTTTGGGTTTCCCCTGATCTCATTTTCTAATTCTTCGAAAGTCGGCTTTTCTTTGCCCGGCATCGCACGTCTGCCAAACTCGACCGCCATCTGGGGTGGTGCACCTCCAACAAATGCTACGAGCGCTACTCTTATGACCTTTAAAAAAACAATGTCTTCTTTTGTTTTATGTTCAAGATTTGTTGCCAATGGTCCTACAAAACCATAACACATCAAAACTCCAAGAAATGTTCCAACAAGGGCAGCTCCAATGCTGTGTCCGAGCACCGAAGGAGGCTGGTCAATTTTCCCCATTGTCAGAACAACTCCAAGAACGGCTGCAACAATACCAAGTCCCGGCAAGGCATCTGCCACCTTAGCAATGCTCTTGGACGGTATCAGAGCCTCATGGTAGTGAGTTTCAGTCTCGAGTTCCATTAAATTCTCGAGCTCATGAGGTATGACGTTGGTTGTTATAATAATTTTAAGATTATCACATATAAAATTCGTTAAATGACCATGTGACAGGGTATTCTTGTATTTGTTAAAAATGGGACTATTATCCGGTTTTTCGATATCTGACTCTATCGATATGAGACCTTCTTTCCTGATCTTTGAAAATAGCTGATAGAGAAGTAACAGGAGGTCAAGATATTTTGCCTTATCCGGACTTTTTGAAGTTACAATTGCGGCGACATTCTTGACAACAGCAGTAATAACTTTAGGAGGAGATGCTATGAAAAAGGCACCCAATGCAGCACCAAATATGATAACGAACTCTGCGGGCTGGATGAGAATATACGGGTTTCCTTTTTCCATCATGAAACCGATTATGACGGATCCGGAAACTAATAATAATCCTATGATTGCAAACATATATTTTTATTCTTATGAATCACGTTTTTCTTGTTATTTAAGGAACATCTATTCGTTTCTGTTGTCTATCTTTTCTGATTATCTCTCTCTGACGATTGATGGCGTATCGGATTATCTCTTCCCTCACCTCTTCATCCATATCAGAAAAATGCAACGATACTTCATACTGACCATTTCCAATCTCATTGACTCTGACAACATTTCCGTGTGTAAGTATTCCTATAGGGGGTCCTGTGGGTAAAAGCATCTTTATCTCAAGCTTATCTCCGGCCGTAACTTTTTCATCTATGGTAAACCGTATTCCTGATGCACTGAGATTCACTATTTTTTCTTCACTCTTTTTAAAACCTTCACTCTCAAAACGAAGGCTGTCGAGAATTATGGTTAACTTGGCATTGATATCAACAAGCATTTGCCATAGTTTTGGGTTGATAGCCTCATCTGGCAAAGCAATGTCAGGTGTCTCTGCGTCATATCCCCTGAATATTTTTGATTTCATGTGCGGTACCTCAGCCTTAATCCTTTTTGCTTCAACAGGGAAAACATCATCTACCCTAAAATAACTGCGCTTTTCTTTCCAGGCCTGTTTCAAGGTCAGGATATTACCTTTTACATGTGACAGCCTCGGTATAGTATTTGAAGTCAGAGCCTGTGACAACAACATATTTTCCTCTTTGGATATTCTGAATATCTTTGGTTTGCAAAACGATGGTGTTCTCATCTATAGATACTACTGTTGCACTATATTTTGTAATCTCAGGCATGATGCTGTAATTAACAGTTTCTCCCTTACTGAGTCCCATATATACCTCTTAGTTTTCTCCTGTCATTTTTTTAAAGACCATATCTCAGTTCAATGGCCTGTCGGCTATACTCCCTTAACGAGTCTTTCCTTCAGAATTTCTACATCTTGAGATGTCAGGACATTCAGTGTTTTTAATCGTTCCATCCGCTCAATCATACCAAGCGTGATCTCAGGATTATTGCTCTGTGCTGTAGTCTTGATAACTTCCATATCCTGATATGTATCCCTGAGGTATTGCAATAGCTCTTTATTTTCATTTATTAAGATCGATCTTTTGTATGCCTTTTCAACGAGAAAAGCAATCTCTTCAGCCTTAAAGGGTTTTGTCAGATAGTCATAGGCACCTTCTTTGACTGCCTCAAGTGTAGATTCAAGATTAACGAAAGTGGTGAGGATGACAACAGCAGTATCAGGATTGATACGGAGCGCATACTTGAGAATTTCAATACCATTGACACCGGACATCTTAAGGGCAGTCAGAATAAGACTGATATTTTCTGTTTTGAGTATTCTTAAAGCATCAAACCCGTCGTTTGCCAGCACAACGACATAGCCCTCTTTCGAGAGCAGAGATCTCATCACATCTTGAATTAACCTGTCATTGTCAGCAATAAGGATCTTAAAGTCTTTTTTGGTCACTCTTTTACTTGCCTCATTTCTTTAGCCTTAGGTTATTGGCAGTGTAATAACCTTTTTTAGGACCCCTGCTACAGCAAATCATGTTTCTTTTTTGAGCATTGCACATTTATCCCTGATATTTTTTTATCGAAATATTTCAGAGAAACTTTAATTGCCATTACGGAGTGTCATAATCTCTCTATTTTTTCTGTTCTTGTCTGTTCTTGAGAGACATGGGTGCTCAAAGAATTTAAGTTTTCGGTTGAAAGTTCGATAAGACTAAAGAGGTTGAAAAAATATGGTCAAAAAGGAGGTGAAACAAGTAGAAGATAAAAGGAGGTGAAGTAAACAGAAGAGACCTTTTTCATGCCTCGAACTAATGCCGATGATTCGGCAAAAATGGCAAGGATTGCCATAAAAAACCTTAGAAAAAGGAGAGATTATAGTGGCTATTAACGACATTTCGTTAACCGCAGGAATGAGGGCGAACCTCATCAGTCTTCAAGGGAGCGGTAGACCTCCTCAACAGGACACAGGAACGTCTGGCAACAGGGAAGAAAATCAACAGCGCTCTTGATAATCCGACCGCCTATTTTGCTTCGCAGGCGCTTCTTGCACGTGCATCAGACCTTTCTGTCCTCAAGGACGGTATGGGCCAGGCTATTCAGACAATTAAGGCAGCAGATGCCGGCATTAAGGGAATAACAGCGCTGATTGAGGCTGCAAAAGGTCTTACACAATCTGCAAGAACTGCAGATACAGCAGGTCGTGCAGCTTTAGCAACCCAGTTTGATGATTTGCTCACCCAGATTGATGAGCTGGCTCTTGATTCCGGATATCAAGGCACGAATCTCCTTGATGCTGATGACCTGGTTGTCAACTTTAATGAAGATGGAACATCGTCAGCTCACAATTACTGGTTTTGATGCAAGCGCAACAGCTGGCCTTGGAATAGCCGCTGCTGCAACCGCTTGGGTAGCAGATGCTGACATCGATGCTGCTGTAACGGACCTGGATGCAGCTATTAGCACGTTGAGAACTAATTCTTCGGTTCTTTCGTCCAACCTGAATGTTGTTACCAACCGTGAGGATTTCACCACGAATATGATTAAAGCCCTCACTGAAGGTTCTGACAAACTTACCCTTGCTGATATGAACGAGGAAGGTGCAAACATGCTCATGTTACAGACACGCCAGGCACTCAGCACCACTGCCTTGAGCTTATCTGCTCAGGCAGCCCAATCGGTTTTAAGGTTATTCGCTTAGCAGGTGTGCGAGCAAGGGGAAGGTAAATCTTCCCCTTGCTCAAAGAAATGTTTTACAAGGCAAAAAGGAGTTGCTGGAAAAACAATGGCACTGAAAATCAGATTAAAACCAAAAGAAAAGGTAATCATTGGTAGTGCTGTTGTCACCAACGGTAAAAACAATAGTGATTTGGTCATCGAGAACAACATCCCAATACTTCGTGAAAAAGATATCATAAATGAAGAAGATGCCAACACCCCTTGTCGCAGAATTTATTTTGTTGTTCAACTCATGTATATTGACGAAAAAAATATGGCAGATCACCATAATACCTATTGGCAATTAGTGCGCGATGTAGTTAATGCATGTCCAAGCACAATACTATTCATTGATCAAATAAGTCAGCATATCCTGAGTGGGCAGCATTATAAAGCTCTCAAAATTGCCCGTAAATTGGTAGCTTACGAACAGGAGGTAGTGAAGAATGCACGCAGCTCAATTAGATGCATATAGGACTGCCCTGAAAACAACGATGTCCGGCCGGGAGATAGAGGCGTCGGTACTTACTAAAGCAGCGCTGATGCTCAAGAACTGTCAGGAAAACTGGGATTCCGAAAACGGCAATGCAAAACTGGAGGAGGCTCTTAAATTCAATCAGCTTATCTGGAGTATATTCCAGGGTGAGTTAACAAAGGCTGATAATCCCCTTCCAAAAAGCTGAAAGAAGATATTCTCAGTCTGGCAGTATTTATAGATAAAAGGATTTTTGATGTCATGGCGTATCCATCACCTGAAAAACTTACAGTCATTATCAATATCAATCTTAGCATTGCTGCCGGTCTCCAGGGACGTTAAATCTATTACTCTTTAACCTGAACAATATAAGCTTCCAGCCTATAGGTTGTAATTAAATTCAATTCTCTGTGCTGCCTTGATAGATTCCAGCTTCAAAACAGGCTACTTCAAAAAATCAAGCAGTGATTGTGACAGTATCCGGGATGCTGATTCCCTTAATGCCTGCAGTGCCGTCTCTGTCTTGAGGATCTCTGTTATCGTTTCTTCCATGTCAGCATCTTCTGTTTCTGTAAAGGCCATTTTTCAGGTTCAGGGTGGTGTTATCAAGTCTTGTCTTTTGGTCATCGAGATGAACCTGTCTTGTGCCGATCTCTGCCTGAGCTTGTAAAACCTGATTGCGGGCTGCGTCAAGAGGAATTGAAAGAGCCAGTAACCTGCGCATTGCCATCTCTTCGCGTATGGCAGGATCTGGGTTTAGATCCGAACCATCAGTATCTTTATGTTCCCAGGCAAAACTTAACGTATTGGCAATATCCATGATGTTAGAGACAGAGAATGTATCGTATCCAGGGTCTCCTGCATTCCCTATTTCAACAGTGATTGTGGTAATACCTGTTGATGGGTCAGTCGTTTGAGTGAAATTGAGCGGGGTTCCATCAGGGAGTTCTGTCGGCAATGGTCCTTCAAGGGAAAAACTGAATGCCTTGCTTCCCTGAATATTCAAGGGGAGTGTTGCTCCTGTATCGAAGGGTATCTGTATTTCACCCAGGTCGCCGTTATAGTCAAAACGGCAGGTGCTGGAATTATAGGTAAATGCGATCTGGTCAGTTTTATATCCTGAGAAAATATATCTGTCTCTTAAGGTAGAATTCGATAATTCAAGAAGGAAGTCTCTCCATTCGGCAGCCTGTTTTGCATAGAAAGACCTGTTTTCTTCGGTCTGATTGTTCCCTCCCATGGAGAGTAATTCTTTTAATTTCAGCAGGCTGTTTGAAACAGAATTCAGGACTTTATCAGTAAATTGGAGATGGAAGTTTGCTTCCTCGATATTGCATTTGTACTGTCCGGCGGTGTTAATGCTCAACCGGTAATCCAGTGCCCTCATCATTCCGATAATGTCATCTGAGGGCTTGTCTATTCTTTTCCCTGATGCTAATTGGGTATTTAATTTCGCATAATCTTCCATATTCCTTTGGAGTGCACGTGTAAGCTGATTGAATATCATAAAAGAAGTTATTCTCATAGATCTAAGAGAGTCTGTAACAGTTCGTCTGTTATTTGGATCATCTTTGCACCAGCCTGATATGACCGCTGGAACCGTATGAGATTTGCAGCTTCCTCATCAAGAGAGACACCAGACAGGGATTCCCGCCTGTTATTTAATTCTGATAAGAGGTTGCTATCGAAGGTTAAGCTGTCCGAGGCTGCCCTGCTCATGGAACCAATCGTGGATACGAGTCCACCGTAGTAACTGGAAAGTGTTGCGCCGCCGAGGTTCGCTATGGAATTCTGGTAAAGTTGCACGATGCGGAGGGCGTTCGAGTTATCTCCGGGTAACGCGGTATTTGATGATGCAGCAGCTATCTTCTGTTGATCCGTAATGGCAACTTCAAAATTCTTCATAACATCTGTCAAAGGACTCACCGTGAATTTGTCAGTAGAGGTAACGGTTCCTGTGATAGAGATCTCTATGCCGTCAAAGCTTATGGGGGCCCCGGAGACGTATGCTCCGGATGTCACGAGTGTGCCGTTTTGCTTATTGTACACAAGGTAGTTACCGGACGCATCAAACTGTATGCTGTACTCATCGAGGGTCAGTTGAGAGGAGTCTGTTATGGTAGCAGTCATATCTGCGCCGGATGAGAAGTCTCTTGTCGAGAGTTGGAGAGGTGCGAAGAAATCATTGTCTGTGGTTCCATCGAGTCCATATCCTGACCTGTGAAGTATGTTGATCTCTTGAATGAGAGAGGCAATGAGTCTTTGCAGACCATTCAATGAGCTTGTTCTGATAGTATCCCGAACTGAGATGAGCCCCCCTAATTGTCCCTTCTTGATGTTCCCTGTAATATCTATCCCGTCGATGTAAAGGTCTTTGTCTCCCTCTTCATTGATCCTTGTGGAAAGACTGTTTGATGTTTCACCGGAGACAAGGTTTCTCATCCCAACCATGACCGTTATCGAACCGTTTTCATCTTCAAAAGAACTGAAGTCCACAAGAGTGGCAAGCTCATTCAAGAGCATATCCCTTTGGTCTCTTAGATCGTGGGCGCTCTCGACTTGAGACCCTGCCTCTACCTGGACTATTTTGCCATTTATTGCAGCAATCTCTGATCCTATAGCATTAACGCGCTCAGCAATGTTATCTATCGTGTCATTTATACTTTCGAGGTTTTCTGTGATCCCAAGCTCCATCTGTTTTGCAACGAGAACAAGGGCATTAGCCTTCTGGAGCAAGACGCTTCTCTGGACAAAACCTTCCGGGTTTGTGGCAACCTCCTGCCATGCGTTGAAGAAGTCTGTGAGAGGAACAGCAAGTCCGATGTTTTTTGCTTCATTGAAAATCTGTTCTATCTGGCTCAGCGTTTGATTCAGCGCAGAGGAACTTCCATAGTTCTGGTATTGCCCCCAGAGTTGAGTTTGAATGAATTGATCATAGTGCCTCCTGATCCCGGAGATCGTTACCCCGCTTCCCAATAAGTTACCACTGAGCGCAACAGGGCCTGAAACAGCAAAGATGGCTTCTCTCCTGCTGAACCCGGGTGTATTAATATTGGCAATATTATGGCTGGTCACGGTAAGGGCTGTCTGACTTGCGAAGATTGCTGATTTGGCGATATCGAATAGTCCGAATAAGGACAATCAGATCTCCTTCGAGAGCATAATTCCCGTATTATTTGGATTGATGTGAAGCCCGCATGATTCCAGAAAACCAACTGAGTTTCGAACAATACTTAAGGAACGATGGATCAAAATCATATTAAAGTCGTTTAGTTCCTGGATGCTCTGCAGTAAGGATATTAATTGTGATCTCATAAGTTGGAAGTCATTGTCTGCGGTCAATTCGGAAAGACTCTGTAAACTAACGTTACCGAGGATTGCATTATCAGCAGAGTATTTCTTGATAAGCCTGAGCCTCTCCTCTTCAAGGAGCCTGAGCCTGAGGAGTGTGGTATCCTTTTCCTTGGAGAGATTCTCGACCTCATGAGCATCCAGATTAATAAGACATTCTCTTTCCCTCTGGAGCAATTCAAGAAGCACTCGATAGCTTTTTATCTGCTCAATGAGAATACTCTTGATGGAATCAATGATCCTCATAACTCATCAAGGATTTTCTGTGCTATTTTCGAGGAATCAACATGATAAGTGCCTGATTTTAGAGCTTCTTTTATTGCACTAATTTTCTCTTCCCGCACTGCAGGTAATTGCTCAATAGCTGACATCAACTCGGCAACTTTCTTGCCTTCTCCGGAAATTTCAACTATATCAACTGATTTCGTTTTTTCTGATTTTGCCGGCTTACTCTGTGCATGTGGTCGGGAAACCTTCTGGGCACTGGGATTTATCTCCTGGCCGTCCGGTGGTTTATTCCCATGAATTTTCATTGAGTCCTCCTCTCAATGGTCTTTTCTTTTTTATCGGAATTATTGATAAATTCTTTAATTTCATCCGCTTGCCAAAAGCCTTACAGGATCAACAAATCCTTCCCTGTTATGTATTTCAAGATGCAGATGAGGCCCGGTACTCTTTCCCGTATGTCCAACATGAGCGATGATCGTATTTGTATCTACCTGTTCCCCTTCTTTGACAAGATTGGTCTTATTATGGGCATATTTACTGATAAGGCCATCACTGTGTTCGATGATAACAACGTTGCCGTACCCTGACTGCTCACCGCTAAAGACTACCTTTCCTTTTCTAATCGGATGAACCTCGGTTCCGACAGGTGCTGCAATATCAACGCCTGTATGGAATCGGTCATCGCCGTAAACTCGGATGCCTTCGCATACCAAAATGAGAACTGATGACACCATTAACAGGTAAAGAATGTAGACCCGGTGCCGGACGCTGGTGGCAGGGAACTGCTGTCTGGCTCAGGGCTTTGAGTTTGAATTTCAGATGTCTCTTCATTCTTGCCACCCTGTTCCAGGATTCTTTGCGTGATTAACTCCCTGAGCAACATTTCCTGAAGTCCAAGTCCTCTCTCAGCAAAGAGTCTTGCAAGCTCCATATCAAACATGCTCATATAGGTGTCCTTGCCAAGACTGTTTTTTGTTTCTGTTGTAGCTGTCTGTCTCATCGCCTTTACCAACTCGTACACAAAGAGGGCCTCCATCTCTCTTGCCACAGCCTTTATAGCATCCGGGTCATTTCTTCCTTTATATTCCTCGATACTTCGGTGATAATACCCAGATATCCCCTGTGGACTGTGCATTAGATGATCTCCAACTCAGCCTTCAAAGACCCTGATGCTTTTAAAGCCTGGAGTATCGCAATCAGGTCTCGGGGTGTTACCCCTAAGGCATTCAATGCCCTGACGATTTCTCCAAGAGTTGTGCCCGAAACCTCCATAAGGGATGCTTTCTGTTCCTTTGCAGTGACATCTGTTTGAGGCACAACAACTGTTTTAGCTTTTTCAGGCGCAAAAGGCGGAGGCTGAGAAACCCCAAACTCTGTTTTTATCTCAATAGTAAGGTTGCCATGAGCTATTGCAACAGGCGATATCCTGACTTTATCGCCGATCACTACAGTTCCTGTTCTTTCATTTATTACAACCCGTGCAGGAATATCCACGGATATATCAAGTCCCTCAATCAGGGTAATAAATTCTACTTTTTTATCCATATATGCCGGAGGTATTTTCAATCGTACTGCCGACGGGTCGATAGTAGAGGCATACTCAAAATTCAAAGTCTCATTTACTTTTTTTGCAAGTGTTGTTGCAGTAGTAAAATCAGGCTGATGGAGAAAGATCTTGATCTCTCCTCCGTTTCCAAGGGTAAAGTGCAAGTCTTGTTCTACGATAACTCCCTGAGGAACTTTTCCTGCGGTGGGATGATTCTTTTGAACAACATTTCCCCCTCCGCCACCTACGAATCCACCAATAGAGACAGGACCCTGAGCAAGGGCGTAGACTTTGCTATCAGGGCCTTTTAAAGGGGTAAGAAGGAGGGTCCCACCCTGGAGACTCTTGGCATCTCCAAGGGTTGATACCAGGGCGTCGACTTTGCTGCCAGGTTTAGGGAACGGAGGTAGAGTAGCAGTGACCATAACAGCCGCAGTATTTTTAGCCATAATATCCCTTGGCTTAACGGTGATTCCCATTCTCTGGAGCATATTTGCTATACCCTGTAATGTTGCAAGTCCCGTATCTCCTGTACCATTGATACCAACAACAAGTCCATATCCTATGAGTTGATTCTCTCTTACACCTTCGAAGCTCGCTATGTCCTTAATACGCTCAGCATAACCAAAAGTGAAAAGTGAAAAGTGAAAAGTGAAAAGTAAAAGAAGGGGTATGATCAGGATACGGTTTTTTGTATTAAACTTTTTAACTTTTAACTTTAAACTTTTAACTGTCTTTAGAATGGCCATACTCTATCCATTATTCTTACAAGCCAACCGGGGCTCTGTTTGTCCTGAACGACGCCATTTCCAACAAAGTAGATCTGTGCATCTGCTACTCTGGTGCTCGGTACGGTATTGTCAGCAGCGATATCATAAGGCCTTATCATTCCTCTCAGGACAAGGAACTGTTGTTCGTTATTTATGGTTATTTCTTTTCTCGACTCTATAACAAGGTTGCTATTAGGCATAACCTCTACAACCTTTGCAGTTATAGTTCCTACAAGTTTTCCCTCTCTATTTGTCTCACCTGTCCCCTTGAAGTCATCCTTCATGGATCCCTTTACTGTAGGTGAAAACGTATAACCGTGGCCATAGAGATTTTGTAAATTTAAGTTGGGTGGTGCACCCAAAAAATCATCAACCTTTGCCTCCAGAGTAGATTCTCTCTCTGTATCGGTATCAGCCTTTCCTGAACCTGAAATGTTTTCTACAACCAATATTGTTACAAGGTCATTGAGCCTCCGTGCTTTAACATCTTCATAGAGACTCGCTGTATCACGCCATAGAGAATTGAGGGTGGATGGTTCAGCCTTCTCCTCATGTACATATTTTGGAGGCGCGGGTGGGAGGTCCGGTGTCGTAGCACAAGAAAACAGAAAAAAAGCATAAAGCAAAGGACAAAGATACAGAGCATTATGTTCTTAGTCTCTTAGCCCCATGTTTTTTGCTAATAGCTCGCTGCCCTGTGTACTGTGCAATTCAGAATTCTACCTTTACAGTATTTCCATCCATAAGGATCCCGCTGATAACCTTTTTTGATGCAAGGTTCACAGCCTTTACATGACTCCCGACAGAGCTGTTTTCTTTTATCTCACCAAGTGTTGTTATGATGAACGATGGTGATTCAATGACAAGAGTTACCTTATGTCCTCTTTTGACGGTGGACTTGTCTGATACCATGGTATCTACGACAGGGACGTTTGCAACTATTGAACGGGCCAAAGGTTTACCGATGACCTGTTCGGTGTTCCTTATGACGCCCTTTGGTATCCGTGTTACATCCATCAGTTTTGTAAAGACATCATCCCTCTGAAGGCAATAACCTTTTCTGAAGGCCCTTCCACTCATGACAATCCAGTCAAAGGCTTTTACATTTCCTGTTGCTGTAATTTTCTTACCATTTCTGAATTCCATGGTGAATAGTGTTTTGCCAGGAGGTCCCTTTTCGACTAATACCTTCAATGGCTGTTCATCGGGGAGGGTATCACTTATGAGGAGATCATCTATTTCTATCTCAGCCCATGGATAGTTCTCCTTCACATGTGCTTTCAGCACAGCATCAGGATTCCACGAGAGCGCTGTTGCAAAGGAAGACATCAGGCAAAGGGCAAAGAGCAAAGAGCAAAGAGCAAAAGCTTTTTTACCCTGACTTCTGACTCCCACTTTATCTCCTCAGATTGTTTGCAATCTGGAGCATTTCATCAGACGTCTGAATAGCCTTGGAATTGATCTCGTAAGCCCTCTGGCTTACGATCATATTAACCATTTCCTCTACAATATTCACATTGCTCAGTTCTAAGAATCCCTGAGCGATAGTTGCGAAACCTTCTGTGCCGGGGGAACCCAGGAGAGGGTCACCTGATGCAGCGGTAGGGGTGAATAGATTCCTTCCCGTTGCTTTGAGCCCGCCGGGGTTGATGAATCGTGCAAGCTCTATCTGTCCTATTTCTGTCGGTGTTGAACTGCCGGCCTGAAGCACATTAACCTTTCCGTCTGAACTTACCGTAATATTTAATGTGTCTGTAGGAATTGTTATGCTTGGTTCCATGGGATAACCATCTGAATTTACAATGCGACCTTCACTATCGAGTTTAAAGGCGCCTGCCCTTGTATATGCGATTGATCCGTCAGGCATCATAATCTGAAAGAATCCGTCTCCCTCGAGCACCATGTCGAGACTATTGCCGGTACTTGCAAAGTCGCCCTGAAGGAATAATTTCTGTACAGCAGGCAGGTCGCACACCAAGACCTATCTGAATGCCTGATGGTATCTGGGAGCCTTCAGCGGAAGGTGCACCGGGCGTTCGTAAATCCTGATAGAAGAGTTCTTGAAAATCGGCCCTGCTTTTCTTGAATCCAACAGTATTCACATTGGCAAGGTTATTCGCGATCACATCGATATTGAGTTTCTGTGCCTCCATTCCTGTTGCTGCTATAAATAAAGATCTCAGCATGTCATTCCTCCTCCTGAAAGACACGTTTTGCATTCAAAACAGTGCCACTACTTATATTTGTGTATCGGTTAACCCTTTTATATCTTTGCGATTTCATTTGTGGCTTTTGCCTGTGCCTCGTCAAAGAATTGGATAGCTTTCTGAAATGATTCAAACTCTCTGAACATTTCAATCATACGGACCATTTCTTTTACGATCTCGACATTTGATTTCTCTAATTGCCCCTGCTTGACAACTCCCTTTGTTTGAGAGGGGTTGCCTTTGAAAAGAAAGATATTCCCTCCTGCCTTTGACAGATTTTCCGGCTGCTGAAACTCTACAATCCTGAGGGAGTCCACCTTTTCTCCATTCACGAACACATCGCCTGATTCATTGATCTGTAGTGTCCCGTCAGGTAATCGTATCGGCCCCTTTTCTCCCAGGACCTTTATGTTGTCCTGGGTGGTTAGATATCCTTCACCGTCTTTTTTCAGATCACCTCTTCTTGTATAACGTTTCCCTTCCAGGGAAATGAATCCTTTTCCCTCAATCGCGATATCGAGAAGATTACCGGTCTTGATCATATTACCGGCAGAGAGATCAGTCCTGAATGTTGAGATGTCGCTCATAGCCCTTCCGTCAGGATCATAACTGAAGACATCCTGGGGAATAAGGTAGTCCTTAAATGTAATCTGGTCTTTCTTGTATCCGATAGTATCTGCATTGGCAAGGTTCTGCGAAATAGTTTCCATTTGGGCGTGCTTTAGTACAGCGCCGGACAATGCAATATAAATACCTTTATACATGCCTTAGGCGTAAGCAAAGTTAGTGCCAAAAAAATCCAAATCACTCAATCGGTTAAATATGCATGAAGTAAGCAGTTTATGGTCGGTACAAAGGATATTTAGTAGGAAAAATTTTCCTTTTTTGGTAAGAGTTGCCTAATGGAAGCCGGGCCTTGTGATGTTATGACGATTCCCTGACTACTTTGTCAGCAAGCCATCCTTCTTTTCCCTCTGAGGTCACGATCTTATACCATTTCTTACCGGCATCGTCGGTAAATTCATCTTTTATCTCAAAGACAACGCCTTGTGAAACCCAGCTAACAGGCTGTGAATCAAGTGAAGGATTTGCCCTGATGGTAGCAGTTTTCGTAACGATAGCAATTGTTTTTTTCAGTTCTTTCTGCTCGATTTCTTTAGCGGCAGGTGTTTCGATCTGGCGTGGCCCTCGTTGCGCCGGGGGTGAGACCTGCTTGCCAGTCTGTGTGTTTGACCGGGCATTATATTTTTGTCGAATCAGGTCAATAGCTGTTGATTTCTCTACAACTGAATTTTCCTGTTGCTGGGCGTTGTTAGGTTGTTCAACATTCTGAGGCGTTAACGGGGCATTGTTCCTTTGAAGGAATACGAAATACATAACAATTAAACCAATAAGTAAGGATGTGGTCGTCCAAAGAAATTTTCGAGAAGGTATCTTGGGAAGATTTTTATTTGCCTGTGGTTTCGTGGAAAATGTTTTTTTGTCTTGCTGTGCCGTAAGGGATTCGTCAGGGATATTCCCGTGATCCTTGTCGAGGTTCAGAATAAGTTCTACCTCGCCTATGGGCATGCCAAGAGTGGCTGCAATCTCTTGACTGCTGATCCCTTTTTTCTTAAGGGAGATGACCGCAGGTCTTTGATCGGTGCCGGCTGTTAGTGTTTCAAGGGCAGTACCCTCTTGCCCGAGCTTTTTTAAGGAAACGATCTTCTCATCTACTGAAGCCTCAAGGGCCTTCAAGACTTCAATCTTTTTTTCAATCCTTTCAAATAGTTTATCGGAGATTTCCTTTATTTCTGCAAGTTCCAGAAGGAGAAGACTTTTCTCTTTGCTTGTTTTCCCTTTTGGTTTAGATTTGACAGGCTTCTTGCGTTCTTTTTCTTTTAATTCGGGGAGTTGCTCATCCATGTTATACTTTAATGTCTATTTTCCCTGATTCTTTTTTCTGTTCTCTCTTGTTCTTTTGTTTTGGTCTTTTTCGGGAAGGTAATCCCTCATTAACTCCCTTCTTTATCGCAGGCGTTTCAGAAATCTTATTTAAAGGATGTACAGGCATTTAATATCCACGATATAGTCTCTTACGCTTGGGAGTTTGCATGAGAAGAAACCTAACCTTTTATAAAAACAACCTTATTATACAATAATTCCAAGAAACAACCTATGTAAACAATAATAGTTAAGAGATTATGGCAGCTTCAGTATAGTTCCCTGCTGGATTTGCTCAGATAGTCAATACATTGACAATATGGGTCTTTTATGCAGAAAAAATGACAGCCTTACAGAGACTTGAAGAACTCATCAATCTCGGGCTTTGAAGCACAGAACTTTTCGCCAACTGAAAAGATATCGTCGTCTGTCAATGAATATTCAAGGAAGAGCACCTCATGTTCAGCTTTCCATGTGCTGTCATTTTCTCTTTTTGGACTGAACCGGCTGCAGATCGCCTCTGCAAGAGAGACAATGGAAACAGAATCCTTATAGAGTGTCGAGAGAGAGGGTTTATGATGGAACTGGATTGCTGAAATGATTTCAGGAGGAAGCTTGCTCTCCAGTGCAAACCATGCTCCTGCCTCTGCATGGGTGCATCCGAAAAGTTCTTTTTCTTTTTCTAATCTATCATGTGCAGATTCAATTTCGAGGAAATCTTTGAAGTTCATTTTATAAAAGATAATTCTTCCGATGTCATGAAGCAGGCCTGCAAGAAAACACTCGCGCGGGAGATGTCATAGATATGATTTCTGAAAGGGCTTCAGCAAAGAGTGCTACCTCATACCCATGGATCCATAGGTTTTTGATATCGAATGAGCTATGAACAGGAAAAACATCCATTACGGTCATGCCGATGGCGATAGATTTTATTTTATTGAAGCCGAGGAACATAATGGACTGCCTGATATCTTTTATTTCCCCTGAATGACCGAAAAAGGCAGAATTTGCAACCCTCAAAACCTTTTCTGCCAATGCCTGGTCATGTGAGATCACAGTATGAAGATCCTGAGTTGATGAACCCTCATCCTGGACAACAGACACTATTTTACTTAGGAGAACAGGGATAGTGGGGAGTTCTCTCATGCCCCTGATGAAACCTTTTACTTTGATAGCGTCCATCATATACTTATACTTTCTTTATATTATATAAATCGAAACTTTGAGAAAATTCTTTAGACAAGGGAAAGAGAACCAATCCCGGCTCTCAGTCTCATGAGAGCCTGGTTGTGCAACTGACATATCCGACCCTCGGTTAAGTTGAGCGCCTTTCCTATCTCCTTCATGGTCATTTCTTCCCAGTAGTAAAGGGAGAGGATGACCTTCTCTCTTTCCGGCAGCTTATCGATGAGATCTGCAAGCACCTCTTTTTTCTTGTTATCCTCGTACAGTTCCAGGGGGGTTTTCATATTCGGGTCAGGAATGCTCTCTTCAAGATCAAACCCGCTCTCGCTGCCTATTTTACTGTTGAACTCTTCAAATCGTAACATCATTCCGCTCTGGGCGCCCTGGAGAATTTTATAGTATTCATTAAGGGAAATATGCAGCTTTTCTGCAATTTCTTCAGCCTCTGGCAGACGTCCTTTCTCTCTCTCAAGTTCGAGGCATGCTTTCTCAACAGAGGCTATCTTTTTCTTCATGGATTTGGATATCCAGTCATGTGCCCTGAGTTCATCAAGCATTGCCCCTTTAATTCTGTATTCTACAAAGGTATTTATTCTTCCTTTTTCCTCTCTGTACCGGCTCAGAGCATCCAGAAGACCCATAATACCGACACTCATGAGGTCTTCCACCGTAAGTTGTGGAGGTAACCTCCACGCCAGTCTGTAAGAGGTGTATTTAATGAACGGAAGGAAATCTTCAATAATCTGTTCCTTTTCTTCTTCGCTGAAATCTTTCCTGTTTTGCACCATCTTTTACTGCGGAAGACCAGGAGATGCGGCAAGTAGATTTCCTATGAAAAACTGCAATGTCCCTTTGACATGGTTATTCGGATTGAGGACTTTTGTTGCGATTTTGTTAATCTGTCTCGCTGCAAGACTATTCGGATAAGCCTCAACAAAGGCCTTCTGAGCCTTTACTGCTTCCCGAACATCGGCATCACAGGGGATGTGTCCAAGGTAGTCGAGAGATATATTCAGAAATCTCTCAGTTACAAGAGAAAGTCTTCTGAAGACTTCGAACCCCTCTTGAGAGTTCCTTACGGAGTTTACGATGATGGAAAATTCTTTTTCCTGATATCTGGTACAGAGGACTTTAATCAATGCATAGGCATCTGTCAGGGCAGTTGGCTCTTGAGATGTGATAATGATAATCTCCTGTGCAGCAATACAGAAGAAAGCCACATTCTCTGAAATGCCAGTCGCTGTGTCGATGAGGAGGACATCTGCATTGCAGTCGAAGGAATCAAACTCTTCCAACATCCGTAATCTCTGGAATTCATTCAGGGCTGTCAGTTCCTGAACCCCTGAACTTGCAGGGAGTATCTTTACCCCCATTGGGCCATCAATCAGGATGTCCTGCAGTCTCATCTCACCATTCAGTACATGCTGGATCGTGTATCGTGGTGCAACATTCAGCAGGACATCGATATTGCTGAGCCCAAGGTCAGCGTCCATGATGAGCACATCTTTACCGAGCTTCTTGAGAGCGATTGCAAGATTCGCAACTACATTGGTCTTTCCAACGCCACCTTTCCCGCTGGCAACAGCAATTGTCTTTACATATTTTTTCTTTTCCTGTTTGTCTTTCAGCATTCGTAATGCCCTTTCTTTAGGATGAGATTTGTAAGCTTATTTACGGTTACGAGTTCAATGTCGTCCGGGACTTTCTGTCCGGTCGTAATATATGAGATCGGCTTCTGACACGTGAGGAGGAGGTTATAAAGTGAACCGAAGCGCACAGCTTCGTCAACTTTTGTGAAAGCAATACAATCAATGGGGAGTCTGCTGTATTGACGATATGCCTCTGTAATGAATTCATCGTCATAGTTCGCGCTCATGAGCAGATGAGTTTCGAGGGGGAATTCGACCTGAGATATCTCAAGGAGGTCATTTATATGCATTTCATCTTTAGGATTTCTTCCTGAGGTATCGATAAAGATGATGTCCCTGTTTTGTGCAAAATGTATCAGATGCTTTTTCAGTTCCCTGACATTAGCGCTCATAGCGAATGGTATGCCCATTATCTTCGAATATATTCTCACCTGTTCAATAGCTCCGATCCTGTATGAATCGAGACTCATCATGGCGACTTTTTTGCCCTCTCTTATTGCATGAGCCGAGAGCTTTGCCATGGTCGTCGTTTTTCCGACGCCGGTTGGCCCTATGAGCATGACAGCCTGTTTGTATTCCTGACCTTCGCCTGAATTTGGAGGTCCTCCGTTAAAAGTATTACACGCTCTTATGTTGACATCAGCCGACAGTAAAGACGGGATATCATCTGCATTGCCTGCCTTTTCACAGAGGCGAAGTGCGAACTCCTCTTTCATGGACAGTTCCCTGAGAGATTGGAGCATCATCTTTTTGTGTGCCGGCAATGACATCATACGATCATCATGTTTCATGCCGGCGATCATCTTGCAGAGATTTCCAACCCCGTGCTGGATCTCATCAGTGAGTGTGGTTTTGAGGTATTGCAGTTCCTTTGACAGAAGACGGGGAGCACATACACCGGGAGATACGGGATGCCCATGATTTCCTGCCGTTGCCCCCGGTTTCTGCAGCACTCTGTTCTGCTCCCTTTTGCGGTTTCTCCTGTCAATCGTATTCTCAACCTTCTTGTTGTTCATCTCGTAATCGACAGCAGCGGTGATCTCTACAAAGGATCTGATACCTTTACTTTCTTCTGTTGATAATATGACCGCATCCTCACTGAACTCTTTTTTCACTAAAGCCAGTGCCTCGGTGAATGTCTTTGCTTTGAATTTCTTAATCTTCATATCTCAGTACCCCTGTTATAGAGAGTTTAACTGACGGCGATATTTCAGCATTTGAAAGAATGATCAGTGACGGGACAAGCCTCTCAGTTATTTTTCTGAGAAATCTCCTGACGTGTGCGGAGCAGAGTATAACCGGGCAGGCACCTTTCAGGGTATCTCTTAGAGTATTTTCTATAGCCCTGATTAACTTGCCTACCATGTCAGGGCTTATGACGCCACTTGCCTCGATAGCTTGTGAAAGCTCCTTTTCAAACCGTGGATCCAGCGTCATAACTTTCATATCTCCGGCAGCGGACACATACTGCTTTGTTATAAAACGTGACAGAGACTGTCTCACATATTCTGTGAGTATCTCCGGGTCTTTCGTGGAAGCTGAATAATCGAGGAGGGTTTCGAGTATAGTCACTTTGTCATTTATTGCCACTCTCTCTTTCAGGAGATTCTGGAAGACCCTTTGTACACTGCCCAGGGTCATTTGTGTAGGGATAAGCTCGTCAACAAGCTTCGGATAATTCCTTGTGACATTGTCCAGTAAATTCTGCACCTCTGTTCTTGTTAAGAGTTCCCAGGCATGAGCCTTCACCATTTCTGTCAGATGTGTCGCTATGACAGTAGCAGGATCTACAACCATATACCCTCTCACCTGGGCCTTTTCCATTTCTTTTTCGCTGATCCAGTAAGCAGGCAGGCCGAAGGCGGGTTCTTTGGTCGGTAACCCCTCTATTGGTTCTCCTTTTGCTGATGAGACAGCAAGATAATGCCCCATCATTACTTCACCTCTTCCAACCTCGATGCCCCTCATGAGAAAACTGTACTCATGCGGTCTGAGCTGCAAATTGTCCTTTATGTGAACAGGAGGGATAACAAAACCAAGTTCATGAGCAAGTTGTCTCCGTATGGCTTTTATTTTATTGAGGAGTTCAGCTTTGCCGGAGTCAACGAGTGGTATGAGTCCGTAACCAATCTCGAAGGTCAGAGGTTCAATTTCCATGAAGGTCTCAAGAGAAGGCTCCTGCATCACCGTGTCTGCCTTATCCTCTTTTTCTTCCATTACCGGTTTTGTCAGAGCATATGCCAGGGCGCCTGATGCTGCCGCGAGGAGGAAAAAGGGAACATGGGGGAGTCCTGGCACTAAGGCAAGGATAAGCATTACTCCTGAAGCGGTTCCGAGGGTCTTCGGATTCAAGAGGATCTGTTGTGAAATATCTTTCCCGAGGTCTGTTTCAACTCCTGCGCGGCTTACAACAATACCTGCTGCTGTTGAAACGAGAAGAGCCGGCATCTGGCATACGAGGCCATCACCTATCGTCAATATGGTAAAAGTCTTCGCTGCCTCTGAAATAGCCATGCCTTTTTGAAGAGTGCCTATCATGAAACCGACAACAATATTGATACCCGTAATGATTAACCCTGCAATAGCATCCCCCCTGACAAACTTACTTGCACCGTCCATGGCCCCGTAGAAATCAGACTCCTGGGCAATAAGAGCCCGTCTCCTCTTAGCCTCTGCTTCATCAATAAGGCCTGAATTCAGGTCCGCATCTATTGCCATCTGCTTTCCTGGCATTGCATCAAGGGTAAAACGCGCTGCTACCTCTGCAATTCTTCCGGACCCCTTTGTTATGACTACAAAATTGACCACTACGAGGATGAGAAAGACAGTGAGCCCCACAGCATAGTTCCCACCCACAACAAAGTTGCCGAAAGATTTTATTACCTGTCCTGCAGCATCTATGCCTTCATTCCCCCTGAGGAGGATTAATCGTGTGGATGCTACATTCAGGGATAGTCTATAGAGGGTTGCTATGAGGAGAATGGAAGGAAATACTGAGAAATCCAGGGGTTTTTTAATGTAGATACTTGTTATGATTATCACGATCGACAGTGCTATTGAAAATGACAGGAACATGTCAAGAGCAAAAGGAGGGATAGGGAGGATCATGACACCTAAAATTGTCACTACAGCTATAGCGACTATGATATCGCCGCGCTGTTTTATCAAGGTAAGGAAATTCATTCTCCGGTAACCCTCATGCGATGCCCCTCAATTGGTAGATATATGCCAGTATTTTTGCCACTGCTCTGTACAGTTCCCCTGGAATGGACGAATTGATTTTAAGCTTGTAGAGAGCTCTTGCCAGTGGCTTATCCTCAACAATGGGGACACCATATTTCCGGGCTATCTCTTTTATTTTTTCTGCTATGAACCCGGCGCCTTTTGCAATAACCTTCGGCGCTGACATTTCGTCTTTCTTATATTTCAGGGCAACAGCAATGTGGGTCGGGTTTGTTATAACAACGGTTGCCTTTGGAACTTCCTGCATCATCCGTTGCCTTGCAATCTCTTTCTGGAGACTTTTTATCCGTGCTTTGATGTGAGGATCACCTTCTGTTTCTCTATATTCTTCCTTTATCTCTTCCCTCGTCATCCTGAGATTACGCTCAAAACTCCATCTTTCATAGAGATAATCAATAGCTGCGAGGATGAAAAAGAGAGTAAAGGCGTATAGTACAGACCTGGCTATGAGTTTACCGGCAACTCCCTGTAAATGGATGACGTCCATAGCTGCTGTGAAAGGGAGGACAATGAGCATTTTCTTGATAAGGTAGAAAAAAAGTACCCCTCCTAAAGAGAATTTTAGGAGGCTTTTCAGAAACTCCACAAGCCCATGCCTTGAAAAAATCCTCTTCAGTCCATTTACAGGATTAAGTCTCTCCATCTCAATGTTCAGCGGCCGGACAAGGAGACCCCCCTGCATCACCCCTGATACCAGAGCGAAGGCGACCGTAAGTCCCAGAAAGGGCGTCATCATCTTCATTGTTTCAGTTGCTGTAAGTTTCATAACAGCCAACGGGTCTTTTCCGCACTGAAGACTGAGAAGCTTCCCTGTCATAACAGATATGCTCTTGATAAAAGCGTCTCCTGCAAAATAGAAAGCAAGGATGATTCCAGCCATGGCAGCCAGTGAAATGATTTCACGGCTTCTTGCAGTTTGACCCTTCTCTTTTGCCCTCTGTCGTTTTCTGGGTGTTGCCTGTTCTGTTCTTTCTTCATATTCCGGCATGACTACCCTCGCGCTATGGCGATAACCCTTATCATTTCATCTTTGATGCCGTTTAAATACCCGCCGATTACATGGGTAAAAACGGGGATGCCAATGAGAATCACCACAAATCCGACAAAAATGTATACAGGATATCCGATGAAAAAAATATTCATCTGAGGAGCGGCCTTATAGATAAATCCGAGAAGTAAACTCGAAATGAACATGGCTATAACGACAGGTGCGCTGATCTTTAAAGCAATAAGGAATATCTTCCCGCTTACTGAGACAACTTCAGTGACAAGATTCTGTATAGTTAAAATATTTATATGTCCTCCGGGGAGCCATTCATAACTTTTGACAAGAGACGTAGATGAGATCATGATGGGCATCCATAGCAAGGAAAATGAGTATGGCCATCATTCCGTAGAACCTTGCTATCTCAGTTGATTGGCCAAAATCAGGATTAAAGATGGTCGCGATGGACAACCCCATGGCATTGCTTACCACCTGCCCGGCCATTTCTACTGCAAAAAATATAAACCGTGCAGTCAGACCGAGGGTAATTCCAACGACGACTTCGTGCATTACGGTAAGAGGTATCCCTGTTTTTGAGATATTCAGTTCCACGATGGGCGTCAGAACAAGAGCTATAGCAATGACAAAGCCTATCTTAAACTGTGCAGGGAAATTCTTGCTGCCGAAGAATGGGAGGAGACTTATAACAATCCCTGCCCTCAGAAGGATAAAGAGGAAGTTATAAATGTATTTTTCAAAAATATCCATGGTTTAATGCCAGATCCTAAATACTAAGCACAGAATTCCAAACAAATCCTAAATTCAAATGCCTTGTACATACTAATAAGTTCATAGGTAATGTCTCATGATTGTCATTCCCGCTTGTCGGGAATCTTTCTGAAAGAAGAAGGATTCTGGACAAGCCAGAATGACATAATGGCTGTTAAATATAGTTTTACTAATGAACTTGTGCATATCAATTGTTTATGATTCAGGATTTTGAAATTAGCATTTCTTTTCACTTTATATATATCGGTATCTTTTCGATTATGTTCGTGGTAAAGGTTATCAAGACCTTGGATATCCACGGGAAAAAAATGAACAGGCACAGGAATACAGCTATTATCTTCGGTACAAATGTTAAGGTAAATTCCTGAATCTGGGTTACGGCCTGGAAAAGGCTTATAATCAGTCCTACCAGCATGCTTACCAAGAGCGCAGGTCCGGAGACAAGGAGGATAGTTTTGAACACCTCGGCAGAAAGTTCTTTGACCATATCTATCGTCATTGGAAACTCCTTACAATAGAACCGACAACAAGGTTCCATCCATCAACAAGCACAAAGAGGAGCAGTTTGAAGGGAAGAGATATGAGTACAGGAGGGAGCATCATCATCCCCATAGAGAGGAGTATGCTGGATACGACCATATCGATAACCAGGAAAGGCAAGTATATGAGGAAGCCGATTTCAAAAGCTGTTTTCAGTTCACTGATAGCAAAGGCCGGCACAACGATCTTCAGGGGAAGCTCAGAAGGACTTTCGTGCCTTTTTTCCTTTGCAATCGAGGAAAATAAAGCCAGGTCCTTTTGTCTCGTCTGCTTTAACATGAAACCCTTGACGGACGGTTCGGCCCTCTTAAAGGCCTCCTGAATGGTTATCTGTTTCGCCATATAAGGGTTGATGGCATCCTGTGTTATTGCATCTATTGTCGGAGACATGATGAAAAAGGTAAGAAATATAGCGAGCCCTATGATCACGGGATTGGGTGGTATCTGCTGGCCACCGAGAGCCTGGCGAAGAAAGGAGAGTACGACAACGATCCGCGTGAAGGAAGTAAACATGATGAGTATCGCAGGGAGAAGAGACAGGAAACTGATGAAGAGAAAGATTTCTACAAGGTGGTTATCGATGTTCATTTTTCGTTGAGCAGTTTCTTGATGTTCCTTAGTTTATGCAGTTTTTCGTTGATGTCCTTTATGAGTTCCGGATCCAGTTCATTTTCATCGAAGGTCTTTAGCAGTTTGAGATCCGTAGAGGTGACCCCGACGAGGAGTATCTCAGTTCCTATCTTGAGAGCAGCGATGCCTTTTTTGGGTCCGAATGACTGATAGGTAAGAACAGTCATAAGGGAAGATTTGCTCTGCTTTCTTTTCAGGATGGTTGCCATGATGAAGATCACCCCAATGACAGCAACAAGAGCGACTATCATCTGAAGGTATGTGCCTATCACTTGAGCTGTTTAATCCTTTCTGAAGGACTGATGATGTCTGTCAATCTCACCCCGAGTTTTTCATTTACCACTACCACTTCACCCCTTGCCACTAACTTATTATTGACGAGTATCTCCATTGGTTCGCCTGCAAGCTTATCGAGCTCGACAACAGAACCATGACCGAGCTGTAACAGGTCTTTGATGAGCATTTTTGTCTTTCCCAGATGAACGGTTAGCTCAAGGGGAATGTCAAGGAGAAACCCCATATCCCTTGTGGGAGACTGCTCTGTTTTCTCATTTGTTTCTGTTTTTTCAGCCTTTAATTCCTCGAATTTTTCTCCTTCTGTCATCGCCTGTTTCTGAGTCATGAAAAACTCCTTTTCATTCTATTGTTATTTTGATTGCCTGATTTCCCTGACTGTAGCCAGGCATGCCCCGAAACTTCGGGACGCCTTCAACTTTGATTACTGATTTATCAGAGGGAGATTTCCCAAGGTTTATTACACTGCCTGTGTCAAGGTTCATAAGGTTGCCAAAGGTAATTTCTGCGGTCCCAAGCTCTGCTGTGACCTCAACAGGTGAATCCATGATAACTTCCTTGAATGTCGCAATCCATTTCTGGTCAACATCAACTTTTTCAGCCTGAATTACTGAACAGAACTTGTCCTTTACAGGCTCTATCATGGCATAGGGGATACAGAGGAAAAGCTTTCCCGTAAAATCATCCACTTTTACATGCATCTCTATCTTTATGATGACATCACTGTGAGCTACGATCGTCACAAATTGCAGATTCATTTCAGAGCCGACATGTTCAGGCCGGATTGGTATAATCTCATTCCATGCAGTGGACAAATCATGTAATGCTATGGTAACTACCCGTTTGATCACACGCTGCTCGATAGATGTAAATGATTTTTCCTCAGCGATGTTGTATTGCTTGCCGTTGCCCCCGAAAAAAAACTCCACAAAGGCAAAAACAAGAGGGACTTCCAACACCAGAAGTGCATGACCTTTCAGGGGTTCCATCTTGAAAATATTGATGCTCGAGGGGGAAGGGATGATTTTCATGAATTCACTAAATGTGAGGGTTTCTACCTTGTGACTACTTACATCTACAGGCCTCATCATGAGGGACGAAACAGAATTTCTGAAAGACTTCACAAACCTCTCAATGACAAGTTCTAATCGCGGCATCTTCCCCTGGAGGACATGTTCCTGACGTGTGAGATCATACGGCCTCACATCAGAGAGTGCTTTCTTCTTTGCAGTTTCAGTATCTATGTCACCTGATTGCACTCCATTGAGGAGAGCATTCAGTTCGTCCTGCGAGAGTATAGGGTTCATTGCATGACAAACTCTGTAAAATAAAGGTTTTTAATAACGTCTTTCCCGATGGTTTGATTCGCCCTGAGTAGAAGTTCATCCTTTAACTGGAGTTTCCCTTCAGGACTTGCGATTGATTCGATAGATTTGCTGCTCAAAAGGATGATAATCGCATCTTTGATTTGGGGGATGTTATTTTCGACCACCTGCTGAGAGGAAGGATCAGTAAGCTCGAAATGTATGGTTACCTTCAGGAACCTTCCTTGTTCGGCAAGGTTCAGTACAAAAGGATCAAGGGCAACAAGGAGGGCCTTCTCCTCTTTCTTTTTGTCCGTTTCCCCCTCAGCAGCCCCTTTTTTACTGAGGAGCATTGTGTAGGCGAAGAAACCGCTTATTGAAAAGACCAGCAGTGCGCCGGCAATGATTATGATCAGTTTCTTCTTGCTTTTTTTTGGTTTTTCCGCCTGGGTTTGTTCAGATTCGCTATTGACCGACTCCTCTGCCATATGTTTTAACCTCCAATTTTTAAGAGTTCGTCCTGCTGTTAACAAGGAACATGCCTATTAGTAACCTGTTGAAAAATAGACATAATTTTGAAAAGGGAGGCAGTGAATCTATGTCAAAGAAATGACTGAGTGATAGATTTCCAACCAAAAGAGACCATCATACCAAGTCTCGCAGTTGCTGTATTTCTTTGAGTAATATTCTGAAATGTGTCTTGGTATTTTATTCCGCAATCTAAACTCGTAAGCAAGAATTATCAATCATAGAATGTCATATTTGATTCTCAAAAAATACAGCTCTTGACGTTTAACGTGTAACGTTATAAGTTAATAACCGACTACCATTAAGGAGTAAACATATGAAGAAGAAAAAATTGCATCCCGTACACCCGGGAGAGGTTCTCTTTGAAGAATTTCTTAAGCCTATGGGTTTGAGTCAAAACAAACTTGCTCTGAATATCGGTGTGCCGCCGCGGAGAATAAACGAAATAGTTCTTGAAAAGAGAAAGATTACTGCTGATACTGCTCTTAGACTTGCGCGGTTTTTCGGAACATCCTCGGAGTTCTGGCTTGGTTTGCAGGCTCAATATGACCTGGATGTTGCTGCCGATGAACTCGGCGACCGTCTTGAGAAAGAAGTCAAGGTATATTCACAGGTTGCATGAAATACTGAACAGCCGAATCATAGAAATTTCCTCCCAAAATTCATTATTAGGAACCAAAAAGTAAACAATGCTTTCTTCACCCGCAAGTCCTCGCCTTGGGTCACACGGTGTGTGACCAATCATGGAAACTGGGCTTGCGTGGTCCATTTATCGGCATCTTCTGCGCGTGAATAAACATGAGGCACGCGCATTCTACACAAGACAGTATCAAGACAGTATTAAAGAAAAAAAGGGACGGTTGTACTAGCTCACTAATTCAGTAACTTTTTGGAGTTTATCAAAAGGTGTTTCATAGTTCAAGCCCCCGTGTTTTCTCAGATGATTATATTCAAATAAGAAGTTTCCAAGATTCATACTCAGATCCTCTTCTGATTCGAACGAATTAGGATAAAAGAACTCATTTTTGATTATCTTCCAGAAGGCCTCTACTTTTCCATTTGTCTGAGGTCTATAAGGCTTAGTACATAGATGTTTTATCCCTAATTCATAGCACATTGTCTCAAAAGGATGCTCTCTCTCAAGTGTACCCTTGAATTCAGGGCCATTGTCAGACATCACAGCTTCAAACTCAAAGTTATATATCTGTTTAAACCATGATAAGGAACGAGTCATAAAGTATGTAAGGGTCGAGGACCTTCTGTCTTTGATTATTTCAGCATAGGTTAGCCTTGTACAATCATCACAACACGCCGCAACATACCTTTCCTTGACCTTGAAAGAGCATCTTATATCTTTTGGAATCTTGGTTATATCTATATGCGCAAGTTCCCCGGGTGTCTGCTTCTCATAACGCTTAATTACCTTCTTCTGAGCCTGATTTAATGGATATCTTGCTTTTATCCTATCCATTGTAGCCGGAGAAGGCGTCTTATCCAGATAGTAAGGCTTAAAAAGAAGAACAAGCTCGTACCTATTTGAGCCAAATCTTCTGTAAGCCTTGATTATATTGCGCTCTATATCTTTAGGTGTTCGTCTTGAACCAGGCTTGGCGCCTCTTTTACAAGGAAGAACTGATTCAGCCTTCTTCCCTCCTTGGATCCATTTAACATAGTATCGCCTTAGTTCTTTTGCGCTTATATGATGTGCTCTGCAGAGGTCTTTTACAAACTTAAAGGGTCGCGGCGTTATCTTGGATTTTGTCTGCTCATATTCTTTTAAAATCGGCAACCATCTTTTAAGAATAATCTGGTACTCGTAATGCATATCAGGCCTCCTTTGGTCATTTTTTACTTTACCAAAAGAGTTACCTAATTAATGAGCATGAACAACGGTTGTCCCTTTTAAGTTTAAAAGATATGAAAGAGAAGGAAAATACAACCACCATTTTAAAAATTTGATATTTGTTGCTATAAAGAACTTTATGCAACGGTTCATTTTCAAAAAAACTCAGTCCAAAAATGTTATATTGGAACAATGAAAATCAGTAAATATTCGTATAAGTTGCGGCCATGACCAAGCCATCTTTATATGGAATAACGCATTCAAACCGTGATTTCTCAGATGCCTATTACTGGGGTAAAAATCAGTTCAATTCTTCTTTCCCTGTTGCTCTATCCTGCTTCATGAGAGATGCTGGCATTAATCCCGTATATCTCAGACTCAATAGCGGCAGGAAAATATTTCATGAGGAAATTACGGTTAGCGATCTTTTTAACACAAAGTTGTCAAACGACAAGCTTTATTTCTCTTTTGAATCCCGCTTTGAACCATTCAAGCAATTCGTTCATGACGAATTAGAAGCAATTGATTTGGTTGTCATGAATGCCTCAACTAATGACTGCTTGCAGCCTCTCGAAATCAAGCTGACAACTTTACCGGATAATACGACGGAGGGTCTTCCAGAGGATGAATACGGCTGCGAGCTTGTTATTCGCTCTGCAACCATGCGTTACATGGCTCTTTCAATGGCACAATCGCTTCAGAAGAAAACAAAAGAAATAAGAGATATTTTTGAGCCAGCGTGTTTGAAGGTTCGAGGCTGGGATAACGCCGATGAAATCAGGAACAAAATGCCTGCAATTCTGGAGGTGCTTGAAGCGTTTATCTCAAAATATAGGAGATATGAAAAGCCGTTCCTAATGCAGCCCATCTGGAAAACAATCGGGAAGTCGCCTGTTTTAGCGGACAACTGTTTGGATATATTTATTTGGAGCGACTTTGCTTTAACTCGGCTGTTCATGGATTCCGCATTAGAAAACGATTCTCCACGAATTAGTCGTCAGCAAAGAGCTGCAGTTCGGCTTGCAAGGTTTCTTTTCGAGGTTTCAAGGGCTGGGAAAGTATATCAAGAACCAATTTACGACGGAATGAGTCTTGGCAATCAAACAGACAAAGAGTTTGCCATATCCGGCAATAAAACGCATTCATACATGAAATGTCAAAGACTAACAAAACCGATTATCCACAAGAATCAAATCAGGAAAATAATACTTGGCGGCGGGCAAAAGTATTTGAGTCCTGAGAGACGGTTTGATGCTATTATTTATTTCTCTACAGACTTATTTGACGAGTAGGTAACATTTATGCGCTTAAAAACAATAGATTTATTTTCTGGCGGCGGCGGTCTTTCTTTAGGATTTATTAACGCAGGCTTTGACATTGTAGCGGCTTATGACAATTGGCTTCCGGCCATTTTGTTATATAAGCTTAATTTCAAGCATCCAATTTACGACATCAACCTATCAAGCAAAGAAGTAATTGAAAGCATTCGCCAATTTGACCCCGATATTGTTATCGGCGGCCCCCCATGTCAGGATTTTTCTTCTGCTGGCAAAAGAGATGAAAATTTGGGTAGGGCCGATCTTACTATTGCATTTGCAAATATAATTAAGAACATTCTTCCTCCTTTTTTTGTAATGGAAAATGTTGATCGAGCTTTTAAAAGTAAGACATTTTCAAAAGCTAAAACCATTTTTAAAAAAGCCGGTTATGGTTTGAGCATTAGAATTCTGGACGCGAGTCTTTGCGGCGTACCTCAACTAAGGAAACGACTCTTTGTTGCTGGTCAACTTAACGGCCCCGACGGCTTCTTAGATTCCTTACTTAATAAAAAGTTAGCATCAAAGCCAATGACGTTGAGAGATTATTTTGGTTCCAGTTTAGGAATAGAGCATTATTACAGACATCCGCGAAGTTATAAAAGGCGCGGTGTTTTTAGTATTGATGAACCAAGCCCTACTGTTCGAGGTGTCAATCGTCCTATTCCTAACGGCTACCCCGGCCATGCCGGAGATCCATCGCCTATTACTGAAAAAGTGCGCCCATTGACAACTAAAGAGCGCAGTATGATACAAACTTTTCCTGAATCATATATTCTCGACGGTAACAAAACTGATGTTGAGCAAATTATCGGCAATGCTGTGCCGGTAAAGCTTGCTGAATTTGTCGCTCTGCGGTTGAAGGAATATTTTCTACTGGAGGGTCTTATCGCAGAGAGCGAATTTCGCAATAGAGTTTTTACGTTTCCAACCTTGCCGAAGAACAGAAGGAGAATAAGCATTTTGAATACGTTGCGCAAGCAACGGCAGTGCACTCAAAATAGCGGATGACTGACTGTTTTTCACCCTTGATGCGCTCGCAGGTGATGAAAGCCGTGCGTTCAAAGGGGAATAAATCAACAGAACTTTCCCTCATTAATATATTTCGTAATAATTCTTTCAAAGGTTGGCGCAGAAATTATAAATTATTAGGGAATCCAGATTTTGTGTTTCCCAAAAAACGTATTGTTGTTTTTGCTGATGGTTGTTTTTGGCACGGGCATAACTGTCGCAACACAAAGCCGAAACAGCATGCCGATTATTGGGCAAAGAAAATTCAACGCAATACTGCAAGAGACAAATTTATTACGAAAACCTTAAAACAGGCTGGATGGCATGTGATTAGAATTTGGGAATGTGAAATTAAGAGAAATAAGTTGTCAAGAAAATTTAAATTATTGTTTAAAGAAAATGAATAATTAGGACGGTTCCCATATTATTTGACAACCCCTTACCCAGAGAGAATGTCTCACACAGGAGATGAACGGTATGCATAGCAAAGATTTTCAGTTGTACTCCGCAGAATCATCGGTATGACAGAGTAGGTTTATTCCTGTGAGAAATTAATAAAAAAGTTTATGCCTGCGTAGTTGTGCAAATAGGTGTAAGAAATAAATGGAACGCGCTCTTATGCTATCAGTCAGGTCAAGCCATAGAGCTACACTTTATTAGAACCTACTGCAATGAAAATGTTCGCCTGCAAAAAAATTATCTGTTCAGATTTACAAGCTCCTGCAACATCTCGTCTGTTGTTGTTATTATCCTGGAGTTTGCCTGAAAACCCCTTTGAGCTGAGATCATTTTCACAAATTCCTCTGCAAGGTCGACGTTACTGAGTTCAAGACTGTTTGAAAGAACACGACCCAGGCCCGAAGTGTTTGCCATGCCGACGACCGGTTGGCCTGAATCATAGGACTCTGCGTAAAGGTTTCTCCCCAACTTAGAAAGTTTATCGGAAGCAATAAACTTCGCGAGGGCGATCCGTCCAATTGCTCGTGTCTGGCCATTTGTGAATACGCCTGTTATGATGCCGTCTTCTGAGATCGATATGTTCGTTAAGCTCCCAGCAGGGTAGCCGTCCTGGCTTAAATGCATAATACCAAAATCTGAGGCATACTGTGTTGTCCCGTCAAGCCCGTCACCTGCCTCTGCGGTGCCTGTTCCAAAGTCAAAGGTTATGTCCTGCGGTGAGGTAACAGATGCTCCAAAATCGAAAGCTTATTGCTGTTCCGCTGTTATCGTCCACGAGCGCGCCTTCTGTATCAAAAGTAAGTGATTGAGTTCCTGCCTCGACCAACTCTGCTGGATTTGCAGAATCCGGATATACGTAGTGTACTGTCCATGCATTGTCTGCAGTCTTTGCGAAATACAGCGTTACCTGATGAGATCCTCCCTGAGAATCGTATACTGAAACGTATTTGAAAAGTTGTAATTGGCAGGATCATCACTTGTGCCGTCTCCGTTACCATCCAGTGTGAACGGTGAAGTTTGGATTGCTGCTGTTGAATTCAGGTTGAGAGATATCACTGCATTGTCTGTTGCATTAGCCAGAGATTGCCTGCCTGCTATCTGTAAATTTCCTATGGTCCCTGTTATATCTCCTGCTGCATCAGCAAGGTATCCCTGAAGGATTAAACCATTAGGATTGACGATGTTGCCGTCTTTGTCCACGGAAAATTGACCTGCTCTGGTGTAATAGTGTGCACCGCTTTCGCTCACAATAAAAAAGCTGTCTCCATCGATGGAGAGATCAAGGGCATTGGCTGTTGTTTCGAATGAGCCCTGAGTAAACAGTGGGGAGATGTCATTGATGAGCACGCCCCGTCCTACCTGTAATGAACCTACAGCCCCTGCCAGGATATCACCAAAGGCTACACGACTCGCCTTAAAACCTACCGTGTTCAGGTTTGCAATATTGTCTCCTATAACAGAGAGCCATGTACCGTTGGCATTCATGCCTGTGATTGCAGTATAGAGTGAAGTTAACATACTAAGCACCTCCTTGTATTTCTTTAATGTCGCTAAGCTGGATTTTTGTTTTGTTGTCAACGATAAGGTACGTTATATTGTTTTCAAAGGTAATTCCTGTTACCGTCCCGTATACCATGGTTGATACGTTTACAGGATCCCCTGAACTATCTAACGCCTCGATTTTTATCTGGTAGTGACCTTCCGGAAGATGGTTTCCGCTGTTGTCTGTACCGTCCCACACGTAACTCTTCTCACCGGATGTTTGCTGCCCGAGGGTAACCTCCTTGACGAGTTCACCACTGGAGTTATAGACAGATACTTTTACCTTTGAGACGTCTTCCTGGAAGCGTATAACTTATCTCGGCTTTGTCTTTGAGATAGACCTCGTTTCCTGAAATTTTTACTTTTCTGCCGATAAGGGTATTCGTGAGCGTATTCTGGAGAGAGTTCTGAAAAAGAAGGAGGTCGTGTAATTGCATGTTCATATTATTCAATTGTTCAAGTGAACTGAACTGTGCTAATTGTGCTGTAAACTCAGTATTGTTCAAGGGAGACAAGGGGTTTTGACAGCGTAACTGTGTTACTAAGAGCTTCAAGAAGTCATCCTTGCCGAGGGTTTTTTCTGGTGATGCCCTTTGGGCTGTGTTATAACTACTGTCTACAGCGGTTATTGCCATATCTCCTCCTTTTATTTCATACGAAAATGCTGATGATTCTGTTCTGTGACAGGGCAAAGGGGGTCTGTACTGGTTTTATTGCCGGGAGTGTCTTCGAAGTTTCTTCCCTGTTGTTGCCATTCATTTCACCCTGTCTGTTTCTGAGAGATACCGAAAAACTTCCGATGTTCAGTCCTTCATCGATTAATGAACTCAGGATTGCATAAAGATTCCGTTCGATTATTTCTTTGCCAATGATCTCGGATGTGTTGATCTGTGCATTAATTAAGCCCCTGTCAAGAGTGAGCTCTATATCAATTTTCCCCATTCCTTCAGGCTCAAGAGAGACTTCTATTGAGGCATCACCTTTCTTCTGGAGTACAAAAACATCAGCATTCGGGGATTCCCGGAGAAGGTGTGCACGCAGGGGACTGTTTTCATTGCTATCTTGATTGTTGATCAAGGGAAATATATCTTCTGCCTGCATAATGATTGTTTCCGGAGATGTGTTTTGATTGTGTCCCTTATTTCCTGATCCTTCGCTGTTGAGGGGATCTTCAATGACGGGAGCTGGCCCACCGGCTGTTGGTGATTTTAGAGATGCAATTGAAAGTGGAAATTGGGGTTCTTCAAATAGAATGGGAAAAGAACCCTTTGGGCTTACCATGTGGAATTTGTCTCGCAGGCTTGTGTTGTTTTTACCCTCTCCACCCGTAGCATAAGGAACAGTATCAATTCTTTGCTCTCCATTTTTCAAAACGAAATATTTTTGAGTATCAGTAACAACAGCCTGTCCTTTACTCGGTATGAGCTGATCACCCTGTGCGTATGATTCTGCGGGAGAAGATGTTTCAGTATCTGTAAACACCTTCAGGTAAAGCTTGCCGGAGATACTGTGTGCATCATTATTCGTGTCTTCGCGAAGGATCCTATACTGGTTCTTATGGAATTCTATGGTTATTTGGTTATCACCATTTGCTTCCAAGGGGGATACAACCTGAAGTTCTTTTGGTGAAGAGGAAGTTATTTGGACAGGCTTAACGGATTATCTTCTTTGTCCATAAGCCATTTATGTTCGTATTGTTCACGTGGGAACAATACTCAGTAAGATCTTTTTGTGAGGAGGAATTATTTGAGCAGGAATAAGACTATTATCTTCTTTATTCATAACCTGTTATGTTCGTATTGTTCATGTGGCAACAATATTTCGTTATCAGGCAGTGATTCCGGGAGAGTTTCGAACAGGTGAGTTTGCCTATTGTTGCCCTGTAAAGAGCCCGTATCATCAGGTGGCATTATGCCTTTTGCCGCTTGTAGCAGAGGATCTTCTTGTTTTCTGTTACTTGCAAAGAATGGAGTTGCATTGAATACCTGTGCATCTTTCAGCAGGGGATATTTTTGGGAAGTATTTCGGTCAGGGCTTTCAATACTGTAAGACAGGGTTCCTTCTCTATTATCTTTTATCATTACACCCTGGTTACTGTCTTTTTCCATGTTCATCAGCAAGTTCCCTGCTATAGAAAAGAAGTTACAAATGTCAGAAAAGAATGCAGGGAAGACAGGGCTGTTTGTTTCACCTTTGCTTGAGTCTGTTTTTTTATTTAGTTCGATAGACAGCGGAACATCAGATGAAAATCTCTTTTCATTCACCCGGATGGACATTGCTGACGGAGACGGGAATGAATTATTTTGCGATGCATCCTGGAGGATGGTCAGGAGATTATTAAAAGGGACATTGTTCTGCTCGGGTGCGTCAGGCAGAGATTGAAATGGCATCAATAGTTCACCATGTTCAATTGGCAAAAATGATTCAGCCATAAAAATGTTCACAAAATAGTTAAGAACAAAAAATATGCCAGACACTATGATGCAGGGCTTTTGAAAGAGAGGATACCTGAAATGGATCATGAACTGCAAAGAACTGCTATTTTCTGTGGGTTAGATTTCCTAACCCGTCTTTCGATCAATGCGGGAATGACAGTATTGATCTCCCTGAGGGAACAGCAAGTTCGCGATGCGACTAAACCGCTCAAATCATATCTGCTAAAAGTTATGTTAATATCTTTTAGTCTCCGTCATTCCCAACTTGATTGGGCGATCTAGAAAATGCTGGATTGTCCGGTCAAGCCGGATAATGACAACTATTGGAACAAAGTTCGATATGACAATCATGAACAAAGTTCGCGGTTGAACAAGATTTAGGGTTAGTTGATTTTTGATTATGATAAATCAGCAGGAAAAGAGTGAAAATATTTCATTGGGTAGGAAAATTTTTCTCAAATTTTGTCAAACCCTCAGTAAGAGAAGCGACCTTTTGAGGGTCCATGTATGCCATGATAATACCAGCCTTTTTTGGCTTCATTTTTTTAATGATCTTTACTGCTGTAAGCTCGGGCAAAACAGCAAGCCTTGTTGCTGCCTCTTCAGGTGGCATGACTTCATAAGCCTTAACAACATGCTCGATTTTTCCATCCTGAATCTGCTCCAGCTTCTTCAGGACAGTTTCAATCTGATTCAGCAGGTTTGTATATTTCTCTATTCTCTCATCAAGATCTTTCCTGAGGACCTTGAGTCTTTCCTCTTCTTTCAAGAGGGAGGTTTCTTTTTCCTTTATTTCTTTTTGCTTTTTCTCGATAAAGGCAATCATATCATCCTGGGCATAGGATGTGACGGTAAGGAGTAAACAGAGTATAGACAATACAGTACAGAACAGGCGGAAGAGATATCTTGTCCCCGTCTTACAGGGCTTGTATTTTCCTAAACGTATGCTCACTTCTCAATCCCACAATTCATGCTGTCAACGCCTTGATTTTCTCGAGAGGTATTGAAAATCTGCCTCTTTTTGCTCAAGCTTTAAGGTCTCTCTCTTTTCTTCATCCAGAATCTTGCTGTAAAATATCTCAAAGATTTTTTTCTCTTTATGAGCGTTCACCAGTGTTTTTTGTATTTGTTCAACTTCTGCCAGCCTGGAAGAAACTGTATGTTTTTGCTGCTCTATTTGCTCGTTCAGATACGAGAGATAGGTATAAAAAAAATCGAGTTCCTGTGTATGAATTGGGCCCTCCTGGTGCCTTTTGTTGAATTCATCAAGAGTTCGCTCAAAAGTTCTTACTGCAGAGTCCAGCTTTGTGTTCTCCACCTCTAATGCATCTCTGCTTTTTTGAAATGAGATGTTAATTTGATCTTTCGTGAGCCCTTTTACTTCTAAAACTTTCTGTATTTTGCGCCTGCTCATTGCCTGATCCCGGTTTCTTCAAAGGTGAGGTATAAATCCTGTATACTATCAGCAATATCACACCGTTCAGAGATGTCCTGTTTCAAATATTTTCTCAGTCTGTCCATCATCTTTAAAGCATAATCTACCTTTTGATTTGCCCCCTCCTTATAAGCCCCGAGGTTAATAAGATCCTCAAATTTTTTATAGGTCGCAAGGATTTCAATAAATTTTGAGGCATATTCCTGATGCCTTGCGTCAACGATATCCGGCATGACCCTGCTGATGCTCTGAAGGACATCGATAGAAGGGTAATGATTTTCTGTTGCCAGTTCACGAGACAGAACTATGTGACCATCAAGAACCGCTCTCGCTGCATCTGCGATAGGTTCTGACAGGTCATCTCCTTCAACGAGGACCGTATAGATACCTGTGATGCTCCCGCTCTTTTCTGATGTTCCAACCCTCTCGAGCAATTTTGGTAAAAGTGCAAAAACCGATGGTGTATACCCTTTTGATGTCGGTGGTTCTCCTATAGCAAGTCCAATTTCCCGTTGAGCCTGGGCAACGCGGGTAAGAGAATCCATGAGGAGAAGTACATTTTCCCCCCTGTTCCTGAAATACTCTGCAATAGCTGTTGCAGCCAGAGCACCTCTGACTTTTGCGAGTGGTGGCTGTTCTGATGTAGAAACAACAACTATGGATTTTTTTATTCCGTCCTCTCCAAGGTCTTTCTCGATGAATTCCCTGACCTCCCGTCCCCTCTCACCGATAAGGCCAATAACATTGATCGATGCTTCTGAATATCGGGCGACCATTCCAAGAAGGATACTTTTCCCTACGCCTGAACCGGACATAATGCCTATCCTCTGGCCTTTCCCGCAGGTAAGAAGACCATTGAGTGCCCGTATGCCGAGGTCTATAGGATGCGAAATCCTTTGCCTTTTCAATGGATTCGGGGTTGTTGAAAAGAGAGGACAATCAATACCTCTGACAGGACCTTTTCCATCCAAAGGATCACCGGTGTCATTTATCACCCTTCCCATAAGGGAGGGAGAAACTTTGACAGAAACCTTTTTACTGACAGGCAAAACCCTGCTCCCTAATTTTATTCCGGCAAGGTCACCGACAGCCATGAGTAACACCTTGCCGTCCCTGAAACCGACGACCTCTGCATCAACAGAAGAGGTATTATCTGGAAATATCCTGCATGATTCTCCTATACTCGCTCGTATGCCTGTCGCTTTGATAATTATCCCGGTAATTTCCACTACTTTCCCGTAGACTTTCAGAGGGTCTATTGTAGAGACTGCGTCTATGTAAGGTAATAGATCAATCCCGGACAAGCTTGCACCCTAACTCTCGAATGAGATTTTTTAGCTGTTCATCAATATCGGTAATGATATCCTCTGTCGGACCTATTACTACTGATCCATCTTGAGCAACAGAAGGGTCAATATCAAAGATTATATCCGGATAAATATCGGTCAGTTCCGGCTTGTGCTTCATAAAAAGGTCCGAGAGGGAGGGATTAATCTTGATGATGATCTGGCCCGTTTTCCCCAGCCTTGTTAGTGCTTCCTTTGTTATTGCCACAATCGCTTCCGGATTCGTTGTTAACTCTTTGCGGATAACTGTTCGCGCTATGCTGAACACAAGCTCTACCATTTGGGGCTCAAGCTCTTTTGTTAATGTTTCTTTCAAGGATATGAGTTCTCTTATAAGCATCTCCAGTTTTTCTATTAAAATCAGCGCCTTTTGTTCACCGAGGGCAAATCCTCCCTTCTCACCGGCTTCAAATCCCTTTTCGTATGCCTCTCTTTCGATAGCCTCTATATTCTGGTTTAAAGACAACCTGCTCTCAACATCAGATATGGTTTTTTCTTTTTTTTCAAGCAAAGGCATTTCGTAAGGAATAATGTCTTTGGCAGCATGATGATTGTTATACAATAAGTTCTTCTCCACCTCTGCCCGCAAGGATAATTTTCCCTTCGGTTTCGAGCTTCTTTGTGATAGTCAGGATAGTCTGTTGAGCTTTTTCAACGTCAGACACCCTGACTGGACCTTTTGTCTGCATTTCCTCTTTCAGTATCTGTGCTGCTCTCTGAGACATATTCTTAAATATCTTTTCCCTGAGGACTTCAGAAGTTGTCTTGAGTGCAATGGCAAGATCTTCTGTGCTGATTTCTTTCAGAATAGCCTGAATTCCCCTGTCATCGATCTTCACAAGGTCTTCAAAGGTAAACATACTCTGTTTGATTGATTCCGCGAGCGTGTTGTCTTGTTCCAAAATTTTTTCAAGAATTATCTGCTCGTTGTTTTTGTTGCATTGATTCAATATATCAGCCATTGTTCTGATGCCGCCGAGTTTTTTACCTTTTCCCTTGCCAACATTTAGTTGACCTTTGAGGACTTCATTAATCTCCTCTATCGCACTTTCTGGTATTCTCTCTATGTTGGCAATCCTGATAGACACATCAGCCATTAATTCATCCGGCAACGAAGTGAGAACCCTGGCTGCCTGAACAGGCTCCAGGAGACAGAGAATAAGCGCAATGGTCTGCGGGTGTTCGCCGACAAGAATATTCAACAGTGTTTTTGGGTCAACTGATTTGAGGGTATCGAGAGGGCTTTCTGCCGAGGCCATCTGAAGCATCTTTGTCGCCCCTTCTTCACCAAGCCTTTTGGAGAGGATCCTCTTTACGAATTCCTCACCTCCAAAATGCATATCACCTCTCACTATTATTTCCTGAGCTTCTTTCAGTACTTCAACAACAGTAGTCTGCTTGATTCTCTTCAACCTTGTTATGTGATGGGAAATCTTTCCAATGTCATCCATATTGAGATATTTTAAAACCTCTGTTGCTGCCTCCTCTCCTACAGAGCTGAGGAATATGGCTGCTTTTTCATATCCACTCAAGGACATCTTATTTTTCCTCTATCCAGCTTTTTATGAGATTGGTAGCTTCCTGCGGATTTTTCTTCGTCCATTCAATAAGATTGTCAACATTAGGTTTCCCCCTGATCTCCATTGATTTTTCTATCTCGGCCACTGTCTGAGGTAGTGTCGTGGCAGAACGCTGAACAAGAGGTGAACTCGTGAGGACCTTCATAAGAGGCTTCACAACAAAGAAAAATACTAACCCCAGTACTAAAATCGGCACAAGGTATTTTAAGAATGGCAAAACAGAAGGGATAATCTCCCTCTTTGGTTCGGATAAATCTTCCTGCAAGCTCGCCTCAAAAGGCATATTGACTACCCTCACTTCATCCCCCCGATCAACCTTGAAGCCAACAGCCTTCTTCACCATATCCTCAAACTGGGTTATCTCTTCTGCAGTACGGGGTGTATATTTCTTTTCCTGTGAACCCTGCTGTGCCGCATATATGCCATCAACGAGAACAACTACCGACTGCCTCTGGATATCCCCTGAAGAGTTTATGATATGGCTCGTTACCTTGCTTATTTCGTAATTAGTCGTCTCACTTTTCTTTTCTGATTGTCCCTGGACCGAGGCAGTTTGCGTTGCCGGTTTCCCCGGCAGGTTCGATGAGACCCCGGGCACACCACCTCTGTTGCCATTCATTGATTTTTCCATAATCTTCTGCTCACTCCTTGCTACCTGACTGTCCGGGTCATATCTCTCTTCTGTTTTTTCAACCTTCGTGAAGTCAATGTCTGCTGAAACCTTCGCTCGTATTTTGCCCTTGCCAACAACAGGTTCCAGAATCCCGACAATCCTGTTCTCAAGGTCCCTTTCAATAGTTCGCTGATACTCTCTCTGGCCGCTTGTTATTCCGATAGACCCCTCTGCAGCAGAGGTAAGCATATCGCCCCGGCTATCTACTACAGCAACATCCTTTGGATCAAGCCCCTCAACACTGCTCGATACGAGATGCACTATCCCCTGGACTTGACCCTGAGAGAGACTTCTCCCCTGTTTTAACCTGACGAGAACTGACGCCTTTGGTCTTTGATCATCATTTATAAACAAGGATTTTTCAGGGACTGCAAGGTGTACTCTGCACTGTTCTACTTCAGAGAGTGACCGTATTGTCCTTGCAAGTTCTCCCTGGAGTGCCCTCCTGTAGTTAAGCTTCTGAACAAAATCAGTCATGGTGAAGCTTGTTTTGTCAAAGAGCTCAAATCCGACGCCGCCTCCCTGTGGAAGACCCTGGCCTGCCAACTGAAGTCTGACATCATACACTTTATCTGAAGGCACCATTATTGCTCCTGTTGATATTGTATAGGGCACCTTCTGTTCACGTAATTTCTGAATGATTAACCCGGCATCTTCCTCACTTAAATGAGAATAGAGGATCTGGTAATCAGCCCTCTGTATCCATGCAAAGAACAGGACCAGGGAGGATATCACTACAGCAAGGAGAATGAGGAACATCATTTTTTTCTTCGAAGGGATAGTCTTTAACTGGTCTTTTATTGCGTTGGTGTTAACCATTATACCTGCATCCTCATAACCTCTTCATATGCACTCAGGAGTTTATTTCTTACTTCTACCATGAGCTGGAAAGACATATCAGCCTTTTCCATAGCAACAATAGCCTGTGTTACGTCTTTCCCTGATGCAAGTTCATTTACTGCCTTATCAGCATCTTCTTGTATCTGGGAGATTGTGGTTATCGCCTCCTTCATAACCTTATCAAAACCTTTCTCCGAATCCATTTTTTCGAAGCTTCCCTGCAATATCCCTTGAGATCTGCCCAGGCCTGAAATGTTCATGTCAGACATCACTGCCTCCCTAACTCAAGTGTTTTCAGAAACATCGTCTTTGACATATTAAAAGCTGAAACAGACGCTTCATATGCCCTCGATGCCATCATCATATTTACCATTTCCTCTATGATGTTGATATTCGGCATGGAGACATATCCCTCCTTATCTGCATCAGGATGTCCTGGATCGTAAACCGTTCTGAATGGCGTACTGTCTGCTACGATATCAACAACCTTAACACCTGCGAGCGTATCGGAATCAGATTGCACTGCTGAGGCTGAAAAAAGCACATCTTTTCTCCTGTACGGACCACCCTCATCTGTTCTTGTGGAATGTACATTTGCCATATTCGATGCTATGACATTCATCCTTTGTTTCTGCGCTTCAAGGGCAGACGCACTTACTGTGAATACATTAAAAGAATTCATCCTACCTCCTTACTGCATTCTTAAACATTCTTATCTTTGTTGAAAACATATGAAGGGCTGCCTGGAACAAAAGAGCATTCTCTGTCATCTTTGCAACTTCCATATCAAGCTGCACGTTATTCTTATCAGCCCACTGCTGCCCCGGTTCTTCGCTCACCTCTTCTGATAGAACGAGGTCAGTATTTTTTATATGGTGGGCGTATGTTGTCTTTAGTTCAAGCAATTCATCATTGAGCAATTGCTCGAATTTCAAATCTTTTGCCTTATAGTCCGGGGTATCAGCATTGGCTATGTTCGAAGTAATCACACCATGACGGAGATTAGTTAACCGGAGAAGATGCTCTAATATATTAAATCCATTATCCATGTGCCCTCCTTAATAACAAGTACCATGCCATAGGGAGATGCTTACGTGATTCAGGCAGTAATAAACAATAGATGGTGAAATCTCAAACTCCGATAAGCAGTTTTGAACGAAAGGTATTATGGTGAATGGGATCAGACTAATCATTGCTTTTGTTCACCAATAACACTTTTTCACATCCCGGGAAAATTTTTCCCATATTCATTCAATTTGTTCCTTATTGTCCTGACGCTCACACCGAGTATCCTTGCTGCCTTTGTCTTGTTCCCGCTCACATCTTTTAAGGTCTGTAATATCAACTCTTTTTCCATGTCTTTGAGATTTCCATTTATCCATGTTGTTGCAGCTACATCATCAAGCAAGAGGTCTTCTGTATGTATGAATTCCCCCTTGCAAAGGAATACCGCTCTCTGTATGACATTCTCCAGCTCTCTGACGTTACCGCGCCATTGTCTGTTTTTCAGAATACCCATGGCATTTTCGCTGAAACCTTTAATTTCTTTTCCCGCGTAAGCGGAGAATTTCTTCATGAAATACATCGCGAGTAAAGGAATGTCCCCGGGCCTCTCTCTCAAAGACGGCACCTTGACAGGAAATACATTCAGACGGTAGTAGAGATCTTCCCTGAAGTGACCCTCAAGGGACTCCTTATTCAGATCTTTATTGGTGGTTGCTATGATCCTTACATCGATGGCAATGGGTTTGTTTCCTCCGATCCTGTCTATTTCTTTTTCCTGTAAAACCCTGAGTAGTTTTGCCTGAAGAGTCATTGACATTTCACCGATCTCATCGAGCAGTATGGTTCCTTCTTTAGCAAGTTCAAATTTCCCTGTTCTCCTTTCTGTTGCACCTGTGAAGGAACCTTTTTCGTGTCCGAAAAGCTCAGATTCAAGGAGATTGTCAGGTATTGCGGCACAGTTGACGGCAATGAAGGGTCTATCTGTCCTTCTGCTCATTCTGTGAATTTGCTTTGCAAGGAGTTCCTTGCCTGTTCCGCTTTCACCATAAATAAGTACCGTGATGTCGCTGGCCGCGAGATTCTCTACAATGCTCACTACCTTGAGCATTGTAGGGTCCTGAGTCAGAATTTCTCTGTCTTGTTTTATTCTTCCAATAATGGAGGTAATCGTTTTTTTGAGGGTATCAAAAGAAAAGGGTTTCATAAGATAATCAAGCGCACCCTCTTTCATCGTTTCCACAGCATTCTCTATTGTCCCGAATCCTGTAATGACGAGGACCGGCAGATTACCGACAGAACGCCTTACTTCTTTTAATAAGGTTAGTCCGTCCATCCTGGGCATTTTCATATCCGTCACAAGAAGGGAAAAACCATGCCGATGAAGTTTTTCGATCGCATCCTGACCATTTTCGCATACAACTACCCTGTGGCCGATTTTTTGTATAGCCTCCTTAAGGGCTACCCTCATCTGGAGTGAATCGTCCACCACCAATATCGGTTTTATCTCTTCTGATTCCATAAAGCCTCTTGTTTTAAAAAATGAAGACTGAATGTACTTCCTTTATTTTCTTCACTGTAAACCTTTATATAGCCATCATGGGCTTGCATGATCTGGGAAGCGATTGTCAGGCCCAGGCCGGTACCGGTGTCTTTTGTGGTGAAAAAGGGATTAAAAATTTTCTCTAAATCCTTGCTGTTTATCCCTGCACCGTTGTCTTTCACATGGATAACAACAGAGGTGCTATTTTCTTTTACCGTGATGTCGAGATCGCCGCCGTTTGGCAGAGACTGGACGGCATTAAGGATTATGTTTATAAAGACCTGCTTTAACAGTTCTTCATCGCCTGAAACCTCACAGTGATGCAAAGATATGTTTAGTTTTATATTCCGTGATTTGATCAAGGGAACCAACATTGCAACCGATTCTTCCACAACCCTGTCCAACGGTACGCTCTTCATTGAGGGCTTATGCGGTCTTGCGAAGAGGAGCATATTCGTTAAGATTGTATTGAGGCTCTGTATCCCTGTTGAGATCCCTCGTGATAGTTCTTTGTGTGGGGTGTTTTCGAGTTCATTTTCGAGCATGCTGGAGAACAATTGTATGCTGCAAAGGGGGTTTCTTATTTCATGGACTATTTTTGCTGCCATCTCACCCATGGCTTTGAGTCTCTGGTCCCTCTCTTGTTGTATCTCCAGCTCTCTGAGTCTTGTGATATCCTTGATGAGTATCACATTCCCTCTTAATGAACCTCTGGAGTCAACAATAGGTGAAAGGGAAAGGATGATGGTGTACTGCTTATCATTGACAGTTAATATGGTTTCCGAGTTGTTTTCACATATTGAGAAAGGAAGATGTTTGAAAATTTTTCCGATTGCATCCGGCAAAGAAATGCCGAGGAGCTTTTCAGCGGACTTATTGAGCATTGATACCCTGTCTTCAGGATCAACGACGATGATTGCCTCTTCGAGATTGTAGAGAATTGCATTCAGATAGTCTTTATTCCTCTCTGCATCAGAGAGGGCTGCCTTGAGCGCTTTATTTTTCTTTTCCAGCTCATTTGTCAAATACCTGACCTTTTCCTGTAAAAGCTCATAGTAAGTCTCAAGACTTTTTGAAGCCTTTGTAAAGTTTTGAAATGCCTCGCTTAATAGTTCTACAGACACTAAAATACTCCGTTTACCCTTTCTGATATATTCAGTTCCTTTAACAAGAGGCCAGAGAAACGACGAAAGGTATCAGTATCATTTTCCTTGCGAATGCTCTCAAGCGTATTTTTGGCATCCGCATTTGTAGAAAGTAACGAAATTCTGTAAAGAGTCCACTCTAAGTCCTGCGTTTTTATCCCGGTATCTTTCTGCTGCAAAGAAACAGCGGTTGTATAGTAACGGAGAGCATCCGCTCTTTCCCCCGTCTCATAGAGAATATCAGCTAATTTTATATAGACTGATGGAGGGACACTCGTTCTGTTCAATGCGTTTTTAAACATTTTCATTATCGCATGATCATTCCGCACCGATTCCAACAGATCTGAAATAACGATAAGATCACCTTGATTCATTTCTTTTATGCCAAGAAGAGTCCTGACAGCTTTTTGATATTCTCCATTCACTCGTTGTATTTTGGCGCTGATACGCAGCATGTTATCATTCTTGCTGGTCAGCCCTTTTATGTGAAGGTATTTCATGGCCTTTACTGAGTCTCCTAAGTCCGCATAGAAATCAGCGAGTAAAAGGGTGCTCTCAGATTTCACGTCATCGGAGCCATACTGGGCAAGCCATGTACAGGTTTCAAGGTAGGATTTTCCGGAGTGCCTCAGCCCCTTTGCTATCTTGAGAATGGACTGTGACCTTGACGGTTGCAGGAGCAAGTGGCCTCCTGCCCGCCAGAGCTTGAGAAGGTCTTCCTCCCCTTTGTCTCCTGCCCCCAGGATAAGACCCTCAAATTCATCAAGGGCTTTTTGATTCGGCGAGTATCTAAAAACCAATTCTTTGATTAAAGAGGTGGCTTCTTTGAAGTTGCCCTCCTTTTTATAAAGTTGCAATAGCATCAGTAATGCTTCATCATAGTCTTTACCATAAGGGTATTGCTTCCGAATCTCTAAAAGACGGGACTTTGCTTCCCCCTGTTTCCCCTGTTTTATGTTCGTGTCTGCAAGGTTAAGAAGTACCTGACGCCGCAGGTGTCTTTCTGATGACTGGAGTGCAGAGTAGAAAAATTTCTTAGCCACGTCAAGATGTTCTTCTTCGAACTCGATAAGACCAAGACTGCGAAATGCCCTGTATTTCAAAGGCAATGCAGTTATTGTATTGAAATAGAGCCTTGCTGCGGAAACATCTCCCATGAGCCTGAGGTTCTCGCCTACGTTGTACAGTGTCTCCTGAGAAGATTGTACATATCCCCTGTCTTTTTCAAGCATAGTCAGGTATACTTCGTGGGCATCTTCTATTTTCCCCATGGAATGGAGGGCGTTTGCTTTTCCGTATAATGCCCTTGATGAATTCCCGGCTTTCTCATAGGCCTCTTTTGCCTCACTAAAAAGACCAAGCCTGTAGAAAGTGTCGGCGAGACCAAGAAATACCCTTTCTTCATAGCGAGAATGTGGGAAATTTTTCAGAAATATTTTAAAAATCAGTGATGCTTCGGAATGAAATCCAATTTTCGCATACGCCTCTGCCCTTTCAATGAGAGTTTGCTCTTTCATCTCATTGTCCTTTGAGTAGAGGTAAGCCAGTCTGAGATGAGCTATGGAATCATATTGCTTCCCGGACAATTCGTATGCCTTCGCATATGCGAGATGGTAGGAGGCAATGTCCTTGGAAGATGGTTGATAACCTGAAAGTGCCTTGAGTGCCTCTGCAGGATTGCCTGATTGTATATGTTCCATAATCCTTTCAAGGGATTGCGATGAAACGTTATTCATTGCAATCCCAAAGGAAGGGAAACATAAAAGGATAAAACAAACGAAAAACTTCACGTCTGACTGGCAGAGCAACAACTATGCCTGGAGGTAACATATTGATTTTAAGGGATTATTATTGAGTATGATGTGTCAGATAACTGACAGGGGTTTAATAGTTTGGCAGGTTTGTAACGGTTTGCTGCAGCTCAATCTTCATCTTTTTCATTTTTTCTATGAGAGTTGTTCTGTTCAGACCTAAAAGTTTCGCGGCTCTGTTCTTAACCCCTCCTGTTTTCTCGAGGGCTTTCAGGATTAAATTTCTTTCCATATTTCTTACTACTGAATTAAAGTCAATCCCGCACTCAGGGAAATTAAAATCCATGATTTGTCTTGCAGGAGTATCATCAGTTGGTTGAGAATCTGTCGTTTGATAAAATTTTTCAGGAAGATCTGGGGCAGTAACAATGTCTTTGCTAACGAGAATTGTCAGTCTCTCTATGAGATTTTCCAGTTCTCTCACATTGCCTGGCCATCGATACCTCATAAGATACTGTATTGCCTCGTCTGAAAATGTCAATGGCTCCCTCCTTCTTTTCTTGAGCAAACTCCTGGACAAAATAATTGACGAGGACTGGAATATCTTCAGTTTTCTCTCTCAAGGGGGGCAGGTTGAGAGGTATTACATTCAGTCTGTAATATAAATCTTCCCTAAACTTACCTTCCCTTATTGCCCTTTCAAGATCTTTGTTTGTCGCAACAAGTATCCGAACGTCAATTTTAATTGTCTTTACTCCTCCTACCCTCTCGAACTCTTTTTCCTGGAGAACTCTTAAGAGTTTAACTTGCAAGGATGGGGCTAATTCGCCTATCTCATCGAGGAAAAGAGTTCCATTATGGGCAAGTTCAAAACGGCCTATCCTTGTATTCAGGGCTCCTGTAAAGGCACCCTTCTCATGTCCAAAGAGTTCTGACTCTAACAGATCTTTCGGGATTGCAGCACAATTAAGAGGAATAAAGGGCGCCTGAGAGCGGGAGCTGTTATAGTGAATTATCTTTGCAGCAAGCTCTTTCCCTGTTCCACTTTCACCTGTTATCAGAATCGTGCTATCTGTATCTGCTACTTTCTCTATTAATTCATATACGCCTTTCATAAGAGGTGAATTACCAATAAGCCCTTTGAAGTTGTGCTTTTTCCTCGTTTGTTTTTGGGGGAATATATTTTCTGCATCCGATCCCACGTCTATGCCGGGAAATCCAGGATGTCTTGATGTGATCTCTTCTGTTATGTTCTCCATGTTGTCTTTACATGCCCGGATAAAATTTTTCAGTATCTCTTTAGAGAAAAAAGTGTTCTTATCATGCAACATGAAGTTGTCATTGAATACAACTATGTGTGCGATGTGCTATTATCTGGAAAAACCTCTTCAAATTTTCTCTCCAGCGCCTTTGCAACCTTTAGTTTGGAATTTCTACTTGTCGGAGTACCCCTCTCCATCTTTGAAATAGTTTGAGGGACTAACTCTGCCCGTCTCGCAAGTTCTGCAATACTCCATGCATTGAATTCCCTGAACTCCCTTACCCTGTTTTTTACAAGTTTCAAGCTCATTAAGTACTATTAGCCTCTATAATTGACTGGTGATTAAATATCATTAAAATTATGAAATGTCAAGAAAAAATTTTAACAATTACAATATATTAATTAATATTAATTAATATTAAATGTTAATGAGATTCTTTGTTAAAAATGGGATGAGGTAATCATGAAGGTTTTAAGCGTGCGGATTTATGACCAAAGTCTAACTATTTTCATAAGTATGAAGCAGATGAAAAAGGCCATAGATGGGGCAAGAACCCAGTTAAGCATCATTTTTTTTATTAAACCGATCCTTACCGTTTTCATTCCTTTTACCATTCCTACTCCACTAATGCCGCCGATAATACAATATGTTGTTGAAATGGGCATTCCCAGAAAAGTGAAAAGTAAAACACAACTTCCAGCACCAAGCTGGGCGGCAAATCCAGAATAAGGGTCCAAAGCAGTTATTCCCTTGCCAACAGTTTCAATCACGCGGCTGCTCAAAAGGATCGCTCCGAGGAAGACAAAAAAAGCACCTAATAAAAATGATGGCATCTTACTTATCATCCCTGAATAGATGACAGGACCCAAAACAGTTGCGAGTTCATTTGCACCAGTATTATAGGCGATCAGGATTCCACTTATGAGGAGAAGGGCTCTCAGAATTCTTTCGATGTGAAAGAGAGACAATCGTGAGAGGGTTTTTTCCATTATTTTGATATATTATGAAGGAAAAGAAAAAGGCAGTGAGAGGAGATATGATCCAGGATAAAACAATTTTTAAGAGGGATACAACATTGACATCAATCCCGGATGCAACTCCGGAACCCGTCAATCCTCCGATGATTACCTGATGTGTTGAGATGGGTAATTTTTTCCAGTTAGATAAAATAATGAAAAGGGCAGAGATTGATAACGATATGCCCAGCATGGAAGGATTTACTTCCACAAGATCCTTTCCAACCGTCTTCATTACCTTCTGGCCTTGCAGTACTATTCCGATCAAAACAAAGAATCCAAATAAAAGCACCGCCTTTTTTAACTTTATTATTCCTGCACCAATACATATTCCGAGAGCAGTTCGATGTATCGTTTGAACCTATACCGAAGGCTATTAAGATGCAGGCTGCAAAGGGAATTAATTCCGCCATGTAACGGAAGCAATCAAAGAGAATCATAAATCGTTATTTTAAACTCACACTTATTATGTAAAGGTAATCACTGGCATCTTCAACAACGTCACTGACCTGTGTAAGGTAAGATATGAAATCTGAGAGTATTTTGCCTTCCCAGTAATTTTTTACTTCTTTTGTTCTCAGTTTGTTCAGTCAAATCAAATTTTATCTCATCAATCTTGTTTCTCATAGATCCTGATGGCGAGGGTCTTTCTCTCTTATATCTTCCTTGCTGAAGAGTGTTTCAAAAGCCAATAAGAGCATCTCGCACATCTTTAGGTTTATGTCAGCAATCTTAATGTATTCATCTTCTATCTCTTTATCCAATGTTGAGGATCTAAATAGTCAAATGCAAGGGCCGCGTCTTCCAGCACGTCGAAAGGCTTCATCAACGATTTCGACAAACCTGCATATATTCGGGCGGAGAAAGGGAAGAAAAGCTCCCTCGTAGATGGTCGAAATGATTTCTCTCCTTATGCTGTCTCCTTCTCTTTCAAGATCGGAAACACAAAGCATGAGGTCTTTGTTCTGCTCTTCAACAGCCTTCTTAAAACAATCTGATGCAGAACAGAGGGTTTTAATGTGCTTCTTTATGTTTTCTATTACCCTTTGCTCTGTTTTTCCACCAGAAAAAACTTTTTCAAGCAATATGACCTCCTCGTGCTCTTTCTATCAAGGCGGCAGCTATAATATCCAGTAAAGAAGCAACCCCGATGATTTCTTTCCCTTCGGATACAAAAACCCTTGCGATATTAAACTTATTCATTAAACTGATAACGTGATCGATATCCATATCTTTATCAATACTGATGACAGGCTTTGAAGCAATTTCTTCAATCCTGACTTTATGGGGTCGAGATTATTACCGATGACTTTAAAAACAATATCTCTTGCTGTTACTATTCCGTACACATCTTTCTCATCTTTAGGTCTTACAAGGATGGACCTGATCCTTCTGTCGACCATCTTTTCTATTGCATCATAAACCGGGGCATTAGGCTCAATAGATTCCAATTTTGTCACCATAATTTCGTTTATTTTCATTATCTACCTCCTGGTAAAATCTGTAGTAGTTTATCAAAAATAGATCCAAATAGATACTTCCGGGGAGGCCAGAACCTTACGAGGTTCCGGAAGGATTTACCGCATACAGTAAAGGTTAATCGGGGAGTTATGCAAGAGAATATTTTTCGATCTTCCTCAGGAGAGCCCTCCTGCTTATCCCCATTATTTTTGATGCCCTGCTCCTGTTCCCATTACATTGTCTGAGCACCTGTTCAATGTGTTTCTTAACAACTTCATCGAGAAGCATAATGTCAGCAACTTGCTTAGCGGGAATCTCTCTTAAATGTATCGGAAGATCCTCTAATCGTATAAAAGTTTCCGTGGTCATAACAGCTGCCTGTTCAAGGATATTTTCAAGCTCCCTCACATTGCCATGCCACTCATAGGTAAGGAGTGCAGCCTGGGCAGGCCTCGATATGCCAAAAACCTTTTTCCCTGTTCTCTTGTTAAACCGTTCAAGGAAAAAGCGGCAAAGCAGGGGTATTTCATCCTTTCTGTCACGAAGAGGAGGCATATGGATTGTCAGGGGTGTGAGTCTGTAATAGAGATCTTCCCTGAACTTTCCACTTTTCACTTCATGAGCCAAATCCTTATTCGTTGCTGCTATTACCCTGCAGTGAGCCTTTAAAAGCTTATTGCTTCCGACCCTTCTGAACTCGCCACTCTGCAGCACCCTGAGGAGGCGTGGCTGCATAGAAAGAGGAAGCTCTCCTATCTCATCGAGAAATATCGTACCTTCTTCTGCAGCCTCAAAAAGACCTATCTTGTCTGTTATGGCGCCTGTAAAAGACCCCTTTGCGTGTCCGAAGAGTTCCGACTCTACAAGGGATTCAACAAGTCCTGCGCAATTGCAGACAATAAAGGGTTTTGTTGCAGCAGGGCTTAATAAGTGGAGGGCTTTGCCAATAACTTCCTTACCTGTTCCGGTCTCTCCCATGATAGTAATGGTCTTGAAATAAGGAGCTATACGCCTAATTAAGGTAAATATGTCGAGCATCTTGGGGTTTTTCCCAATGAGCCCTGGAAGAAAGGTATATTTTGCACTGAGTAGTTTTTCTAACTCTGCACTTTCTTTTCTTACCTGAAATAAATCATTGATGGTATCAATAGTCTCTTTTAGTCTCTCACATTCAATCGGAGGCGAAAAAAATGCGGAGGCTCCGATCTTAATTGCTTCAATTGCATCGACATTGCTGTCACTAAAGAAAATCACCTCTGCACGTGGATCTAACGTTTTAATAGATTGCAGAATTTCCATTCTCCCCTTCATATAAGATAAGTTCATAATTATTTTTTACTATTGCATCGGGCAGGGATTCATTCTTGCGGAGTGTATCAACGTTATGCCCTTTTAGTAAAGACATGGTAGCTTCATTTGGATTTTTCAGGGCGAGAAGAATTTTAAGCATGAGACCGTCCTCCTTTGATCTGAATTTTGTGACATGGTGACATGTATATTAAGAATAGCA
>CAWCKM010000046.1:0-9787 GCA_963796125.1 Nitrospirota bacterium
GACACCATATTTAATTACATAGGTTACGCATTCATACCAGAGACTACAAGAAATATAAAAGATGATATAATGCAAATGAAATCCATTGAGAGAGGTAAATGGGTATGCCTGTAACCCAGAAGAGTAAAACAAAACATCCCTATATCGTTTCTCTGAAGACGCACTGCGGCGGAAGTTCTGTAATAGCAGGAACAAAGTTCCCTGTCAGGTCGGTCGTTTTTTACATCCTGAAGCAGGGTATGACGCCAGAAGAACTTATCAAAGAGTTTTCTCATCTCAGCCTTCCACAGGTCTATGACGCCCTTTCTTATTATTACGAGCATAGAGAAGAAATAGACAAAGAACTATCTTCAGGGGAAAGTAATTTAAGAGCAAAAGCAAAACCTTGACAATGTCAGATGTCTCGGTGGAATCTTTGTGGAATCTTTTCTGTTAAAAACGGTTTTTGCATCGGTCAGGGATGCTCTACAAGCTTTAATGATGTCCTTCAGTTCTTCTACCTTATAATGACACCTGGCGATTCCATTCAGCCTGATCCCGTAGCAACATTGCTGATCTGATCATCATAGTTCAATTCCCATGTAATTGTGCTTTTACAAAAGATAGTGCTTCTTCTCTGGTAGTAACCACTCCCGTATCCTGAGCATTCCGCACCTGATTGAGAATATGACCAATCTCAGGACCTGGTTCCATGCCGAGGGCAATTAAATCATACCCATTGATAAGATTAGGTCTCTCTATTATCGCCTTTGTTTTTGCATAATAGTTATTTATGCTCTGCTTTGCCTGTTCAATGAAATCCTCACGGTATCTGACAGAGGAATCCGCGCCCTGACTGCTTAAAACGTCTGCCATGCCGAGTATGATTGCCGGGATTGAATCGTCTTTCATTTTCCTGAACCACCCTATTCTCCCCGTCGATTTAATCTCCTTGCTCATGAGGGTTAAGACTTGCAGATGTTCAGCCACAAGGAGAGATAGCAGTTCTCTGTCCTGATTCGAAATCTTGAATCTTTTTGCAATAGTATTGACTATCTTCGTACCCTCTTTATCGTGTCCATAAAAAGTTATCTTGCCCGTTTTCTCATTCTGTCCCTGCGTCATGGGCTTTCCGGAATCATGCAGAAGAGCGGCAAGTTTCAGCAAAGGAAGTCTGTCATCCAGGGAAAGGTTCTCTGCAATGTCGGTGCTCCATTTTCCGAAAATTTCAACAAGGTTGTTTATGATCTCTTCGGTGTTCTCTAAGACCATCAGTGAATGATCCCAAACATTCAGGTGATGATAGCCATTTTGATCACAACTCTTCATCGGGAGAATCTCGGGAAATAACACCTCAAGGAGGCCAATCTCATCCATCTTCCTAAAGTACAAAGCACTCCGGGAGCTTCTCAGGATGAAGAACAGTTCAGCCGTTATCCTTTCTGCAGACACAGTCACAACAAGAGGCACAACCCGTTTCATTTGTTTCCATGTCGTGTGATCTATGGTAAAACCGAGAGTAGCAGCAAACCGGAATGCCCTGAGGATCCGCAACGGATCAGAAACAAGAGATTTCTCGCTCACTACCCGGATGACCCTGTTTCTGATGTCTTGAATGCCTTTCAGAGGATCAACCGTTTTGCCTAAGGTCCCGTTCTCAAGAACCTCTATAGCTACTGCATTGATGGTGAAGTCCCTTTGTTGGAGATCTTCATATATGTCCTCTCCGCGCATCTCTGCTATGTCAAGGAAGTTATCCGTATGTTCCCGATCAACGACCCGGTAGCAGGGTTCATCAGGCTTTTTCTCCATTGGTACAAGGGCAGCATTCTTCTGCTTTGCAATACTGGTCGCATAGTCTTTGGCATTCTTGCACACAAGATCGATATCCTTGGGAACACTGTCCATGATAAGATTTCTGACCGTTCCTCCGACCAGATAAAGAGCAAATGGTCTTCTTAATCTATTATCAACCCAGTTATGAAGCGATATTGAATACATTATTTTTTCCCCGGAATACCTTATTGAATATTAATCATCCAAGGGCTTAGTATCTCGCAGCTTTTGTTTGAATCTATATATGAGCATATCAATTTTTTGTTGAGGGATACAACCTACTTTCCTTATCATCGGCTCACTTTAAAAACATTTAAATAATCTTGTTTTATGAATCACTCACTGATTACTATAAACCCATGCATGATATGCATGATAAAAGGCTGAATGATCTCTTAAAAAAAGGCCTTATAGAGTTAGGTTTTATGCCATCAGAGGAACAGACTAATGCCTTCATGACCTATCTCTCTGAGCTCAAGAAATGGAATAAAGCATATAACCTCACCGGTCTCAAGGAAGACAAAGATATTATTATCAAGCACTTCTTTGATTCATTACTGTATCTGAAAGCTTTACTTGAGGGCAAAATCAGGGTTGCAGATGTTGGAAGTGGCGCGGGATTCCCCGGTTTACCCATAAAGATTATAAGACCTGAAATAGAGATGTATCTCATTGAGCCTTCGAGAAAAAAGGCTGCTTTTCTCAAACACATCATAAGACAACTCGGATTGAAAAAGGCAGAGGTAATAGAGAAAAGAATTGAAGAGATTAGGGCAAATCAGGAATTAGCCGAATTAGTCGATGTTGCAGTCACAAGGGCATTATTCAGCATTAAGGACTTCATGAAAAAAGCATCTCATATTGTTAAGGAAGGCGGGACTCTTATCCTTAATAAAGGACCAAAAGTTGATGAAGAGTTAAAGAAGTTGCAGGATGTAAAGTATGAGATTTTACCTATTAACCTACCTTTCTCTGATATAAAACGATACCTTATAATCGTATATCAAGGTTCAGCCTTGCCTCAATAGTTTACCCCGACCTTCAGCTATAAGTGTCCCGTCTGTTTTTCTCATTTCTGCATATGTCTCGATAATCTTTTTATTCATTTTTGTTATAGTTGCCTCAACAATAGCCATTTCCCCTACCGTAAAGGGATTCTTAAAACGTACCCCAATCTCTACAGTAACAGCAGGCATTCCCTGCATTATGGCAGCCTTGACCATTGCCTCATCAAGTACTGTAGAAATTATACCTCCATGAACGATATCTTTATAACCTTGGTGGACCTTCTGCGGGACAAATTCTGACAATACCTTCCCTTCATGGATAGAGAATTTCAGATGAAGTCCGTAATGATTTTTTTCTCCACAGACAAAACAGTGATGGTCGTCTTCTAATTTAGTCATTACGGAAAGAGGCAATTTAGAAATAGCTACTTGTTCATCATCTCAAGGAATTCCTTATTGCTCTTTGTGCTGGTGAGCTTTCCGAGCAGGAATTCCATGCTCTCAACCGTGCTCAGAGGGGTAAGAACCTTTCTGAGTATCCACATCTTGTTGAGCACGTCTTTGTCTACCAGCAGTTCCTCTTTTCTTGTGCCGGAGCCGTTAATATCAATGGTCGGGAATATCCTTCTGTCAACAAGCTTCCTGTCTAGGTGCAGCTCCATATTACCCGTGCCTTTGAATTCCTCAAATATGACATCATCCATTCTGCTGCCTGTATCAACAAGTGCAGTTGCAAGGATGGTGAGGCTTCCGCCAGTTTCAATATTTCTTGCAGTCCCGAAAAATCTCTTCGGCTTCTGAAGTGCATTTGCATCGAGACCTCCTGAAAGGACTTTACCGCTTGTTGGTATAATAGCATTGTAAGCCCTTGCAAGCCTTGTTATACTGTCAAGTAAGATAACGACATTGCGTTTAAATTCGACAAGGCGCTTTGCCTTTTCGATGACTATCTCTGAGACCTGACAGTGTCTCTGTGGCGGTTCATCAAAGGTCGAACTTATTATCTCTGCAGTCGGAACCTGCCTCTTCCAATCTGTTACCTCCTCAGGCCTTTCGTCTATCAGAAGTATGATGAGGTGAATATCCCTGTGGTTTTTCTTAACTGCCTTTGCGATAGACTGAAGAAGCATCGTTTTTCCTGTCCTCGGTGCGGCAACAACCATGCCCCTCTGTCCCATTCCGATAGGTGTAATGAGATCCATTACCCTCATTGAATAATCATTGGGATCATATTCGAGGTTAATCTTCCTCGTAGGATAGTAGGGAACAAGATTATCAAAAAAAGACCTTTTGATATTTTCTTCCGGGGGCTCATGGTTTATCGCCTCTACTTTGAGAAGGGCAAAGTATCGTTCACCCTCCTTTGGAGGCCTGATCTGGCCTGATACAACATCGCCTGTTCTCAGAGTAAATCTTCGTATTTGCGATGGCGACACATAAATGTCATCGGGTCCTGGCAAGTAACTATAGTCTGGTGATCTCAAAAAACCGAATCCGTCAGGGAGAATTTCGAGTACTCCCTCTCCGAAAACATATCCTATTTTTTCGGTCTGTGCCTGAAGTATTGCAAAAATGAGGTCCTGCTTCCTCAAACCAGTGGCGCCTTCGACTTTCAGTCCCCGGGCAACTTCTGTAAGTGCATCTATAGTTTTTTCCTTAAGCTCTGAAATCGAGATATTTTCCATAATTAACTCCTCTTTGGATTTCTAACGGTGGTTTTATTACCCAGTAGGTTTTACCTATCCAGGGAGGTTAATACTTAGTTTATCTTGGAGAATGTTATTCAACAATACTAAAAGAGCACGGTCTTTGTCAATAGCTTAATTTATTATCTTTATGCCTACGGGAAACACTCTACTCATTGCTTTCTATAAGGATTTACCCGAATCCAAAATTCCTATATAATCTATATCAAGAGATATTTGCCAGAAGCAATGAAATACGGAGAAAAGGCGATAAAGAAAACCCATTTGGATATCTGGGAGAATCCTCATCCAGAACGTGATTATGAGGTAAATATAAGTTTTTCCGAGTTTACATGTCTGTGCCCCCGTTCTGGTTATCCTGATTTCGCTGTAATCAAAATTAATTACATACCTGACAAAAAGATTGTTGAGCTTAAATCTCTAAAACTCTTCCTGAACTCCTTTCGGGGCATTTACATGTCTCACGAGGAGGTAACAAACAAAATCTACGCGGCGCTCAAAGGGAAACTAAAGCCCAGATTCCTTGAGGTTATTGGAGATTTCAATCCAAGAGGAAATGTAAAAACCATCGTGAGAGTTTGCTCAGACTCAAAAAGAGCACCTTCTCATTAAAGGTCGTACTCTATGTTTCTTTAGCCCTCTCTATAAACAGTTGCATTTTTTTATGGTCTTTTGTGCCCTTCTCGAGTTCTACGCCACTGCTTACATCTACTCCATATGGTCTTACGCGTCTCACTGCCTCGGTAATATTGTCTGGTGTCAAACCACCGGCAAGTATAATTCTGCCAAATTGTTTCGCCTCCACAGCAATATCCCAGTTAAATATCTTGCCGGTACCACCAAAAAGACCGGGTGTAAATGTATCAATGAGAAAGGAGGAGACAATTCCTCTGTAGCTAATCAGCGGGTCGAGACTCTCAAGGGTCTCCACACGCATAGCCTTTATGACTTGTCTTGTAAATCTACACTTCTCAGGAGGTTCTTCTCCATGAAGTTGTACAACGTCAATCCCGGTCATCGTTATGACACTTTCTATGTTTTCTGGGTGCTCATTTACAAAAACTCCAACGGTTGTGAGAAATGGAGGAAGATTTTTGATGATTGAAGCTGCACTGCTGAAGGGAATATAACGTGGACTATCTTTGAAGAATACAAACCCTAAGGCATCAGCTCCGAAATCAACCGCAGCCATTGCGTCATCAAGATTCGTTATACCACATATCTTGACCTTCACCTGCATCTTACGCCCTTTTAATTCCTTGGAGTTCATCGATCTTTATCTCCATATCATCTGCTTCCATAAAAACTGTTCCAACAAGTATCGCATCAATGCCTGCATCCTCAAGTTTCAGGACATCATCTCTCGTTTTGATACCGCTCTCACTTACAATTATCTTGTGAGAAGGAATTTCTATTTTCAGATTCAGGGTAGTATTTAAATCGACACGTAATGTCTTCAGATCTCTATTATTTATACCGATTATATCGGCATCGATCATGAGCGCCATTTCAAGCTCTTTGAAATCGTGCACCTCAAACAGCACTGATAAACCGAGTTCATTTGCAAGGTGAAGATATTCAGCAGCCTGATTCCTGTCAAGAATTGAAGCAATGAGAAGAATGGCGTCTGCTCTGTATGCTTTCGACTCATAAATCTGATATTCGTCGAAGATAAAGTCTTTCCTCAGGATGGGTTTCGTTGTTATCCCGTTTACCATTTCCACATATTCAAGTTTCCCCTGAAAGTAATCCTCTTCCGTAAGAACCGAGATGGCATCAACATTCTTTTTATCATAAACAGAGGCTATTATGAGGGGATCAAAATCTTTTCTTATAATCCCCTGAGAGGGAGATGCCTTTTTGATTTCTGCGATGAGTCTGATTCGGCTATTCGCTCTCTTCACAGCTGCCTTAAAGTCTTTCAGTTTTTCAATACCTGACGCCATTGACTTAATCTCACTGAGAGAGATTCTTGCCTTCAGGAAATACAGTTTCTTCCTTTTCCTTTCAATTATTTTTTGAAGGATATTCATAGCAAATTGTAAAGGGATGACGGGGCATTTTGCAACCTTCCCTGTGATATAATGGGGTCTGTATGGAAGAAAAATATCACATCACAAGGGCAGCAGGTCTCATGAGTATTGCTACCTTCATCAGCCGGATTCTCGGTTACATTAAGGACATGGTACTTGCAAAGTTTTTCGGAGCAACTGGTATTGCAGATACATTCTTCGTAGCCTTCAGAATTCCCAATCTATTGAGAGAACTGTTTGCAGAGGGTTCAATGTCTTCTGCTTTTATCCCCGTTCTGACTGAATACCAGACAAAGCATGGCATGAGAGAAGCAGAAAGACTCGTCAGAATAACTTTTACCTTTATACTTATCTTTGTTGGCTTAATCTGTTTACTGGGCATAATCTTTGCGCCCACGATAGTAACAGCCATTGCGCCCGGGTTTCAGAACAATGCCTGAGAAATTTTCCTTGACAGTTATGCTCACGAGAATAATGTTTCCCTTTCTCTTATTTATCAGTCTTGCAGCTCTTGCCATGGGGGCACTAAATACAAAACGCATTTTTTTCCCTTCCGCACTCGCCCCCGCATTAATGAATATTGTCATCATTGTCATAGTACTAATATTCGCAGCGAGAATAAAACAGCCTATTCTCGCTGTAGCTATAGGAGTTGCTTGCGGAGGCTTGTTGCAGTTTATTTTTCAAATCCCCTTCCTGTTGAAAAATGGACATCAACTGCTGCCTGAATATAATTTTGGACACCCGGGTCTTAAGAAAATGTCAATATTGATCTTGCCTGCTACAATGGGGATGGCTGTTGCACAGATCAATATCTTTATAAGCACCATTCTCGCATCATATCTTCCTGAGGGAAGTATTACATACCTTTATTATTCCATGCGGCTCATACAGTTTCCTATAGGGATATTCGGTGTTGCAATGGGCATGGCCGTTTTACCTACTCTTTCGGAGCATGCCGCAAAGAGAGAGTATGAAAAACTGAGCAATGATTTTTCCTTCGCCTTAAGATTCCTCTTCTTTATTACGGTTCCTGCAATGGTTGGGTTAATTGTCTCTCAGAGAACCGATAGTGAATATTCTCTTTCAGAGAGGAAAGTTTGATTATGCTGCAACAGTTGGCACAGCTCAGGCTCTGTTATTTTATTCTCTGGGGATATGGTGTATAGTTGGTTCAAGGGTCATAACAGTAAGCTTCTACTCAATGCAGGACACCAAAACTCCGGTAAAGATTGCGGTAATCGCGTTGGCAACAAACGTCATTTTTAGTATTATACTTATGAATCCGCTCAAGCACAGCGGCCTTGCACTCTCCAATTCCATCGCTGCAGGATTGAATTTCATTCTTCTATTTTTCTTTTTAGAAAAAAAGCTGAAGCAAATTGACACAAGAAAAAGTCTTTATAGCCTTCTCAAAGACTATCCTTGCCTCTTCCGTTATGGGAATAATAGGAGGGCTTCTTTTAAGGAGCAATATCTGGCAAATACAAGGCTATACACTCGATAAGGTCTTCTACCTAAGTGGAACTATTGCTCTCTGCACCTGTCTATATTTTTTCTTGAGTTATATCATGAAGAGTGAAGAAGTATCTTATATTTTGACAATGATAAGACAGAGGTTCGGACAATAGACCATCAACAGGGGGAAATTATGATTATCAAATGTATTGTAGTAGGTCCATTGGATAATAATTGTTTCATTATTGCAGATGAGAATACAAAAGATGCTTTATTGATTGATCCAGGAGATGAGCCAGATAGGATCCTTGATCTCGTTAATAAAAACAATCTGAAGTTGAAGTATATTGTTTGTACGCATGCACACTTTGACCATGTAGGTGCAATTCCTGAGTTAAAAAATGACACTGGTGCAAAAATTGTTATTCATTACGATGAGCTTGATATCTACAAACATACGAAAGATCAAGCTGCATTAGTGTGGGGATACGAACTTGATCCTTTACCAGATCCTGACATGTTTATTTCAGAAGGTGACATTTTAGAGATTGGAAATATAAAATTTGAAATAATCCATACTCCGGGACACAGTCCTGGGGGAATCTGTTTATTTGGAGAAGGAATTGTCATTACAGGTGATACATTATTTGCCGGGTCTGTAGGGAGAACAGATTTATTTGGGGGAGATTTAGAGAAGCTTAAAAAGTCTTTTAAGAAATTATTGACACTGCCAGACAATACAAAAGTATTTCCTGGACATGGACCTCAATCAACAATTGGAAAAGAAAGGGTTAGCAATTTTTTCTCAGAAGAGATAGATAATCATAAATCATGATAAATTTTTTTAAAAGAAAACAGAAGAAAGAAAGAGATTTTATTATTAAAAGATAAATAATGATTAATTTATTGCAATATTTTCTTATAATTGTCGATAATTGCACTTTGCATAACTCTGAGATAATGTTATTGTAAATGTAAGAGTCTATCTAAGACTAAAACATTTCTTTTAAATAATTGAGTGGTTTTTTGAAAATTTAGCTTATAATACCACTTAAGGAAGAGATGTTTTTCTCTGCTATACCTTAGGGAAAGTAAACTGAGGGAACAGCTACATTTAGGGAGTAGATGTATAAATGTCGTGAGTATACCCCAACATCTTTGGAAAAGGGGACGCTTAAGCATTTATCTGAACACCCATGTAGAAGAAGCCTCAAATAGCTCAAAAACTTGGGGTATCGTAGAAAGAGTTCTTTGAAAACTTAAAGTAGGTCACTGTCAATTCTACTTTTCAGATTATTCATGAGAGTTTGATCCTGGCTCAGAACGAACGCTGGCGGCGTGCCTAACACATGCAAGTCGAACGGGGTCAATGCTGTAGTAATACAGCATTGACTTAGTGGCGGACGGGTGAGTAACACGTAGGTAACCTACCCTCAAGGGGGGGACAACTCAGGGAAACTTGAGCTAATACCGCATAAGACCACGGACTGGGATGTTTGTGGTAAAAGGAGCAATCCACTTGGGGATGGGCCTGCGGCCTATCAGGTAGTTGGTGGGGTAACGGCTCACCAAGCCAAAGACGGGTAGCCGGACTGAGAGGTCGGACGGCCACACTGGGACTGAGACACGGCCCAGACTCCTACGGGAGGCAGCAGTGGGGAATCTTGCGCAATGGGGGAAACCCTGACGCAGCGACGCCGCGTGGAGGATGAAGGTCTTCGGGTTGTAAACTCCTTTTCTTAGGGAAAATGATGATGGTACCTAAGGA
>CAWCKM010000047.1:0-172591 GCA_963796125.1 Nitrospirota bacterium
TCGGACATTGAAATGCATCCACCGCATGAATGACATCCTTTACGTTCATGTTCCGGCCGGATTCATAGGCGTAGATTGTATCGCAATAGGCGCATCGCAGATTGCATCCGGTTAACCGTATAAAAACACAGGGGTCCTCCGGCATGGGTAGATTCGCCCTGGATGCTGAAGAAAATTTCATGAATGAATAAATGATCATTGTTTTCCATATTCTGCGCAATATAACGAATTGAAAGTTTGACTGCAATGATTTTATCAATTAGCCCAAAAACAACATGTCAAAAACAACTTGTCATCAATCCGGTTCTGTTTCAATTGGCTCTCAGTGAAGATTCATTGACTCAATCCGATAAACAATAAAGGGATTTTTTAAATTGAATAAACCACATTTTGTTTGTACATTGTTTCCGAATGTGTATCACTAGAAACCAAATGAGAGCTATTCATTATGACATCAATGATTTCTTTTATTCTGGATGATCAAATCGTCAAAATTGATTTTTCCAATTCACCCTATCAGCCGACCACGACCGTATTGAATTATCTCCGCAGTTTATCTGATCATAAAGGCGTGAAGGAAGGCTGTGCGGAGGGCGATTGCGGAGCTTGCACGATTGTCATCGCGGAACTTACACCGAACGACGGGTTAAAATACAAAGCGGTTGATTCATGCCTTATATTTCTGCCGATGATTCACGGCAAACAACTCATCACCGTCGAGAACCTCCGCCGGCCCGATGGATCGCTTCATCCGGTTCAGCAGGCGATGGTCGATGAACACGGCGCGCAATGCGGATTCTGTACGCCCGGCATGATTATGTCGAGTGCTTTGCGCTTTACAAAAATCATGTCCATCCGTCGCGGGACGTTGTCGAAGACGCGTTGACCGGTAATTTATGCCGCTGTACCGGCTACCGGCCGATTATCGACGCCGCGATGAAAGCCTGTGACGGAAAAGCCGATCGGTTCTCGGAAAATGAGCGAATCGATCGTCGGACAGTCAACGGCATTCCGAATGAAGCCCTTTAACTATCCGGACGCCGGATCAGCGGTATTTTCAGCCGATTACACTGCCGGACGCGTTACTATTGAAGGCGGAACATCCGGACGCACTGCTGATCTGCGGCGCCACGGACGCGGCTCTGCGCGTCACCAAGAAACATGAACGCATTCCCGAAATCATCGATATCTCCGCCGTGCCCGAACTCAGGGAAATTTCCGGCAACGAAAACAACCTCATTATCGGCGCCGGACTTTGACTCGCGCAGTCCGAATCGTCAGAACGATTTTCCCGCCATCGCCGATATGCTGAAGGTCTATGGTTCATTACAGTTCGGTTCACATGGGAACACTAGGCGGCAGTCTGGGCACGGCTTCGCCCATCGGTGATATGATGCCGGTGCTGATGGCGTACGGCGGAAAAATCATACTTGAAAGCATTCACGGAAAACGGAAAGTCGATCTGAACGCATATCTGACCGGTTATCGTCAAACCGTCCGCACGAACGACGAAATCATCACCGCGGTAAAAATCCGCAAGTCCCTGAACGGCGCGATGATCAAATCATACAAAGTTTCCAAACGCAAAGACCTTGATATATCCACTGTCAGCACCAGAATCAAATTAATGCTCAATGCCGATCAGACCGTAAAAGAAATCGTTCTGGTGTTCGGTGGAACCAAACCTGCCAAACCTGCCAAACCTGCCAAACCTGCCAAACCTGCCAAACCTGCCAAACCTGCCAAACCTGCCAAACCTGCCAAACCTGCCAAACCTGCCAAACCTGCCAAACCTGCCAAACCTGCCAAACCTGCCAAACCTGCCAAAACTCATTTTGCCTCATTTGGCTCATTTTGCCCATTTGGCTCTTTTGGCTCTTTTGGCTCTTTTGGCTCTTTTGGCTCTTTTGGCTCTTTTGGCTCTTTTGGCTCTTTTGGCTCTTTTGGCTCTTTTGGCTCTTTTGGCTCTTTTGGCTCTTTTGGCTCTTTTGGCTCTTTTGGCTCTTTTGGCTCTTTTGGCTCTTTTGGCTCTTTTGGCTCTTTTGGCTCTAAATGACATTACGAGCTGGTCGTGGGACTTTGGAGATGGGAGTACAAGCACTCAGCAGAACCCAATACATACTTATACTACCTTTGGTGACTTTACCGTCACATTGACAGTCACAGGCCCTAACGGCTCGGATTTTGAGCAGAAGCCGGATTACATCCGTGTGACTGATATCGTTGTTGACCATAGTGATGGGAACGTAGCTTATTCTCAAATAGCTGCAGACGGGAATGGAAATGTCTATGCTGTCTGGGAAGATACCCGTAACGGTAGCACTGATATTTATTTTAATTATTCTACAGACTATGGATTCACGGGCAATCACCCGTTGACATCCGTCTTGATACTGATTCACCAGGGGCAAGCCATTCACATTCTCCACAGATTGCATGTGATGATAGTGGGCGTGTCTATGTTGTCTGGAAAGATAACGAAGGGATGGAAGTTCTGACATTTATTTTAATTACTCGTCAAATTATGGAGCAACGTGGCAAAGTACAGATAGAAAATTGGGAATGATTCCATATACGCCAACTCCGCAATTTCCCAAGATTGCCTGTGACAACAGCGGGCATGTTTATGTAACATGGAATAATAACCTGTTTAACACCTCAAATTATGGAGCAACGTGGCTTTCACAGGCAAAACGCATCTCGACTGTTGGAGGTGAGGAGACTCAACTGACATGCGATCAAAGCGGTCGCGTCTATGTTGCCTGGTGCTTCGGGACAACGGATGTTCTTTTCAATTATTCTCTTGACAATGGCAATACCTGGCAGTCTTCGAATAGAAGAATAAGTAATACCGGAGCTCTCCCCTATGGTATTTCGTTAACCAATGATGAGACAGGAAATGTGTACTGCACCTGGCATGACGGACGTACAACGCAAATTCACCCGATGTCTATTTCAATTCTTCTTCTGATTATGGCAATACCTGGCAAACCTCAGATATAAAGATCAATACAGGAACTCCCGGAACCATTTACTCCATCTGGCCGGTGATTGACTCTGATGAAAGTGGTCGGGTGTACGTAGCATGGTATGACAGGAGAAACGGTATTGGCGATATCTATCTGAATTACTCGTCTGACTATGGCACGATCTTGAGCTGGCAAACCCAGGACATAAGGCTTGATACAGATTCTCAGGGCAGCTGATTCAGGTTACCCTGAGATTGCCAGTGATAATGCCGGTCATATTTATGTAATATGGACCGATAACCAGTCAGGAATTGGCCCGGGGCTTTACATGAATTATTCTCTGGATTATGGATTGAACTGGTTGTCAACAAACAGGAAGATTGGTTCCGGAGGATTCAATCCTCAAATGAGAACTGTTGGAAGCCGGTTTTATATTGTAAGGGACAATAATAATGACAATGATATTATTTTTAATGAAGTTGCTCCTCCGGATGTTCAGGTTCCACCCTTTCTACCTGCAGATCCTTATCCTGCAGATGGAGCAGCCCAGGTAAGGCTTGCACCCACCCTGAGCTGGCGTGCAGGGGATGCCAATTTAGATGATACGCTCAGGTATGACGTCTATTTCGGCGATACATCACCGCCGCCAGTTGTTTCACTTGATCAGGCACAAACAACATTTATACCCTTATCTCCCCTTGGCTATTTTAAAACCTATTACTGGCAGGTCGTCGTAAAGGATGATGCGAGGTCTTACAGCAGGACCAATCTGGTCTTTCGGTACCATGAGCGGTCCTCCACAATTTACAGGTTTTTCACCGCTGATGGGCGCAAGAATGTAGGACTTCTGCCAACCCTGAGCTGGACAGCAGTTGATCCTGACCCGGGAGATACACTCGTCTATGATATCTATTTCGGACAAACCTATCCTCCCACGCTCCAGATATGACCTTACATCTACTACATATGGACCGGGTATTCTCTCACATTACACTGTTTACTATTGGCAAGTAGTAGCTAAAGATAACCATGGTAATAGGACAGTAGGGCCGATTCTTTCTTTTACCACCATTAATCATTTGCCTCAATTTTACTCACCAGCTAATAGTGCCTGGCAGGGGTATCTCTTGCCCACTTCTTAAATGGAATGCCTCTGACTCTGACCCTGATGATACCTTAACCTATGACGTATATTTCGGAACAATCATCTCCTCCTTTGAGAGCCACTGGTATCACAACAAAAAGTTATCAGCCGGGGGCACTTGAACACTTTACCGTTTACTACTGGAAGGTAGTGGCCCGTGACAACCACGGCGGCATTACAGAATCAGCCATCCTGTCATTTGCCACGCTCAATCATTTACCTCAGCTTATCTTCTTCACGCCACCCCATATGACTGCAGGATTCATCACTCCTGCCTTGAGCTGGTCTTTCAATGATCCTGATCCAGGTGATTTAATTACCTATGATGTTTATTTCGGGCCTTCTTCATCCCCACCACTGGTAGTCTCTAATCAGCCAGCCACAAATTATTTGCCAGGAACACTTTCCTCCTTTACGCCGTACTATTGGAAGATAGTAGCTCGTGACCAGCACCACCCCCATTGTAGTGGTGAAACGAGCTTGCCCTATATTCTGTCTTTTACAACCACAAGCTTCCCTCCCAGTTTGTTGATGATGCCTTTTCGCCGGCTAACGGTGCATCCGGGGTTAACCCTCTCATTACTCTGCGCTGGTCTGCCTCTGACCCAGATCCGGAGATACCATTACCTTTGATGTTTACTTGGGAAAACATTCGCCTCTGCAACCTGAGGATCAAAAGGCGGTCAATCAGACAACCCCGACTTATAAACCAGTGAAACCGCTCGATCCCTCTACACAATACTTCTGGAAGATAGTTGCCCGCGACAATCATGGCGTTGAAACTGAAAGCTCTGCTCTCTCTTTTGCTACAGGAATACCTTTGGTCGAATGCAACCTTGTCCCTGACACCACCCACTATTCATAGAGGAGGAACTCTTGCATTTCAGGCTACTGTTAAAAACAATACCGATAAGACTGGAACCGTCCTCTTTGCTACGAAGGTAACTAAACCAGATCACAGTTTGTATCCGCCCTCCGGTTATTTCATTGGCCCTCTCAATGTTCCTTTAGTTCCGTATGGGTCAACCCCGCCGTACGGGATATTACACACCATACCACAAGGTGCTCCACTGGGAACTTACACCTATCACGGTTATGTTGGTAAAGTTGGTGTGGGCCTTATTTATGAATGCCAGTTTGATTTTTCAGTGAATCCATAAGCTCAGGTTCAGTCAGAAAATAGAAATGGCAAGGTAGGCCCTGCCTTTTTTGTTTGTTTCTACTGTAAATCATCAAAATTCCTTTTTATAAAGGATGTTTAGTAGTAGGTGTTATCCACACCTGAAGACCGGTATGTGACGTGCGTCTTTGATGAAGGGGTCAGCAAATTAGATGACATCGTCTTTCAGGTCAAATCAGATCTATTGCATTAAGGTTAATCATCGGTCTTTCTAAACCCCGTATTTTTTGAGGTCCTTCTCTGAAAGACCAAAATAGTGACCTACTTCATGAATGAGTGTCTTTGTAATCTGTTCAATGAGTTCCTTTTCTGTTGAACAGAGACTTTCGATATTCTTCTGAAAGAGGATGATCGTATCGGGCAACGGGTGAGGTATAGTGAAGAATCCTCCCTTCCTTGTATAGGGAACGCCCTTGAAAAGACCCAAAAGCAATCCCTTTGAGCGTGTGAGATTTTTATCTCCCCCCGAAGGATAATCTTCTGCCATGATTGTTATATTCGTAAAATATTTTTTAAATTCCTCCGGCAGGTTATCAACCGCCTTTTCAACAAGGGCATCAAAATCGGTTCTGCTTATATGGTAGGGCATGAAATTCTTCGGGGCTTACCGAGATAATTAAGGGGACAGCATACTTAATTCTTGACTTCTAACTCAAAGATAGGTAAGCCACTGGTTTGACCAGTGAGACTATAAAGGTTTGACCTTACAGTATTAAGTAAAATATTCCTCCTGGTGGCTTGACGGCAAAAAACACCAGGAGGAACAAATGGAAAATTACAAAAGTTTAGCACACTCACGATATGATTGTAAGTATCATGAAAAAAGTAAAGGGGTCAGGCTTTCAATTATGCAAGTAATATGATATAGTTATTAGCAGCATGGCACGGAAACCACGCATACAATACGAAGGCGCCTTTTATCACATTATCGTCAGCAAAAGGTAGAAGGACACTTCCCATATTTTCATGTGTGTCTCTCTCTTCGGCCTTACTGGGGACTTCAAGACAAACCTCCTTTGAGGTATCCTCTATAATATGTCACTTCCGCAATGCCTTTCTGTCGTATATTAAATATTGTTTATCTTTTTTGCCGGATAACCTTAATTTTATGTCACAACTGTTCTCCTGACTCAAGAGTTTACTCTTTTCTGTCCGCGTTCTCTTTTCAACTTCTCTATTGCCACGAGCAATAAAGAAATAGCGGCAGGGGTGATGCCGGGGATTCTGCTTGCATGGCCGAGGCTTGATGAAGCTTGTCTTTCTTGCAAGGCGAAGGACAAGCAAGGGGTAACAAAGATATGAGGTTGCCCCCTGGCATGAGTTTGAGGTTGAAGTGTAATAAAACTTGAAAGGTATCCTTGCAGAGATGGGATTTTCTGCGATTATAATTTTAAGAATTCTTCAATAGGTATCTGTGCCTGTTTCAGGATGGCCCGCAGCGTGCCTTCAGGAATATCCCCGGGGTGATTGGGAATAGTAGTTCTTTTCCGGGTTGTAGGATTCCACCAGATTTCATGGCTTCCCTTAGCGTGGCGGTCGAATTGAAATCCTGCATTCCTCAGCTTGCGAACAATTTCTTTGTATTTGAACCCTGCAAGAGGGCCCACTAATCGATTCCAACAGCAATGTCTATTTCAATCTCCCTGTTGGGTTTCCTGATGCCGGGAGGTAAGGGGTCACCATGTTCTTCATACGATTCGATAAGTTTTCTCGCTACGTCATGGGCTATTTCTATTGTTTCGGCTATCGTCCGGCCCTGGGCCACTAAACCAGGAAGGTCAGGGCTTGTTGCCACATACCCGCCCTCATGAAGTGCTTCCAGATGCAATTTCAAAAAAACCTCACCCATAGTTCACCTTTCGAGGAGGCTGTCATAGACAGCGTCCTCTTCGTTATCCCAGACCCTTTCAAATGATGGCACGGGACATTTCCTGGGAGGCCTTCACGAGGAGCATTTTCTCTTTCTTTATTTCTAAAAACTGAATAAAATCTAAAACCTCTTGGAGAAGATTTTCGGGTAGCTTCTCTATCTCGTGTTTGATCAGCTCTTTTACTGACATTGTATACCTCCTGCTAAATTATACCCGAAGTAAATGTGTCTTTTCACCCATGTTTTAGCAAGGGTCTGGCCGAGGCTTGCCGTATCAAATGATCCTCCTTTTTAGCACTCAATTATACTTTTCTGCCCACGTTCTCTTTTCAATCTCTCTATTGTTACCAGCAAGAGAGAAATGGCAGTAGGTGTGACGCCGGGGATTCTGCTTGCCTGGCCGAGGTTTGCAGGTCTTATTTCCTCCAACTTACTTTGAATCTCTTTTGAAAGGCCATTCACAGAACCGTAATTAAAATCCTCAGGTATCCTTTTTCCCTCTACCTTCTTAAGCTTCTCGGCCATCTCCATCTGGCGTTGTATATAGCCATCATATTTCACCTGAATCTCTACCTGTTTTTTGATCTCCTTGGTGAGAGTTTTATCAGAAGGCGAGACTTCTTCAATGAATTCATATGTTATCTCAGGTCTCTTTAAGAGCTGTTCCAGAGACTCATTCCTGTCAGTCCCAGGTGTTTGGATTTTGGAGCCTTCACCCCCTCCCTTACCCTCCCCCTCGAGGGGGAGGGGTAAGTGGGGAAACGGCTACTAATTTTATCCGTGTCTTTTTAATACGCTGAAGTTCTTCGTCAATCAGTCTCTTCTTTTCCTGAAACTTTTGATAAACCTCTTTGTCCAGAAGCCCAATTTCGTAACCTTTGTCCATCAATCGCAGATCAGCATTATCATGTCTCAACAAAAGTCTGTATTCTGCCCTTGATGTAAACATCCTGTAGGGCTCATTTGTGCCTTTTGTTACGAGGTCATCAATGAGGACCCCTATATATGCTTCATGCCTTCCCAAGATGAGGGGTTCCCTTTCCTGAAGTTTGAGAGATGCGTTGATTCCTGCCATCAAGCCCTGTGCAGCAGCTTCCTCATAGCCTGAGGTGCCGTTTATCTGTCCGGCAAGAAAGAGTCCCCCGATGCTCTTTGTCTCAAGGCTATGTTTTAGTTGGGTTGGATAAACAAAGTCGTACTCGATTGCATATCCTGGTCTCATAATTTCTGCTTCTTCAAGCCCCGGAATTGTTCTCACGAGCATAACCTGCACATCATAGGGCAGACTTGTGGATATCCCGTTTGCATAATATTCTTGTGTCTCAAGTCCTTCAGGTTCAAGAAAGACCTGATGACGCTCCCGATGGGAAAATCTGACAACCTTGTCCTCGATTGAAGGGCAGTACCTTGGCCCAATTCCCTTAATTCGACCACAGTAAAGAGGTGAACGGTCGAGACTGCTGAGTATTATCTTATGGGTTTCTGCGTTTGTGTAAGTCATATAGCATGGAAGCTGTGGATTGGTTATCTTCTCCGTACTGTATGAAAAAGGTTGGGGTGGATCATCTCCCCATTGAGGTTCTGTTTTCGAAAAATCTATTGTCTTGGCATCAAGTCTTGGAGGCGTACCTGTCTTCAGACGACCTAACTTAAGGCCGAGCTCTCTCAGTGAATCAGAGAGACTTACTGATGGGAACTCACCGGCCCTTCCTGCAGGAAAATTTTCAAAACCGATATGTATTAATCCCTTTAAGAAATGTGCCTGTTGTGACAATGACTGCCTTTGCATGGTAAAAGGTTCCAAGTGATGTAAGAACTCCCTTTACTTTGTTATCTTCAACAATGATTTTTTCGATTGATGCTTGCTTGATGTCGAGATTTTTCTGAGATTCAAGCACCTGTCTCATAAAAAGTCTGTAAAGAACCCTGTCTGCTTGTGCCCTGAGAGACCATACAGCAGGGCCTTTGCTCATGTTGAGCATCCTGAACTGAATCCCTGCCCTGTCTGTTACCTTGGCCATTTCTCCGCCAAGCGCATCTATTTCACGGACAAGGTGCCCTTTCGCAAGTCCGCCGATAGCCGGATTACATGACATCTGTGCAATTGTGTCGAGGTTCATGGTGAAGAGGCAGGTAGAGAAACCTAATCGGGCGGCAGCAAGCGCTGCTTCGCATCCGGCATGGCCGGCACCAACAACAATAATGTCGTACTTTGCGTCTTTATACATGGTTAATTACTTAGAGCGTCTAACAAAAAGAAAATCTCCCCTCACCCCCTTTGCCAAAGAGGGGAATTCCCCTCTTTGGCAAAGAGGGGTGAGGGGAGATTTTCTTTTTGTCAAACACTCTTAATAGATAAAAATCCATTTTAAGTCACATTCCCACAACTATTTTGTCATGCTGGCTTGTCCAGCATCTTTCTTTACGATTCCGAACAAGTCGGAAGGATTCCAGACAAGCTGGAATGACAGTAAACGTGGTCTTACTTAAGGACTTCTTATTACTATAAAATGATTCCACTGCCTTATTCAATTTGAACCGAATTTCGTATATACCAAAATCCAGTAAAAAACATTTTATGCTTGCATAAACTGTCATTGCGAGGTCGCTTCGACCGTGGCAATCTCATTGAAAAGGCGAGATTGCGGAGCTTGTTCCGAATATAGTGAGGGATCTCGCTCCAGTTTGCTTCGGCTCCGTCTAGCAACTTCACTCGCAATGACAATCTTTGTTGCTGGATCTGAGGAATAATGAAGAACAAGCATGCAAATGATGGAGGATCTACTTACTTTACACCCTTAAAAATAGAGGCGATTCCTCCTGAAAGTGCTATGTGTTGAACCTCTTTTAATCCTTCAGCCTTCAGGAATTCAATAACTTCATCCTTCTTGGGAAATCTCATAATAGAGGATGAAAGATACTCATAGGAAGATTTTGAGCCTGATATCAATCCGCCTATTTTCGGCAAGATGTTTCTCAGATAGAAAAGGTGGATTTTCCTTAAAAGAGGTGACCTTGGGCAGTGTGAGTTCCAGAATCAGGAGGACCCCATCTTTTTTTAAAACCCTGACCATTTCTTTGATTCCGCCTCTGAAATCATGGAGGTTTCTGAACCCGAACCCGATGCTCACCGCTTCAAAAGTCTGATCTTTGAAAGGGAGATGAAAAAGATCGGATTGCTGCAGGAGTATCCTCCCATCAAGACCTGACTTTTTGATTTTTTCCATACCTATTTTGAGCATCTGGTCTGAAATGTCGATTCCTATGACCTGAGCCGTAGGATACCTTTTGGCAAACTCAACTGCCAGATCGCCGGTTCCTGTACAAACATCCAGTATTCTATTCAGGCGAACAGATTGTACCTGCTCAACAAGGGATTTTCGCCAACCTTTGTCAAGGTATAAACTGAGGACATGATTCAGGAGGTCATATCTTTGGTGTACTGTTCCGAATAAATTGACCAGATATTCTTTCTTTGCCATTTAAAATTCTTTTCTAAAGAAAGTGCTATGGAATCTCTCGATTGTGTTGGTTAATGTCGAATACTGTGAACGTTCTTATCCTTTATACCCGACGATGGCTATGCCTGCCTTGTCAGACTCTTCAATCAACCTGTCCTTGTTAAGAAGAATACTTTTTTTTGCCTCCACAGCAAGGACACGTGCTCTTACCTCACGCATAACCTTTAGTGTATAAGATCCTACCGTTGGTACATCGAACCTCATATCCTGGTTTGGTTTACTGACTTTTACGATCACGGCTCCTTCGCCAGCGAGATTTCCTCCCCGTTTTATTGCCTCATCTGTTCCTTCTATGGCTTCAACAGCCATAACAGCCTGATTTTTAACAATGACAGTCTGTCCTATATCGAGCCTGCCCATCTCTTTTGCAATCTTCCAGCCGAAGACAATATCTTTCCATTCATCTTTAGAAGGTTTATCTCTTGTAAGTATTTCTTCTGGTGTAAGGAGGCTTGAACTCAGAGAGGTTATGGTAAGCAAATGAATACCTTCTTTTTCTAACTCTTTTGCAACCGCCTGTAAGATTGAATCGTCACTTCTATCCTTCAATGAGAAAAGGAGTTTTGTTGCCCTCAGATCCGGTATGATTTTGCTTTTATAGAGCAATGACTTAGGTACTTTTCCTACCATGACTGCCTCTTTTATATTATTCTTTTTCAGGGTATCGATAATTTTGCCGAATTTGCCTACACTTATCCAATGTATCTCGTCGACAGAGGAAGAAAGAGACTTGTCCGCAAGAGGATCAAGGGCTACAGAAAAAACAGTGTATCCCTGGGCCCGTGCCTCTGCAGCGATAGCCTTCGGGAGATCTCCCATTCCTGCTATTAGACCGATTTTTTTCATATGGAATCGTACTACTTTTTCATCCCCTTTTCCCCGAAATCATTCTCTTCTTTTGCTGTCATTCTGGCTTGTCCAGAATCTTTCTTAAGAAGGATTCCCGACAAGCGGGAATGACACGTATACAGAAAAAATTCACAACCGAAGATTGTTACCTGCAGATACCTCTCTTGTTTTTCTGTATGAACTCTATGAGGTGTTTTATTTCATCGGTGTACGGGAGGTCTTCCTGTATCTTTTTAATTGCATCTGTTAATGTCCTCTTCTCTCTGAAGAGGATCTTATATGCCTTTTTGAGTTCATTTATAGCTGTATCAGAGAAACCATGCCGCTTTAACCCGATGGTATTAAGTCCGAAAAGCTTGGCCCTTGCACCAGATGCAATCATATAAGGTGGTATATCCTGCCCCACGCCACTGAATCCTCCGACCATTGCATAAGCGCCAATCCTTGTGAACTGATGTATTGCAGTCAGTCCACCCACAACGGCATAATCTTCAATTACCACATGGCCTCCAAGGGTTGCGGCATTTGCCATGATAATGTGACTGCCTATTTTGCAGTCGTGAGCGATATGAACATAAGCCATAAGAAAATTGTTATCACCAATAGTTGTTAAGCCATCGCCGCCAACAGACGCTCTATGGATTGTTATATACTCCCGAATGATATTGTTGTTACCTATGGTTAATCCTGTCTTTTCACCTTTATATTTGAGGTCCTGGGGTGGGAGACCAATGCTCGTAAAGGGATATATAGTGCAGTTTTCACCTATCTCTGTATTTCCTTCAATAACTACATTTGAAATTAACTTTGAACCTCTCTTAATACAGACTCCTTCACCAATAATGCAGTAAGCCCCGATAATGACTCCTTCATCTATTTCTGCTTTGGAATCCACAATTGCAGTAGGGTGGCTCTCGCTTTTCATAAATATTTATATCTCCTTATCGGTGACCATGGCAGTAAATTCAGCCTCTGCTGCCACCTTGCCCTCAACGTTAGCATTTCCTGAGAATTTCCATACATTTCCTCTCTGTTGTAAAACTTGTATCTCCAACCTCAACTGGTCTCCCGGCACAACTGGTTTTCTGAATTTTGCCTTCTCTATACTCATAAAATAAACGGCTTTGCCCATGTTTGCTCCTGAGCTGAAAGCAAGTATACCTCCCACCTGTGCCATTGCTTCAATGATCAAAACTCCAGGCATTATCGGCTGTCCGGGAAAATGTCCCTGGAAAAATTCCTCATTCACTGTCACATTTTTTATTCCAATGGCTTTTGTCCCTGGCTCTATCTCAATAATTCTATCTACCAGGAGAAAAGGATACCTGTGAGGCAAAAATTTCTGTATCTCCTTTATGTCCATCATGCCGGTTCATCCCTCCTTTCAAGCTCTTTTATTTTTCCTTCAAGTTCCCGTATCTTTTTATAAAGCTCTGGTAATTTGGTGATTATAGCCTGTGTCTTTAACCAGTCTCTATGCGGCATAACTGGTGAGCCGGTATAAATTCCTTTTGCAATATTACCCATTACGCCTGACTGGGCTCCAATCATTGTCCCGGACTCTATCGTGACATGGTCAGCGATTCCGACCTGACCTGCCAACGTGACATAATCACCTATCTCTGTACTGCCGCCGATTCCAACTTGGGCAACAATGATGGAGTTCTTACCTACCATAACATTGTGAGCTATCTGGACAAGATTATCTATTTTTGTGCCGGCACCTATTATGGTGTTTCCTGTTGTTGCCCTGTCAACAGAGACATTTGAACCTATCTCAACGTCATCCTCAATTATGACACCTCCCACCTGAGGGATTTTATGATGCTTTCCTTCCTCAAACACATAACCAAAACCATCTGATCCTATAACAGAACCCGAATGTACGATAACCCGGTTGCCGATTCTTACATTCTCCCGGAGAGTTACATTCGGATATATGACGCAGTCTTCTCCAATGGTAGTATCGTGACCTACAAAAACATGTGGGTAAATGATTGTTCCATTTCCAACGGATACGTTGTCCGAGATATATGCGAATGGAAAAATTGAGACATCCTTTCCAATTTTTGCCTTGTCAGATACGATTGCATTTTCACTTATCCCCAGAGGTTTTTGTGGCTTTACATAGAAGTGTCCGAGGAGTTTTGCAAAGGCAAGCTGTGGGTTTGCAACCTTTAGTTGCGCTGTTTGTAAAGCCTCTATCGATTCCTTTACCAGAACACAGGAAGCCTTGCATCCCGGGAGGTATTTTCTGTATCGTTCTGCTGAAAGAAAAGTGATGTCACCTTCCTGGGCGCTCCTTATGCCTGATACCCCTGTGATTTCAACATCAGGGTCACCGATTACTTCCCCATTCACGAGGGATGCGATGTCTCTCAGCTTCACTATTTTTTCGACTGGTTATACCGCTTTATGACAACATCTGTAAGGTCGATATCTTTTTTTGAGTAAAGAACCATCCCCCTGTCTTCTCAATTATGAGGGTATACCCCTCTTCTTCTCCCAATTTTTCTACAATCTGACGCATGTCTTTAATAATGACATCGGTCAGTTCTAATTCCTTTTTCTTTACCTCAGTCTGTGAGTCCTGAACAAGCCGCTGGTATTCCCTGAGCATTTTTTCAAGTTCCTCTTCTTTACTCTTTTTTGCATCTGCTGAGAGAACGGAAGTCTGTTTTTCCAGGTCACCCTTCATTTTTTCTATCGTTTTCCCTTTTTCATCAATGGTTGACTGTTTTGATTTTACGAGCGTTTCAAGATCGGCTTTTGCCTTTTTGCCGCCATCAGATTCATTGAGTACTTTCTGAAAGTCTATACACCCTATCTTTAAAGCATCAACAGCCAATAAAGAAACAGGCATACAAAGCAAGATAAATAATAACAGGCACATTACTTTTTTCACGTTGTTCCTCCTTTGCTTAATTTTTAGAAAAATGTTCCAAACGTAAACTCGATCCTGCTTGATTTTTCGTCGGGTTTCGGGTCAAGGTTGTAACCCCATTCAATTCTTATCGGTCCCATAGGTGAAATCCACCGGACACCCACCCCAGCAGTATATCTGAGCTTGCCGAAATCTTCAAAATCCTCATAAGAATTTCCTGCATCAAAAAAGACCACGCCTTTTAACCGCAATTCGCTGATGATGGGGAAGATGTATTCTGCATTGAAGAGTAATTCTGTGGTACCGCCTATTGGTTCCCCTGACTCTGGATCTCTTGGTCCAGCCTCACCCCATCCTAATCCCCTGATAGTATATATCCCTCCCACATAAAATCTCTCATAAAGCGGCAGTTCTTTGCCCCAGATGCCGGAGGCATAACCAAATCTTCCCCTGAGCATGAAAGCTGTCTTTCCGAGCAGGGATGTACCAGGCGGAATCAACCTCTCCCTTTACAAATTTATTCGTTCCTCCAATGCCAGCATAGGTCAGGTAAATAGAATTTCTTGATCCCCTTGATGGATCAAGATAATTGTCTCTTGCATCTCTCACCAGGAAAGGAGTAATGCTGCTGGTTGTATTTGTACCTTCCTGTTCTTTAACAATGATTGAGGCATCCTCAGAAATATCTGTTATAGTTGCTTTCTCAAAATTATAGCTCAGATCACCTTTTATAAACTCTGAAAAATCCTTGCCGAAGGAGAAACCGAATCCTGTTGCTTTTTTGTCATACTCTATATATTCCTTCGTGATATTGTAAACGCTTGCAGAGAATGCTATAGGCATATCCAAGAACCAGGGATCTCTGAAGTTGAGCTCATAAAATGTAGTTCTTCCACCGAGTTCAGCCCTGATTTTTACAAGCTGTCCTTTACCGAACAGGTTGCCCTGTGTCAGGTCAACCATAGCAATGAATTTGTCAACTGAACTGTATCCACCTCCTACACTCAAAAACCCTGTGGGTCGTTCTTTTACCTTAATATCAAGATCTACCAGTTTTTCATCAGGCTGTGGTTTCGGGACGATTTCTACTGTCTCGAAGAAATTAAGGTTGTTGATCCTCTCATAACTTCTCTTCAAGAGCTTACTGTTGAAGGTATCGCCTTCATCAAGCCTTACCTCTCTCCGTATCACTTTATCCCTTGTCTTTGTATTGCCCGAAATTTCTATATTCCCGATACTGTATTTATCGCCTTCCTCGATTTTTAAAAAAACTTCTACAAGCTTGTTGTTCTCATCAGGGATGAGGTCCGGGGTTACTGTTGCAACAGCATATCCGTTCTCTGAGTAAAGTTCTGCTATTGAGAAAATATCCTTTCTGAGTTGCTGTTTACTGAAAGGCTTGTTCGGTGCCAGGGTAATTTTCCCCTTTATTACGTCATCGCTGAAGATTTTATTGCCTGAGAACTTCACTGAAGAGATGTTATAGGGTGAGCCTTCAGCAATAAGTATGGTTATGACCATTTCTTTCTTATCAGCAGTAAGGTTAATTTTCGGTTCTCCAACAGCCACTTTGATATAACCATTGTTAAAGTAGAGATCCCTTATTTTTTCCAAATCGATATCCATCTGATCCTTTTTATAGTAACCGGAGGAAGTGATGAAAGAAAAAATACTCCATTTCCTGGTGCTCATAACTTTCTTAATCTGTTTTGTGGAGAGGGCTTTATTACCCTCTATGACTATTTTGTCAATCTTTACTTTTGGACCTTCAGCGATTTGATAGGTAAGTCCGACTTCTTCCGGTTTCACTTTCCTGATTACGGGGACGATGCTTGCAAGCCAGTACCCCTCTTCTTCATAAAAAGACCTGAGTTTGTTGGCATTATCCTGTATCAGGACAGCATCAGCAATGGAGCCGGTGGTTATGGTCAATTTTTCCTTTAGCTTGGCATCATCGAGCTTTTTGTTGCCTTGAAATTCAATTCTTACAATCGTTGGTTTTTCCTTCAGAACGTAGATCAGTTTAATTCCGCCCTCAAAAGGTTCAATCTCGACCCTTGCGTCTTCAAAATAACCCATCTTAAAGATGGTCTTGATATCCTCGTTTACCTTTTCCTGGGATATTGGTTCTCCTACTTTTTGACTGATCTTTGACTTTATCGCAGTCTCCTCAATTCGTTTGATCCCTTGTATCTCTATGGAGTTGACAACAGGAAGTTCCTGGGCATGGACAGACAGGGAGGTAGTAATGATGAATATGAATAAGGCAATAAACAGTCTTTGAACTTGTTTTAGCGCAGCCATTTTTGGATTAGTAGTATAGCATCTCTTAGAGGAAGAAAGTAAACAGAAATTAATGACAATTATGATGAAGCTGTCCAAAGGGAAAAGCTTTAAGCGCATAACTCAATGGCAGGTAATTGAAGATTAACCTAAAGCCATAATTTTAGTATTACGTACTCCAAATCTTGCCCCAAATTCTTCTTGACAAACAGAAAAAAGTTGTTTATAGTTATGAACCCAAGTTAGTGTATATCCTATCTTACCAGGTAAAGTAACGGGTCTTAGTACTGGAAGATAACAGCTAATAGAGCTTTTTTAAAAAAACAGAGTCCGCAGTATACGTATCTAGATAATTTCCAGACAGGAAGGGGGTGGAAAGTTAGAAGTTCCTTTTGATAGGAGAAATGGTACAACTTACTACGATACTATTATGATAAGGAGGTAGATGATGGGAATTGAAGGTCAAGAGCATTTGTGGGATAAGGAAGTAACAGGACACAGAACTTACAAGATATAAGGAACTTTACGGATGAACAGCTCAAGAATTACACGGAAGAAGAGCTGAAGAATTTTAAGATTAAGCATGCTACTCCAATGTTAGACGAGCTGGAAAAGGGTCCCTTCCCCAGTTTTGTGAGCGACCTGAAGAGAGAGGCGCTTCATAGAAAGAAGCTTGGACAGGATAATCTCCTGATCCCTATGGAAGTGTGTGAAGATTTGCTGGGACAGGTTGAGCTTTCCTATAAAGAGGGTGAAACCCACTGGAAACATGGCGGTATCGTTGGTGTTCTCGGTTATGGTGGCGGTGTAATAGGCCGTTATTCTGACCAGCAGGCGAAATTTCCGGCTGTTGCTCATTTCCATACCATGAGAGTCAATCAGCCCGGTGCCAAGTTTTATACGACTGACTGGCTGAGAAGTTTTTGTGACATAGTCGAATACCGCGGAAGCGGCATGACGAATCTGCATGGTTCCACAGGTGACCTCGTCATTTTGGGTTCTATTACGGAGCAGTTGGAGCCTATATTCTTTGATCTCACTCATGACGTAGGTGTTGATTTAGGTGGTTCGGGTGGAAACCTCCGTACCCCTTCAGATTGTATCGGTAAAGCACGGTGTGAGTTTGCCTGTTATGACACTATGGACCTGTGTTATGAGATGACCATGACCTTCCAGGATGAATTACACAGACCGGCTTTCCCGTATAAGTTCAAGTTTAAATTTGACGGATGCCCCAATTGCTGTACAGCCTCTATTGCCCGGTCAGATATGGCTTACATCGGTACCTGGAAGGATGATATCAGGATTAATCACGAGGCGGTAAAGGCATATGTTGGTGGAGAAATCCCACGGAACGGTGGAGCAGTACAGGCAAACTGGGGACCCTTCAACATTCAGGAGGAAATAATTGACCTCTGTCCGACAGAATGTATGCATTGGGATGGTAAGAAGCTCACTATTAATAATGCAGAATGTAACCGTTGCATGCATTGTATAGATGCCATGCCTGAGGCATTAAGAGTGGGCGCTGATCAGGGCTTGAGTATCCTCTTCGGCGCAAAGGCACCAATTTTGGAAGGCGCACAGTTGGCGCTCATGACTATACCCTTCATGTATGCGCAGAAGCCTTATGATACCCAAAAAGACCTTGTCAGAAAGGTTTTTGATTGGTGGATGGAAGAAGGTAAAAACCGTGAACGTTTGGGTGAAACTATTCAACGTGTGAGCCTGAAGACGTTCATAGAGGTGCTCGGGATTCCGCCTATGCCTCAGATGGTAAAAGAGCCCCGTTCCAATCCGTATGTCTTCTTCAAGGAGTCAGAGGTTCCTGGCGGATGGGTAAGGGACATTAACGATTACAGAAAGAGACACCCGAGATAAAAATATAAAGGAGGTTAATTATGTCTAAAGGAAAATTCGGTTATTTTGATCCTAAAAAGCCATTAGAGAACAGGATCACTGATATCGGCCCACAACATTTCGGACAGTTTCTTCCGCCTGTTATCAAGAGAAATTACGGAAAGTGGGTATCTCACAGGATACTGGAACCCGGTTTATTAGTACACGTCTCTGAGACAGGGGAAAAGGCTTATACTGTAAGGGCTGCTGCACCACGGTTAATATCAGTAGAATATATTCGTGAGGTCTGTGATATAGCAGACAAGTACTGCAATGGCTATGTGAGATGGACAACGAGAAATAACATAGAGTTTATCACAGATAAGGAAGACACAGCTCGTGCCTTAAAGAAGGAATTGGACAGCAGGAAATATCATGGAGGCTCTTATAAATTCCCCACTGGCGGTACGGGATTCGGCATTACAAACATCGTGCATACACAAGGCTGGGTTCACTGTCATACCCCTGCAACAGATGCCTCTGGTTCAGTGAAAGCCACTGCTGATGTGTTATTTGACTACTTCAAGTCCATGAAATTACCGGCAAAATTAAGAGTCGCTATGGCCTGTTGCCTTAACATGTGTGGTGCTGTGCATTGTTCTGATATCGCCCTTCTTGGTTATCACCGCAAGCCGCCTGCAATTGACCATGAGGTCCTGGGAAAGGTCTGTGAGATCCCGCTCGTGATTGCTGCCTGTCCGCTCTATGCAATTAAGCCCTATACGACTCCGGAAGGTACAGAAGAGCGTAACGATTAACAATGAAAAGTGTATGTACTGTGGGAACTGTTATACCATGTGCATGGCTCTGCCTTTAGCTGATAGTGAAGGAGACGGTATAGCCATAATGGTTGGCGGAAAGATTTCGAATCGTATAAGCGGACCGAAGTTCTCAAAGGTGGTTATACCATGGTTGCCGAATAATATGCCACGGTGGCCCGAGGTAACAGATGTCGTCAAGAATATCGTAGAAGTTTATGCAAAGGATGCGAAAAAGTATGAAAGGCTTGGCGACTGGGCAGCACGCATTGGCTGGGAGAGATTCTTTGAGAAAACAGGTATACCTTTTACAGAAAAGAGCTTAGATGACTATCGCCTGGCCGTTGATACGTACAGGACTACGACTCAATTTAAGTTTACAGAACATGCATGGGCAGTATCCAAGGCTGTAGGCGGTATCTAAAGAGAGGAGAAGCTAATTATGGGAAAGGAAGAAATTAGACAGGCTATTATTGACTATGCCTCAAAAGGCGCAAAGACCAAGTTCTATTTCAAGGATATGCTTGATGGCGTGAAGAAGGTTATCCCGACCACAGGTGCATCAGAGGTAAAAAGTGTAGCCTCTGCGATGGTGATGGAGGGTGTTTTGGAGCTATTCTCAACAGGCAGCTCTACGATGTACGGGTTGAAAGGAAGAGGCATATCTGTTGAAAAATCAGGTGATACTGGCGGAACGTAAAACCGTTAGATAAGAGCATATCTCAGGAAAGTAGTTCAGAAGTGACTGTAAGACGGGTGGGTAGGTGAACTATCCACCCGTCTTATTTGTTCTCTCATCTCTCTTCGCAGATTTAGATTATTGTTAAAAGATTTTAAATGACGCAAAGAATATTTAGATTTCAGGCCTCTGAGGAAAAGTGCCTGCTTTAAAACTTTTTTGAATACTTTGAATACATGTTAGACTAATTTCTATGGAAGACCCAAAGGATATTGAGCAGTTTATCACTGAACAGAAGAAACGACTCCAGGAAAAACCGGAATGTGCTTCTGCTCTCTATAATTTAGGGGTAACCTACATGAATCAGGGCAAGTTTGATGAGGCAATAGAGGCATTCGAAGAGTCCATCGATACTGGTGGGCGCATGTTTGAGTCCTTTGTTAATCTCGGATATATCTATTTCAAAGAAGGTGACCTTGAGAAAGTCATCAAGGCGAATCTGAGGGCTATAGAGATAGAACCAAGGTATGCGAGAGGATATTCGAATCTTGGGTTTGTTTACCTTCAAATGGGTAAGACTGATGAAGCAATAGAGGCATTAGAGAAAGCCCTAAAATTAAATCCCGAGATTGTTCAGGCGATGTGCAATCTCGCCAATGCTTACCTTCAAAAGGGAGATGTAGAAAAGTCTATTGAGATAAATAAGAAAATGTTGGCTTTGGCTCCGGATTTTTCTCTCGGCTTCAACAATCTGGCGAATGCTTATTTTCTCAAAGGTGAGTTTGATGAAGCAATTAAGAACTGTGACAAAGCGGTAGAGTTAGGTTTTGAAGTACACCCTGAGTTTTTAAAGCTCTTAGAGCCTCATCGAAAGAAAGATAACCCCTGATGCTGGATGATCTCTTTTCAAAATACGTCCTTGAAACCCGAAAGGCTGACCATCTCTTTCATACAATCCAGGAAAAATATCCTTTAAGTGTGAAGTGCAGAATTCACTGTTGTGATTGCTGCCATGCTGTTTTCGGTGTTTTTCCCATAGAAGCTGCTTTTATCAATTATCATTTCAATCGCATGGAAAGAAAAATGAGAAGGGATATTCTGCGGAGGGCGGAAAAGGCAGATACTGAGACAGTGAAGGCAAAAGATAGGCTCAAGGTATTCGAAGATAAACCAGAAATGAAAGTATACGGGTTGGGGAAACAGAGAGTGCGATGCCCGTTTTTATCAGACAGGGAAGAATGCTCACTTTATGATAAACGGCCGATTATCTGCCGCATCTATGGAGTGCCTTTTAGTCTGATGACTGGTGATAAGGAGCGTTCATATGTCTGTAATATCTCAGGTTTCCAGGAAAAAGTTACCTACCCGACGGTGAAACTTTATAAAATTTATAATGAACTTTGTAAGCTATCTGAGGAGCTTTTTAAAAAGGTAGGTTCTACCCATCCGGAGAAAGCAACTCTTATGTTACCCCTCTCGAGAGTTATCAGAATGCCCTTTGAAACACTTATAAAGGGAGATTTTGAAGAGTAACGTATAGTTCCTCTATATGTTTATCTAAATTCGATATAACTGCAGAAAAGTCTCCTGTCCCCCTGTATTGCTCAAGGAGAGGATTGACAAGAGTTTTTAGATCATTGACACTAAATGACTGTAGAAGTGCAAGAAACTCTTCAGCGTTTCCGATAGAATTTGTGAAATCTCCCTTTAATGTAAGCGCATCGAAAAATCCCCGGAGCGTTGCTTCGACACATCTATCCTCTATCCATACAACTTCACCTAATCCGTCTAATTTATCCAGACGCATCCGTATAGTCAGGTTCATCAGGTAATAACAGAGGGATAAAAGGGGATTCAATGTGTTTCGGTCTGCAAAGCCGATGAATGGTTCATATCGCCTTGCTGTAGTGAGGCGAACATCTATTGTTTCTTCCATCACTTTCACAACAAAATCCCCTGCTGCGTGATGCCAGGGGAAGATCTCGCTGAAATCATCGGGGTCATAGTAAAGAGTAAGAATCTTTGATGCCTGTCTGTATATTTCAAAGCTTTGTTCAGAAGACAGGTATTTGTACCCGTGACAGAAGTCCCAGAGTTTTAACCTGTGGGTGCCATCCTGGTCTTTTGAGATATGGAACTCATGATATCCCTCAAACCAGTCTTCCAGAAGGAATGACATACCATAGAAATTGCTGAACATGTATACCTTTGGTAAGTAAGGGTAATCATATTTTGAACGTAATTTCTGAAGGACATCCCATTCTACCTTTAACCAATGCCTGCCCATATCTGTAATAGCTACATTTAAACCAAGTTTTAGTTTATCTCCTTTCAGTATGAGCTCGATACTGGCAGGATGATATAACAGTCCGTGCTTCTCTGTGCGGATAACAATTTCATCGACTTCATTGAGACGAATCTCTTTCCCGTGCTGTTGAGAGATTAAGGAAAGTAATGGTTTGAATTCATCTTTGGACAGAAAATCTCTTATAGTATGGAAATATATTCTGTAAGGGGTTTTTAGTTCATCGCCTTCCAAAGGTAAATCCCATTTGCTCTCATCTGCAGGGATATCACCATGGGGTGAAGAAACAAGATATCGTATGAAGGGCTTGCTCATTGACTGAGCTTTTCAATAGCCTCTGTTGCTAATTGAGCAACTGTTACTTCCTTTAATTCTCCTTCTCTATAGAGAAAAAGCCGTTGATCATCTGTTTGAAGTTTTTTTAACTCATCGATAACATCATTATATCCAAGATTACCCAGAGCCCACACAGCATGTCCTCGCACAGAAGGGTCTGAATCACTTAATAATGAACTGAGGGCCCGGTATGCGTACTTAACCAGCTCTGGCTTTGTTGTTGCGATCTTCCCTACAGCCCATGCAACTTCCTTCCAGTAGTTCCTGAATTGAAAAAAGGAGAGCAACGCCTGACTGAATTCTCCGAATAATTCCGGTTCCTTGCTGATTATCGCCCCTGTAGCTTCCAGGGCGCCCCAGGCTGATGAGGCTGAATCTGCTGCGCTACGTAAAAAGCGGTTTAATAATTTACTAATAATATCAGGCCTTGTCTCTGCTACTTTTTTACTTGCGTCGCTTAATATTTCTATGATTTTCCAGCGGAGATGCTCATCTGGCGTGTAGAGCATGCGGGCAAGTTCAGGGATGACCCTGTCGTCTTCTTCGGCCAACGCAATAAGCTCTTCAAGCTTATTTTCTGAAATGTACGTCTGTACCGTCTCTCTGGAAAATTTTTCTGATCGTAATTTTTTCGGTGGGGCTGCAGAGGGCAAAGACTTTTCCTTTAATTTTTCCTTTATTTGTTCATGTGCAAACGCCTGGTATTCCGGATTGAGTCTGACAAAAATCAACGCTCCCCTGATACTCCTGTCATCAAAGGTTCTACCCGGAATTACCTTATGGGTCATCGGGTCATAATTTTCTATAACGGCATCTGCAAAATCTTCTCCGGCTGAAAGTGAAAAAGCCACGTAATCATCATAATTACAGGCAAAGAGCAGGGCTTCGAGAAAAGCCGCTCCCCTGTTGTATCCTGTGGCATCGTAGGCATAAACAGCGCCGCAGTGTTCACAGAAACCAAGAGGAAATTCACGGAGCTTCCTTTCCTTTAAGTCCCTTGGCTGTTCAAAAACATGACGACAGAAGGGACACCGTGGTTCTATCAGTTCTATCCGGGGATATCGCACTTATTTGGATCTCATCGTAATTATAACTATGGTATTATAATACACTCGCCCTAATTCTTTACAGAAAGGAGCATATATGCCAATCTACGAGTTCAGATGTCTCGGCTGCGGGCATGTCTTTGAGTTTCTGAAATTGAAGAAAGAAGCTGAAGAAATGAAGTGTCCGAAATGCAACTCTGAAGAAGTGGAACGGGTTCTCAGTACCGTCAATGTAGCTAAATCAGTCAGCGGAAAATCCTCGAGCACTGTTAAAAGCTGTGGTGGCGGGACCTGTGCCACGATTGATGTTCCCGGACCTAAGAGATGACACAGTGCCCCAGGCTAACAATTGCCGGGATTGGTGGTGATACTGGTAAAACTGTAGTTAGTGTAGGGCTCAGCCGTCTCTGGCGCGAAAAAGGATACCACGTTGTGCCCTTCAAAAAGGGTCCTGACTTTATTGATATGAGCTGGCTGAGTCTTGGCGCACGCCATCCCTGCTATAATCTCGACCTCTTCTTTATGACAGAAGAGCAAATCCTTTTTTCCTTCTGTTTAAACACTCATCAGGCCGATGTAGCTATCATTGAAGGGAATCGCGGTCTTTATGATGGTATGGACGTAGAAGGAAGTGTCAGTACGGCGGAGATAGCAAAACTGCTCCACTCTCCTGTAATACTCATTGCAGATTGTACGAAAGTGACTCGAACAGTTGCTGCCCTGATACTCGGGTGCCAGAGGCTGGACCCGGAGGTGCCAATCAAAGGGGTGATTCTCAACAGGGTAGCAAATCTTCGTCATGAGAGTATCATTCGCGGAAGTATTGAGCGGCACTGTAATATACCTGTCGTTGGTGCTATACCCCAGGCTTACCAATATTACTTTTCCCGGAAGACATCTTGGTTTAGTGCCACCGCAGGAACATCCTTTAGCACAGGAGGCTATCGATCAAGCAGCAGAGACAGTTGGAAGATATGTAGACCTGGATAAATTATGGGAGATTGCCCAAGAAGCACAACCATTGCCCCCCCACCCATCCCTCCCCCTCGAGGGGGGAGGGCAAGGGAGGGGGTGTGAACTCCGAACTCCGAACTCCGAACTCCGAATCGGTGTCATCCGTGATTCAGCTTTCCAGTTTTATTATCCTGAGAATATAGAGGCATTAAAACGGGCAGGGGCTGAAATCCTTGAATTCAGTGCCTTGACAGATGATCTGCCTTCATCAATCCATGCCCTCTATATAGGGGGTGGTTTTCCTGAAACTCACGCTGCTGCTCTATCTGACAATGAACGTTTAAGGAAAGCTATTAAGAAGGCTGCTGAAGAGGGATTGCCCATGTATGCTGAATGTGGTGGTTTAATGTACCTTTCTGAAAAATTGATCTGGGAAGGTAAGGATTACCCCATGGCAGGTGTTTTTCCATTAACCATTGGAGTAAGCAAGAAACCGCAGGGCCATGGGTACAGCATTGTTGAAGTTGATGCACCGAATCCTTATTTCAGACAGGGGAGCATTTTGCGCGGGCACGAATTTCACTATTCTTATGTAAAAGATACAGGGAAAAATGACGATATATATTTTGTATTTAAAATGAAGAAAGGGAATGGGATTATAAACAATAAAGATGGGATATGTTATAAGAATGTCCTGGCAACATATACACACCTGCATGCTCTTGGAACGGGAGAATGGGTAGAAGGGATCATGAATCAGGCACTGGCGTACAAGCGGCAAAAAGAGTTCCAGGAGGCATAGTAGCTCAGTCTATTTCATTGGCTTAGAATTTCTAGCATGCATGATTCCGATGTTCAAGTTGACTAATTTAGTTTTTGTTATAACGTAAAGTTCAGGTTGACTTTTTGTAATATCTTCATGTATATATATAACGTTTTACCTGACTGAAGATTATCTATCGAAAGAGATTTTTATTTATTAATAAGTTTTTTTTATTTGACCATAGGTATTAGTTTATATTAGTGTTTATGACCCCTTAGTGAATTCTTTTTTATTGCATGTTGCAAAGTTAGATGAAGTTATGGTACTTTATTTTGCCCATAATAGGGGATGTTCCCAAATAAATCAATTTCTAAAAGAAAAGGAGGTAAAGACAATGCCAATGTGGAACTATAAGGGAAAGGAGTTTGAACTTGACGAGGATGGCTTTCTTACGGACTGGCAGGTATGGGAAGAAGGTATGGCAGAAGAGATGGCAAAGGCCGATGATACTATCCTCACTGAACAACACTGGGAGATCATCAGGTTTCTGAGGGATTACTTCACGAAGTACAATATCGCACCAGCCATTAAGATGCTCATTAAGGAGATGACAAAGAATTTTGGACCTGATAAAGGGAATCAGAAATATCTCTATACGCTGTTCCCAGCAGGACCTGCAAAGCAGGCATGTAGGTATGCAGGGCTTCCGAAACCTACAGGCTGCGTATAAGAGATTACTATTGAAAAAGTAAGTGGTAGAAGTTATTACCTTCTACCCTTACTTTTTTCTTTAACTGAGAAGAGTCGAAAAAGGTTTGCCTGAAGGACTCTGGTACAGACTGAAAGCTCACAACTTTCTAACGGGGTATCAATTTTGACAATTTCTAAAGTGTAAATTTTATGTTTTACCCTCATTGTATATGAAGCTGAAAAACCTGTTAAAAGAAAAAAGATCAAAAATTCTGAAGAGATGGACTGATCTCATTCTTGATACCTACCCGGCGGAAAGTGCTCTGTTTTTCAGAGATCAAAAGAACAGGTTTTCCAATCCTGTCGGTCACATCATTACTCAGGGGGCAGAAGATCTTTTTGAAGAAATTCTTCAAGGAATTGATTCTGACAGGTGCTCAACGTTTCTCGACAATATCATCAGGGTAAGAGCAATCCAGGATTTTACCCCCTCTCAGGCTGTTTCTTTTATTTTTCTCCTGAAAAAAGTATTGAGAGATGAGTTTGAAAGTGAAATTCATGAAAATGGTCTTGCCGGGGAATTGCTTGTTATTGAATCCAGAATAGATGACCTTGCCCTTCTCTCTTTTGATATTTTTATGAAGTGCAGGGAGAAGATATACGAACTCAAGGCTATGGAGTTAAACAACCAGACGTATACACTTCTCAAAAAGGCAAAGCTTATAGTGGACCTCGAAGAACAAGAAACTGATCCTGTAAAAGGGATCTATTGATAATCTAAATGAAATGAGGTGAGAATCCATGAGTTTTGGACTGTCTTTTTGGCTTTCTTTGTTAGCGGTTGCAGGTCTTATTTTGCTTGCTTACATTGGAGTTGGAGCAGCACACCTCAACTACCTATTCGGAGTTATCATCCCGTATGCTGCCATTGCTGTTTTCATTATCGGTATTATTTACCGGGTGCTGCAATGGGCAGCGAGACCGGTTCCATTCCGTATTCCCACAACCGCAGGTCAGCAGAAATCACTCCCATGGATAAAGCAAAATAAAATCGATAATCCCTCAAGTGCCCTCGGTGTTATCGTGAGGATGGCTTTTGAGGTACTTCTCTTCCGTTCTCTTTTCAGAAATACAAGGTCCGAGTTAACAGGTGGACCAAAGCTGTCTTATGCATCAGCGAAATGGCTATGGATGGCAGGACTGGCATTTCACTGGACCTTTCTCATTATCCTGGTCAGGCATCTAAGGCTTTTCCTGGAGCCTGTGCCCTCTTCTATTAAAATAGTCGAGTCATTAGATTCCTTTTTCCAGGTTGGGGCACCACTCCTGTATCTAACTGATGTAATCTTTCTCCTTGCCGTTACCTATCTTTTACTCAGAAGGCTTTTTATCCCTATATTGCGCTATATTTCACTTCCTGCTGATTACTTCCCTCTTTTCCTCATCATCGGTATCGGAGCCACGGGCGTGCTCACAAGATATTTTTTCAAAGTGAATGTAGTGGGAGTAAAAGAACTAACCATGGGATTAGTTACTCTTAGCCCGAAAATACCTGAAGGGATAGGGGTTCTTTTTTATATCCATCTTTTCCTTGTGAGTATGCTATTCGCTTATTTCCCATTCAGCAAACTTATGCATATGGCTGGAGTCTTTCTCAGTCCAACAAGAAATCTTGGCTAATAACTAACCGGATGGAAATGCATGTTAATCCCTGGAATTACCCTGTCAAGGTTCACACCTATGATGAATATGAAGAGGATTACAGAGAATTCATGAAAGACGCTGGAATACCAGTAGAAAAGGAGTAAACTATGGCATTGAAGAAACCAGAAGAGCTTTCTCAGATTGATTATAAGCCGCCAAAAACATCATGGATGGATACTCCGGCTGAATTGAAAAAGGGTATGTTCTGCTGGGGTGCAAAGGAAAAAAGCCTTAAAACCATTAGCTTTCCGAATGCGAGGACATGGTCAGTAGCTGATGAGGACTGGAAACTGCCCGAAAACTGGAAAGAGATATTCCTGGAAGGGTTAAAAGAACGGCTGAGCAAATACCGTTCGTTCCAGCTCTTCTTAGATATCTGTGTTCGATGCGGTGCGTGTGCTGACAAGTGCCATTTCTTTATCGGCGGCGGAGACCCAAAGAATATGCCTGTTCTCAGGGCAGAGCTTCTCAGGTCGATATACAGAAAATATTTTACAACATCCGGAAAGATGTTGGGAAAGATTGCCGGTGCGACGGGAACTTGACTGTAATGTACTTAAAGAACTATGGTACTATGCATACCAGTGCACTGAATGCCGCCGCTGCTCACTTTTCTGCCCTTATGGTATTGATACTGCTGAAGTTACCATACTTGTCCGGGAACTTCTCAATCTCCTGGGTCTGAACATCGAGTGGATTGCCGGACCTGTGGCGAATTGTTGGAAGACGGGAAATCACATGGGCCTTCTTCCCCATACAATCAAAGATACAGTCGAATCATTTAAGGCAGATATAGAAGACTCTAACAGGCATTAAAGTAGATTATTCCCTTAACAGAAAGGGAGCCGAGGTCCTCTTTGTGAATCCTTCCGGTGAATACTTCGATGAACGTGGCACATATGTCTTCATGGGATACATGATGTTATTCCACGAGATCGGGCTTGACTACACACTAAGCACGTATTGTTCCGAGGGAGGAAACTTCGGCTTTTTTACCTCGAATGAGATGGCAAAAAGGCTTCATTCAAAGATATATGCCGAGGCAAAGAGGTTGAAGGTAAAATGGATCCTTGGAGGAGAATGTGGCCATATGTGGAGGGTCTGGCATCAGTACCATAATACATGGTTTGGGCCTGTAGACTTTCTTGAAGAGCCTGTCTCGCCTATAACAGGGACGAAATTCGAGAATGCAAAATCAAACAAGATAGTCCATATTGCCGAGTTTACTGCTGATCTCATACGAAATGGAAAAATTAAACTGGACCCAAGCAGGAATGATAACTACATTGTTACCTACCACGACTCTTGTAATACTTCAAGAGGGATGGGACTCTTAGAAGAGCCGCGTTACATCATTAATAATGTTTGTAATAATTTCTATGAGATGCCGCCAAATACTATCAGGGAGCAGACCTTCTGCTGTGGCAGTGGGTCAGGATTGAATGCATCAGAAAATATGGAATTGAGGTTACGGGGAGGCCTCCCGAGGGCAAATGCAGTGAAATATGTTCGCGAAAAGTATGGGGTGAACAGACTTCTGAATATCTGCCAGATTGACAGGGCAGCCCTTCAGCCCCTTATGGATTACTGGGTTCCTGGTGTGATTGTCTCAGGCGTTCACGAGATGGTCGGCGAATGCATTGGTAATGAAGGGGGAAAAAGAGAGGATGACCGATATGCGCGGTGAACCGCTACCCGGAAAGGAGGCTCAAGAATAATGTACGACGGATGGAAAATTATAATCGGGCTTATCATTTTTGTGGGAATCGCAACCTTTCCTTTTTTGTACGATGTAGGGAAAGCGTCAATTCCTCCTCCAGATCCAAAGATTGATACACCAGAGATTCAGAAGATGGCTGTGAAAAAGTGTGTTGAGTCGAAGTCGTTTATGAAAGCAGAACATATGGTCATGATAAATGACTGGAGAGATTCAGTTGTCCGCGATGGCAACAGGCTCTATACATGCTACTGATGGGCAACAATATGCTATGAGTCTTCAGAATACATGCATGAAGTGTCATTCGAATAAGACTAAATTCTGCGATGAGTGTCACAATTATGTTGGTGTGAAACCTTACTGCTGGGATTGCCATATAGCGCCGAAGGAGGAGAAGACATGAGCATCAACAGAAGAGAGTTCCTTAAGATAGCAGGTGCCTCCACCTTGCTGGGAGTTGGGGGTATGTCGGTCAGCGCTCTTCTGAAGGAAAATTTACTTGAGGCATCTCAAGTTCATGCCGGACCCGAGGGCTCTGGTAGCAAAAAGATGGGGTATGGTAGTTGACATGAGCAAATTCAAAACAGAAGAGGATTATAAAAGAGTTACAGATGCGTGTCATCGTATACACAATGTTCCTACTATTGGCAACCCAAAAGAAGAGGTCAAATGGATATGGAAAGAAACCTATGAGCATGCATTTCCCGGCCAGGAAGATGAATTCCTTTCGCCGGAAATAAAACACATGCCCTTTTCCGTTTTGTGTAATCATTGTGATAATCCTCCCTGTGTAAGGGTTTGTCCAACAAAAGCCACTTTCAAGAGAAAAAGTGATGGAATCGTCATGATGGACATGCACCGCTGTATTGGATGCAGGTTCTGCATGGCTGGATGTCCCTACGGAGCGCGGAGTTTCAATTACCGTGACCCGAGACCATTTATCAATGAGGAGAATGTTCTTCCCTATGATTCCGACTTTGTCAAAGGAGAGGGTCAGCAGATTTTAATTAAAAAGGGGAATCTCTCATTTCCTACAAGGATGAGAGGTGTTGTTGAAAAATGCACTTTCTGTTATGAGAGGCTCGCTATAGGGCTTAAACCGGCTTGTGTGGAAGCATCCCAGGGCGCTTTGATTTTTGGTGACCTGGAAGACCCGAATTCTGAAGTGAGGAAAATTCTCAATGAACGCTATAGCTTTCGACGTAAACCCGAACTTGGGACACATCCCAGTGTTTATTACATCTTAGGATGAGAGGAGGAGAACAAATGCTTGAAACTGCGCTAAAGGGAAGTCGAAGATACTGGGGATGGATATTCTTTTTACTCACCGTCATCGGTATAGGATTTATTGCTTATCTCTACCAATTCAGGATTGGTCTGGGTGTGACAGGCATGAGCAGGGATGTTTCATGGGGGTTATACATTGGCCAGTTTACCTTTCTTGTTGGTGTTGCTGCATCAGGCGTTATGGTTGTCTTGCCTTATTATCTCCATAACTACAAAGCCTTTGGGAGGATCACCGTTTTAGGGGAGTTTCTCGCAATTGCTGCGGTCATTATGTGCATGTTATTCATCTTTGTTGATATGGGGCAGCCCCTACGTGTCCTGAATGTGATACTCCATCCGACGCCGAACTCGGTCATGTTTTTTGATATGCTTGTTTTGAGCGGTTACCTGCTGCTGAATGTCTTAGTCGGTTGGACTGTACTCGGGGCTGAACGGAAAGGGATAGCAGCGCCGTCCTGGGTAAAGCCTTTTATTATTCTTTCGATAGCTTGGGCACCTTCTATTCATACTGTTACGGCTTTTCTGTATGCAGGTCTTCCGGGAAGGCATTTCTGGCTGTCGGCCATTATGGCAGCCCGCTTCTTAGCTTCTGCTTTTGCCGGTGGCCCGGCGCTCCTCATTCTCCTTGCAATGATTGTTAGAAAATACACAAAGTTTGATGCCGGGCAAGAGGCCATTCAGGCATTGGGCAAGATTGTTACATACTTTATGATTACGAATGTATTTTTCCTTGGATTAGAGTTCTTTACTGCTTTTTACAGCAAAATACCTGGACACACGTACCCCTTTATATACCTGTATGCAGGTATCGAAGGGCAGGGGAAGCTTGTTCCGGTTATGTGGACCTCCACTATTCTTGCAGTAATAGCGCTTTTCCTTTTGGTCATTCCTCAATTCAGGAAAAAAGAGAATCTTTTGGCGATTGCCTGCGTATCAACATTCTTCTCTTTATGGATCGATAAGGGGTTTGGGTTGATCGTGGGAGGTTTTGTGCCCAATCCTTTTGAAAGAGTGACAGAATACTGGCCTACCTTGCCTGAGACACTCATTACTCTCGCAGTTTGGTCAGTAGGTTTCCTGGTACTCACGATCCTTTACAAGATAGCCGTTTCGGTAAAGGAGGAAGCGGTTTTTGATAAGTATGGTCAAAAACAGATTAAATCGTAAGTTCTGAAGATATAATGAGTTAATGCAATGAAGGGGATGCCGGTAATCCGGCATCCCCTTTATGACTGTAATGATCAGAAGAAATACATCCAATACAGAACATTGAGCAGAGAAGGATTTATTTCAAGGTTTCAGTATATACAGTTCCCAGCAGTGCTTATCTTCAATCCATACCGATTCTAACAGTATACCCATGTTTTTCACAGTAACGAGGAATAGAGTCCTCAACGGTTGTACGCAGGTCACAGATTATTTTTAATATCGCCCCTTTGGGCAACTTCTCCATGGTCTTTTTCACCAGGATGAGGGGATAAGGACAGACCATTCCGAGAGCATCGAGAGTTTCGGTTGGTGTTTTTGACTTTAAATCAGCCAATGCCCCTCCATTTACATTACGCTCTGTTTACGATTGCCAACGTGAAGAACCCCACATCATTTTAATTGAATAGGGTGACTTATGCAAGAAGAACTTTTGCTGACATAGAATCGTCTTGTTAGTTGACTTGAAGATATACCTTGCATATAAAATAGTTTAAATGTCACTTAGAAATTTTTTCCTTGGCCTTTCCCTAAATAAAAAACTCATTATTATGATGGTCTTCCTGAGCCTCATCCTCATTTTGATTTTACTCTACCTTTACTCGCAATCTGAAAGGGCACTTCTTGCAGAACTCGAAAAGCAGACCTCTGAGCTTTCCAGGGCAATACAGGTTGGAGTTGAAGAAGTGACGAGTACCGGGTCAACAGACCAAATGAAACTTTATAATTACCTTAAAGAATTGAATGCAAAGGGTGTAAAAGAAATTTCTATTATCAGTAACACTGATGAAATCATAGCAAGTACGAATCCGACGAAGGTTGGAGAGCAGGTCAGCCCAAAGAAAAAAGAGCGGATCATAAAAGCTGAGCTCGGCGAGCCTGTTTCTGAGGAAGGGAAGGTCTACAATGTTATTCTGCCTGTTGTTGCCGGGAATGAGCATTATGGCTATATACACTTGCAGATAAATGCAGAGGATTTTTCTGCACTTCTCAGGACCTCTGCAATCAAGAGGATCGGTGCAGCTTCCTTCGTTTTCTGCATAGGAATAGTTATAGCAGTGCTCCTTTCATGGATGTACACCAGACCAATATATAACATCGTGAATGCGGCAGGAAGGGTCGCTGCGGGTGATTTGACACCTGACCTTTCCACTGACAGAAGAGATGAGATAGGAAAACTTACGCAGAGCTTTAACTTTATGGTTCAGAAGCTCAGAGAGAAACGTGCCCTTGAGGAGAAACTCCGCGAGGTTGAACATCTTTCCGGGATAGGACAGTTTGCGAGGGGAATTGCTCATGAGGTGCGAAACCCGTTGAATTTCATTAGCCTTTCGATAGATCACCTGCAGGAAAAATACGTACCTTTAGAAAACAGCAAGAAAGAGAAATTTGATTCCCTTATGACGAGTATAAAACAGGAAATACAGCGTCTGAACAAGCTCGTTGGGGATTTCCTGGATTATGGGAGACCAATAAAAATGAGCCTTCGAGAGGTTGAAGTATGTAGTCTTATCGATGAGGTACTGGCATTAGTGCTGGCAAAAGCAGAAAAGGAAAATGTTGAGATAATCAGGCGATATGAGGTTTTGCCCAAGCTTTCTTTAGATCCTGAACTGATAAAAACATGTATCTTTAATGCTGTTCTCAATGCATTTCAGGCAATGCCCGACGGCGGGAAACTCAGTGTGAGTGCAAAAGCCTCTGACAGCAAGGTATCTCTTATCTTTGAGGATACCGGTATCGGAGTGTCAAGGGAGAATCTGTCAAAGGTCTTTGATCCTTTTTTTTCAACGAAGGAAACAGGCCTTGGTCTCGGACTTGCCATGACCAGGAAGGTTGTTGAGGAACACGGTGGGAAGGTGGACTTTCAGAGTGCAGAAGGCAAGGGAAGCACGATAATTATGTCTTTTCCTGTTTAGGTTGCTGGCCCTAATGGATCTATACACTGTTATTGTTCGTTATTCCCGTGCACACGGGTTATTGCACTCCCGGTCGGAATCCAGTGGCTTTGGTCCTGGATTCCTGCCTCCGCATGAATGACAGAAAATGCGTAATGTTATAAATACGAGGAGATAATATGGCTGTTGTACTTGTCGTTGATGACGAACCGCTCCAGAGGGAGATCTTAAAGACAATTCTTGATGATGAAGGATATGAGACCTATACTGCTTCATCAGGAGAGGAAGGGCTGAGGATTGTGAATAAACTCCACCCTGATGTTGTTCTGACAGACCTCAAAATGGAAGACATGGAAGGTATAGAATTTATTGAATCCATTCCCCGGGAGCCTTTTGAGCCATCGATGATTGTTATGACTGCCTACGGAACGATATCCTCTGCAGTGGAAGCAATGAAAAAAGGCGCCTTTGATTATCTGACGAAGCCTCTTAATAAAAATACCTTGCTTTTAACGGTCAAAAGGGCTGCCGAGAGGGCGTCTCTCCTGAAAGAGAACCTGCAGCTTCAAAAAGCGCTTTACGACAAATTCAACATAGAAGGAATTGTGGGGAGCTCCAGGAAGATGCAGGAGGCAATTGAGATCATGAAAAAGGTATCCTCAACATCGGCAACAGTTCTCCTTGTTGGTGAGAGTGGCACGGGAAAGGAACTTGCGGCAAGAGCAATCCACTATAATAGCCCGAGAAGGGCAAAGCCCTTTTCTGCTGTGAACTGTGCTGCAATTCCTGAGAACCTCATCGAGAGTGAGCTTTTTGGTTATGAGCCAGGTGCTTTTACCGGTGCAACTTCAAGGAGCATAGGACTATTCGAATCTGCGAATGGAGGGACAATATTCCTTGATGAGATAGGAGATCTCCCGGCACTCATGCAATCGAAAATCCTCAGGGTACTTCAGGATAAGGAGATAAGAAGAATCGGGAGTCGCGATAACATTAAGATCGATCTGCGGGTAATCTCAGCAACAAACATGGACCTTGAAAAAGAGATCTTAAAGAAGAATTTTAGAGAAGACCTTTACTACAGGCTGAAGATTATCACCATTGAACTTCCGCCATTACGTGAGAGAAAAGGAGACATCACAGAACTCGTAAATTTTTTCATCAGGAAATATAACCAGGAGTTTGGCAAGAGAATAAAAGGAATTGAAGAAAATGCATTGAAGGCACTTGTCGAATATCATTGGCCAGGGAATATAAGACAACTTGAATCTGTCATAGAGAGAGCCATGCTTATGAGCGAATCTTACATTATAAGCGTTAAAGACATCAGGAGTGAGTTAAGATATTCACACGGTAGCAATATCCTTGACTTTGATTTTCCTGAAGAGGGGATAAATTTTGAGGAGCTTGAAAAAGAACTTCTGAAAAAGGCTATGGCTAAATCACATGGAGTTGCAACAAAGGCAGCAAAGCTCCTCGGCTTAAGTTACAAGACATTTATTTACCGGTGGGAAAAGTTCAACCTCACTTCCCCAAAAGAGGATACCCCTTCTTAAAAGAGCAATAAGTTTTTACTACTCTTGTTATAGAAAGCCAGTTTATCCTTGGCATGGTCATTGCCTTATATCTTACCTCTATGAAAGGAGGTGATTTGAGTGAAGAAAGTAATAGCTATTTTTGTAGCAGTAATCTTTGTATTTGCCATGGCTTCTTTCTCTTTCGCAACTGAGGAGAAGAAAGCCGCACCTGCGTCCAGCTCCGATGCAGAGAAAAAGGCTGAGCCTGCAAAACCAGCTGAGAAGCCGAAGGTGAAACAGGTTACAGGTGATGTGAAGGCAGTGGATATGAAAGCCATGACAATTACTGTGACCAAGATGATGAAGGGCAAAGCTGAGGATACTGTTGTCACTGTCAGTGATAAGACCAAGATCATGATGGGAGAAGCGAAAAAAGCACTTGCAGATGTGAAAGCTGGCGATAAAGTGACAGCGAAGTATACCGAGTCTGAAGGCAAGAATATGGCAAAGAGCGTTGCCATTCATGAGCCTGAGAAAAAGGCTGAGCCTGCTGCAAAACCGATGGAGAAGAAGTAATTATCAAAAGAGCAAGGGGGTTATCCCCTTGCTCTAACCTGCTCCATTAATTTCCAGTTCTCATTTCTGTCATAAATTTATTACTATAATCCAGCTATAAGAATTGCTCATTACGAGCCTTGCAAGGACAGATACAATCAAATAGTTATGATTGTTCATCTACGTCTTTGATATAGCACATTAGGCATTAATTGCACACATTCATAACAAAATACTTGACAAAGATATACTCAAGATTTTATAATAGGAACCGTTAAAGGAGGAATGTATGGCCCAGGCCACAAAAGATTATTACGATACGCTCGGAGTAAAAAAAGACGCCTCTCAGGAGGATATAAAGAAGGCTTACAGGAAGCTGGCACGAAAGTACCACCCTGACCTGAACCCAGGAGACAAGAGTGCTGAGCATAAGTTCAAAGAGATCAATGAGGCATATGAAGTCTTAGGTGATCCAAAAAAGAGAACAGAATATGACCAGTTTGGCCGTTCTCCCTATGAAGGAGGCCCTGGATCCGAAGGTTTCAGGACATATGATTTTGGTGACGCCTTTGATTTTGGACTCGGTGATATCTTCTCTGATGTTTTTGGCAGGAGGGCAAGGCCGGAAACTTTAAAAGGACATGACATCGGTATAGGTCTTGACCTTTCTCTCGAAGAGGCATTTTCAGGAGTAACGAAAACGATTACCTTTAACAGGGAGGCTGCCTGTCCGACCTGTCATGGTTCAGGTGCAGAGTCATCAGTGTCCTGTGATGTGTGCAAAGGCACTGGCAGCATAAAAACCTCGAAAGGATTTTTCAGAATGTCCCAACCCTGCCAGAGTTGTGGAGGAACTGGAAGAAAGATAACAAAGGTCTGCTCTGCCTGTGGTGGGAGGGGAAAGATCCTGAAGGCTGAGACAGTAAAAGCAAAAATTCCTGCTGGTGTGGACACCGGTTCAAGGGTAAGACTCAGGGGATTGGGAAGCGCAGGAGAAGGAGGCGGGCCGGCAGGAGATCTCCATGTAGAAATCTCTGTGAGACCGCACCGTCTTTTTAAGAGGAAGGGAGATGATCTTTATCTCGACCTTCCGGTAACTTTTACTGAAGCTGCTCTCGGAGCCAAGATAGAAGTCCCAACGATAGACGGCGTGGCAGTAATGACATTGCCATCCGGCACACAGGGTGGACAAAGGTTCAAATTGTCGGGTAAAGGAATGCCTTCTCCAAAGACAGGTCTGAGAGGAAACCAGTTTGTTCATATCAAAATTGTGGTTCCTAAAAATATCACAAATAAGGCTAAGGAAGCATTAAGAGAAATAGAATCCCTCTACAAGGAAAACCCGCGTGAGGGAATGGTGAGGAAATAATGATGCTGAGAGATAAGAAACAACCTCTCTATATGATCAGTGTTGTATCAGAAATGCTGCATGTCCATCCACAGACTCTGAGATTATATGAACGGGAAGGGTTTGTAACTCCCAAGAGGACAAAGAGGCAGAGGCTCTATTCAGAAGAGGATGTGGAAAGGCTTGGAATGATCGTAAGACTTACCAGAGAGCTCGGGGTGAACAAGGCAGGGGTCGAAGTGATACTCAGGCTTATGCACAGGATTGAGGGCATGCAGAGAGAGATGGAAGAGATGATGAATTTTCTCGAAGAAAATACAAGAAAAGATTTTGCTGAGACGGCTCAATAGAATTTTTTCTGAATACTAACCCGAGTAATGCAGACATTGTTCAAAAATTTAGGTTCATTCGTAAAAAAGTTGAAAAAGACATTTCTAATAATAGGGTGTCATTCCGGCTTGTCCGGAATCTTTCTTCGCTGTTTTGTCCACAAATACCTGTATTCAGAAGGATTCCCGACTCGCTTCGCTTGCGGGAATGACATTTAAGGCGGGCATTTTGGGCTAAGGAGGATTTCCTATGGATAAACTTACCATAAAGAGTCAGGAGGCAGTACAGGCCGCTCAGAGACTGGCAGAGAGGAAAGGTAACCAGCAGCTTGATGCTGAACACCTCCTCTGGGCATTGCTCGAGGATGAAGATAGTGTTGCATCCCAGATACTCAAGAAGCTCGGCGTTAATACAAAGGCCCTCCAGCAGGATGTTGAAGAGGCAATAGAGAGATTTCCAAAGGTCATTGGCGCAACACCCCTGGGTCAGATTTATGTTTCTCCGAGATTGAAAGAGGTACTGGAGAATGCAACAAAAGAGGCAGGACACTTAAAAGATGAATATGTAAGTGTAGAGCATCTTCTCCTTTCCCTGCTCTCCGTGCCGGGACCATGTTCTGACCTGTTGAAACGATATGGCGCAACATCAGATAATATCCTTTCTGCCATGAGGGAAGTAAGAGGAGGACAGAGCGTTACAGACCCAACTCCTGAAGACAAATATCAGGCACTGAAGAGATATAGCCGGGATCTGACAGAGCTTGCAAGGAAGGGAAGGCTCGACCCGGTGATCGGAAGGGATGATGAGATAAGGAGAATAATACAGGTCCTCTCAAGGAGGACAAAGAATAACCCTGTGCTTATCGGAGAGGCCGGAGTCGGTAAGACAGCTATTGTTGAGGGACTTGCACAGCGGATCGTAGCCGGTGATGTGCCTGAGACATTGAAGGATAAGAGGGTGGTTGCCCTTGATATGGGTGCGATTGTTGCCGGATCAAAATTCCGTGGAGAGTTTGAAGAGAGGCTGAAGGCAGTTCTCAAGGAAATTGAACAGGCAGAGGGAAAGGTCGTTTTATTCATCGATGAGCTTCATACCCTTGTTGGCGCTGGTGCTGCAGAAGGAGCAATCGATGCATCGAACATGCTGAAGCCTGCCCTCGCGCGGGGAGACCTCAGATGCATTGGTGCAACGACTATTGATGAATACAGAAAGCATATTGAAAAAGACCCTGCACTGGAAAGAAGGTTTCAGCCTGTCCTCGTAAAGGAGCCTTCTGTTGAGGACACGATATCAATACTCCGCGGGCTAAAAGAAAGGTATGAGGTTCATCATGGAGTGAAGATCAAAGACTCTGCATTGATTTCTGCAGCAGTGCTCTCAAATAGATATATCACTGACAGATTCCTGCCTGATAAGGCAATAGACCTTATTGATGAAGCTGCATCCAAGCTCAGGATGGAGATAGACAGCATGCCTGTGGAACTCGATGAGATTGAGAGAAAGCTAAGACAGTATGAGATTGAAAAACAGGCGCTTATGCGAGATGGCACAGGGGAACCAAAGGAGAAGCTCGATAAGATCATGAAGGAAATAGTAGAGCTTCAGGCGAGGCGTGATGAATTAAGGGCTCAGTGGATGAGTGAGAAAGAGATTATTGCAAAGATGCGGGAGTATAAGGAACAGATTGAGAAGACAAAGATAGACTCAGAGAGGGCAGAGCGTGAAGGGGACCTGACAAAAGCTGCGGAACTGAGATATGGAAAATTACTTGAGCTCCAGAAGGCCCATGAAGAATGAAAACAGGAAGCTCCTTAAGGCTCAGGAGAAGAGGAAGATGCTCAAGGAAGAGGTGGATGAAGAGGATGTTGCAGAAGTCGTTTCTAAATGGACAGGGATACCGGTGAGCAGGATGCTTGAAGGAGAGGTTCAGAAATTGATTCATATGGATGATCGGCTGAGACAGAGGGTTGTTGGACAGGATGAGGCTATAGAAGCAGTCTCAAACGCTGTGAGGAGAGCCCGTGCCGGTATTCAGGATCCGAACAGACCTACTTGGCTCTTTTATTTTTCTCGGTCCGACAGGGGTTGGAAAGACAGAGCTTGCTAAGGCTCTTGCAGAATTCCTTTTCGATGACGAAAATGCAATGATCCGGATAGATATGTCTGAATATCAGGAAAGACATACGGTATCGAGACTCATCGGTGCACCTCCTGGATATGTTGGATATGAAGAAGGCGGCCAGCTTACTGAGGCTGTAAGGAGAAAACCTTATTCTGTGCTCCTTTTTGATGAAGTTGAGAAAGCCCACCCGGAGGTATTTAATCTCCTTTTGCAATTGCTTGATGACGGGAGGCTTACTGATGGACACGGGAGGACTATTGATTTCAGAAATACCGTTGTCATTATGACATCGAACATAGGAAGCAGCCATATACAGGAGATGCTTGAAGAGAGGATGAGGAAACCTGCTGCTTACTGGGTAACGGGAAATGAAGAGCTCAAAGAAAAAATCATGGAAGACCTGAAGACCTTTTTCAGACCGGAATTTCTGAACAGGGTTGATGAGATCATCAGTCTTTAACCCGCTGACACAGGAACTGCTCAAGCAGATTGTGGACATCCAGGTAGAGCGGATGAAGAAGTATATCAGAGAGAAGAATGTTGACATACGGCTAACAGATAAAGCCAAGGAGTATTTTGCTGAAATAGGCTTTGATCCTGTTTATGGTGCAAGACCTCTAAAGAGGGCACTTCAGAGGGAGATACTGAATCCTCTTTCCTTGAAACTCCTCGATAGGACTTTCAAGGAAGGGGATATGGTTGAAGTTGATTTTGAAGATAATAAACTCGTATTCAGAAAGGGAGGTGGTTGAAGAAGTAAAGGTATAGAAGTTTCATAAGTTCGTTGAGTTTCTTGAGTTTATAGGGTTTCAACTCAAGAAACTGTGAATAACTCAATAAACCTTATAATCTGCATTAAAAGGAGGGTGTATGGCTTATTACGTTATTTTAAGCACACTGACTGATGATGGAAGAAAGACAATCAAGGAGCATCCGGAGAGGATTCTTGAAGTAAACAAAGAGCTTGAAAAGATGGGTATCAAAGTAAAGGAACAGTTTGCAGTCCTCGGGCAATATGATTTTGTGAATATTGTTGAGGCTCAAAATAATGAAGCTGTGTTGAAGATGTCTGTTGAACTCGGTTCAAGAGGATCTGTTCAACTTCTTACTCTTCCAGCTATACCTGTGAAAGATTTAATTAAGAAGCTGGAGTAAAGACGGCTCGTAGGGGATATTCAGAAAAGATTATTCGATTTCGATTCCGTATCGGTTTGTTAATTCTATCAGTTCCCTGAGACTGGTATCCATGTCAACGGAATAATATTTTTCATTGCATTCTTTACACAGAACCCCGCTGACGGAAAAATCCTCTGTTATGTGGAGGGATGCCCATCCTATTGCGAAAGGTTCTGTTTTAAGACTCACCGTTTGTTTGCATACACAGCAGATACCAAAAACAAGAGAGAGTGGATAGGCAAACTGGGCCCTGAAACCGAACTGGTGTTTCTGGATCACTCCCCACAGGCTGACCTTGCCCAGGAATGTGCCACGATAACAATAGCGGTCGATGTTTTCGAGCGCACCAAGAGTAGTTTTATAGGCATAGATGCCGCTTGCCGAATGGGCTTCGGGAGGAATACTAGATCTGACCCGTTTCTTTATAGGATGAACAACGCGCTACAAATCTTTCCATCGGAGGCCATAGTTCATTCCTTATGACTGATCTCAGCCACAGGTTACCATCCTTTGAGGTCCTCCGGATCTTCCAGAACCGCCAGCCGGTGAGTGCAGTCATGTAATCAGGAGTTAGTAAGTCTTTTACTGCGGCTATGGCGACACCTCTACAGGTACAGGTTCTTTTAAGGGTTCTACCGGAACCTCCTGCGGTACCTTTGCAGGCAACGGTTCTTTCAGCGGCTCTGCTACTACCGTTTTTTCAAATTCTCCAATCTTGCCCACGACAAACTCCTTTTCAAAATAGTTCAACTTCTTATTTTTAATTTACCATATTTATCTCTTCATAATCGCCCGATAGCATCTCGCAGGGGAATTTTGTAGGACAGATACTGATGCATAAATGAGCCAACTTCTTACAAAAAATTCAGACTAATACTGATACTCATTTATCCTTTTCTCTGATAAGTATAATGAACAGAATTTTTTAAACTAAAATCTTGGAGGTGTGAAAGATGGGTTTTTGGAACAAAGTAAAGGCTGATGTAGAAAAGGGATTGAAGGAAGGCATGGAAGTTGTTAAAGAAGGCGCAACTTTTGTAAAGGAAAAAGCGGGAGAGCTTACCGAAGAAGGTAAAAAGCGTCTGAAGTTATTTGAACTCAAGACAAAGGTTAAGAAAGAAATGGCGGAGCTTGGCGGGCATGTCTATGATCTGAAATCCAAGGTCAAGAACCCGCTTACTGACGGAAAAGTAAAAGCAGCTATAGGACGGATCAAGAAACTCGAAGATCAGATAATAAGGATCGAGGGAAAAACAAAAGAAGCGATCAAAAAAATACCCGCAAAAATAAAGAAAGGTGAAATAACAAAAAGAGTGAAATAAAAAGAAGGTCCAAAAACTCCAGGCGATATTTTTCTTGGCCTTGCTCGAAAGTGCTTGATAGGTTACAGGAAGAAGTTTAAGATAAGTCTTCGGTTCACTCTTAACAGATGAAACATTGTGCTGCCCCTTCTTCCTGAAGCTGACCCCATTAAATCCTGATATAATTATGCATATTACAACAAGTTATCTATACTGGGGACAAAACAATGAATAAAATTCTTGGGGTTATAGGGAGTCCCCGGAAAAAGGGGAATACCCATATTTTGGTCTCTAGAATACTCGATGGAGCAAAAGCAGAGGGTGCTGATACAGAAATAGTGTTTCTCAATGACCTTGATATTCGAGAATGTGATGGTTGTCATAGCTGTTGGAAGGGCAGGCAATGCAGCAAAAAAGATGACATGAATGTCATATATCCAAAAATTATTGAAAGTGACATAATCATCTTTGGAACACCAGTATATTGGTATGGACCCACTGCTTTGATGAAATGTTTCATAGACCGTTTTGTTTACTTTAACTGTCCAGAGAATAGATCAAAAATAAAGGGCAAAGCAGCAGTTTTGGCGATCCCCTTTGAAGAGGATAATATCAAAACAGCCGACCTTCTTATCAAATTCTTTGTTAAGAGTCTCAGATACCTTGAAATGAAAATTATTGGGAAAATTCTATCTCCCGGTGTCAGCGCAAGAGGAGACATATTGAAGAGAGAAGAATTCTTAGAAAAAGGCTACCAATTAGGAAAAAGAATATCAAAACTTAGAAGATAGCATTCGTCTTTTTAAGAATTCCCCCAATTCTTTCTTCGTGTGGTCCGCACGACGTTGAGTATTGATAAGGTGCACAGTCCACATCCAAATCTCTTGCTTGAAATCACAGAAAAAATCATACAATTGAATATTTAATTATTTAAAGGCATTTTTCTGACTATTTGAGGAGGTAAAGGATGGAAGACTTTAGAAAATTAAGTAAAGGAGTGCTTGAGATTCAAAACCTCAAGGAACAAACAGAGGCTTTAAATACCCATAAGAAGAGTGATCTGGAGGAACTCGGAACTATCGTCTACGCAAATATCTTACAAGGTCTCCCAGAAGAGAAAAAGGTTAAAGAGATGTGCGATCTCATAAAAACGATTGACAATCAGATAAAGGAAAAGGAAGGAGAAATACTAAAAATTTCTGATGAGATAAAGGAGTCAATTCTGAGACTAAAACCCATACCTCCCTGTGACTGTGGCACTGAGCTCTATGAAGGTATCAAGTTTTGCTATGAATGCGGCAAGAAAGTAGAGGAAAATGTGAATGGAGAAGGAGAAAAGGAAGAAAAGAAGGGTGCCACCGAAAAGGCATGCATTCAATGCGGTAAGCAACTTCCAAAAGATTTAAGTTTCTGTGACGATTGTGGAATATATACGGAGGTTTCCTGACCATTAGCCCTCGGAACCTCAGGGCAGTAAAGACGTTGAGGAGTCACAAATAAAGGCTTCCGCTTTCGATTTAGATACTTCCTGTAACTTTTTTCTATCTTGTCTGCTAAAATGGTGAAGACTATAAGAAATATTTAACAATGGGAATAGGAGGGGATATGGATTTAGGAGATAAAATAAACGTTATAGACCAAGAAATGGTTAGAAACATGAAGAGCAAATTTTCCAAAGGCTTCAAAGAAAAGAGCACTAAAGAGGCAAAAACAGCGGGAGAATCTGCTGGGCACTGGTAGGAACACTGTGCGGAGGCAGGGTACAGGGCATATACGCAATGAACGCCGAACCAACCATCGGATGCGAATCGTTAAGCAGAAATCCACACTTAGTGAACAGTGTCCAGGGTGCACAGTTGATGAAGAAAGTTTGAATTTTCAAGCCATTCCGTTTTTAACACCTTGTAGGTGAAGTTCGCATCTGTGAAAGGTCTTCAAGGGCAGAGTAGATGAAGAAAGTGATCGTAATAGATTTTTAGACCACGGAGAAACTCCAGCATGTACAAAAAAGTGATGGTTCTATCAGCAGCAGCGGGTGCGGGTCATGTGAGTGCCGCCAATGCTCTGGTTTCCGCTTTTTCCGAAAAAGGTATTCAGGCTGAACATATAGAAGTGCTCAAGTATACCAATGCGCTGTTTCGCAGAGCATATTCAGATCTTTACAAGGAACTGTGTACGCATAACCCTGATATCCTTGGCTGGATTTACAAGACCCTTGACCAGCCCTGGAAATACAGAAAGAGGAAACTCGCTATGGATCTGTTGAACGCCGGTCGGCTCATCCGTCTACTCATGAAGGAAAAACCGGACGTTGCAGTATGCACGCATTTTCTTCCTGCTGAGATCCTCTTGTTCTTGAAAAGAAGAAAAGCTCTAAATGTTCCGGTAGGCATGGTCATAACCGATTATGATGCTCATGCGATGTGGTTGTATAAAGATGTGAAATGGTACTTTGTGGCCCACGACGAGACAAAGGCATATCTTGAAACCCTCGGTATTCCTCCCGAAACAGTGTATGTAACGGGAATCCCTGTTGATCCGAAATTCGGGAAACAGAGTCCGAAACAAGAAGTGCGGGCTGGCTTAGGGCTTAATGAAGACAGGACCACTATACTTGTCTCAGCAGGTGGATTCGGCGTGGGGCCTGTGGAGGAAATGGTGAGAAGCCTTCAGAAAATAAAAACACCGGTTCAGATTATTGTCATATGCGGCAGAAACCCGGAGCTCGAACACCATCTCAAAAATATGCAAGATATGCAACATCCGACAACGATTGTCGGATTCACTGCTGAAATGCATAAGTGGATGGCTGCATCAGACATCCTTGTCGGGAAAGCCGGAGGGCTCACAAGCTCCGAAGCCCTTGCCAGTGGTCTTGCCCTGGTCATTGTCAACCCAATACCAGGCCAGGAGGAGCGAAACAGCGACCACTTTCTCGAAGAAGGAGTTGCAATGAGATGCAACGATATTCCAGTCCTTGCCTATAAGATTGACAGGCTTCTTTCGAACAAGGAGAGACTTTTGTCTATGAGAGAAGCTGTCAGGAGATTTGCCCGTCCCAATGCTGCTTCTGATATTGTTTCAATACTTCTCAAAAGCTAACAGTCCAAAATCACACGGTCAAAACTTACTAAGACGGCTACAAGTAAAGCTACATAGATGTCATTCCCGCTTGTCGGGAATCTTTCTGAAAAACCAGAAGGATTGCGGACAAGCCGCAATGACAGAAAGTGATAATGATGTCGCCTTACTAATGAACTCATTAGTATATCCAAGGAGCTTAGGGCACTACAGATTTAGTAGTGGCAATCATAAAAGGTCAGAGATAAAAGGTTATGATACAATATTCAAACTCAGACCATGAAAATAATCCACAAATCCATACTCAAGGAATTAATATTTACCTTCATCATCAGTCTTGCCTTTCTGAATTTTATTTTGATGATGGAGAAGCTGCTCAGGTTGAGCAGGTTTCTCTCGGGAGTCGGTGCATCAGTTGCAGATATTGCTACAATCATCCTCTATATTCAACCCCAGTTACTTCTGCTCACCATACCAATGGCATTTCTCCTGTCCACGCTCTTAACCTATGGTCGCCATAGTCTTGACAATGAACTTGTCATTTTAAGAACCAGCGGCATGGACTTCAGTGGAATATCGAAACCGGTTTTTATTCTCGGCATTTCATGCTTTTTGCTCAATATAGCTGTGAGCTTTTATATTGGTCCCAAAAGCAGTATTGGTCTCAGGGATGAAATCACCCGTATTATTAAAAACCGTACTCCTCTTGCAATTGAGGAAGGTACATTCAATACATCATTCAAGGACATTGTCATTATGATCAGGAAGAAGCCTTCTGAAGATACGGTCAGGGGAATCTTTATTTATGACGGGAGGAATAAGAATGAACCAAGGATCATGATGGCCAGGGAAGGGAAGATCTCCATGTCAGAGGGTTTTTACGCAAACCTCCTCCTTAAGAATGGATTCATTCATATTGCAAAGGGAAACAGCACAACGGAAATATTCTTTGAACGATACAACCTTATCCTTGCTCTCGAGGCAAACCTCCCATCAAGAAAGAATGCAGAGTTTACACCGTTTGAATTACTCAAAAAAATTAATGAAAGCACCTCTAATACCCTTCTGTTACAGCTTGAATTCGACAGGAGGATAACCTTGCCCTTTATGTGTATTGTTCTTATTGCATTGGGACCTCCTCTGTCCCTGATGACCGGAAAGTCGGGGAGACTCGGTGGTCTTGCCCTTGGCTTGGGAGTATTTTCGAGTTATTACATGCTTCTGATCTATGGGGAGAATCTCGTGAGGGCTGGAAAGATACCTCACTACATCGGTGCATGGACACCTGCTCTTGTTCTTGGGATTTTTGCAATATGGTTTTACAAAAAAGAAAGTAACAAATAAACAGTAACAAGTAACGAGTAAAGGAAAATTGAAAGGACATCAGACTAAGAGTCATCAGTATCATTCCCCTTGTCGAATCTCTAAGCCAGGGATTGGGACAAGCCCATGACAGAAATCAGTAGGAATGTGGTTTACTTTGTCTTATTAGTAAGTTAGAGGTCTGGGAGAGACTGTGCTAATCGTACAAAAACATTATCTGAAGGAATTCTTCAAGCTCTTTGCCCTCATATGTGCGGGCATTGCTTCGATATTCAGCATTCTTGATCTTATCGACAAAATAGATGACTTCATGCCTAACAGGCCATCTCTTGAAGGTCTGTTCCTGTATGCCTTTTTCAATTTTCCGAAATATCTGCTTTATCTTCTGCCTGCTGCCATACTCGTATGCAGCTTGTTCATATTCAGTCAGGCATCACGGAACAGAGAGATTGTTGTTATAAAGGCAACGGGAGGCAGGTTAAGGAGTCTTTTCCAACCCTTTATTTTTTATGGCATGGTATTGACGATAGTTGCCTTTCTCATCGGAGAAGTTGTTGTGCCTGATTTCTCGACGAGGTCGTCTGAGCTTAAAAACAGTCTCAGAAAAAAGGATAAGAAACTTACTTTCCAGGAAGGTACTCTCTGGCTGAGGGCTACAGACGGTTCTCCGGTAAGGATTGAACTCTATATTCCCGAGAAGAAGCTTGCAACGGGCGTGAGTATTTTTGTTACAGAGAAAGATTCTCTGAAGGAGAGGATAGAGGCAGAAGAAGCAGAATGGCAAGCAGTTCAAAGTTCAAATGGAATTTGGAGGCTTAAAAATGTAACTATTTATGACATTAAGGCCGGGGAAGTTAGCAATGAAGCAATGGTTGACTATCCGTATCTTGAGTCTCCTGACTTTTTCAGTGAAGGGATTAAGAAACCGGAAGAGATGGGCATTGGTGAACTCTACAGATATACAGAAAGATTGAGACGGGCAGGTTTCAGGAATACAAAGCTGCTTGTCGATATGAATAAAAAGGTCTCATACCCTTTTATAAATTTCTTTATGATGTTATTCGGCATATCTCTTTCGATGAGAAGCAGGATTGGCGGAGGTCTCTTTGCAGCAGGGCTCGGGCTCCTCATCAGTGCTCTCTACTGGTTTGCATATACCATGATGCTTTCCCTTGGATATGCGGGAGTAGTTCCACCTGTTGTAGCTGCATGGCTTGTGCCGCTTGTTTTTGGTGTTGTTACTGTTTATCTCTTCAGGAAGATACAGGAGTAACCATGGCAAAGAGCGAAGAGCAAATAGCAGGGAGCAAGACAAGAACAAATAGCAATAAAGGCACTCATTTTCTAAATTCTCAAATTGACTTTTCGCTGACTGTTCTTTTATGATTAAGAAGTTTTTCTGCATGACAATAATATGAAATTGGGATTATTTCCTAAAGAAATAGACTTCTTTGAGATCTTCGATCTGGCTGCATCGAACCTCACAAAGACAGCCTCACTCTTTTTCAATCTTGTTCTTTCGGAGAATTTTGAAAACCTTGAAGTCAAGGCGAAAGAGATATACGAATGCGAACAAGAAGGCGACATATTGACACATGAGATCATAAAAAAACTGAACAAGACCTTTGTAACCCCTATAGATAGAGAGGACTTATATACCCTCGCATCCCGCTTAGATGATATCTTAGACCTCATATGGGCTGCTACTGAAAGGCTCATGGTATTTAAAATCAAGGAACCTACAAAAGAAGCGATAGAAATGGCAAAGGATCTTCTTATGACCACAGAGGTTGTGCAGAAGGCAATTAAAAACCTCAAGGAAAAGAAATATTCCCATGTCCAGGAATACTGTATTGAGATAAACAGGCTCGAAAATAGAATAGACAGGACTTTCCGTGATGCCCTTGGGAAACTCTTTGATGAAGTAAACGATTGTATCTTCATAATAAAATGGAAAGAGATCTATGAGCACCTCGAGGATGCTTCTGATAGATGTGAGGATGTTGCCAATGCTATAGAAGCCATAGTCCTCAAAAATGCATGATACGTATTTTTTACTCCTCTGTGTAATAGGCCTTGCAATTGTCTTTGATTTCATAAACGGTTTTCACGACACTGCCAACGCAATCGCCACATCAGTATCAACAAGGGTTCTCTCTCCAAAAGTAGCTGTATCAATGGCAGCAATATTGAACATGGTTGGAGCATTGTCAGGGACTGCGGTGGCCAAGACTGTTGGGGCCGGTCTTGTAGAGGCTTACATGTATCACACAGGTCACAGTTATTTCTGCTCTTACAGCTGCTATCGTGTGGGACATAACTCACATGGTATCTCGGACTTGCCCACATCCTCGAGCCATGCCATCCTTTCGGGTGTTGTCGGTGCAGGAATAGCAACAGCGGGGACGGGCGTTATTATTCAAAAGGGTGTCTATAAAGTTCTCGCAGGGTTAATTCTTTCTCCTGTCGTTGGATTTATCCTGAGCTTCTTCTTGATGATGTTTCTCTTATGGTTGTTCGGAAGATCTACCCCCACACTGGTCAGTAACCTTTTCGGCAGACTCCAGATCGTATCAGCAGCCTATATGGCCTTCAGCCACGGCAGCAACGATGCGCAAAAAACGATGGGAATCATTACAATGGCGTTGGTAAGTTATTATAAACTTCCCGAGTTCCACATCCCCTTGTGGGTAATTGCAGTGTGTGCAACGGCTATGGCACTTGGCACAGCATTCGGGGGCTGGAGAATAATCAAGACCCTCGGTACGCGAATTGTTAATCTCAAACCCATTCACGGGTTTGCTGCAGAGACAACAGCAGCTACAGTCATAGAGATTGCATCGAGAATAGGGCTTCCTCTCTCCACAACACATGTGATTTCATCTACCATAATGGGTGTAGGTGCATCAAAAAGATTCTCAGCGGTGAAATGGGGAGTCGGAGGGAATATTGTACTGGCATGGATAATCACCTTGCCTGTATGCGCCATACTTGCATGGTTAATCTGTAAAGGGCTGCTCTTAATAGTTTAGAAACTTAAGGTTTCAATTATGTATAAAGGCTATCTCTGTATTGTTCTCCATGCCCATCTCCCGTATATCAGACATCCGGAATATGATTATTTCCTTGAGGAGAACTGGTTTTATGAGGCCATTACCGAGACCTATATCCCTCTCCTTGGTATCTTTGAAAGACTTCTTAACGACGGTGTTGATTTCAGGATAACAGTATCACTAAGTCCACCCCTTGTTGAAATGTTTGACGACGATCTTCTCAAAAGGCGATACCAAAGATATATCGAAAGGCTGATCGAATTATCAGACAGGGAGCGACACAGAACAAAGGGTGATATCCATTTCGAACCAGTTGTGAGGATGTACGCACAAAGGTTCCGGAGGATTCAATACTTATTTGAAGAAATCTACAGGAAAGATCTTATATCAGCCTTCAGAGCATTACAGGATACAGGCAAGGTGGAGTTGATAACGTCTGTTGCAACCCATGCCTTTCTCCCTAATTTATCAATGTACCCTGAGGCGATAAAGGCACAGATAAAAATTGCTACCAAACATTTTAAAGATAATTTCCATCAATCACCGGCTGGTATCTGGTTGCCCGAGTGCGGGTATGTATCCGGTATCGATGAATATGCAAGAGAAGCGGGCATACAGTTCTTCTTCCTCGATACCCACGGTATACTTCATGGAAAACCTTTGCCAAGATACGGCGTTTATGCACCTGTATCATGCCCTTCGGGTGTTTTTGCTTTTGGCAGAGATGTTGAGACTTCCAAGCAGGTTTGGTCTTCTGTTGAAGGGTATCCAGGCGACTTTGATTACCGGGATTTTTACAGAGATATAGGGTTTGACCTTGATGATATGGGACCGTATATCCATCCCGATGGAATAAAGATACATACGGGGATGAAATATTACAGGATAACAGGAAAAACAGACAGGAAAAAACCATATATTATAGAGCAAGCACGAAAAAAGGCCGCAGAGCATGCACATCATTTTATATCCAATAGACAACACCAGATTGATTTTCTCTCAAAGACCTTTAAGGATTTCCATATTTCCCTTAAGCCGGTAATCACCGCTCTCTATGATGCCGAGCTTTTTGGACACTGGTGGTTTGAGGGCCCTGATTGGCTCGATTTTCTTTTGAGAGGGATAGACAAAGGGCATGTCAATTTCAGAACGATAACGCCCTCAGAATATTTATATTCACTTTCCTCTCAATACGCAGGTCTGCAGTACTGTCAGCCATCTATGTCAAGCTGGGGACATAAAGGATACAGTGAGGTCTGGCTGAATAACTCTAATGATTACATCTATCGTCATCTTCACAAGTCGATTGAACGCATGATCAATCTTGCCAGGAAATTTCATAATGCAAGTGGCATTGTCCGGCGTGCACTGAATCAGGCATTAAGAGAGATCCTCCTATCACAACATAGCGACTGGGCGTTTATCATGGATTCCAGCACTGCTGCCGGGTATGCACAAAAGCGTTTTGAGGGGCATATTTTGAGGTTTAACAACCTTTATCAATCAATTATCTCAGGGAATATCTCAGAAAGCTGGCTCAGAGAGATCGAAGAAAAAGATAGCATATTTAAAGACATAGATTACAGGGTCTATAGAAATGGGAAATAAGAATTATCTGTATTGTTTATAGCGAACTCTGTACCAAAGTTGTCTGTCATTCCCGCTTGTCGGGAATCTTTCTGAAAGAAGAAGGATTCTGGACAAGCCAGAATGACATAATGGCTGACTGAATGCGGTTTTACTAATGAATTTGTTAGTAACTTCTATGCAAGTAGCTTGTCGAAGGGATATGACTTCAGGTATGCGAGGAATTCCTCAACAGCATGGGATGAAACTGAATTCTTGTAAGTAATAAGAGAGAAATTTCTGAGTATCTTTTCTTCTTTGAAACTGAGCATACTGAGGGTTCCGTACTTGATTTCTTTTCTCGCAGCCCAGCGTGAGACGATTGAGACGCCTAATCCATTCTCCACCGCCTCTTTTATGGCCTGTGTGGTTCCCAGAACCATGGATACCTTCATCCCCTGCAGTGTAATTCCATGCCTTGCAAGGAACTTTTCTATTGTCTGTCTCGTGCCTGAACCGGCTTCCCTGAGGATAAAGGGTTCCTCGATAAGTTCAGAGACTGAAACCTCTTTTCTTTTTGCCCAGGGATGATGGGCAGGAACGATCAGTAAAAGTTCATCAGAGAGCAATTTTTCGACAACGATCTTTTGCCTTTTCACGTCTCCCTCTACAAGACCAACATTAATGTTCCCTGCATTGAGCAATTCAATGACCCTCTGCATGTTTGCGACAAAGAGATTAACTTTGATCTTTGGATGGGTTTTTCTGAAATCTGAAATGACGCTTGGGAGCATATAGTTTCCTATGGTAGATCCAGCGCCGATTGTGATACTCCCTTTTACCAAACCTGTCATTTCTCCTATTACCTTCTCTGCTGCAGTATAAAGGGCAAGAATCTCCTTCGCATATTTATACAGGACTTCTCCTGCAGGGGTAAGGGTAACCCTGCTTGATGATCTGTCAAAGAGCTTTGTCTCGTACATTTCCTCGAGGGCCTGAATCTGAAGGCTTACAGCAGGCTGGGTAAGATGAATAATCTCAGAAGTCTTTGAAAAACTTCTGGTTTCTGCAACTGTGCAGAAGACTTTCAGCTTATGATCTTCCATTCCCATTGGTATTTTTATAGACCGGAAAACCTATAATATTTTTTTATTCGTATATAATAAGTATTTAATAGATTAAAGTCAAGAGTTGCTTCTATAGAAGAGTATACGGTGGCATTGCGGACACTGCAGGATCTCTTCATTCCCTTTTATCTCAACAAAAAGTTGGGGAGGTATATTCATATTACATCCCTGGCAGACTTCTTCTTTTGCCTCTGCTACTGCGGTACCTTTGCCTGTTTCAAGCAGGCTCATATAGAGGGTATAAAGTTCCTTGTCAATGCTTTCGACAATTCCGGATCTTTCTCCTCTGAGAGTGAATAGTTCTTTTTCTGCTTCGGATACCTCACCCTTGAGCTTCTCCCGGTAAACATCTAACTTATCCTTCTCAGTCTTAAGCTTTGATTCTTCCAGTTTTACCTGCTTTGAAGAATTTTCCATCTCTTCCATGAAATTAAGAATCTCATCCTCAACAGCATTACGTTCCTTTTCGGCAGTTTCTATCTCCTTTAAAAGGGCCTGGTATTCTTTGTTTGTTTTTATCTCTGTAGTGCGGGTTTTCAGCTTTTTGATTTTTTCATTGATATCATCGAGTTCCCTTTCCTTATCACGCCTCTTTTTCTCGAGGGACTCAGAACCCTGCTTCAATTTGTCGAGAACAGCCTGGGCTTTCTTGAAAGGCCCTTCTACCTCAGAAATCTTTGTGGGGATTCCTTCTATAATTGCTTGTTTTTCGAGAATGAGGCTATCAAACTTCTGGAGGTTTATGAGGAGACTTAGATTACGTTCCAAACAATCCACCTCAAAAACTTGCCCTGCAAGTCTTTTGAGTCTACTATCAAGAATGATAAGCTGGAAAGTATTTTTCTTATAACCATGTTACTTATATACCACTATACCACAGAACTAAGCTTTTACTTTCAATAGAGCCTCTGGTGGGCCCACCAGGGCTCGAACCTGGGACCGACCGGTTATGAGCCGGTAGCTCTACCAACTGAGCTATGGGCCCTGAAAACATACTCATTTTAAATACTCCACTGGCTTCCGGTCAAGGCCTTATACTTTTCTTCCATGCGATAATGTATAATTTTAGAAGATTATTCGAATTCTTGACTTACTCGCAAACTCTTCGATAAGATAGGTAAATTTCAATGAAAATCGCTATAGGCTGCGACCATGCGGGATTAGAACTGAAGAATGAGATCATCAAACTCTTAAGTGGTCTCGGCATTGATTGCATTGATTACGGTACGAATACTCCCGAATCAGTAGATTATCCTGATTTTGGTGAAAAAGTCTCTGAGGCAGTTTCCTCAGGGGAGATAGAGAGGGGAATACTCATCTGTGGTACGGGGATAGGTATGTCCATCGTTGCTAATAAATTTCCCGGCATCAGAGCATCTCTTTGTAACGATCTCTTCACAGCCCAGATGAGTCGACGGCACAATGATGCCAATGTCCTTGTCATCGGTGGGAGAATAGTGGGGAAGGATTTGGCGAAAGAGATTGTTAAGACATGGGTGAATACTCCCTTTGACGGTTCCAGGCACGTCAATAGATTAAAAAAGATAACACTGATAGAGGACCGGTTAAGAAAACATGAACCTTGAACATCTCAAACTCACAGATCCGGAGGTTTTCGAAGCAATACAGAAAGAGATAGAGCGGGAACGGGAGAATATTGTTCTCATAGCCTCGGAAAACTATGCAAGCCCTGCCGTACTGGAAGTTCAGGGTTCTGTCTTTACGAATAAATATGCAGAAGGATATCCGGGAAGAAGGTACTACGGCGGCTGTGAATATGCCGATGTTGTTGAAAGTCTCGCAATTGAAAGGGCAAAGGAACTATTCAACGCAGAACACGTCAATGTCCAGCCCCACTCCGGAACCCAGGCTAATATGGCTGTATATTTCTCCATGCTTAAGCCAGGTGATACCATACTTGCCATGAGCCTGAGCCATGGAGGCCATCTTTCCCATGGTGCTTCAGTGAACTTCTCGGGAAAATTTTATAGGATTGCAACCTATTGCGTTGATAGAAATACAGGGTATATAGACTACGAAGAGGTTAGACGCCTGACAAGAGAACATAAACCAAAGATGATCGTTGCCGGTGCGAGTGCCTATTCGAGGATCATCGATTTCAAGACATTTTCAGAAATTGCAAAAGAAGTTAATGCATATTTCATGGCAGACATAGCCCATATTGCAGGACTTGTTGCAGCAGGCCTTCATCCCTCCCCTTTGCCATATGCAGATTTTGTAACAACAACGACACATAAAACCCTTAAAGGACCGAGGGGTGGAATGATCATGTGCAGGGAGGAATATGCCAAAGCGATTGATAAGATGGTATTCCCTGGAATACAGGGAGGGCCGCTTGTCCATGTTATTGCTGCAAAAGCTGTAGCTCTGAAAGAAGCTTTGAGCAAGGAATTCAGAGACTATCAGGTTATGGTTATCAAGAACGCAAAGAGACTTGCAGAGGGCTTGTTAAACGGGGGGTTCACTATTATCTCAGGTGGGACTGACAATCATATGATGCTTGTTGACCTGACCAAAAAGGGCACTACAGGGAAGGATGCAGAGGATGCACTGAGCATGGCAGGTATAACAGTGAACAAGAATGTAGTACCCTATGATGAGAGGCCACCAACAATAACAAGCGGGATAAGGCTCGGTACACCTTGTGTTACCACAAGGGGCATGGGTGAAGCAGAGATGACGGAGATAGCAGATATCATAACTTCGGCTATTCAGAGTATCCATGACATTCATGTAATAAAAGACCTTTCAAAACGGGTTAAAGTTCTTTGTGATAGCTTTCCTCTTTATGAAGTACAAAAAGCAACATAACAAGAGTTTTCAGTGAAGTGTCCTTTCTGCGGAAGCGTAGAAGATAAAGTTATCGACTCGAGAACAAGCAAAGAGGGCGATGCGATACGCCGCAGGCGTGAGTGTCTGAAATGCGCGAAACGTTTCACATCCTATGAACGTGTCGAAGATATCATTCCCCTGGTGGTTAAAAAAGATGGAAGGCGTGAGCCTTTCGACAGACAGAAGGTACTGACAGGATTAAAAAAGGCGTGTGAGAAAAGGCCAATAGGCACGATGACCCTCGATAGCATCACAGACTCCATTGAAAAGAAGCTCGTCGGGCTTGGGGTAAAAGAGATTAAAAGTACCTGGATCGGAGAAGAGGTGATGTTATCACTGAGAGAGCTTGATAAAGTTGCATATGTCAGGTTTGCCTCTGTCTACAGGCAGTTTAAAGATATCAATGAGCTGATGAACGAAGTGAAGACTTTATTTAAGAATAAGTAAGGATAGTCATAGCGTGCTCTGTTTCAATGGTCGTCATTTTCCGGCTTGGAGGCTGTGTCGTAATTACCTTGAAATGTAAATTTGTCATTCTGAACGAAGTGAAGAATCTCATAAGATCAATGTGTTGTAAAACGAGATTCTTCGGCTTGGGCCTCAGAATGACATTGTGACACAGTCTCTTGACCGGAAAATCCAGTTCCTTCCTCTGGATTCCCCGATCAAGTCGGGGAATGACAGACAATTTATAGGAAACCTCAGAAAAACCTTGGAAGAACTCTTTCAAAAGGCAAAAGAAACAATTAAGAAATACCGTATGCTTTCCGGCCAGGAGAGGGTTTTAGTTGCCCTCTCTGGCGGGCCTGATTCAGTGTGTCTTCTCCATGTATTAAAGTATCTAAAGGAAGAATTCAGACTTGATCTCTCAGTGTTATATGTTGACCACGGTCTCAGACCCGAAGAAGCTGTTGGGGAAAAGGAATTCTGTAAGAACCTGTGTGCGAAGCTCAAACTGCCGTTTCTTACAAAATCTATCGACGTAAAATCCTATGCAGAGGAAATGAAGCTCAACAAACAGGAAGCAGCAAGAGAACTCCGTTACAGAGTTTTCGATGCTACAGCCCATGAGATCAATGCAGATGAAGTTGCTTTGGGACATACAGCAGATGACCAGGCAGAGACACTCATCATGCGTCTCCTGAGAGGATCGGGTCCTGCCGGTCTGTCTGGAATACCACCGGTCAGAGGGAAGTTCATAAGGCCCCTTATCGCAATCCAGAGAAAAGAGATTAAACAATATCTCGAAGGGGAGAGGATAGATTTCATTGTTGATTCGTCAAACCTGAAAAAGGATTATCTCCGCAATAAAATAAGACTTTCTCTTATGCCGCTAATAGAAGAGATGAATCCAAACATCATAGATACTCTTTCGAGGACTGCAGCAATATTCAGAGAAGAGGAGAGATATTTCGAGATTCTTGTTGCAAAGACATTAATGAAACTCATAAGCAGAAAAACGGATTCTCACATCGAGCTTTTTCTTAGTCCTTTAGTTGCCATGGAAAAGATAATCCTGCGGAGGACGTTACGGCGGGCAATAGATGAGACAAAGGGCCTCCGCGGAATAAGCTTCGTTCATATAGAAGATATCATTGAACTTATCAAAATGGGAAGGGCAGGTGACAGGCTTTATCTGCCCCATGGAATGAGGGCTATAAAGGCTTATTCGACTTTCACCCTTACTTCAGAGCCTCCCGTAAGACTAAGTACCTATTCCCTTGAAGTTCCCGGAGAAACAGTTCTTAAAGAAGCGCGAATTCTTATCCAAGCCTCTATACAGGAGAGTCAGGAGTCAGAAATAAAAGATCGAAAACCCTCGGATATCTTTGCTGCTTTTGATGCTGACAGATTGATTTTTCCTCTCATAATCAGATCAAGGAAAGAGGGCGACTTTTTTTATCCCCTCGGTTTTGGCAAGAAGAAAAAAATACAAGACTTTTTCGTTGATGAGAAAGTACCAAGGGATGAGCGTGACGCGATCCCTCTGATTGTATCTGGAGAGAATATTATTTGGGTTGTGGGATATCGAGGGGATGAGAGGTTTAAAGTAACGGATGAGACGAGGAAGGTTCTTAAATTGGAAGTTAAAAAATTGAAGAGTTAGTCTACCCTGTGAAATTGCACCTATATTCTGAATCTGTTATATTCTTAAGTCAGTCTCACTTTATTTACGGAGGTAATTATTGTCAGATAAGGTTAGGGTAAGATTTGCGCCGAGCCCGACAGGGCATCTGCATTTAGGTGGCGCGCGAACAGCTCTGTTTAACTGGCTTTATGCACGACACTGCAAGGGGACCTTCATCCTCAGAATTGAGGACACAGACAGGACACGTTCCACAGAGGAATTCATAGAGGCCATCATTGAAGGCATGAAATGGCTCGGTCTTGACTGGGATGAAGGACCATACAGGCAGGTGGATAGGTTTGATATCTACAGGAGTTATGCTCATAAGCTTTTACAGGAAGGCAAGGCGTATTATTGTTATTGTTCATCTGAAGAGCTTGAGAAGAGAAGGCAGGATGCACTGGCACAGGGAAAATCGCCGAAATACGATGGACGGTGCAGGAATATCAAAAGGGAAGGGGGCGAGGATTCAGGGGTTCAGGGAAAGAATGCTGCGATAAGGTTTATGATGCCGCAGGAAGGAGAGACGGTTGTCGATGACCTGATAAGAGGTAAGGTCGTCTTTGATAATGCCCAGCTTGATGACCTTATCATTGCTCGTTCTGACGGGACTCCGACATACAATTTCTGCGTTGTTGTCGATGATGTAGACATGAAAATTACCCATGTCATAAGGGGGGATGACCATTTGAACAACACACCAAAACAGATCCATATATACAGAGCCCTCGGTTATACGATCCCTGCCTTTGCGCATTTACCGATGATCCTGGGTTCTGATAAGACAAGACTGAGCAAGAGACATGGTGCAACCTCTGTGACAGCATACAAAGAAATGGGTTATCTCCCTGATGCCTTTATTAATTATCTTGCCCGGCTCGGATGGGCACATGGAGACCAGGAAGATTTTTACCAGCGATGAGTTGATAGAATATTTCTCCTTGGAAGATGTTGGAAAATCCGCAGCAGTATTTAATCCAGAAAAGCTCCTGTGGCTTAATAGCCAGTATATCAAGAACTCTCCATCTGAAAAGCTAATCGAGTTAGTTATACCGTTTCTCAAAAGAGAAAATATTATCGGTGAAGACCAAACGTTAGATAAAGATTGGTTATCAAAGGCTATTGACACGTTAAAAGAGCGGTCAAAAACATTGCTTGAACTTGCACATTCCCTGAGGTTTTATATATCAGAGGATATCGAATATGATGAAAAGGCAAGGACAAAATTCCTGAATGAAAAGAGTCTTCCCTATTTGATCGATGTGAGAGAGGAATTTTCAAGACTCGATAACTTTATCGCACAAGAGATTGAAAAGGTCTTTCGGCTCTCTGTTGCGAAGCATAATATCAAGCTCGGCAACCTCGCTCAGCCTGTCCGTGTTGCTGTTACCGGCAAGGCCGAGAGTCCCGGCATATTCGAAGTCCTTGAGATACTCGGTAAGGAGAAGACTTTAAAAAGATTAGAGAAGGCAATTGAGATAATCGGCTGAGGGAGTCTTGAATTTAAGTCAACTGGAGGACTCTCCCGGCATATAGCAGCAAGCTTTACTGAAAAGATTCATTAAGCGGCTTTTTCAATCTCCTTAGCTTCATATTCAGGGAACATGATTATTGCAGGATGAACGTTGAAAGCTTTTGCAAGCTGCTCAGCCCGCTTTTTGCCAATATCAACTTTTTCATTTTCCAAGAGACTAATATTTGTTACACTGATACCGGAGTGTCTTGCAAGTTCACCCTGAGTCCAGCCCTTCAATTCACGAAGCATGCGAATGACTTCACCCGTTGAAAGTGAAGCATGAGATTTTGCTGTGACAAAATCGTTATAATTTTTCATAAATCCTCCTAATATTTGTGCGGCGATATTTCCAAAACAAAAACTGTAACAATTTGCCGTTTTACTGCGTATATGACCCTATATTGCAAGCTCAATCGGGATGCACGTTGTCCTTTTCGGTTCCCTTTTAGTTTTTCGTCATGGAAGCCCTTGAACTCTTTCAATTTTTCTGGGCCATGCCGAAATATGATATCTTTCCAAAGTTCATATTTCTTAACAACATCCACTGGAAGTTTACGAGAGAGTTTTGCTATTTCGCGACGCTCCTTTATATGCCACATTATTAAATATAATAACTTATCAAAATTAATAACACAAGATAATTTTAGCGCACCAGAGATTGAAAAAGTCTTCGGCTCTCTCGTTGCGAAGCATAATATCAAACTCGGCAACCTCGCTCAGCCTGTCCGTGTTGCCGTTACCGGCAAGGCAGAAAGTCCAGGGATATTCGAGGTCCTTGAAATACTTGGCAAGGAGAAAGCCTTAAAGAGATTAGAGCGGGCGATAAAGGGAATCGGCTGAGAGATCTTTGTTAGCTTCCTATACCAATCGTGCCTTTATTCTTATAAACGTTATATTACTTTGCTATCCTCTTCAAAATCTGCTCGAGTTTCTTAATTTCTTCCCCGTAGCCTGCCCAGTTGCCCTGCCTTTGTAGTTCAATTGCCCTTTCAAATACCCTCATAGCCTCCTTTGCAAGTTCTGAGGTTGTTGCCTTTATATCTTCAGCAGCAGTCCTATCAGCTTTTCCGACAATTGCCTTTGCGCCGAACAGCCTCTGGAGTGCAAGTTCAAGGTTTTCCTCCATGACCACATCGTTTTCATATGCAACAATAACTCTCCTAAGCTCAGGCAGTCCCACCTTATCGGCTGCCGCCAGGTAAAGGGGCTGAACATATAAAAGAGACCGCTCTATAGGAATTACAAGGAGACTGCCCCTTATGACCTCCGAGCCCCGTTGATCCCAGAGTGTAAGCTGCTGGGATATATAGGAATCCTGGTTTATCCTTGCATCCACCTGTTTTGGTCCGAAGATGAGCCTGTCCCTTGGAAAAGTATAGATAAGAAGTTTCCCGTAATTCGGCTCGTCACATCTTGCAGCAAGCCATGCAGCAAGGTTGTCTCTCTTCGCCGGGGTATAAGGCAAGAGCAGGATATATTCCTCTTTCTTTTCGCCGGGAAGCTTCATTATGGTGTTATACGGCTCCATGAGGACTTCCCCGAAGGCAGGCACCTCCCACAGGTTCTCCTTATTATAAAAAACCTTCGGATCCGTCATGTGATATGAAGCGAACATGGATGCCTGTATCTGAAGAAGCCTGTACGGATACCGCATATGCTGCCTCAATTCTTCAGGCATCTCTTTAAGAGACTTAAATATATCAGGGAATATCTTTGAATAAACCTTTATAAGAATATCAGAGGGGTCGCTCACATAAAAGCCCATCGAGCCGTTATAGGCGTCAATAACAACCTTTACAGAGTTCCTTATGTAATTTATACGCCTTTCTATGGGCTTAGAATAAGGCATCCTATTTGAGACAGTATAAGCATCTGCAATCCAGACAAGTCTCCCGTCCTTTGTCACAATAAGATAGGGGTCCTGGTCAAAAAGGAGAAAGGGCGCTACTGCCTTAACTCTATCAAGTATATTTCTGTAATACAGGATTTTACTCTCTGCGGAAATATCAGAGGAAAGCAAAATCTTTTCTGTCTTAAACTTCACCGAAAATAAGGCCCTTTTAAACAGAGAGTCCAGCCTGACACCACCGCTGCCCTCATACGTTGTATACACATTGCCTTCAGATGTCGGATAACTGAATTCAGGAACCTTTGTTTTCACTATGACATAATTGTTGGAAAGCTCACCATAGTAAATCTCCGGTCTTGTAACCTTAAGGTCAACCTGGCTTACAGGCGGAATGTCCTTTATCATGAACTCAGGAAGCCCTTCCTTGCTTATCCTGCTCACAGGGCCCAATGTTATACCGTTTCCATGGGTGAATATCAGCCTCTCATTTATCCAGTTCTTGCTCGGAAGGTCATTATATGAAAGCTCGCGCGGAGCAAGCATCACCTGCATATATTCGCCGTTTATGGTATACCTGTCATTATCAACATCCGCAAATTTATAGTATGTCCTTATCTGCTGGAGCTGGCTGTATGTTCTCAGAAGTGGGCTATGGTCCCATAATCTTATATTCTTAATGGTGGCATCATTTTTTTCTATGTCCTTGCCCGACAGATTATAGTCCACATCAAATGGCCTTACCTCTATTTTGTCAAGGTTATAGCCCAGTCTTGTAAATTTTATGTTTTGTTCTATAAATGGTGTCTCAAGGGCAAGCTCATTCGGAGCGACCTTAAATTTCTGAAGAGCATATGGATATGCCACAATCCCGATAATATATACTGCTAAAACCAGGACAGGAGGGAAAAATGTCAGTCTCCGTGAGCCTCTTAATATCCCCGCCATGAAGATAATACCTGCTAACGGCGTGATGAATATGAGTATCCTGTAAAAAAAGAGTTTTGCATTGATATCCCTATACCCTGCTCCGAAGACAGCGCCGTGTTCTGAGAATAGAAGCCTGAAGGTGTCGAGGTAAAAGCCGAATCCGATATTAAGGATAACGAATCCTATCAAGATACCGATATGTTTTTTTACTTTGCTGTCGACAGAAATTAGCTTGCCTACGACAAATATACCGCCTCTTAAAAAATAGTTTGCAGCGACTAATATTATTGTTAATAGCAATGTGAACCCTGCAAAGCTGTTAAGCGTCTCTATAAAAGGAAGCCTGAACAGATAAAAACCGATGTCTTTGGACAATAAGGGGTCATTGATCCCCATAGCGAGACTGTTTTTAAAGAGCAGGAAGTCTTGCCATCTCAATGCGCCCCACTGCGCGGCAAAGGATGCCATAACAACACCGGCAATTATGGTCAGGGGCTTGATGATCTTTTCGATACCGCTTGCTTTAAATGGATTGATGACGCCTTCGATCACAGATATATCTGTCTGCGGGAAATTAGTCCTGTTTGCGATGATTATATTCACCAGAACAAAGAACAAAAAGGCTATGCCGAAAGATAGACCCGTGCCGATTTTAGTAGAGAGTGTCTTAATAAAAACAGAAGTGTATCCTGTTTCTGTGAAAAAGAGCCAGTCGGAATATAAATTCAAAAGAGAAAATAAAAGTGGCAGTATTAAAAAAATAAACCCGAATAGGATTAAATTCCTTGCTTTGCCTTTAGTCATTGCATCCTCCGTGTCCTTTATTTTATTACATCCTTATTCTATGATTCTCTCTTGAAATAGTCCAACCATTTACAAATATAGTCAACATTTTCAGCTCCAATGTTGTGTCAGGAGGGACGTTTCCAGCGAAAGTGCCTGTCCAATTCCGATGTATATCTTTCTCCCACGGTTTCTTTATTTAATTTTATCCATTCTGTGAATTTTGTTTTACCATTCGGAGTTTGTCGGGATGTCAATTTGTTGAGCATAAGTCCTTTCAACTCATCTTTCGTTAAAAGAACATCATGTAAAAAAAGCCCGATGATTTTACCCAGAAATATTCCAACGTTAGGCCAAACATGGATAAACTTCACATCAGGGTTTAATATGGAAGCCATGACTTGCAGCATCTCCTTGTAGGTAAAGGTCTCTGGGCCTATGGCGTCGAGTGTTTCCGATGTATTTTTCTTGGCACATTCGACCGCGAGCGAGGCTAAATCCTCCACAAAAACAGGCTGTACTTTATAATCTCCTGACCCAAAGATGGGAACAAATGGAAATTTACGAATAGTCCAGGCAATGTTGTTCACCAGGATATCTTCCTTTCCAAATACGAGGGTTGGCCTTATGATGCTATATGAAATACCCAATTCCTTTAACATTTTTTCTTGAAGGGCCTTTCCTCTGTAGTAGGGAAGTGCATCCGATTCGGAGGGGTTCGTTACGCTGATATGTACAATCTTTCTAATTCCGGCCTTCCTGGCGCTTTCAAATAATATATTCGTGTTCCTCAAGGCTGTTTCAAACGACCATTTACCATAATTGAATCGAACCCAATAAGTATTAAATAAGGTATCACATCCTTTGAGTATGCTGATTAACAACTCAGGATTATCGAAGCTATAAGGGTAAGCTTTTACATCGTTTCCAAACGGGTTTGGTTTGTCCGGGTGAGTTGTAATTGTTTTGACTCGCTTGCCTGAAGATATCAGTTTTCGTGTGATATATTTCCCAATATAACCAAATGATCCTGTAACTACATCCATATGAATTTTATCATACGTCTCCAATGAAATATTAACAAACTTTCTGCCAAAATGCCGGGTTGTGCTAAACTATTTCTTATGAATGAAACTGGGTCTAAACCCTCTGACTTTATCAGAGAAATCATTAAAGAAGACCTGAAGAATAATAAGTACGATAGTCGTGTACATACGCGTTTTCCACCTGAGCCGAATGGTTATCTCCATATCGGACATGCAAAATCGATCTGTCTTAATTTTGGACTGGCTGCCGAATTTGGAGGCCTTTGCAACCTGCGATTTGATGACACCAACCCAACGAAGGAAGAAGTTGAATATGTGGAATCGATTAAGGAGGATGTGCGGTGGCTTGGATTCGACTGGGATGAAAGGTTGTACTATGCATCAGACTATTTTGAACAGTTCTATCAGTCTGCAGTCCAGTTAATTAAAGATGGTAAAGCCTATGTTTGCGATTTGAGTGCAGAGGAGATAAGAGAATACCGTGGCACTTTAACTGAGCCGGGGAGGGAAAGCCCTTATCGCAATCGTTCAGTCGAAGAAAATCTGGAGTTCTTCAAACGCATGAGGGCAGGAGAATTCTCAGAAGGTTCCAGAACACTGCGGGCGAAGATAGACATGGCATCGGGGAATATCAACATGCGTGATCCTGTCATGTACCGCATTATGCATGCAGAACACCACAGGACGGGAAAGAAATGGTGTATCTATCCCATGTACGATTTTGCCCATTGTATTTCTGATTCCATAGAAAGGATTACCCATTCAATCTGTACGCTGGAATTTGAAGACCATCGGCCATTATATGACTGGTTCCTTGATGAGTTAAAGGCATATCATCCCCAGCAGATAGAATTTGCCCGTCTCAACCTCAGCCATACTGTATTGAGCAAGCGGAAACTTATAGGATTGGTTGAAGGTGGCTATGTGAATGGATGGGATGATCCGCGGATGCCAACAATAGCAGGATTTCGCAGGCGTGGCTATACGCCGGAATCAATAAGAAACTTTTGTGACCGCATCGGGGTTGCCAAGAGGGAGAGTCTGGTGGATATCGCTTTGCTGGAGCACTGTCTCCGTGAAGACCTGAATAAGAGGGCTCCACGTGTTATGGCTGTACTGTGCCCGCTTCGAGTAGTTATCGAGAATTATCCTGAAGACAAGATTGAAGAGCTTGAGGCGATAAACAACCCTGAGGATCCTACGATGGGGACGAGAAAGGTTCCTTTCTCACGCGTGCTGTACATTGAACAGGACGATTTTCGCGAATCTCCACCAAAACAATTTTTCCGTTTGGCTCCCGGACGTGAAGTACGCCTTCGCTACGCATATTTTATCAAATGTGTAAAAGTTGTTAAGGATGAGCAAACTGGCGAAGTTATTGAACTGCATTGTACCTATGACCCTGCAACACGCGGCGGAGACGCTCCGGACGGGCGTAAGGTCAAAGCGACACTGCACTGGGTATCTGCTTCCCACGCGCTAAAAGCTCAAGTGCGTTTATACGATCATTTATTTACAAAGGCAGATCCAGGCGATGAAGAAGAAGGTTTGGATTTCAAAGCTTATGTGAACCCTGACTCAGTGGAAATATTAAATTCATGCCGCACTGAGCCATGTCTGGCAGAGGCAGTGCCGGGAAGTCATTATCAGTTTGAGAGGCAGGGTTATTTCTGTGTTGATCCTGACTCGAAAGCTGATAATCTGGTGTTCAACAGAACAGTATCATTGCGTGATACATGGGCAAAGATCGAGAAGAGCGGAAAGGCTGAAAGATGAGCCATATCGCTGTAATTGGCGCCGGAAGCTGGGGGACAACCCTTGCTCATCTCCTGTCTCATAAAGGTATAGAGGTTTCGCTCTGGGTCTTTGAAAAGGACCTTGCAGGGGAGATGGAAAGGACAAGAGAAAATAAAATCTACCTCCCGGGCGTCAGTCTTCCCGAAAATATAAGAATCTCTCATCGACTTGATGAGGTTTTAAAAAAGGCGCCATATGTCCTTAATGTTGTGCCATCACAGTTTGCCCGGTCTGTCTTTAAAGATTCTCTTCCCTTTATATCGAAGGAGGCAATCATTATCAGTGCATCAAAGGGCATAGAAAGAGGGACACATAAAACAATTTCTTCGGTATTAAAAGAATTATCCGGACTACAGGTGGCCGTCCTTTCAGGCCCGAGTTTTGCCAGAGAAGTAGTTAAAAATTTACCTACTGCAGTTACCCTTGCTACAAAAGACAGTGGCACAGGGTTAAGGCTCCAGGAGATGTTTACTATAAACAATTTCAGGGTCTATACCCATGATGATGTCCTTGGTGTGGAGATCGGGGGATCCTTGAAAAATGTTATGGCTATAGCATCTGGAATTTCTGATGGCCTTGGCCTTGGACTGAATGCAAGGGCTTCACTTATAACAAGGGGTCTTGCTGAAATGACGAGGCTTGGCGTTACCATGGGTGCAAAAGAAAGGACTTTTTCAGGACTGAGCGGTCTGGGAGATCTTGTTCTCACGTGTACAGGTTCTCTCTCGAGAAATTATAGCCTAGGAATAAAACTTGGACAGGGCATGAAGCTTAAAGACATTCTTGAACGAACTGCAAGTGTTATAGAGGGAGTTGCAACTGCTGAATCAGCTTATGAACTATCAAGAGAATATGGGATTGAGATGCCCATTGTGGAACAGGTCTATAAGATTATTTATGAGGGGAAAGAATCTGCACGTGCTGTCAATGATTTAATGAGCCGTCCTTTGAAAACGGAGTTTTACTGATAGATATGTTATTAAATTTCAAAGATGTTAAGAGGTATTCAAGATTTTGGTTGTATTTTTTTGTCATGCCGGCTTGTCCGGCATCCTTCTTCAAAGAAAGATTCCCGACAAGCGGGAATGACAGACAACCATTGGAATAGAGGTCGCCATGAATGAGGCACAAATCAAAGAGATTCTCAAGTCAATACAATCCGGCAAACTCAGCATAGATGTTGCACTGAGAAAATTAAAACACCTCCCCTATGAAGATCTCTCCTTTGCCAAGGTAGACCATCACAGGCATATCAGACAGGGAATTCCTGAAGTCATATTTGCGCAAGGGAAAAAAGTTGAGGAAGTTATTGCAATAGCGCGCTCACTGTATAAGAAAAGCAAAAAACTGTTAGTCACAAAAGCATCTCAGGAGATATATAGAAAAATAGGGATCAAAAAAGCTGTTTTCTATCCTGTATCAGGCGTGATATCAGCAGGAGGAGAAACAAAGAAAAAGGGTCACATTCTGATTCTTTCAGCAGGGACATCTGATATCCCTGTTGCAGAGGAGGCATCTGTTACAGCATCATTTCTTGGAAGCAGGGTGGAGAGCATCTATGATGTTGGCGTGGCAGGAATTCACAGACTTCAGGAAGCCAGAAAGTCTATCGATTCAGCGCGGGTGCTTATTGTTGTTGCAGGGATGGAAGGCGCCCTCCCATCAGTTGTTGGCGGCCTTACTGACAAGCCGGTTATTGCTGTTCCGACATCGATTGGTTATGGCACAAGCTTTAGCGGTCTCACTGCCCTCTTTGCAATGCTCAATTCCTGTGTGCCCGGTATTGCGGTGATGAATATAGACAATGGGTTCGGAGCCGGATGCATGGCACATAAGATAAATATTCTCGGTTGACATTCCTTTGGAACCTTTACTATACTGAAATTGCCCCTGGGGGAGGCTGAAAGGCCTGAGAGGACGCAACGTCGACCCCTTGAACCTGATCCGGATTATGCCGGCGTAGGGAATGGGATAACGGACCGTATCCTTCAGGGATGCGGTTTTTTTGTTTTTATGAGAATGATTGTTAATGGAGAAACTTTGGAGATGTCAAACGTGGAGACCCTTCAGGATCTCTTGAAGAAGCTCCAGGTTGATCCAGGGCGCGTTATTGTGGAAATAAACTTGTCTATTGTTAGAAAGTCCGAGTTCCCGACCTTTAAACTCCATGATGGGGATAAGGTTGAAATCGTGAATTTTGTTGGGAGGAGGATGAAGATGATGGCAGGGGATCACTATGTCGCTCATTCTCGGGCTGAATCGCCCTCCGAGGTTTTTGCCTCTTTATTTTTTAAAATATCCTATACGGACTATCGGCAAAAAAAGCCGCTCCATAATAATCCCCTGCCATCAAGATAGAAAGAAGAAGGAGAAGGAATGATGGATGATAAATTAATTATTAAAGGCATTGAATTTCAGTCAAGGCTCTGGGTGGGAACGGGTAAGTATAAAGACTTTGAGGAGACAAGGAGAGCTGTCGAGGCGTCAGGCACTGATGTGGTTACCGTTGCAGTAAGACGGGTAAATATCACAGACAGAAAATCAGAGAACCTGCTCGATTACATTGATCCCAAGAAATACAAGATCCTGCCCAATACAGCAGGCTGTTATTCGGTAGAAGATGCACTCCGGTATTCAAGGCTTGCGCGGGAGGCTGGCATTTCTGATCTTATCAAGCTTGAGGTGATCGGGGACGAAAAGACACTTTTCCCTGATGTTTGCGGGTTGTTGAAGGCAACAGAGATTCTTGCAAAGGAGGGTTTTATTGTCCTTCCTTATAGCAACGACGACCCTGTAACAGCAAAGAGGCTTGTTGATGCCGGTGCTGCTGCAGTGATGCCCCTCGGTGCACCTATTGGCTCCGGTCTTGGAATAAGGAATCCCTATAACATAAAAATTATCCTTGACACCGTCAATATTCCTGTTATTGTTGATGCTGGCGTGGGAACTGCATCCGATGCTACCATTGCGATGGAACTCGGCTGCGATGCTGTTCTTATTAACACTGGGATAGCAGGCGCTCAAGACCCTATTGCAATGGCAGAGGCAATGAAATATGCTGTTATTGCAGGAAGGTTGGCATATAAGTCGGGAAGAATCCCTAAAAAACTCTATGCGACTGCAAGCAGTCCGATAGAGGGAATGCTGTGAAGACAGTCAACAGTCAACAGTCATCAGTCATCAGTCAAAGCAGAGAGCGAAGAGCGAAGAGCAAAGAGCAAAAGATAACGGCTGTTGACTTTAATCTTTATTTAATAACTGACCGGAGACTATTTACTGATCATTTTTCACTATTCACTGCTGTTGAGGAGGCTCTGAAGGGCGGGTTAGAGGCGGTGCAACTGCGAGAGAAGGATTTAGGGACAAGGGATTTACTGGACATGGCTTATAAGATGAGAGATTTAACGAAGATGTATAAAGCAGAACTTTTCATTAATGACAGGGTTGATATTGCGCTTGCTGTTGAAGCAGATGGTGTTCATCTCGGGAGAGAGAGTATACCCGCTTCTGCAGTGCGAAAAACTTTTCAGAATAAACTCAAAATTGCTGTATCAACTCATACCCTTGACGAGGCTCTTGAGGCAGAGAGGGGAGGTGCTGATTTTATCACTCTCGGCCCTGTCTATCATACTCCCTCTAAAATAAAATATGGAGAGCCAGTTGGTATTGAGACCCTGAGAAACATAAAGGCTAAAATCTCGATCCCCGTTTTTGCTATAGGGGGAATGAAATTAGATAACGTTGCAGAGGTGAAAGAGGCAGGTGCCTACGGTGTAGCATTGATCTCTGCAATTCTCACAGCAGAGCATGTCAAAGAAACAACAGAAGAATTTTTGAGGTTACTGAAATGACGAGAATAGAATCGGCGAAAAGAGGAATCATTACAGAAGAGGTAAGGGCTGTTGCCCTCTCTGAGAATATATCACCCGAAAGGCTTGCTTCTGATATTGCAGAGGGAGTAACGGTAATCCCTATGAACGGCAGGCGCAGTATAAAGCCAATAGGCATAGGGAAAGGGCTGAAGACAAAGGTAAACGCGAATATAGGGACTTCGAAAGACAGGGTTTCGCTTGATGAAGAAAAGGAGAAGCTTGATGTTCTTATTCAATACGGCGCTGACGCTGTTATGGACCTCTCAACAGGCGGGCCGATAAAAGAACTGAGGCGATTACTCTTAGACAGAGCTACTGTTTCAGTCGGGACAGTTCCTGTCTATGAGGCTGCCATCAAGGGTGTAGAGACTCATGGCACAATAGCAAAGATGACCTCTGATGACCTCTTTGATGTTATAGAAGATCACGCAGAGGAAGGAGTCGACTTTGTTACTGTTCACTGTGGTCTGACGAGGAGAGCTGTTGAAAGATTACAGGGAGAAGGGAGAATCCTTGACATTGTAAGCCGCGGTGGCTCGTTTCTTCTCGAATGGATGATTTACAATGACAGAGAAAACCCTCTTTATGAACATTTTGACAGGCTCCTTGAGATTGCAAAAAGATATGATCTGACCCTGAGTCTCGGGGACGGGCTTCGTCCTGGCTGTCTTGAGGACGCAACTGACAGGAGCCAGCTCGAAGAACTCCTCACCATCGGAGAATTGAGAGACAAGGCTTTGGCTGAAGGGGTGCAGGTAATCATTGAAGGACCGGGTCATGTGCCTATAAACCAGGTCGAGTTGAATATAAAGATCCAGAAAGAGATCTGCAAAGGGGCGCCTTTTTATGTTCTGGGTCCCCTCGTAACAGATATAGCAATGGGATATGATCATATTGCAGCAGCTATCGGTGGTGCTATTGCAGGTGCTGCAGGCGCTGATTTCCTCTGTTATGTTACACCAGCGGAACATATCAGACTTCCCAATATCGAGGATGTGAAGGAAGGCCTCATTGCTTCCAGGATTGCCGCCCATGCAGCAGATATCGCAAAGGGTGTACCGGGTGCTATAGAGCTTGACAGGAAGATGGCACATTACAGAAAGACCCTTGACTGGAATGGTCAGATTTCCCTGAGCCTTGATCCTGAAAAGGTGCGCAAGTGGCGTGCAGAGGTCCCTCCTTCGGAGAGTGAAGTCTGTTCGATGTGCGGGGAGTTCTGTGCGATACGAATTGTTGAGAAGGCGCTGAAGAAAAGGAATTGAAAACAGCCTTACCAATAGCCGGTTCTGATCCAACAGGAGGTGCAGGGCTTCAGGCAGACCTGAAGGTCTTCAGGGCTTTCGGGGTACACGGCCTCTCTGTTGTATCTGCTATTACAGCACAGAATACAGTAGCTGTCGAGTCTGTCCTTCCTGTCGAGAAAGATTTTTTCGGACAACAGCTCCATACCCTTTTATCTGATATCAGACCTGATGCAATGAAAGTAGGAATGCTCTACAGTGAATGGGCTGTTGATCTTATTGCAGAGGTAATAAAAGAATATTCGCTGCACAACCTCGTCATCGATCCTGTCACCGTTTCTTCATCCGGTAAAGCCCTTGTTGCAGACGGAACCTTAGATGCAATAAAAGAAAAACTTTTTCCTCTCGCAAAGATAATTACTCCAAATATCTATGAGGCATCTGTTCTTACAGGTCTCAGGATCGAAGAGAGGAAGGATATGGAAGAAGCTGCTAAAATTCTGAAGGATATGGGCACTGAAGTTGTGGTAATAACCGGGGGGCACCTTGAAGCAATTGCGCTTGATGTATATTATGACGGAGAGTTTCATGATGTTGAAAGTGAAAAGGTGGAGGGTGAATATCATGGCACAGGATGTGCGTTTTCTGCTGCCATTACAGCATCAATTGCCCTTGGCCACATTCCCCTCGAATCCGTAAGAGAGGCAAAGGAGTTTATCAGTAGGGCGATACGAAAGGCTTATCACCCTGGAAAAGGGATGGGACTGCTTTATTTGTAGAGGAGTAAATTCAAAAAGCGTTGAAAATAATCTTATGTGAAAATGGCCGGAGCATCTTGCTTCGGCTCAGCCTTTTCATTTTATTTCTTTTACTTGCAATCAGTTGTGATAAACCCCAGGTGACGAGTGAGGAGTCTGGTGAGATTGATGTTTCACAGGAACCCGTGCAGGTTCAATATGATTCAGACGAACCTATCATTATCAAAATAAACGATAAAAGTGAGTTTATCATCACTCCCATGGCAGAGTACAAGATTTCCGCTATTCTGGTAAACAGGAAGTCCTATCATGATGGATGGCGTTCGGAGGTTGCGCCTGTTGATATTGCGCTTGCCTGGGGGAGACTGGCAGAACCGGACTATGATAAATATATCTCTTACAGTCAGCGTGACAGGTGGTATTTTTATGAAAATGAAGCAGGAAGTCCGTTCAACAGTTCCTTTGTCATAAGCCATTCTGCAAATAACCATATCATTCCAGCCGATGAAAATATTCTCAGGGCAATTAAGACAATTAAAAAGAAGGAAAAGATTCTCCTCGAAGGTTTTCTTGTGAATGTAAAAGGACGCCATAAAGGAGACGCTTTCTGGTGGAACAGCAGCTTGAAACGCACCGACACCGGCGACGGTTCATGCGAGGTTTTTTATGTCAAGAGAGTCAGGATCGGTACAAAGGTTTATGAATAAGGCATTTCCAAAAGCAAGGGATCTCTGCGTTCTCCTAAGGAATTAAGATAGTCCCTGGCTTCATCAAGTGCTCTCCTTACGGCCTTCTTCCCGTATAGTCCGATTGCAACATGGAAGAAATCAAGATGGGTGAGGTGCTTGAAAATATATTTCCATGAATAAAATCGTCCCATTGCCTTGAGACTTTCGATATGAAGAGTCTGTGGGCTCATGAGAGAAGGTTCAAAGACGATATGATGGCCGTCATATTTGCTCCAGTCAATGTGGAGAAGCCTGCCTGATTCTTTCATTTCATTAAAGAACGGTGTGCCCGGCAAAGGAGTAAGCATCAGAAATTGTATTGTATCAATGCCATGGGTTATGGCAAAGTCCGTTGTTTTTTTGAGGGTTTCTACCGTATCAGTGTCAGCGCCAAATACAAACATCCCATGAATTTCTATTCCATGGTCTCTGACCGTTCTGATACAGTGTATGATCTCCTCAAGGTTCTGTTTCTTGTTATATGCCTCGAGAGTTTTCGGGTTCACTGATTCAAAACCGATGTGAACGGTATCACAGCCTGCATCTGCCATAAGGCGTAACAGTTCTTCGTCCTTAGCCACGTCTGTCCTCACCTGAGCAGACCACTTAAAACTAATGCGCTCAGCGATCATCGCACGGAGCAACTCCTTTGTCCGCTCCTTGTTTGCGGTAAAATTGTCGTCAACAAAAAACTTGTTGCCCTTTGAGAAAGAGTGGATGTGTTTTAATTCCTTCATCAGGATTTCAACAGACTTAAACCGGTATTTTCTTCCAAACATCTGGATCACAGAGCAGAACTTGCAGTTAAAGGGGCATCCTCTTGATGTAGAAATGGGATAGATATTAGAGGGTTTCCACTGCTGAACGAGATGAAAATCAGGCAAAGGAAGTATATCAAGGTCTTCGATGAGAGGCCTCGGTGGATTATTGATAAGACCGCTGCCATTATTTCTGTAACTGAGGCCCTTTATTGAGGTAATGCCAGGAGTCCCTTTCTCAAGATAACCAACGAGTTCGGGCAGTGTCACATCTCCCTCTCCACGAACTACATAATCAGCATGTTTCATTGCTTCTTCCGGAAGGAAGGAAGGATGAGCGCCTCCCATAACAACGGGAATCCCTTTTTTCCTGCATCTGTCTGCAATTCTATAGGCCCTCCTGGAAGTAGAGGTAATGGTAGAGATGCAGACGATATCAGAGTTTTCAATATAGGACCAGTCAGGGGCAGCAATATCTTCGATGAATGCCTTTACTTCGTGGCCGCGTTCTTTCAACATAGTAGAAAGCAGGACTGCGCCAAGCCTCGGAATCGGAAACTTGCTAAAAATATTGGCAGCGGGTGATTTTGCTTCGATAAACGAGATTCTCATGCTTCTCCTTGATTAATAAAGGTTATTAAAAGATGTATCCTTTTTGGTGAGGAAGGAATAAAACTCCATGTCTAACAACTATAACATAAAAATGCATGTTTTAGGAGATAATTATTACATCTTTCATTGATTTGACTTCTGCCATTTCGTTCAGGTATGTTCACTATGGATTTTTCAACTCGCTGAAAAATCTTATATTTATAAAGGAAAAATAACAACGTATGCAAACCTATCCTGAATTTATTCCTGTAACTATAGACAAGAGCCATATTATCACCATAGGCGAGAGGATGTATGCCGAAAGCATCGAGTTTGTGAGAGAACTGGTGAATAATTCCTATGACGCTGATGCAAGTCTGGTTGAGGTTATTGTTGAAGAAGATACCATTGAAATAAGGGACAATGGAGCCGGTATGGACATTGAAGGGCTTAAACAATATTTCAATATCGGCTCACAACAGAAGCTTTATTCTCCAAAGTCTCCGATATACAACAGGGACAGGATCGGACAATTCGGCATAGGAAAGTTTGCAACCCTTTCTGCATGCAAGCGTTTTGAAGTCATTACAAGGAAAGATGGTTTTGTCGGAAGGGTTATCTTTGATAAGGAGCAATGGGAAAAGGCAGGGGATATATGGCAACTTCCTCTTGAGATACTCGCTGCAGATTTCAGAAAACAGAATGGCACAACCGTCATATTGACAGGATTAGACAGAAGGTTTGATCCGAAAGACATAGAGGCAAAAATAATTGAAGGTACACCTATTAAGGCTCCCCATTTCAGAGTAAAAATAAATAATCATACTGTTACCCCGCGAAGCCTCACAGGTCACAGACTTCCATTTCTTGAAGGAACGTCCTTTGGCCCTGTAGCAGGAGAGATAATAATCCTTTCTGAGACTGCTTCCATCGCCTCAGATCTCGGAATTGAAGTAAAGGTAAAACAAGTAACTATAAGAAGGGAGCTCTTCGGTATGGAAACATGGGGGAAGGCGATGGCAAGGGTCAGGGGTGAAGTGAATGCTGACTTCCTTCCTATAACGAGCGACAGGACTGGTTTTATAAGGGATTCCGATGAATATCGGGAATTCCTCAAGGTTATGGAAAAGGTAATGGAGGGCGTAAAGGTATCTCTTCAGAAATTGACTATGAAGAAAGAAAGCAAAAAAGTCAGTCGTGCACTGAAAGAGGCACTTCAGAGGATATACAAGGCACTGGCAGTAAATCCTGATTTGTCACCTTTTGGTGCGATTCCCATTGGAGATGAGACAAGAGGCATAGGCAGTGCTGCTGAAATCTCTCAGAAAAAAGAAGAGGTCAGGGAATCAGAGGTCAAAGGAGAAGAAAAACCAAAAGCACCTGAGAAAAAGAGGAAAAAGAAACCAAAGGTAAAAAGGCTAACTCCTAATGCCATTATCAAAAAGATAAAATTTGGTGAAACAGGCGTCTCATGTGTTGTAGACAGCTTTGGAGAAGACGGTCCTGAGGTCTTCTCTGAAGAGACAACCATTTATTTAAACCGTGACCATCCCCTTTATAAAAGAGAATCTGCAAAGGTTGATACCCATGTACTAAACCTTGCAAGGCTTATTACTCAGGAAATTTCCCTCATGAAAGACCCCCGAAATCCAAGACAGGCATTTGAGAGACAGAGCAAGCTTCTCAGGGATGCGTTTATTGAGAGAAGTGGTTGATATTTTTTACCATAGAAGAAGCGAGAAGTGTCGTATTTCAGTCTTTTATTTGTACCACTTCTTCTACTGCGTTAAATTTCATCATCTCTTTTTCTTAAAGTCTCAATGGTGTACGAGAAATTACGCTTTCCGTGAATCAATGCAAGGATTGCAATTTTGTCTGGCAATATTTCGTAAATCAAACGATAAGAATAGATGAATATTTCTCGTATGGTAAGTTCGCCAATCTCGGGAACGATTCTTCCAATCTCAGGAAAGGTAGTTAATTTTTCGGATTTTTCAACTATTTCAAGTGATATTTTCTTCGCATAGAATTTGGAATCCCTTGCAATATAGTCATGGATCTGCTTTAAATCATGTTTCGCAGGCGTTGTCCACTTTACCACGTCTGCATTTCTCTTTTTAAGTCTTCAAGAGAAATTGTGTCGTCGCGTTCTGCTGCATCCCTGCCTTTTTTAACTTTGTCAATCACATAAAGTTCATACATTATATCATCAATATTTGCGGTATCAGGTAATTTTGCAATTACCTTGAGAGCTTCTTGTTTCAAGGTTTCCATTCTTGCCCCTCCTTCATTTTCAAAACACCTTGAATTATTTTATCATGTTATGGGTTAATCATCCATGCCACGAATACGAATTCTGGTTTCCTCCACTGGTAGCGGATGTTTTAGTTTTAAACCTACAAGAATCCAATCTTCAAGTGTTGAACGCAGCGCATATTCACACTCGCGCAAAGTTTTTTCAAATGCAACAACACCAGAACATGAAGGAATCCGTCCAGCAAATGTGCCGTCTTCCAGCTTGTCATAGAGGGCTTGAGCCATCGCCCGCTCTATATACTCGCTAAGGATATGTCGTACTGTAGGCATTGCATACCTCCATTTTGTGGAACTTTAACAAATTATATCAAAATTACTACGGAGTTCATAAGTAATGTCTCATGATTGTCATTCCCGCTTGTCGGGAATCCGTCTTACGTCCAGAACAAAAAGGGAAATTTTCATCTGCTTAGGCTTTCTTTGTTAATCTTAAGCCCTCTGTTAACTGCCGTTGCAGACAGTTTAATAGAACCGTCCCAATACTTTCCAGAAACCCAAGGCAGGCTTTTGAGCGACAGAGCAAACTTCTCAGGGATGCGTTTGTTGAGAGAAGCGGATAATTAAGCAATGCTAATCTGCAACCGTTTTCCAAGTGCAGCCGCAACACGCTCTAATGTTGAGAGTTTAATGTCCTCTGAATGGTTTTCAATTCTCGAAATTGCTGTTTTCTTGGTTTTCAGCTTTCGCGCAAGTTCTTCCTGAGTTAACCCGGCAGATTCACGTGCCTGACGAAGCATTACACCAACTTTGAACTGTTCGTAGCCCTCATCATAGCCTTCAGCAAATTTTTTATCTCTCTTTTTTCTTTCGCTTATATATTTTTTCAGGTCACTCATGTTTTATCCTCCTTTTCAAAAAGTCTCTCCTGTAAGACTCTGCCTTTTCTATTTCAGATTTTGGCGTTTTTTGGCTTTTCTTAACAATTCCATGTGTTAGCACAACAACCGAATCATCTACAAAGAAGCAAAATATGCGATACGCATTTGAACCGAACTGAATTCTACACTCCCATATTTCTTCTGCTCCGTGAAGCTTCTTGAAATATGAGGATGGTACTATCTCCAAATCTTCTAATAAACTGAGCACCCATGTTGCCTTTTGTGCAACCTTTGAGGGTAAGGAATCAAGAAATTCCTGTGCAGGGCATTTACCATCAGCAGTTTTATAAAAGGTAATAACCCTGGTCACAGACACTATGTTAACCTGCATGTTAACATTTGTCAACTGATACTAAACGGTGAGGGCTGTATAACGTACGGGAAATTCTCCTATGTCAGCCTTTGGGTAGTCCTCTATTAGCTGCCGGTCGCGGTATTTTAAGAAAACCGTTGTCCCGATTTCTACCTTTAAGGGGGATTATTTTTGAAGCTTTGTAGAAGATATGAAAGTAAAAAGGGCTGAGAGAGCAACCCTCAGCCTCCATCTTCAATGCTAAAAATCAAGGTTGTATCGTAAAGATCGTCACTGACATCTTTTACCAGCACGGTTCTTCAGGATCTTCCAATACTACTTTTATCTTGGCATCGCTTTTTGTCTTCAACTCTTATGTACTTGCCAAGGATACCATCCGAAATTGCCCGTACTAATAGCCATTAACTTCCAGGTACTTCCTCCATCAGAAGAGTTGATAAGTAATTTATCTTTCACAGTTTTTATCATAGATCTGTATCCCACCTCGCAAACCATTCTTGCCCTGATTCAAGGGTCTCCCCTCCATTGGTGAAGTTATAACTACTTTTGCTCCTTTTCCAGTTAATGGAACATTCGTCTGTCGGAGTGTCAGGGTCATTAGATGGGATACTGAGAGTTGCACTCTTTAAGCCTGCTGCAGTAGGTGAGAATTTCACGTTAACTGTGCAGCTTGAACACATAGAAATTGGGACGGTTCTATTATTGTCAATTAATTCGTGTTTTATAAAATGTTATTTGTCCGAAGTTTTCAATGAACAACAACATATTCTGCAAAAGATGTAGACTCAGGAATCGGCAAATTATCCTCCAACAAACCCCGTACATGCCCTGACTGCTTCACCAACATCAACAACTTTCAGCAAAATCAAAAACAGGAATTTCCAGTTTCTTAACAGGCTTAAATTTGTCTTTTGCGAACTTCAATAACTCGTCAGTAACATCAGGAGAATAAGTTTTCTCTCCACACCGTTCGCAGACCTCGGCAGGCACATGTTCAACAAGAAAATACTTGCCTTCCTCTTCATAACTGAAGGTCGCCAACATTTTCTTCGTTTCACCGCCGCAAAAAACGCATCTCATTCCTTTTTCCTCCTAACTCTGTAATCTATCCATTCGGTCTTATCCGGATCATAAGCTGTAATAATAACAACTGTCGGCGGAAGTGAAAGCTGCACATGAAGATGTCTACCAGCTTTAGATAAGGGTTTCAATGGTTAAATTATTGATTAAAGCCCCTATGTTGTCAAGGAATTTTCTGAGTCGGGTGTAAACATTCAGTGGCGCGTGAGTATATCATAACCCCACCTAACCTCCCCTTATCTTTAAGGGGAGGAATAAGCCCTCTCATCGCTGGAGGATTACAGTCTAGGTCGAGACATCATTGAAGCCGATGCAGCGATTCCGCTATAATTATGAAGTCATCTTTAATGAACTCGAAAGTTGATTCCGCGGTTTCTGTAGGCGGATGATCAAAGCAATCTAAAGACGAGATTCTCGCTGCGCTCAGAATGACAAGCGCAGTAAAGCTATGTATGAGACAGCACACTAATTTGTTCTGTTATAATGATTGAATCATGTCCAAAGTAAAGACTTTTTATCAGTGTCAGTCCTGTGGCTACGCGAGTCCTAAGTGGCTTGGCAAGTGTCCTGACTGTGGAGAATGGAACACCCTTGTTGAAGAAAGGAAGGAAACGGTTCCCTCTCGACTTTCTCTCCCTGCTCAGTTCCGAAAGCCCGAACCACAGCTTTTAAGTTCAATCAAGGCTGGATATGAACAGAGGACGTCAACAGGAATAAAGGAACTCGACAGGGTTCTCGGTGGGGGTGTTGTGACAGGCTCGGTAATCCTCGTTGGTGGCGACCCCGGCATCGGGAAATCCACAATGCTCTTACAGGCCATTGCAGGACTTTCAAGATATGGTCAGGTACTGTATGTTTCGGGTGAGGAATCACCTGAACAGATAAAGATCAGGGCTGAAAGACTGTCGGTAAATTCTGATGACATTATCCTCCTTTCAGAGACTTCGCTCAGGAGTATCCTTGATGCAGCAATGAAACTTGCCCCAAAAGCGATAGTCATAGATTCCATACAGACTGTTTACACAGAGGAGATTCTCTCCGCCCCCGGTTCTGTGAGTCAGGTGAGGGAATGTGCTGCAAAACTGATGCTCTTTGCAAAAAAATCAGATATCCCGGTCTTTCTTGTCGGCCATGTAACCAAAGAAGGAGCAATTGCCGGTCCCCGGGTGCTTGAGCACATCGTAGACACGGTTCTTTATTTTGAAGGTGACAGGGGACATGCATACCGGATTCTGAGAACAGTGAAAAACCGTTTCGGATCAACGAATGAAATTGGTGTCTTCGAAATGTCTGATTCAGGACTCAGGGAGATAGAAAACCCGTCAGAGCTTTTCCTCCTGGAAAGGCCTCTGAATGTATCAGGCTCGACCGTTGTTGCAGCCCTTGAAGGTACAAGACCCCTTATGGTTGAAATCCAGTCTCTTGTCTCTCAGACAAATTTTGGGATGCCCCGGAGGACGACAATAGGAGTTGACTTCAACCGGGTGAACCTCCTTGTGGCAGTTCTCGAAAAGAGGGTTGGTCTTCATCTTGGCGGAATGGATATATTCGTCAACGTTGTCGGAGGACTCAGAATCATTGAGCCGGCAGTTGACCTCGGAATTATTTCAACCATTGCTTCATCTCTCAGGGATATCCCTATCGATCCAAAAACTTTTGTCTTTGGTGAAATCGGTCTCTCAGGTGAGATACGGGCAATTGCACAGGCAGAGATACGGATAAAGGAAGCATCAAAGATTGGTTTTAAGAAAGCCGTGATGCCTCTGGGAAATGCTGATAAAATTAAAGGTAGTTTCGGTTTGGAGATAATAGGAGTCAAAGATGTTGAGAGCGCTCTCGAGGCTGTTCTTACTTAGTATCACCTTGATTTTCTTATGCTCCTGCGCACCAAAGCGGGTCGAGATTCCGACATATGAAGGTATTGATATTAGGGAAGTTCTCTCTGCAAAGAATATCTCAACAATAGATACTACATTTTCAATAGTATTTGAAAAAGATGATAGCGAGATGAGAGGAGAGGGGGTTTTAAATATATCAAGGAATGGTGATCTCAATCTCCGGGTATATTCCCTGGGATTTCTTGCGCTCGAAGTAATATCTGAAAATGGCGTGATTAAGAGCAGTCCCCGAATAGACAGGAACAAAACTAAAATACTCACCCAGGGCCTGCGGGACTGTCTCTTCTGGTGGGATATACAGGATTACGAGGTTGATGAGAAAGACGGCATGTGTCATCTGAAAAATCTCTCGAGGGAGGTATGGTTCGACAAAAAGACAACACTGCCGATAAAGCAGAAAGTAGCCCTTGAAAATGGCAGGGAGCTTTCTATTTCATATGAAGATATGGAGAAAATGGGTGATGTCTGGTATCCTTCGACGATTACCATAGATCTCTCTCAATATTCTGTCAAATTGAAAATCAAGGAGATATCATTCAGTGGTGACGTTTAAGTCGAGATCAATAGCTACGGTCTTAATGAGCTGACTGTCAATGGAATCTGTCTTGAGCAGATATCCCTCAAGGAGCGCATTATCACAGATTGCGTTAATGAGCCTGGCTACACCTCCGGAATACTGAAAAATAAGTTTCAATGCCTCCCCAGTAAATATCTTCTTCTTGCTCCCTGCAACCGAGAGCCTGTGATCAATATAACTTCTTGCGTTTTCCTCAGAAAACGCCTTAAGTCTTATCTTCACAGCGACTCTTTGTCTGAGGGGTTCATCCAGGGAAAGGACATCGTCAAGATCAGGAAGACCGAAGAAGATGAGATTGACCAGCTTTCCCTCCGGCATTTCCATATTCAAAAGACCCCTGAATTCTTCCATGATCCCCTTGGAGCTTAACATCTGCACCTCGTCGAGCATGACAATGGCAATCCTGCCTTCCTCTTTGATTTCATAGAGTCGCCTGTAAATCTGGGAAAGAAGCGTAACCTTGTCTTCCTTCACGTCTGAAACACCGAGCTGCATAGCTAATTTTTTCAGTACCCATTCAGCACTGACTGTTGAATGGACAACCATCAGGAGAGCCGCTTCATATTTCTTTTCGTCCAGTTGTTCAAGGAAAAGCCTTGCAAGTGTCGTCTTACCCGTCCCTATATCACCGATGACGACAGCGAGACCTTTTCTGGTATCTACTACATATTGCAGCTTCACGAGAGCGTTCGAATGCTGTGGATTGTTAAAATAAAACCTGTTATCTACTACATTCGAGAAGGGGTGTTCTTTCAGACCGTAATATTCCAAATAGTCCATGTTTCACTGTTCACTGTTTGCAGTTTTGAGATGGACAAGTATGCAGGCTGGACTCTTAAAGGTATGAAATCCTTGCCTTTTTATCCTCGGACTTTCCCTTTTCTGACCGAGTGCTGCATTTGTACCTCGACTTGATTTATCCTTTCCGGGATGTCACGAAATCCTGCATTCCATCCATATATCTCAGTATAGATATCAAGAGCCTCTTTCAGGTTGCTATTCCTTTCGTATGCATCGGCAAGGTCATATTTCATTGCCCAGTAAAACTCATCCCGGTCTTTCATCTTCTCAATGGTACTGCTCAGGATTTCTATTGCAAGCGAGTAAAAGCCTTTTTCCTTATAACATATGCCCAGCATGCTCGAAGAAGAGAAAGATGTCTGTGGATCATCACGCGCTACCTGGAATTCTTTTATTGCATCGTCTATGAGTCCCAGCTCCTTGTAAGCGAGTCCGAGATTGTAATGTGTTTCGTGATCCTTCACGTCAATCTCGGTCTCAAGCCCTTTCTTAAACTCATTAAATATACTGAGGATATCACTGTCGAGGACATGCTCGGGTGATGTTTCTTTTCCAGGGGTCTTATCTTCAGGAAAGAGAGATTTTTCTTCCGTTTCTTCAACAGCTTCCAGTGCCATCAGCTTCTGTTTTATCTCTTCTTTTTCCGGAAAGAGTTTTTGCAGTTTCTCCAGGATCTCTTTCGCTTCATCTTTTAACCCCTGCTTAGCATAAAAATCAGCCTCTGCAATCTCCTCACCATAATCCTCAATGGAAATCCCTTCTCCGGATGGAGCAGAGACTGGTGCTTCATGAACAGGGGTTTTTTCTATGCCAATAAGTCTGGGGTCTTCCGGGTTTATTGAAGATGCCTCTTTTATTATCTGTTCCCTTTCTTTAGTGTTGCCGGCCATCCCATAGAGGTTATGCAGGATAAGGCATTCAGAAATTGCCTTATCCTTGTTATCGGTGTGCAGGTAGAGGGACTTCAGCTTGAGATGAAGCTCGATGTTGTCCGGTTCTTTCTGGCAGAAATCTTTAAGGAGATTCTGTGCATCCTCATAAAGGCCGTACTGGAGGAAAACCTCTGCCTCTGCAATGGCCTCATCCGCTGTTTTCTTTTCCTTTGACGAGATATGCGCTGCACGGATTTCCTTCTCAAGATCGGCGATTTTTGCTCTGACAGAATCATCATCTGGAGTTATCAGGAGCGCTTCTCTATAGCAGTTTACCCCTTCCTTTTGCATCCCTTTTTCTGTATATGCATTGCCGAGAGAGATAAGCTCCCGGACTACCTTTTGGTTCTCATCGTTTTGCCGGTAGAACGTAACGAGTTTTTTCCCTGTCTCGATAGGGTCGATATCTTTAAAAGACTCAAGGAATGTTATTGCATCATTGGAGTTCATGTCCAGTAACATCTCATCAAGGACATTCAGATATTTCCTCCATGCCTTTTCTCTGTCGCCCTTCTTTATATAGATCTCGCCAGAGAGTTTAGCTGCCGTGATATTCGCAGAATCTATTTCAGTTACCTGAGAAAGACATGCTATTGCTTCATCGAAGCGCTCTGCAGCTGAATACATCTCTGCGCACCTGAGGGATACATCTGTGTCCTGCGGGAAAAGGGAAGTAGCGCTTTTTACCAGTTCGATGGCAAGGGCGAGATTTCCTGTCTTTGCGTAGAAATGCATAATTCCTAATATAGCCTCTTTATTTGAAGGCTGAAGTTCAAGTGATTTCTGATAATATTCTAAAGTCTTCTCGGTTTCTTCTTTCTCTTCATGAAGCTTTGCTATACTGTGATATTCTCTTGCAGCTTCCTGAACAAGCCCTTCTTTGGTGTAGATCTCTGCTACCTTGATCCTGAAAGGGATGTTCGAAGGAGAAATAGCAATAATCTTTTCGTATATTTCAAAAAGCTTTTCTTTTTTCCCTTCCTTTGTAAGGATGTCAGCCGCTGAGAGATAATACTTTATCGCATCTATTTTAAGGCCTCTCTCTTCATTAATTTGGCCGAGGGCAAAAAGGGCATCAGCATCGGAGGGGTTGATGTTGAGTATTTTCTTGTAGAGACCAAGTGCTTTAAGGGAAAAACCCTCATCCATGAAGAATGTTGCAGCTTTATGAAATGCTTCTACAGCATTTTTCCTGTCACCATTTTTCAGATAAAGATCACCGAGGGCGTTGTAAGTATTGCCATCCGGGCATTCCTTTACCAGTTTTTCCCATGTTTCGATGGCCTTATCTACCTGTCCCTTTGCGAGATACTTTTGAGCTTCTTTTATTAAAACTGCTTTATTTGTCATTTCGTGCATCGTTAAAAGTATCACAATTGGAAAAAAGGTGTCAACAACCGGAATCACGTAATGAGAGATTTCGCTTCGCAGAAAAGGTCTATGTCCGCTTAAACATCCTTTTCAGGTCTTCAAGGGAGAAGAATATTTTAGTTGGTCTCCCATGGGGGCAGTTGTCAGGGTGAAGACATTTCTGCAGGTCAGAGAGTAACTGTTCAACCTCTTCCTGTTTCAATATTGTTTTGCCACGGACTGATTGATGACATGCAATTTTGGCAGCAAGTGCCTCTTTCAGTTCTCTATCAGGGGCAATACCCTCGATAAGACATGATGCTATATCCGCAAGGATGCCCCTTATATCAGCATCTCTCATGACCTCGGGCAGCGAACGAACAATAACTGTATTATGTCCGAAATCATCGGTCTCTATCCCGAAATCTTTCAGGATTAAGCTATTGGTGAGGATCATATGATATTCCTTGTGTGACAACTGCACCTGCTTGGGAAACAGCAGGGGATGTGAATTGAGATCTACTCCTCTGAGGAATCTCTCGTAGAGTATCCTTTCATGAGCTGCATGCTGATCAACCAGTGTCAGACCCCCTCGCCCTGATAGGGCGATGAAAGCATCGCCGAGAGGTATGAAGGATATGGAAGACTCGTATTCGAGATCAAGCGCTTCTGATATAACGGCCGGGGAAGGGAAGCCATATGGTGCGGGATGCACAGGCTGGGGGAGAGCATCTCTGATAACGGATAACACGAAATGGTAGACAGGTTCCTTATTTTCGAATCGCACCTCACGCTTTGCTGGATGGACATTTACATCAATGATAGCGGGGTTAATCATGAGAAAGAGGAAGAAGACAGGGTGTTTTTTGGGAGGGAGTATGCCTTCATATGCATTATATACGGCATGCGTTAATGAGGGATCCCGGATCGGGCGTTTGTTGATAAAGATAAACTGATAGGTTTTGCTGTTTCTCACATTAGTCTCTTTTGAGATGAAACAATTCATTATAATGTCCGGTGTTTCCCTGCTGGTCTCGATAAGTCCTTCGAGGAATTCGTCTCCGTATATCTGCATGACTCTCTCTCTCAGGGAAGACGCAACAGGAATGCGCATGATTTCGTGATTATCTGATACCAGGCTGAAACCGATCTCATGATGAGCGAGTGCCTGCTCTGTTACCCTGTCGATAATATGGAAGGTCTCTGTATTATGTCCTTTAAGAAATTTTTTTCGTGCAGGGGTATTGAAAAAAAGATCTCGCACCTCAACGGTTGTTCCTACGGATGGAGAGTCCTTGACTGACTTTACCTCTCCGCCGTGTATTTCTACAGAGACACCCTTGTGTGTGCCTTTAGGTGCTGTCACGAGTTTCACCTTTGCCACTGATGTAATGGACGGGAGGGCCTCACCCCTGAACCCCATGGTCATTATATGAAAGAGGTCCTCTTCTTTGATAAGCTTGCTCGTTGCATATCGTTCACCACAGAGGAGGGCATCTTCTTTGTCCATACCGTTGCCATTGTCTGAAACCTTCATGAGACGCTTTCCGCCATAGAGAATTTCTATCCGGATATCGGTACTTCCCGCATCAATGGAATTCTCTATTAGTTCCTTTACAACAGAGGCAGGTCTTTCGATAACCTCTCCTGCTGCAATCTTGTTTCTTAAAATAGGTGGTAGGATACGAATCTGCGACACCTTTCCCTCGTCTCAGACAGGATCTCTTTCAGTTCTTCTTTTTTTACTTTCTCTATCTGTGATATTCTAACATACGATAGCTTCATGGAGAGTTCCCGGAATAAGTTCTTTTGAGAAAACAAATGAAGAAAATGAGACCTGGTTGGGATGAATACTTCATCAATATCGCAAAGGCAGTTTCCACAAGAGCTACCTGCCTGAGGAGAAAATATGGCGCTGTTATCACAAAAGAGAACATCATTGTAAGCACGGGTTACAACGGTGCGCCTTCCGGGATGAAGGACTGCCTTGAAGTGGGTAAATGCACGAGGAAAGAACTGCAGATTCCTCATGGTGAACGGTATGAACTCTGTCATAGCGTACACGCAGAGGCAAATGCGATTATCCGTTCCTCTGTCGGTGAACTGCAGGGGGCAACTATTTACATATCGGGCAGTGACGGAGAGAACGAGTGCCATGCTGAGCCGTGTATGATGTGTAAGAGGATGATATTGAATGCGAGGATTGCGAAGGTTGTTTACTCAGACGGCAACAGAGGCTTCGTGGTTATTGATCCCGGGAAATGGCTGAAGAAAAGGGTTTAGTGGCACATGAAGAATATTCTTGTGACAGGGTGTGCAGGGTTTATTGGTTGGAAAGTATCTGAAAGATTGCTTGATGCGGGGCTGAGTGTCGTTGGAGTGGACAACCTCAATGATTATTATGATCCAAGGTTGAAAGAATGGCGCCTCAACCAGTTAAGGAAGAGGCAGTCTGAAGACAGAGCAAACAAGGGTGATTTTTATTTTTTCACGGGTGATATCGCAGATTTCAACTCAGTCAGGACTGTTTTTGCAAATAATGAAATCCATGCTGTCATAAATCTTGCCGCGCGGGCCGGCGTGAGGGCATCGGTGGAAGACCCCTGGGTTTATCTCGATACCAATATAAAAGGCACTCTGAATCTTCTGGAATGCTGCAGGAAATATAATGTTGGGAAATTCGTTCTGGCATCAACCTCCAGTATCTATGGTAATCACGAAATCCCTTTCCGGGAGGCAGACAGGACTGACGCCCCCTTAGCGCCGTATTCTGCAACAAAAAAAGGGGCTGAGGTTCTCTGTTACAGTTACCATTATCTCTATGGCATTGACATAAGCATCCCGAGGTACTTTACTGTCTACGGACCTGCAGGGAGACCTGACATGAGTATCTTTATCTTTATAAAAAACATCGATACGGGTATCCCTATAACTGTTTTTGGCGATGGCAGACAGCAAAGAGATTTTTCGTATATTGATGATATCGCTGACGGGACATTCAAATGTCTCCAGCCTTTCGGGTATGAAATATTTAATCTTGGCAATGACAGACCCGTTGAACTAATGCTCTGTGATTAGCCTGATAGAGGATGCCCTCGGTAAGAAAGCAGTTAAGAAGTTTTTACCCCGTCATCCTGCTGATGTTTCTGCAACCTGGGCAGACATTGAAAAATCAAGGGATATATTGAACTGGTATCCAAAGACTACTATAGAAGATGGCATCCAAAAGACTGTTCAGTGGTATATTGAAAACAGGGACTTCGTGAACAGTCTTAAAGGGTGAATGAGATGCTCAAAATCTCCTCATTTATTCCTCTGAACCCTCTGGAAGATGAACTATAAATAGTAGCCCCGAAAGCTTTCGAGGTTCTTAAAATCCTCTTTCTCCCCCTTTTCCAAAGGGGGAAGTAAATGATACTTACCTTTATGATTTTTCAAGTTTCTCCAAGAGGTCACATATTCTCACCTTCAGGAGCGGATGGATTTTTTCCGGTGCAATTTCACACAGGGGTTTCAGAACAAAATCTCTTTCTTGCATTAAAGGGTGGGGTATTTGTAAAGAGTGATCTCGTAAAACGAGATTATTGAAGAGGAGGATATCAAGGTCAATAATGCGGGGGCCCCATTTGAATGTTTCTCCTCTGCCTATTTCTTTCTCTATATCCTTTAGAGTCCTGAGGAGATGATAAGGTTCAAGTTCTGTCTCCACCTCCAGCGCCATATTTATGAATTGAGGCTGATCTGTTACGCCCCACGGTTCAGTTTCATACATGGAGGACATTTTCTTGACGACGATCCCTCTCTTTTCGAGAAGCTCAATTGCACGGGAGCAGTTTTTCTGCCTGTTACCCAGATTGGAACCTATGCCAATGTAGACAATAGCCATAAGTCACTCAACCTCGCAATCTTAATAGCTTGTTACAGCTTATTTATTTCTACCATCGATCTCTCGAGGGTAACTAAGCTGGGAAGCTATGTTCTTATATCTGTTCTGATTCTGCTTTATTCAGAAGGATTTTCGCCTTTGCAAGTTTCTTGTAAACCGTTTTTACCTTTGCCATATTCTTTGCAACAATTGCTTTAAGCAGGTCTCCTTGCAGTTCAGCAACTTCAAGGAGTTTGTAATAATCAAGGGATTCCTTGAGATGGGCAAGCACGATTTTCCCGGTTAAGACGGGATGGTTATTTGTTACATTTGCATCCTTGAATCTTGTGCCATGTTCTAACTCTACCTCGAGCCCTCTTCTAAAATCCTCAAGATTGATTTTCATCCCCTCTGTATTAACCTCGGCAAGAATTATACGGGCTTCTTTTGGGAGCACGTTCGCATCCCTTATTTTTGTCCAGTCACGGATTTTGAGTTCTTTACAGACTCTTCTGACTTCTTCAACAGTTATATACGCTGGAAGTTTCATCGATTTCTCCTTTCTTGATAGTTACTAACAGTCTCATAATAGTAAAGACATGAAGATGATCCCCCTCACCCTTGCCCTCTCCCTCCAGGGGAGAGGGGATTATAGCTGGTTTCTCCCCATTGAAGGGGGGTCTGTTTTCATGCTCCTTTATGAGCCAAGGGTTCATAGTGGTTTGATCAGTATTTGTTTTGAGTTATAAGATCCGTTAAAGAATGTTTTTTATTCTCTCGACAGCCTCTTGTATCCTTTTCACAGATGCTGTTAATGCAAACCTTACATAGCCTTCGCCTGCATCTCCGAAACCATTACCGGGTGTTGCAAGCACGCCTGTCCTGTTCAGAAGATGTTTCACGAAGCCCATAGAGTCAAACTGAGAAGGTATCCTGGCCCAAAGGTAGAATGTTGCCTGAGGTTTTATCACATGCATTCCTATTTTTTTTAAGCCATTGTAAAGCGTATCTCTCCTTTCCTGGTAGGTCCTCCGTATTGTTGAGAGGATGTTTTCCCTTGTACCAAGAGCAACAATAGCTGCTTCCTGTATGGCCTGAAAGACTCCTGAATCAAGGTTTGTCTTTATCTTTCCGAGTCCTGCCAGAACTTCTCTGTTGCCGACAGCAAACCCTATCCTCCAGCCTGTCATGTTGTAAGTCTTTGAGAGTGAATGGAATTCGATGCCCACATCTTTTGCCCCGGGGACCTGCATAAAGCTCAAAGGTTTCTTGTTGAAATATATTTCGGTGTATGAGGCATCATGGCAGACAATGAGATTGTACTTTAAAGCAGTCCGTATCACTTCCTTGTAAAATGCTATCGGAGCCATTGCCGAGGTTGGATTGTTTGGGTAGTTCAGGAAGATAAGTTTTGCTTTCCTCAATACACTCCTGGGTATTGAGTCGAGATCAGGAAGAAAGCCGTTCTTTTCTTCGAGCGGCATGGCATAACTTTCTCCACCGGCAAACAACGTACCTACTGAATACACTGGATATCCAGGAGATGGAACGAGTACTATATCACCCGGATTGATGAAGGCTAAGGGAATATGTCCTATGCCTTCCTTCGAGCCGATTAATGAGAGGACCTCTGTCTGTGGGTCAAGTTTTACGGTAAATCTTCTCTCATACCACTTTGCAACAGCTTCCCGGTATGGAAGCATGCCCTCATATGAGGGATAGCGGTGGTGAACCGGTTTCTCAACAGCCTTTTGCATTGCCCTGACGATATGAGGCGGTGTAGGTATATCAGGGTCACCGATACTCAGATCAATGAGGTCAATACCTGTTTCTCTCGCCTGCTGTTTCATTCTGTCTATGGATGCGAAAAGGTACGGTGGAAGATGTTTGACACGGCCGGCGAGTTCAATAGATTTATTTTTCTTCAAATCCACCTCCTGATTTTTGGTGTGATTATTATACTATATCCCAAATCCAGCTATAACATTGCGAGTGATCGAGCGCCGCACTGGAGATCGCTTCTCGTGCAATCTCCTCGAAAAGCAGACGCTCGATACTCGCAATCAGTTCATCACTGGATTTGGGTATATGGAAACTCAATACTCGATCTTTTCCAAAAAAAGGCCATGTGCTGGAGCAGTTGGCCCTGCAAGTCTTCTGTCGCGAGACTCTAAAATCTCTTCCATATGCTGAGGTGGTATTCTTCCTCTCCCAATCTCAACAAGGGTACCTACGATGTTTCTTGCCATGTGCTTTAAAAACCCGTCCGCATCTATTCTTATTCTTATGAATTCACCTGTTATACATGCAGTCATAAAATTCATTTCCTCTAATTTTTCAATATCCAAAGAGAAGATTTCTCTTACAGGATCTTTTATGTCACTGCCGGCTCCCATGAAAGAAGAAAAATCGTACCTTCCAATAAGAATGTGCGATGCTTCCCCCATTGATTTAAAGTCAAGGAACTGTCTGACTGTCCATGCATACTTGTGGACAAATGCCGAAGGTTTCTTCTGATTTGAAATAATATAAAAATAGCTTTTTCTTCTGACATCATTTCTTGGGTGAAAGGAGTTATCAACCTCGGAGACATCAAGAACCCTGATATCCTCAGGAAGCAGAGCATTCAATGCCTTTTTGATTGTTTCGGAATCAAGTTTTGATTCTGTCCTGAATGTTGCAACCTGTCCGAGGGCATGTACCCCTGCATCTGTCCTGCTTGCTCCAATAACTCTCGAATGACTATCCGTTATGTTGAATATCTTCTCTTCGATGATGCCTTGCATAGTAAGTCCCTCTTTCTGTATCTGCCATCCGTGATAGGCTGTACCATCATACTCAAGGAGGAGTTTTATTTTTTTCACAGTTTACGATACACCAACCTTTCCCGGTTCTTCAACGAAGTAACTCATTCAACCTTTCTTCTGATACAATATCTTGAAGATGCAACCATCGATAAATCTTCATGCACTCATTACCAGCGTAAAGAGGAACTGCAATATCTCTGATGCAAAATACTGGGGGTTTTATTCTTTGTGCGGTTTTCTCCTGAGACTCAGAGAACTTTATCGCAGCGAGAAGGGTATGAGACCCTGGGAAAGGATCAACCAGGAGGAGATTTCCGAATGGATATCAGACAAGGGAAACACTTTGGAAGGAACTCGAAGAGAAAGACTTAGGAGGCATTATTATCAGGAGAAGAAGTCTATGGCCCTTTTGAAATCGAAAGAGTAAATGCAGTTCTGGAAAAAGAAAACCTCCTGTATGGCGCAGGCTACGGCATTCATATGAAACCCTCTTTTTTCCTTGCTGACCTTCTCTCAAAACAAACCATCGAGGACCATGATGTTTATATTGCAGGGCATGAGTATGTGAGGGACCTTGCAGTTTATCCTGCCACATTACAGGATGGGTCAATCTTTGCAAGGGTAGATACGACAAGGCATCTCCTCTGGGAAAAATTTGAGGAGTTGGAGATGAAAGCATCAAAAGTCTCTCTTGCATTTGCATTTTCAAGGTATGGCATAACACGTGGAGATGAACCATCAGAGGATATGTACAAACAGATGTTCCACGTTGCATTTTCTGAAGTCGAGACATACATCTACCATGAGATCGGTGAGGCATACGAGGAGGGAAAATTGGGCGGTGAGTGGAAAGATCTGCTTATTGATTTTGCAGGCACAAAGATTGAGGTCTTTGCCCGTGGAGTTAAAGACCTCCTTTCCGATACCTCTGAGAAGGGTATGATCAGATACATTATCGAAAATAAAAAGGAAGGGTCTCTCGGTTTCTACCTCGTGTTTCTTGGGGGCTACAGGAAGCCTCTTTTTCCTGAGATCACCAAGGCATTTGAGGGTTTTGTTGAGTCAGGGGACTGGGGACTTATTGAAGATGCCAGGAGGGCTGGTTACAAAAAGGCTTCAATTTGTGCAGAAAAGCTGCTTACTTTCAGAAGAGAAAAAAGAGATCAGTCATGGATCTCTGAATATATAGATAAGGAAATGCTGGGCAGCAAAAGTTAAAAAATAGCAGTTGTCGCATATATATTAACACCTGAAATGAGACTAATGATCGCCTACCCTTCTCCCATCCGAAGCAGATTAACTGGTTCTTATAAGGCGCTTTCTTAAAGTGAAAGTATTAGCTATAATAATTTCCCAGAGACGGGAGGATTTTATCAAAAGAGTACCTGACAGAAAGGGCTATTTCGGTATTTATGGCGGACGGTTTGTACCCGAGACCCTCATGCCTGCCCTCAGGGAACTTGAGGAAGCATTCTTTCAATCAAAAAAAGATAAAGAATTTCAAAAAGAACTAAGCCACCTCCAGAAAACATTCATAGGGAGACCTACCCCTCTTTACTTTGCCCGGCGCTTAACAGAATACCTTGGCGGTGCAAAAATTTACCTGAAGCGCGAGGACCTTGCACATACGGGTGCGCATAAGATAAACAATGCCCTCGGCCAGGCATTGCTTGCAAAAAAAATGGGGAAGACAAGGGTGATCGCTGAGACAGGTGCAGGCCAACATGGAGTGGCAACTGCAACAGGTGCAGCCCTCGTTGGTCTTGAGTGCGAAATTTATATGGGCACTGAGGATGTCAAAAGGCAGGCACTGAATGTATTCAGGATGAGACTCCTTGGAGCGAAAGTCACAGAGGTGCCTGTTGGGTCACAAACATTAAAGGATGCAATTAATGAGGCGTTACGGGATTGGACAACGAATGTCCGTACTACCCATTATGTTTTAGGTACAGTGTTTGGACCTCATCCCTTCCCTGTTATGGTCAGAGACTTTCAATCCGTTATTGGGAAAGAAGCGAAGAAGCAGATACTCGATGCCGAGGGGAGACTTCCTGATTATCTCGTTGCTTGTGTTGGCGGCGGGAGTAATGCTATCGGACTTTTTTATGCCTTTCTGAAAGATGAAATAAGAATGATTGGCGTTGAGGCAGGAGGGGAGGGGATAGAAACGGGAAGACATGCAGCACGGTTTGCAGGCGGCTCTCTCGGGGTACTCCAGGGATGCAAAAGTTATCTCCTGCAGGACGATGACGGAAATGTCCTCGGAACCCATTCTGTTTCTGCTGGTCTTGATTATGCATCGATCGGCCCTGAGCATCCCTATTTAAGGGACAAGGGGATTATTCAGTATACCTATGCAACTGATGATGAGGCTTTGGCAGCTTTTGAGCTTTTATCAAGGATAGAGGGTATTACACCGGCCCTTGAGTCTGCGCATGCCATTGCAGAAGTCGTGAAACGTGCACCCAGGCTTTCCAAAGAGGAGATTATCATGGTGAATCTCTCAGGGCGGGGTGATAAAGATGTTCAGCATGTTGCAAACATAAAGGGCATTGAACTGTGATTACAAGAATCGGAGAGACTTTCAAAAAATTAAAGATAAAAGGGGGAAAAGCGTTTATCCCATATATCATGGCGGGGGATCCTTCCCTGGAGAGAACAAAGGATATTGTTCTTCTTTTTGAAGAGAGCGGGGCTGATATCGTTGAATTGGGTGTTCCTTTTACTGATCCACTTGCAGACGGTCCGGTAATTCAGAGGGCATCAGAAAGGGCATTGCTGGGAGGTGTCACATTAAAAAAAGTGATAGCCTTTGTAAAAGATCTTAGACAAAGCACACAGATTCCTCTTATTCTCATGACTTATTACAACCCTGTTTTCAAATATGGTGAGGAGATGTTTGTTAAGGATGCAAAAGATGCAGGCGTTGATGGTGTTATTATCCCTGATCTTCCTCCTGATGAGGCAGGGAATTTAATCCGGTCTTCGAGAAAAGTATCTCTCGATACCATTTTCCTCCTTGCACCGACATCGACTACTGACAGGATTGAGAAAGTGGCAAAGGCATCAAAGGGTTTTATATACTATGTCCCGATGACCGGAATAACGGGAAGCAAGCTTTTACTTGATGGTTCTCTCGAACTATTGATATCAGAAATCAGAAAATATACTGACAAGCCTGTCGCAGTTGGCTTCGGTGTTTCCACACCTGAAGAGGCATCATCAGTTGCTAAGGTATCTGATGGTGTGATCATAGGCAGCGCCATAGTCAAAAGGCTTCATGAACCGTATGATGATCTCAGGAGATATCTTGTCAGTCTCAGAGAGGCGATATCGTGAATGGCATCCTGAAGAAGAAGCTCCAACGGCTTAACACGTTGGTAGAACTCTCCTCTCTTATTAATTCGACCCTTGACACGATGGAGATCAAGGAGCGTGCGATTGTTGCAGCTACACGGCTTCTGAATGCAGAAGCCGGCAGTCTCCTCCTTATTGACCAGGACACAGAGGAGCTCTTCTTTGAGGTCGCTCTTGGAGAAAGAGGAGAAGAATTAAAAGAAATCAGGCTCAAAAAAGGAGAGGGGATTGCCGGATGGGTGACAGAGAAAGGAGAGCCTTTGGTTATCCATGATGTGCAGTCAGATCACAGGTTTTCAAAATCGGTCGATCAGAAGAGCACCTTTATTACCAGGAACATGGTATGTGTACCTCTGAAGAAAAAGGATAAGATTATAGGGGCCCTCCAGGTAATCAACAAGAGGCAGGGTTTCTTTGATGAGGAGGATAAGGATGCCCTGATAGCCCTGGCAAATCAGGTTGCCATTGCAATAGAAAATGCAACCCTCTATCAGGAACTCAAACAGGCATTCTACTACACAGCTATGGCTCTTGCAGAGGCGATAGAGATACGGGATCCTTATACAGGCGGCCATACGAAAAGGGTAATGGACTACAGCATTATGATAGGAAAGGCAATGAGACTTTCGAAGAGAGAACTTGAGAACCTTGAACTTGCAGCTATACTCCATGATGTCGGTAAGATAGGAGTGAAGGACAATATCCTTCTAAAGAAAGGCAAACTCAGCCCTGAAGAACTTGGTGAGATGGTCAGGCATACAAAATACGGTGCTGAGATCCTCAACCATTTCAGACACCTCAGTGAGGTAGCGCTGGGAGTGAAAGGGCATCATGAAAGGTTTGACGGCACAGGATATCCTGATAAACTCTGCGGCGAAGAAATCCCGTTGATAGCCAGGATAATCGCTGTTGCGGACAGTTTTGATGCGATGACAACGGACAGGCCTTACCGGAAAGCTATAGAAATGGAGAGGGCTTTCGAAGAGCTCAAATATAATATGGGGACGCAATTTGACAAAAATGTGGTCGAAGCGTTCATAAGGATATAGAAGGTTTACAGTCATTATATGAAGCTGAGAGTGTTAGGAAGTTCCGGGGCAGAATTCGGTCGATATAACCTGCCGGCCTTTTTGGTAGACAAATGTCTGCTCCTTGATGCAGGCACCATAGGCTTGGCTATAAGAGAAGTTGAGCAGAGGAACATACGCTGTATTCTCTTAACCCATGCACATCTCGATCATGTCAAGGGAATCCCCTTCTTTGCAGAAAATCTCTACATGAGACACAAGGGACATGGCGTTACTATTATGAGCATCCCTCAGGTACTTGAGGCACTGCAGAATAATCTCTTCAACAATATTTTATGGCCGGATTTTACAAAGATACCCGATGCCAAAAATCCTGTACTGAAACTCAAGAAGATAGTGCCTGGCCGGTCATTCCATATTTGTGCGCATAAAGTTACAGCATACAGAGTTAATCATTCCGTGCCTGCTGTGGGATATATTGTTGAAGATGTCAAAGGAAAGCGGCTTCTCTATACGGGAGATACCAGCCCAACCGATTTAATATGGAAGGCAACAGACAGGATAGATTGCGTGATAATGGAAGTGTCCTTTCCAAACAGGATGGAAGAGTTTGCCATCAAGAGCGGCCATTTAACGCCGAGGCTTATCGTAAAGGAGCTACAGAAGATGGACAGTTTTCCTGGTAGAGTTCTTATAACCCACCAAAAACCTCTGTACTTTAAACAGATTCACAGGGAAATAGAGGCTCTTCGCATGAAAAATGTGAAGGTTGTGGAAGACGGCAAAACCTATGAAATATAAATTCAGAATACAGAAAACAGTATTCAGAATACGGCATTCGGAAAGCTTATTTTTTACTGTTTACTGTCTACTATCTGCTGTTTACTTTTAATATGGCGTGGTTTAAGAAGACAAAAGATCTGAGGGCCGACAAGAAGGTAAAAATACCCGAAGGGTTATGGGTCAAGTGCGAGAGCTGCAAGGAGATCATATATAAGAAAGAGATAGACAGGAATCTCCAGGTCTGTCCAAAATGCAATTACCACTTCAGAATAAGCGCACGGGAACGGTTGAAACTCCTCGTTGATGAAGGAAGTTTCACGGAATTCGATAATAATCTGTTATCAAGTGACCCTCTCAATTTCAAAGACACTATGTCGTATAAAGATAGGATGAAAGAAAACCAGAAAAAGAGCGGGCTTAATGAAGCAGTGATTTCCGGAGAGGCCTTCATCAAAGGTAACCCTGTCAGCCTCGTTGTTATGGATTTTTCCTTTATGGGTGGAAGTATGGGCTCTGTGGTCGGAGAGAAAGTCTCGAGGGCCGCAGAACGTGCTCTGGAAAAAAAGCAACCCCTTGTGACTGTATCATCATCTGGCGGCGCAAGAATGCAGGAGGGGATATTCTCACTTATGCAGATGGCAAAGGTCTCTGCTTCCATAGGAAGGTTGAGGGGAAACGGGATCCTCTTTGTTTCTGTAATAGCAGATCCCACGTTCGGAGGAGTTACCGCAAGCTTTGTTATGCTCGGGGATATCATTCTTGCTGAACCGAAAAGTCTTATAGGGTTTGCCGGACCGAGAGTTATCGAACAGACGATCAAACAACCACTCCCTGAGGACTTTCAGAGGGCTGAGTTCCTCCTCGAACACGGTATGATCGATATTATTGTAGAAAGAAAGAACCTGAAGGATACGCTTGCGAAGCTCTTTGAACTTCTCCAATGAGCTACGGCGAGACAATTCATTACCTCTATAGTCTTCAGAAACAGGGTATCAAATTCGGTCTCGATAATATCACCAGTCTGATGTCATCTCTTGGTGATCCTCAGAAATCATTTCCTTCCCTCCATGTTGCAGGCACCAACGGGAAGGGTTCAACATCAGCTATCATTGCGTCTGTACTCAGGACGCTTGGTCTCAAGGTCGGTCTTTTCACATCACCTCACCTAGTAAGTTTTACCGAGAGGATCAGGATCAATGATGAAGAAATACCGGAATTCGAGGTAATACATATTGCCGAGGAGTTAAGAACAAAGATCTTGCAGATCCAGGCTTCTGACCCAGGCTTTTTACCTACCTTCTTCGAGGTTGTAACTGCAATGGGACTGCTTTATTTCAAGAGGGAACAAATAGATATTGCGGTAATAGAGGTAGGGATGGGAGGAAGACTCGATGCTACAAATATCATCATCCCTGAGGTTTCCGTTATTACAAGCATAAGCTATGACCACAGAGAATTTCTTGGAAATACTCTCAAAGAAATAGCTTACGAGAAAGCAGGCATTATCAAAAAAGATATTCCTGTGGTCATCTCTCCTCAAATTCCAGAGGTTTTAGAGGGTATTGAAGAAAGAGTGAAGGAGAACAGGCACCGTTTCCTGTCTGTACGGCAGGGATTTTTCAGCAGCTCTCAAAAGAGAGGATGTTTCGGGAATATACTTTGATTACTACAGTAATAATTCTCTTATGCTCCATGATTTATACCTTCCTCTTACCGGTGAACATCAAATGCAGAACGCCTCTGTTGCAATAAAGGCAGTTGAATTGTTTTTTGAACGCAGGCTAAGCCGAGCTCTACGACTCATTACATCACTTCCAATCAAAGATGGTCTCGCAACGGTGAAGTGGCCGGGAAGACTTGAGATGATAAAAGACGACCCGCCTCTTCTTATCGATGGAGCGCATAACCCTGCTGCAGCAGTTGCTCTCTCCCGCGCACTGGAAAATACATTCCTTAAACAATATAAAGGGATTATTCTTGTCCTCGGAATTATGGGTGACAAAGATATAGAGGGTATTATGAAGCCTCTTCTTCCCCTGGCTTCAGAAATCATACTGACTTCCCCTCATTACGAGAGGGCTGCTCCTCCCGACAGACTCGCCAGTGTAGCTGCATCTTTAGGGTTCCCTGATGTACGCACTGCGCCAACCGTAAAAGATGCTCTTGAATTGGCTCAAAATATCTTGTCGAGCAGTTAAATCACCATACTCTCACTCGTCACTTATTGTGGTAACGGGTTCGTTTTACACCATAGGAGAGGCAAAGGAGTGTATCGGTTACAGAGGTGTGCTCACGAGGCTGCGGGAATAGAAGTGAACAGTGAACAGTTATCAGTGAATAGTAAGAAATATGCTATTAATCTCTCAAGTTCTTAAAAATTATTTGAGATCTTTGGTTGTATTCTTGTCATGCCGGCTTGTCCGGCATCCTTCTTTGAAGAAAGATTCCCGAGGCGACGACAAGCGGGAATGACAGACAACCAGTGGAACAGAGTTCGCTATGAAATTATTTTCATTATTTTACTATTCACTATTCACTATTCACTATTTACTAATTATTGTTTTGCACAAGGAGAAACAACCATAACTTCCGAGACCCTTGAATACATAGAAAGTACATCCACATATATCGCAAAAGGTTCTGTGAAGATTACGAGCGGAGGGAGAGTCATTGAAGCAGATGAGATGATCTACAATGAACAGACAACCGGTATCAGTGCGTCAGGCAACGTACGGTATGATGACGCCCAGGTGGTAATCACGTCAAGTAAGCTGGAGTTGAATATGGAAACAGATACAGGCAAAGTTTATGATGCAGTGATCTTATTCAAAAAAGACAGTTATCATATCTCCGGGAAATCGATCGAAAAGAGGGGTGAGAAGTATTACTATGCCCCTGAGGCAACATTCTCTACCTGTGATGATCCTGTTCCTGCATGGTCTTTCAAAGGTAAAGATGTAGATCTCCAGGTCGATGAGAGGTTAAAGGCAAAACATGTATCTTTTTACATCAAGGATGTTCCAGCGCTCTATACCCCTTATTTCTTTCTTCCTTTCCATACCGACAGAGAAACAGGTTTTTTGATTCCGGTTGTAGATTACAGTACTTCAAGGGGATTGCACCTGAACATTCCTTTTTACTGGGTCATATCAGAAAACAGGGATGCAACTGCGGTACTGGATGTCTATTCAGAGAGGGGAATCGGGGAGGGTCTGGAATACAGATATATAGAACCGGAAGGCATCAAAGGAAACTGGTGGCTTTACCATATAAGGGACACGGAACTTAATAAGGATTTCTTTGAAATGAGGGCATTGCATGAACAGAGGTCACAAGAAAGACTGGGAGGGTTTCTGAGCATCAACTTTGTCAACGAAAAAGATTTCTACAGAGAGTTCAGTCCCTACCTTGAGGTAAGCACACTCCGATTTCTTGAGTCTACAGGAGAGATCTCTCTCCCTCTCAGGAACTCCCGTGCTTATCTTCTAACTCAGTACTGGGTAGACCTGGAAGAGGAGCTAAGACCTCCATTGCAGAGATTACCGGAAGCAGGATATGTCCTTTATCCTACAAAGGTCGGTCCTTTCTGGTTTTCCGGCACATCAACAGTCTCCAATTTCTGGAGGGATGAAGACATGTTTGGGCAGAGGCTTGATATCTACCCGGGGATGTTATCCAAGGTCGGTAATGAGTTTGTCCTTACCCAGTCACTTGGTTTTCGGGAAACAGCCTATGCCCTGCACAGGACAGAGGAGGACTCATTACATAGAGAGGCAATTGAATATAACATTGGAGTCCATACAAGTCTTTTGAAAAGATATAGTTCCTTTACACATGTTATAGAACCATCAATCGGATATACCTTCATCACTGACTTCAGAAGATCCTCCTCTTTTCGATTCAACAGAACTTTTTAAAAAGACATCGACAGTAGGAGCCTCCCTCGTTAACCGGTTCTTTTATAAAGGTGGAGAAGTCGCTATTTTCAGGGCTACACAGTCCTTTGATGCAGAGTTAGGTGACAGGCCGTTTCTGCCGTTCAGACTCGAGGTCGGGATTAAGAAGCCTGTCTCTCTGCGCCTTGATACAGCTTATGATGTACATGAAGGGAAGCTTGACAGCATAAATTCTGACTTGTCTTTCAATATCCCTAGAGGAACACTGTTTGTTGGGCAGAGATATAACAGGCTGGAGGATGTAGTCTATTACAGGGCAGGATTTGACCTTTACCCGTCTAAACCCTGGTATGTAAGAGGAGTGATATGGTACGACGACGATATGAAAGAAATCCGGGACATTTCTATAGATCTGAGATATTCGAGCCAGTGCTGGGGTGTGAATGTAGAATTTATTAAGAGACCCCATGACTTTACCTTCGCAGTAATGTTTGATCTCAAGGGTATTTCGAAAGGCTTCAAGATATAAATTTCGCTATCTCGAGATCTATCCTTTCTATTGAATCTTCAAGAGAAGTTTTGTCTGTATCAATAATGACCTCAGGGTTCAATGGCTCCTCATAGGGAATAACCAACCCCGGCACCGGAGATCCCGCAGCTCCCTTTTTGTAAATATCCGCTGGTGCCTCGTGCCTCTCCAGCCTTTGCGTCTCTCTTTCCATGCATAGCTTGAGAGGACATCTGAGATATACCTCAATGTATTTCGGAATTATCCCTCTGGCGAGATCACGCCATCTCCTGAGATTCCCTGTTGCATCAATGATTACATGGTGCCCGAGTTCTGTTAGTTTCTTTGCAAGAAAGACGAGGGCCCTGTAAACGATTTCCCTCTCTGAATCAGAATAGGTCGGATCAGGTGTGACGACTTTTCTAATCTCGTCCATCCTGAGAATAATAAACTCAGGGCGGACCTTTTTGAGGGCATCAGCAATGGTACTTTTTCCGCTTCCCGGGAGACCTGTTATCCATAGAGCGATACCGCTTAACTCATTAGCATACTGAATTGCTTTCAATCTTCTAATATTTACAGTCAAAAAAGGAAGACTTATGTCCTCTTCTGCATTGAATCGGTCGGTAACTTAGGGAGCTATAAGTAGATACTGAAGAAAGTAGGAAACTCTTTTAAGAAGAAACAGACTCAATCAAATAATGATGTAAGGACTTCTGTCTTGTCTTCGATTACTTTTGTCAATTTCTCCTGTTCATTTTTCATCCTGAAGATTTCGTCAGCAAGATTCAGAGAAGTGAGTATTAATGCCTTTACTGGCATCACATTTGGGATAGAACTGTTGACTTCCTTGAGTTTTATATCAACATATGAGGCGAGATTTCTGATATATTCTTCAGGAGCGTCGCCTTTTATTGTATATTTCTGGCCAAGAATGATGACCTCGACACTACCCATACCTATTCCTTCTCAGATACGAGTGTTTCGAGTTCGTCGAGGAGACTTTCAATCTGGTTTTTTATGGTATTTTTTTCATACCTGAGTTGTTCGATCTCCTCATTCTTATCGTTGAGGATCCCTTCAAGCTCTTTGAGCTTTCTTTGCGTAATGAGTTTTTCGTCTTTAAGGGTTTTGACCCTCTCAATAGCTGTACTGATCTTGTCTTCGAGGCTCTTTAGTCTTTCCAACGATGTAACCTCCTTTCTTAACCCTGTAGATTGGTCTTTACGTTGGTTGTCGTCAAAGAGGGTCTTCTTTAACATCGTATCTAAGATAACAAAGATTTATTCTAAAGTCTACCCATTTCCTCAGGTTTTTTTATGGCCTCATTGTTGCCCGAGGGCCTTTTATATTCGAAGAAGGTAGTCATGACTTTTTTTACATAATTTCTTGTCTCATTGTAAGGAATATCTTCAATGAATTCATCGACGGATTTATAATTTCCTTTTTGAATCCACTTCCTTACCTTCTCCTCGCCTGCATTGTAAGCAGCAAGGGCATAGGCATAAGAGCCGAATTCCCTGATGAGGGTACTCAGATAAAATGTGCCGACATGAATGTTGTTCCTGACATTGCATACCTGAGAAACATTTGTTATTCTTAGGTGCAGGTCACGGTTAAGACGGAAAGCGGTCTGGGGCATAAGCTGCATGAGGCCAAGCGCCCCTGCTGTGGACCTGGCATTCGGATCGAACGTACTTTCTTCTCTCATGACAGACAGCACAAGGAAAGGATCAATACTGTATTGTTGAGACACCGGTTCAACAATATTCCAGTATGCGTGAGGATAGCGGAGATGATGCACGGTTTCTATGGCAGGAAGTCTATTCGCAAGAATGACCAGATATCTGTATTCTCCAATGTCCTGTAATTTTGAGCCGATATACAGAATGTCTTCTATCGAAGTTGTGGTTTTTGAAATAAAGATGAGTTCTGAAAGGGCATCTTCTGAAAGCCCGATTTCAAAAAGAGCTTCTGCCCGCTCAAATTTTTTAACTCCCGTATAGCCCCCTTTAAGTTCCCCCTTACTAAGGGCGTGATCATCCAGTAGAGGGTAAGGGGGAATTGAAAGGGGGTGGAGGCGGATTATTTTCATGGTTTCCTGTGTCACCGTGGGATTCCATTGTTTCTTTAGTACCTAATTGTTCGATAGGTTCTTTCATCCTCAGAAAGGACATGGCACTGTAAAAGTCTCCATTCTTTTTCCTGAGTGTATGATATGAATCCTTGACATCTTTCCCTGAGGCTTCGAGGCTCCGTGCCTTCCAATAGAGATACTTAGTATCACTACTGTTCTCGTATAGTCTTGCGAAGACATCTGCAGCTTTCTCATATGCTCCGCTCATGAAGTAAGTCCATCCGATTCCCCACAGGGCATTTTCTGATTCTGAAGGATACTGTTCTAAAACATTCTGGTAAATCTTCAAAGCTTCTTCAATCTCACCCTCTCTTCTTTTGTCAGAAGCAACAGCGATAAGAATGGAGCCAGCCCTTCCATCTCCACTCTTCAAAAGTTCCTCAAGAGAAGAAGTAAATGTCTCTTTTCCCCCGGCCCGGTAGAGTGAATATACCTTCCAGAATTTTTCTTCTGCTTTCTCATATACCTCTGCTGCCTCGGAATATCTTTTCTGTTTAAAAAGGGAGAGTCCGAGGTTTTTCAGGATCTCGTTCTTCAAACTCCCATCATCTTTTTCAAGCGCTGTCCTGAGAACAGACTCTGCCTCTTTGTAGTCCATGAGTTTCATAAAGTTCGATGCCTTTTCTATCAGGTCTCTTGTCTGCATATCTGCGGGACTCAGTTCACTGCAGGCCATTTCAGAAAGAGGGCAGGCACTGATACATATGTCCTTGAAAATTGACTTTGCAGCATCCGCATTATTCTTTTGAAGCCAGCGGGCATAGGAGTATTTTATTTCCATGTCTTTTGGATAATCCTTAATAAAGGATTCAAACAGTTGTTGCATATTTTCTTCAGGCACCTCTTGTGCTTCCGTGAGTTCTCTTGAACGTGCTTTCTTTTCTAAGGGGTGAATCAGGAAATTTTTTCAGGAGAGAACGGATAGTCTTCAGAGCCTCTCCATGATTTCCAGTTTCGTGATATGCGTCAGAAAGCCATAACAAGGCATAATCACCTAACAAGGGGAATTCTTTCTCTGCAATAGAGAGGCTTTTTATGGCATCTTCGTATTTTTTGCCTTCTAGTTCTTCTCTGCCCTGTCTTGAGAAATGCTTTGCCGTCAATATCTTCACAATAAATAGTCGAGCAATGAAGAATGAAGATTAAGAGGAACAGAAAACGTAGTTTCATAAAATTATATTAGTCAAAATGGCAGTCTTTGACAATATCAAAAAGGAACCATTCTTTTCGGTTTTACCACATGTCTAAGAGGAGAGACGCTGATAGTCACTTATTTGCCTAATTAATTCTGTCAGGTTTCTCTGCCATTATCTACCCCATAATCCCCTATTATGCTCCCTTGCCTCCCTCTCGTATTGCCTGAAATCATCAAGATGTTTAAAGGGGTATCTGGTATAGGCAAAGCCATAGCCCTGCTTTATTATCTCGGCATTCAGAAAAGTTCCGTCTTCGATATAAACATAAGCTAATAGTCTTCCATATTTGTCTCGTGTCTGCCAGTCGTATTCAAGCCTTATTCCCTTACCTTCTACCATCCTACGTGTAAACTCAGACGCTTCCTTGCCAAAATATTCTACCGGCTTTCGAGGATGAACAGTCTCAGGCGTATCTACCCCTATGAGGCGGACTTTTTCTTCCTGGCCTCCTATTGTAACGACAATAGTATCACCATCTATGACACGAGTACAATAATTGTCTCTATTGCCAATCGAAGCCAAAGTAATAGCCAATGGTATCCAGAAAAGTGCAATCAGATAGGATTTGATTGGCCAGCGTGACATATGATTCTACCCGTCCACAGTCACATTACATAATCTTCCAGACAAGTAATGATCAGAGAAGCAGGGTGGGTATTTTGTCTGGAAGAATTAAAAAAAATTGGCATCCCAAAAGTGTCCATCTTCGTTTCAGTATAGATTGACATTGACCTGTAAGCCCCGTGACTGCAATCACAGTGCAGAAGCTGTTCTAAGGGACGTGAATATACTAATGCGGTCATTAGTAACGGCACATCAACATCTTTGTATGTCATGCCAGGCGAGAGGCGGTTTAATCGGGCATCCAGTGTCTTTCTGGATTCCCCGGTCAAGCCGTGGAATGACGAGAATGTGGTCTTACTTATGAACTCCTTAGTAAATGAGGGGCGTATATGTGGTAATTGACAGTTATTAAGGAATGGATTGATAAAAGGGACTTTTATTCCGTTGAGAATTTCTATCGCGAACTTAAACGTTTTAAATGGGAGGTTAAATAACCTATGATAACCGCTGAGAAAATTTATAAAGAGATATTAGAGATGCCGATCTGCAAATGTTTCACTGCCCTCTTTTTTGGTCTTTTAATGAACCTAATGTCGGCGTCTTTTGTATCTTTGGAAAGGGTTATCTGTTAAGGAGAGTATTGATTTATCGACTTTCAGAAATATTTACAGCTTTACCAAAGCATCGTCATTGGTATAGAACAGTTGAACTTGTGTTAAACATACTAAAGAAATTTAACGACTATCATGACTGTCAGATAAATCAGGCGACAAGGACCGGGTAAGGGACACATCAATTGTTGGTCAAATAGCGCATGGCGCGACAATTGAAGAAGTGCTTTCAGATTATCCTGACCTCGAACAAGAAGACATCAAGCAGGCACTCGAATATGCAGCGTGGTTAGCACAGGAAGAAGTCTATCCAGTTTAGTCTAAATGCGATTTCTTGCCGACATGGGAGTATCCCAGAGAGTTGTTAGCTGGCTCAGAAATGAAACCTCCGTTAAGTGAAACTTTACATAGAAAAATAAGATTTTTGCTATACTTAAACAATATTTGGGAGGTTAATATGTCATCAACCTTAAAAGACCGAATCATTAAAGAAATAGAGGATTTGCCTTCAGAGGTACAAGGAAAAATAATTAAGTTGGTTCATTCAATGAAAGAAGAAATTCTTGCATCGAAGAAAGCAAAACCAAAAAAGACGAATGCACTTTCTGATGTGGATAAACTTGCCTTTGAAACCAACATTCCTGACCTTTCATATCAGCATGATCACTTATGGGAGGGCAAGGGACATATCTCACATTTCTTCAATCTGCCCGTAAATAAGTGTACTTTGATATCCCAATAAATTCTTGCCCCTTTTTTCTCTTTCCTATCCGGAAAAACAAAAGGTTCTTCAGGCTTTTCTATGAATACTCTCCACCCCTCTGGAAGGAAGGGCCTGGGAAGATTTCAGAATCACAAAGACCTCCATGTTTTTTAGAACGCCCTGTATATTCTCGAATATCTTTTGTTGTAACGTAGCATTGTTCCTTTTAAATCCCCCCTCACCCCCTTTTCCAAAGGGGGTTTATTCCACGACAAATCCCTGAGGAACCAAGCAGAAAGAGGCCTACTTATGACGGAGAAGTTAAAAAAGATGCAAGATCTTAGTGCGATGAATCCATCAAGTGTTTGGAGGCGGCGAGCGGATTTGAACCGCTGCATAAAGGTTTTGCAGACCTCTCCCTTAGCCACTTGGGTACGCCGCCGTTAACGACAGTTATAAGTTAAGAGTTAGTGAGTTAAGAGTTAAGAGTATTTAATCCAATTATAATTGCCTTTAACTTTCAACTCTTAACTTCATTCACTTCAAAAATTGCTTAGCAATTTTTAATATGGAGCGGGCGACGGGATTCGAACCCGCGACCCCAACCTTGGCAAGGTTGTGCTCTACCAACTGAGCTACACCCGCATAAAAAAGTTATTAAGTTAAAAGTGAAAAGTTAAAAATCTCTAAGTACAACATCCAATGGTGCGTGGTATATCATAAGCCATCACTCTCGCCTCACCTTCTATCATTCAAGGGCGAGGCAATAAGCCCTCTCTTAAGTAAGAGGGGCAAGCGGAGAGTTATCATTCAACTCGTCATGCAGGATTACTATGTATAGATAGTAACTGTTAACTATAACTCTCTACTCTTAACTTGTCTTTAATTTATAGGCTATAATGAATGATGTTGAATATTAATGAAAAAACACGGGCTTTGTCAATATGGTCTACCCTGATTTAGAAGAGCTTTAAGATCCCTTTCATCAAAGGGAAATCTTAATTCCTGTTTACAGGGAGATTCTTGCTGATACAGATACACCTGTGTCAGCAGCCCTGAAACTTGGGGGGACCCCGTCATTTTTGCTCGAAAGCGTTGTAGGGGGTGAAAAATGGGCACGGTATTCCTTCCTTGGTTCAAGACCATCAAAGGTCATTAAGAAGCTGGGGCAGGAGAGTAGAAATAAAGGATGAAAAAAGGAAGAAACAGGTCTTTGACGTAGATGATCCTCTTGATATTATTAAGAATGAGATTAAAGCTTATAATCCTGTTGATGTTAAGGGTTTACCAAGGTTCTGCGGCGGTCTTGTTGGTTATATAGGGTATGACATGGTCAGATTTTTCGAGAAGGTTCCTGATCAGAAAAAACCCGGCCTCGACCTTCCTGATATGTTTTTCATGGTTGCAGATACAATGCTAATTTTTGACGGTCTCAGACAAAATATAAAAATTGTATCCAATGCCTATCTCGATGGCAAAGATAGTACTGAGGCATACTCAGAGGCTGTAGAAAAAATAGAGAGAGTGGTGGAACGGCTTAAACGGTCAGGGGTAAAGCAAAGAGCAAAGAGCAAAGAGCAAAGAGTAAAGGGCAATAAACAGGGAGATCCCGGAGTTCAGTACTCTGCTTCAAATGCTGAATTCTCTTCAGGGTATTCATCGTCTTTTGTTACACGGGATGCATTTGAGAAAGCAGTGCTCAAGGGAAAGGAATACATAATGTCCGGCGATGTTGTTCAGGTTGTCCTTTCCCAGAGGTTTGAACGTGAGTCTCATGTTGATCCCTTCCATATATACAGGGCATTGCGTGTTATAAACCCTTCTCCCTACATGTACTATATCGATACAGGCGATGCAAAAATTGTAGGCTCATCCCCTGAGATACTGGTAAGGCTTGAGGGTCGAAAGATCATTCTGAGACCTATTGCAGGAACCCGGAAAAGAGGGGAGACAGAAGAAGAGGATGCGTTACTTGAAGCAGAACTCAGAGATGATCCGAAAGAAAAAGCCGAGCATATCATGCTCGTTGACCTCGGAAGGAATGATGTCGGGAGGGTTGCAGAGACTAGGTTCTGTGAAGGTCACAGAACTTATGACTGTTGAAAGATACAGCCATGTTATGCATCTTGTCTCGAATGTAGAAGGTAATCTGAAAAACGGACTTGATGCCTTTGACGTGTTAAGAGCCTCTTTCCCTGCAGGGACTGTTACAGGGGCTCCAAAAGTGAGGGCGATGGAGATTATAGAAGACCTTGAACCAACGAGGAGAGGCCCTTATGCAGGTGCTGTTGGCTACTTCAGCTATTCAGGGAACATGGACACCTGTATTACGATAAGAACTCTTGTCATTAAAGATAATAAAGTTTATGTTCAGGCAGGGGCAGGAATTGTAGCTGACTCGATTCCGCTGAAGGGAGTATACTGAAACCTTGAATAAGGCAATGGGAATGATGAGGGCTGTTGATATGGCGGAAAAGGAAATAAGTTAAGGTTAAAAGTTGCAGAAAAAGTTCGAAAAGTGAGAAGTTAAAACTTGAAGAGACTTTATAAAACATACTTTATAAGGAGAATGTAGAACTGTCATTCCCGCGTAGGCGGGAATCCAGAATCAAATGAATACACTTAAGAGCTATCTGGATTCATGCTTTCGCAGGAATGACTGAAACAGTTAGGAATGAATTATTCAGAGACTTATTAATGTGAAAGAAAGGATATAAAGCGATTAAATGTTATTAATGATTGATAATTACGATTCTTTTACCTACAACCTTGTCCAGTACCTGGGGGAGCTTGGTGAAGATATAAAGGTCTTCAGGAATGATAAGATCACGATCAAAGAGATAGAAGGGATGAACCCTGAAAAGATTGTTATCTCACCGGGGCCCTGTACTCCAAAAGAAGCCGGGATATCGGTTGAACTGATACGATATTTCGCCGGAAAGATTCCGATCCTGGGAGTATGCCTTGGACATCAATCTATAGGCGCTGCCTTTGGAGGTGAAATCATAAGGGCACCTCGTCTTATGCACGGGAAAACATCGATGATTTTACATGATGGAAAAACAATCTTTGAAGGCCTCCCCAATCCGTTCGAAGCAACGAGATATCACTCTCTGGTGATAAAGAGGGAAACCCTCCCTGATTGTCTTGACATTACGGCATGGACAGACACAGGTGAGATCATGGGCGTAAGGCATAAAGAGGCAGTTATCGAAGGTGTTCAGTTTCATCCCGAATCGATTCTTACAAGGGTTGGAAAAGACCTGTTGAGAAATTTTCTGAAGTTAAAACAAAATTAAGTTTACATACCCCTCACCCTAACCCTCTCCCGCAAGGGGAGAGGGAACTATAATTATACCCCTCCCTTGATGGGAGGGGATGAAGGGGAGGGTGGAGCAACTTGTGCTGAAAGCAGCAATAAACATGCTTGTCAATAAGGTAAGCCTCTCTGAATCGGAGATGGCTGAGTGCATGAATGAGATTATGGAGGGAAGGGCAACTGATGCCCAGATTGGGGCATTCCTTACAGCTTTAAGGGTGAAAGGAGAGACGGTTGAGGAGATAACGGGTGCCGCAAGGATTATGAGGGAGAAGGCAATAACCATCAAGGCGCCAGAAGGGGTTCTCGATACGTGCGGGACTGGCGGTGATATGTCACACACCTTTAATATTTCCACAACGACATCAATCGTTGTCTCTGCCTGTGGTGTTCCTGTTGCAAAACATGGGAATCGTTCTGTCTCAAGCCAGTCCGGCAGTGCTGATGTCCTTGAGGCCCTTGGTATTATCATCGATCTTCCTCCCGAGAAAGTTGAAGAATGTCTTTTCGAGACAGGTTTTGGATTTCTTTTTGCACCGTTATTCCATCCTGCGATGAAATACGCTATAGGGCCAAGAAGGGAAATGGGTATAAGAACTATTTTCAATATCCTCGGCCCACTGACGAATCCTGCAGGGGCAAAAAGGCAGTTACTCGGGGTTTTTGCTGATCATCTGACAGAAACACTTGCCATGGTTCTTGGAAACCTCGGTGCTGTTGATGCAATGGTAATCCATGGCAGGGACGGGCTTGATGAGATAAGCATTTCTGATGAAACAAAGGTATCGAGATTTAGTGATGGTAAGACAGAAAACTTTTTCATTGCGCCGGAAGACTTTGGTATCAGGAGAATGGAGATCGATTCCATACTTGGCGGCAACAAGGAAGAAAATGCATTGATAACCCTCGCAGTCCTTCGAGGAGAGAGAGGACCGAGGAGGGATATTGTTTTGATGAATTCAGCTGCTGCTATCGTTGTATCCGGAAAGGCAGGGGATTTCAGAACAGCCTTTGATATGGCTGCAGATGGAATCGATTCAGGCAAGGCGTTGAAAAAACTTGAAGAGGTAAAGAGGGTCAGCAATTCCCTATAGTGAAGGAATTACATAAATCACCCTCCCCATACCCCTCTCCATCCAAGGGAGGGGTATAATTACATAGTTCCCTCTCCCCTTGAGGGAGAGGGTTAGGGAGAGGGGTAAGAGGAGGATGCTTGTCTTTAAAAGTAGGCGTTATTGGTGTTGGTTATCTTGGTCAGCATCATGCAAGGATTTATTCTGAGATAAAAGATGCAGAACTTGTAGCTGTTGTTGACGCAGACAGAGAGAGGGCTGACGCTTTTGCAGAAAAGTATGGATGTACTGCATATTCTGACTTCAGAGAAATTCTTCCTCAGGTTGATGCCCTGAGTATTGTGACACCTACACTATCGCACTATTTCATTGCCCTTGAATGTCTCAGAGCAGGCAAGGATATTCTTGTAGAGAAACCAATAACAGGAATTGTCAGAGAGGCTGATGAGCTTATTCTTGAGTCAGAAAAAGGGGGGTGCATTCTTCAGGTGGGTCATCTTGAGAGGTACAATCCGGCTGTCCATAATGCCTTTGATATCATAAAGGAGCCCAGATTCATAGAATCAGAAAGGCTTTCGCCCTTTCTCGGGAGAGGAACTGATGTCGACGTCACTGTTGATCTCATGATTCATGACGCAGATATCATACTAAGTCTTGTTTCTTCCCCGGTTAAAGAAATAAAAGCAGTGGGTGCAAAAGTTGTTACCGACAAGATTGATTTTGCGAAGGCGTGGCTTGAATTTGACAATGGCTGCATAGCCGTTCTGACGGCAAGCCGTGTTTCGCCTGAAAAACAGAGGACACTGAAGGTTTTTCAAAAAGACTCCTACTTTTCTATTGATTACCAGCACTGTGAGATAAAACGCTATCATAGAACAGCAGAGGGCATGTTAAGTGATTCCATGAAGATTGACAATAAGGAGCCGCTCAGAGAGGAATTGGAGGATTTTGTCCGATGTGTAAAAGAAAGAAGGAGACCAAAAGTATCTGCCGTTGAAGGAAGAGAGGCACTGAAATTGGTGCTGGACATTACAGAGATGATAAGGAGAAAAGGATGAAAAAGGTTGTTGAAGAAAGGCAAACGGTTCCCATGCTCGATCTGAAGATTCAACTCCAGAATATTAAAGATGAGATACTGGAGGTTCTTACGGAAATTCTCACAAGTAGCCAGTACATTCTCGGTCCAAAGGTCTCTGAATTCGAGGGGAAGGTAGCCGGTTACATCGGTGTTCCTGAGGCAATAGGTGTTGCATCATGTACAGATGCCCTTCATCTGTCTCTCGATAGTTTTGGCATTGGACACGGAGACGAGGTGATCACGTCACCTTTTACCTTTTTTGCTACTGCTGAAGCGATACTTTATACGGGCGCTCAGCCAGTCTTCGTTGATATTGCACCAGACACATTTAATATAGATGTAAATCAGGTTGAGGAAAAAATAACGGAAAAGACAAAGGCCATCCTGCCTGTTCATCTGTATGGCCATATGGCGGATATGGAATCGATAATGAATTTAGCAAGAAGACACGGTCTGAAGGTTATCGAAGACTGTGCACAATCCTTTGGTGCTGAACTGAATGGTAAAAAGGCTGGAAGTTTTGGAGATGCCGGATGCTTCAGTTTTTATCCGAGTAAAAACCTTGGCGGTTATGGAGACGGAGGAATGATTGTTCTTTATGACCCACAGATAGCAGGAACAATAAGAAAATTGAGAAACCATGGGTCAAAGGAGTCTTACATACATGAAAAGGTAGGGTTTAACAGCAGGCTGGATGAGATACAGGCCGGCATTCTCCTTGTAAAGCTGAAGCATATAGATGAATACAATAGGGAAAGGAGACAGAAGAGCAGCATTATATACAGAACTCCTTTCGGATAAAGTAACGTGCCCCATTGAAAAGAAAGGTACATACCACGTTTATCACCAGTATACAATACGGAGTCCCCAACGGGATGAAATACAGAAGAGGCTGAGGGAAAAGGGAATTTCATCTGTGGTTTATTATCCTGTGCCATTGCATCTTCAGGAAGCCCTCAGATTTTTGGGTTATAGAAGGGGTGATTTCCCGGTTGCTGAGAAGGCATCTCAGGAAGTCCTCTCATTACCTATCTACCCTGAGCTGAAAGAATCTGTGGTAGAGGAGATTGCGGAGATAATCAGGGACGCTGTGTGAATACAGTCATGATCATTACCGGTGAAAGCTCCGGTGAACTGTACGGTTCTCTCCTTTCTCAGGCATTAAAAAACAGGTATCCTGACCTCCTTATCCTTGGCGTTGGCGGTGAGAGGATGCAAAAGGCCGGCGTGGAACTCATCTCAGGGATATCAGGCGCTTTTGGCATTACCGAGTTGTTTTCTGCACTGAAAGATTTAAAAGCAGCATTCAAAAAGACAACAGAAGCGATTAAAAAGTTTATGCCCGGTGTCATTGTCCTGATTGATTATCCTGATTTCAATTTAAAAGTGGCAGAGTTTGCAAAGATTCTCGGCATAAAGATACTGTATTATGTAAGTCCTCAGGTATGGGCATGGCGGAAAGGCAGGGTAAAAAAAATAGCACGCCTTGTTGACAGGATGGCTGTTGTACTTCCTTTTGAGGTAGAGATTTACAGGCAAGCGGGAGTACCGTGTGAGTTTGTCGGACATCCTATTGTCGAAGAGATAGAAGATGTTTTACGATCAATAAATCCCCCCTCACCCCCCTTTACTGAAGGGGGGATCATAGACTCAGGACGCAGGGCTTTCTTTAAAACTTCGCTCGGTCTCAATGCACATCTTCCCCTCATTTCTCTCCTTCCCGGAAGCAGACCCCATGAATTAAAGAGACTCTTTCCGCTGATGATTGAGTTTATCAGGTATTGCAAGAAGGAATTCAGTGATTATCAGTTCTGCATTCCCCTTGCTCCGAACACAGACGAGGGGAAATACAGTCATTACCTTGAGACCCTCAAACGGGAAGGTGTAGTCATTAAAAAAGGGGAATCAATAAAAGTCCTCGCTGCATCAGATATGTCGGTTATTGCTTCAGGCACTGCTACCCTTCAGGCTGCATTTCTTGAGGTCCCAATGGTTGTTATCTATAAGCTCTCTCCTCTCACGTATCTTCTCGGAAGGTTTTTTGTTGATGTCGAACATATATCTCTGGTCAATATCCTTTCTAAAAGAAGAGTTGTACCGGAGCTTTTGCAGCAAAAGGCAAGTCCTGAAGGTATCACAATGGAGCTGAAAAAAATCATGGAAGATAAGCCGTATAGAGAAGAAATGGTCAAATATTTCAGAGCATTAAAAGAACCTTTTTCTGGATTGGGGGCCTCAAAGAGGGTAACAGAAATGATAATCGAGATGGCAGGATGGTGATTTTTAGGAATGTATTTTCTTTATAGTCTGCTCTATTGCGTAGTACTGCTTTTTTTACTACCTCTTCACTATCTCAAAAGGCCGAAGCAATTAAGGAAAAGATGGCTGAGAGAAAAGTTTGGATTTATAAACCCCTCCTTATTCCCCCTTGACTAAGGGGGGAATTGAAGGTGGGTATAACGGGATTATCTGGGTTCACGCCGTCTCTGTAGGAGAGGTTATGGCAGCATTGCCTTTGCTGAAAAAGCTCAGAGAGAAATATCCATCTAAAAGCATTATACTGTCAACCATTACTGACTACAGGGCAGAAGGTTGGAAGAGAAGGGGCACCTGAAGGCACGTCAGTTGTTTATCTTCCTTTTGATATCCCTTTCATCCTCAGGACTGTTCTCAGACGATTCAAACCAGAGCTTCTTATAACAATAGAGACAGAATTATGGCCCAATATCTTCAAGATTTTCAAAGAACACGGGATTCCCGTAATCTTGCTCAATGGAAGAATTTCCGGGAACTCATTCAAGGGATATAAAAAGATATTTTTTTTTATGAAGAGAGTTCTCGCCCATGTAGACCTCTTTTGTATGCAGTCTGAACTCGATGCAGAAAGAATAAGAAGCCTTGGTGTTGAGAGAGACAGGATAAAGGTTCTGGGTAATTTCAAGTTTGATACAAAACCTCCTTCAGCAATTCCTGAATGGGCTGAAAGAATTTCAGGGCCTGTCCTTATTGCCGGCAGTACACATGAGGGGGAAGAGGAATTGATAATGTCTGTTTACCGTGAACTGAAAAAAGATTTTTTTGATCTTAATCTCATCATTGCTCCACGACATCCTGAAAGGTTTCAGGGAGTTGAAGACTTGCTCAGATCAAAAGGGCTCTCGTTTATAAAGCGATCAGAGTTCAGAACCTCTAATCCCCCCACCCCCCCTTTGGGAAAGGGGGGTGGGGGGGGAGTTTCCGAACCTCAATTTTTAAAAGGTGAGATAATCCTTCTTGATACGGTTGGTGAGCTATCAGCGATTTATGGTATAGCTGATATCGCAATCATCGGCAAGAGCTATAAAGGATATGGCGGGCAGAACCCCCTCGAACCGGCATATTGGGGAAAGGCGATTGTATGCGGACCTCATATGGAAAATTTTCCTTTTATCCGGGATTTCTACAGTCAGGGTGCATCCTTAGAAGCAAATGAAGAAAGTCTTTATTCAGCATTAAGAGAGCTTCTCTATTCGCCTGAGAAAGTAAGAAAGATGGGCGATAAGGCTAAGGAGATTTATATGAAGAATTCAGGCGCTGTTGAGAAGGCAATGGAAGTTCTTACACAATATATCCGTTGAAATAAAAGAGCCATTTTAAAGGTCTGCTTGATTGGACAGCCTGGACGCTGGCATATCTTACTTTATGCGCTACGTCTTACAGGATGGCCATTTACCCTTATTATGGCTCTATAGTTAGTTGCGATCCCCAGATCCGTGAAACAAACCCTAAGCTCTTTTTTCTAAGTGGGTGCTTCGGTAGATGCTTTAGGCTTCCTCCTCACTGCTGGAGGCTTGCTCACCACATCTAACTCCCGCTCCCGATCCCAGTGACTTGATTCTCAGGTTTCGCGTCCTGGGAGTCGCAATTCCTTTTTCCTAATTTCAATTTAGATCCTTTCGTAAGACATTGCAAGGGTCAGATATCTTGAAAAAGGAACGGCCAGGCTCGTTCCCTCATATTAATATCTGCTATTGATCATTCTGTCTCGCGATCAACAATTATTGATGTCTTTCATGAGCTATTAGAGATGCAAAGAAAAACCCCGACAATTCAACACTATATTCAGCAAAACTGTTTCCTAGTGATACCGAAGATTTACTCTCTAAACCACGTGTAATGAAAAATATTTTCATTGTGAAAGCCTGCTTCCCCGGGGAGCGCAAGACTCCGAATAACACTTAGAAATGCACACCTCGGAAGTTTCCGACCTCCGTTTAGTGCTTCCTGAAGTCACTAACTCCGCAATCTGCTAAAATAGCTCATGTTACTGATAATTGACATCAGGCATCTCCGAGCCAAAAAATAATGAGGTGCCCTAAGTGTAATTTTGATCAGCCCGACAGTGGAATTGAGTGTTTAAAATGCGGTATTGTTTTTGCAAAATATCTATCAATAAAAAATCAGGCATCTGACAAATCTGTGGTCATCCCCCACCTTGACTCCCCTAAGGAAGTAAATCACCATTCAAGTAAAATAAAAGCGTATCTTAAAAATCTGCTTCTTTCATATCAACCCTGAAATTGGTATATATCATTTGATCGGCAGGGTAATTGTATTATTGGTAATTATTGTTTGGGGCCTCAAATTTATATTTTCTTCCATAGAGAGCAATTATTCCGGAATCAGTTTCATGCATCTCATTAACCTTCCCTTTCACGAGGCTGGTCATATCTTGTTCCGTATCTTTGGGCAATTCATGATGACATTGGGCGGGAGCCTGACACAGTGTTTGGTGCCTTTAATTTGTCTTTTGACTTTTCTTGTGAAGACAAAGGATCCGTTTGCAGCTTCAGTATCATTATGGTGGCTGGGGGAGAACCTCATAGATTTGGCTCCGTATATAAACGATGCAAGAGCGCTTAAATTGATGTTGTTAGGTGGCGTAACCGGTCGGGATGTAGAAGACTACCATGATTGGGAATTCATCCTTCGCAAAATCGGTTTGCTTGAATATGATCATCTGATAGCCAAAACCGCACACGTGATCGGAGCACTATTCATGATCTGTGCATTTCTTTGGGGTGGCAGTGTGTTGCTATCCCAATACAGAAATCGTCACTCAGACAGGGAAGAAAAGTAATGGCTTTATATAGTCATAGAGCATAAGTTTCTTCCAGAAATCCAGACTTTCGGGCATGATATAATGATGCGGAGTACAAAGGGAGAATTAAATTAGATGTTGACAAAATTCCTATGTTATACCGATCCCGTCTTTTGTCCTTATTTCCAGAAAATACGGGTGCAGCATGAAACCGAAGGAGCAGGATTGGCAACCAACCGAATTGTGAGGACATGATCATGCAAGGGGAAATTGCCTGAGGCAAACAGAAACGCAAACAGGAGAGCAAGCGAGGTTGCTGCTTATATTTCTTTCAGCTTCTCTGCCTGGTAGTGGGTAGTCAGACTATCTATGATCTCGTCAAGATTGCCTTCGAGAACTTGTTCGAGCTTGTGGAGTGAAAGGCCGATCCTATGGTCAGTGATACGGTTCTGGGGAAAGTTATATGTCCTAATTCTCTCACTTCTGTCTCCGGTACCTACCTGTGATTTCCTCTCAAGGGCCCTCTCTTTTTCTTTCCTTTCCATTTCAGCCTCATAAAGCCTTGCGCGGAGAACCTTCATAGCCTTCTCTCTGTTTTTAATCTGTGAGCGTTCATCCTGGCACTGAACAATAAGACCTGTTGGAATATGGACTATCCTTACTGCAGAATAGGTTGTATTAACTCCCTGACCCCCAGGCCCTGAGGAGCAAAAGGTATCTACCCTGAGGTCTTTTTCTTGAACCGTGATATCAACCTCCTCTGCCTCGGGAAGGACGGCTACTGTTGCAGCAGAGGTATGGATTCTTCCGGAGGCTTCTGTAACAGGAACCCGCTGAACCCTGTGTGCCCCGCTTTCATACTTCAATCTGCTGTATGCACCTTTCCCCTGAATTGAAGCGATCACTTCTTTTATTCCTCCGAGGCCGGTAGAGTTCATGTCTATCATTTCAACTTTCCATCTTTTCTGCTCGGCATATTTTAGATACATTTTTAGGAGATTAGCGGCGAACAAAGCGGCTTCTTCGCCTCCCGTTCCTGCCCTGATCTCGATGATTACATTCTTCTCGTCACGTGGATCTTTCGGAAGGAGCATCATTTTAAGTTCTTCTTCTATCTCCGGTTTTTTCCCTTTGAGCTCTTCGAGTTCTTCCTGGGCAAGCTTGCGAAGGTCGCCATCACCCCCTTTTAGCAGCTCTTCTGCCCCTTCTATATCGGAGAGGAGTTTTCTGTATTCCCTGATTTTTTCAACAAGCGGTTGGAGTTCAGCCCGTTCCTTTGAGTATTTATGAAGCTCTGACGGTTTCGATAAAACAGACTGGTCCATAAGAAGCTCTGTAAGTTCTTCGTATTTATCTTCTATTGTTTTAAGTTTTTCGAGCATCTGCTTCCTCTATTTTCAATACCTCTTCGAGTGCCCTGACAGCTACCTCAATCTGGTTATCATCAGGCTCTCTTGTCGTGAGGTTCTGAAGTAAAAGACCTGGCTGTATGAGTACGTTAATAAAAGGATTGGTTCTCATCCTCGATGATAATTTCAGAAGTTCAAAAGAAAGCCCTGCTATTACAGGAATAAGAACAAGTCTCGAAAGGAATTTGTTCAAAAAAGACCATGTTTGAGGAATGAGGGAAAAGGTGAGAATGCTTACGACCATGACTATGAGCAAGAAACTTGTGCCACAGCGCGGATGATGGGGACTGTAATCTTTTATCTCTTGCAGTGTAAGCTCCTTTTTATTCTCATAGGCATGGATCACTTTGTGCTCCGCACCATGGTATTCGAATACCCTTCTCATCTCTTTCCAGGTGCCTACAGCAGCAAGGTATGCGAGAAAAAGAATAATCCTGATGATACCGTCAACCAGATTAAAGAGGAGTGAACTCTTTGAGACGGAGGGCAGGATGACACCCAATAATTTTGTCGCATAGAGTGGAAGCACTATGAAAAAAGCTATTCCAAGTATTATGGCAGCTACGATGGTGAGGCCCATGATAAGAGGGTTTGACGGATTTTTATCTTCCTCTTCGTAGGCCTTTCGCGCAGAGAACTCAATGGCCCTTATACCGATAGAAAGGGCCTGATAGAGTGCCACAGCGCCTCTCAAAACAGGGAGTTTAAAGATTCCGGGAATGTTTTTCAGTGCCTCCCTTTTTACATGAATATCCCCCTTTGGTCCTCTGACTGCTACTGTCCAGCCTTTCCGGGACTTCATCATGACACCTTCTATAACTGCCTGACCGCCAATGTTTTCCATGGGATTACAAAAAAAATCGTTAGTCCTGTAAAAAAGACTAACGATTGTGAAGTTCTTGTATCTACTTCTCGGTAGCTATTGCCTGTTTCTTGGTGTATTTTTTCCTGAACTTCTCAACCCTTCCTTCAGCATCAACAATCTTCTGTTTTCCTGTAAAGAAAGGGTGACACTTGGAGCATATATCGACACGGATAGTGTTTTTTGTCGATTTTGTCATAAAAGTCTCACCACAGGCACAGACAGCTTTCACTTCTTTATATTGAGGATGAATTTTTTCCTTCAATCTCTTCCTCCTGTATTTATTTTGGCTTAAAAATTTGTTTTTTAATAGGTAAGTGTAATTGTAATAAATTTCTTATGCTTTTGGCAACCTCCCCTTAATCCCCTCCTTGGTGAGGAGGGGAATGAGGAGGTATCAATGGCTTTCTCTTGATTTCCCCTCATCTATCCGTTATCCTTCCTGTATGAAAAATGAGATAGTTGATTTTCTCATCATAGGCAGTGGTGTTGCAGGGCTCAGGGCCGCCATAGAGCTTGCACCCTACGGGAGTATCCTTATCGCGACAAAGGACAGACCAAGGGAGAGCAGCACCGAGTATGCCCAGGGGGGTATCGCTGTTGCACTGAGTGATGAGGATGAAATAGGTATCCACTATGAAGATACCCTCAGAGCCGGAGATGGTCTCTGCAGGGAAGAAGCCGTGAAAATACTCGTTGAGGAAGGCCCTGAAAGGATTATGGAGCTTATATCATGGGGTGCAGAGTTCGACAAAGAGGGAACAAAGCTTGACTTCACGATTGAGGCTGCCCATTCAAGAAGGAGAATACTGCATGCCCATGGTGATGCAACGGGAAGGGAACTCGAGAGAGTTCTTCTCGGAAAGGTAAATTTTTTTACATCTATTATCACCTATCCCTTTTCCTTTACTATTGATCTGATTGTTCGAGATGAGGAATGTCATGGTGCTTACATTTTAAAGGGGAGAGAAATCATCGCTGTGTCCGCCGGAGCAACAATTTTGGCTACAGGCGGAGGATGCCAGGTTTTTTCGAGGACAACAAACCCGCCTGTTTCAACAGGAGATGGTATGGCAATAGCCTTCAGGGCAGGAGCAATGCTGGAGGACATGGAACTCATACAGTTTCATCCAACAAGTCTCTATTCTCCTCTTGCTCCCCAGTTTCTCCTCAGTGAGGCGATGAGGGGGGAAGGGGCGATACTCAGGAATATAAGGAAAGAAAGATTTATGGAGGATTACCATCCAATGGCAGAACTTGCTCCAAGGGATGTCGTATCACGTGCAATTATATCAGAGATGGTTGCAACACGAAGTGACTATGTGTATCTTGACCTTACACATCTCGGGAAGGAATTTCTCAAGAAAAGGTTTCCACGGATTTATTCAACCTGTCTCCAGTATAACATTGACATTGCCAGAGAGCTTGTTCCTGTTTCTCCGGCAGCCCATTATATGATGGGTGGTGTCAAGACTGACACCGGAGGTAGCACAAACATAAGAGGACTCTATGCAGCCGGAGAAGTTGCCTGTACGGGTGTGCACGGCGCGAACAGACTTGCGTCGAATAGCCTGCTCGAGGGTCTGGTCTATGGTGCGAGAACAGGGAAGACAGCGTTAGATTCTCCTGTTTCCAAAAGGACAGTTAGCATTAAGAGGTGATGAAATAACCGCATTACATGCCACTCGTCACTCGTTACTCATCTATTCCTGACCATGAAGAAACAAGACATGAACTGAGGAAGCTTATGTGGGAAAGGGTTGGCATTATCCGATGTGGGGAATCTCTCGGTTATGCAAAGGATAGACTTGCAGAATGGTCTTTCATGCAGGAAATAACTCCTCTTACGAGAAGGGAACTTGAACTGAAAAACATGCAGGTTGTGGCTTACCTCATAACAGAGGCTTCTCTTCAGAGAAAGGGGAGTGCAGGCGCCCATTACAGATCTGATTATCCTGAAAAAGGAGAGGGATGGCAGAAGCATACTGTATGGAGAATGAAAGATGGAGGAGTTGTTGATACCCGAAGCGTCCGCGAAACAGCATAATGATTGATCCGTGAGATTTGGTCAGCCTGAATGACAAACCAAGAGCCTATGATCTCTTTTATATTGTAAGCCTTGATCTTTTTGTGCAGGTTACTTCTTTCCATCTGCAGGATTTCTGCTGTCTTTGATATGTTCCAGTTGTTTTCTTCAAGCCTCTTTGTAATAAAGTCTTTCTCAAAAGCGTCTCTTGCCTCCTTCATGGTCTTGTAGGAAAGATAGTCTTGACTGGATTGTTCGACTATAAGAAGATTTTTTGCCGTTATCGTGTCTGAAGGTGTCATGATCACAAGTCTTTCTATCACATTTCTCAGTTCCCTTATATTTCCAGGCCAGTCATAGGCCTCAATCATCTTTAGTGCTTCAGGGCTTATTTTCTTGGATTTCTTCCCGTATTCACCAGCAAAGGAATCGAGGAAATAATCAACGAGTAAAGGAATATCTTCTTTTCTTTCTCTCAGGGGAGGAACTAAGATGGGAATGACATTCAATCTGTAAAGCAGGTCTTCTCTGAAGTTGCCCTTTTTTACCTCCTCCTTTAAATCCTTATTCGTAGCTGAAATAATTCTCACATCTACTTTTATATTCTTGCTGCCCCCAACTCTCTGAAACTCCTGGGTCTCGATAACGCGAAGCACTTTCGCCTGGGCAGAGAGAGACATATCACCCACCTCATCAAGAAAGAGAGTGCCTTCATCGGCAAGTTCAAATTTACCCTTCTTACTTTCAAATGCTCCGGTAAAAGAACCCTTTTCATGACCGAAGAGTTCACTTTCTATGAGTTCCTGTGGTATTGCAGCACAGTTCACCTCAATAAAGAGGTTTCCGGCACTTTTGCTGTTTTCATGGAGAAGGCGCGCAACAAGCTCTTTCCCTGATCCACTCTCACCCATGATCAATACCCTGCTATTGCTCTGTGCTGCCATTTTGATCTGTTCCCTCAAAAGTTCCATTTTTGGTGAGTTGCCGAGGAGCCTATATTTTTTTGTCAGGTCCTTCCGGAGTGCCTTATTCTCTATTTCAAGGGTTCGTCTTTCGAGAGCCCTTTTTGAAACCAGTAAAACTCTCTCGAGAGAAAGGGGTTTTTCGAGGAAATCATATGCCCCTAACCTTGTTGCTTTCACGGCAAGTTCTATATTGCCGTGGCCTGAGATCATGATTACCGGGAGATCCGGCCTGAGAGCCTTGATCTCTTCGAGGGTTTGAATGCCGTCAATGCCAGGGAGCCATATGTCGAGGAGTATAAGATCAGGGTTTTGTTCTTTGAGGAGGTCGAGTGCCTCTTCACCTGAATTTGCAGTAACGATAGAACATCCCTCATCCTCGAAAATACCTGAGAGAGTCTCCCTTATACCTTCCTCATCATCTACTACAAGAACAACAGGTTCTGCCATGTAATCCCTCCGTTAAGGTTACCTTATGGGAATCTCCATTGTGAAGATAGTCCCTTTAGGTTCATTATCCCTTACCCGTATATATCCTCTATGCTCTGCAATAATTCTGTTTGCTATTGCAAGACCGAGGCCGGTGCCTTCTTTCTTCGTAGAAAAATAGGGGAGGAACAATCTTTCCTTGTCCTCATCCCTTATGCCCGGACCATTGTCTGCAATGTCAATGAATGCCATGTTGGAGGCAAGATCGAAACGGAGTTTCACGTCAATCTTCCCTTTATTAGAGATGGCATGGACAGCATTATCAAAGATATTTATCATAACCCTTTTGAACTGTTCTTCATCCAATTCGATCAAGGGACATTCCTCCGGCAACAATACGTTTACTTCAATACCCTTATAGCCCTTATAAAGGTTGACCACTTCATCTATTATTGTGGGCAGATGGGACGGCATTTTTTTTATCTCCGGCATTTTGCTGAACCTTGAAAATTCATCGACCAGCCTTTTTAATCCTTCAACCTCCTTGATAATGGTTTTTGTTGAACGCTCAAAAACCTGATCAAAATCACGCTCCTTCGTCTCCCATTTTTTGACCATCCGTTCGGTTGAGAGTTTAATCGGCGTCAGGGGGTTTTTTATTTCGTGAGCGATCCTTCTGGCAACCTCCTGCCAAGCGACCGCTTTCTGAGCCTTGATGATATTCGTGAGATCATCAAAAACAACGAGGAGCCCGATGTATTTCTGGGGATCTTTCAGACCCTTGATAAAGACCCTGAGGATGGCCTGCCTGTTACCGATAGCCACCTTTACTTCCTTGTCGATCCACCTGAATTCCCTGCCCTCTATTCCTTTGACAAGATTCTACAAGTTCCTCTGATATTATCAAGGACATGAGATCCCTGTAACTTTTATATGTGACTGCCTCTGGTTCTATATTAAGTATTGAACAGGCAGCACCATTTATCATCAGTATCTTTCCATCAATATCCAGCATGATAACCCCTGAATTTATATTATCGAGGATATTCTTCATAAAAAGTCTTTGTCTGTCAGATTCAATATATGCGGACTGGAGAGATTCCTTGCCTTCTTTCAATTCCTTCACCATGTGGTTAAAGGAATTCACAAGGAGTCCTATTTCATCGCTCCGGTGCAAATCAACCGCTACGTCCAGATTGCCGGCAGCTACCTGTTCAGTAGCCTGTGCAAGATTCTGAATAGGGTCTGTTATTCCCTTCGAAATCCTGAGGGCAATCCACAGGGCCAAGAAGATGACAATGAGTGTGAGGAAACCGAGAATCAGGAGATAGTTGATCTTTATAGGGACTCTCCAGGATTCAAGGGTTAGGTACTGTTCATAAGCGGTTTTTATATTTTCTACATTTTCAGTAATCTTTTTTGGTATAACCGACTCAACGACAACCACCCCTGTTTGCCTGCCACTCCGGTATTCGGGCACTACGGCTCTCACTCTGTCCCCATTCTCTTCAGATATGACTTCAACGCCTTCTTTGCCCTCAAAGGCTGATCTTACTGTTTCCGTAGCGTTTTTTGGTATTCCGGTAAGGTGCATGACAGAATAAGTGCCTGCAGGTGTTTCATCTGCCGGGAGTCTCTTTGCGAGATCGAGGGCTCTCTGTTTTTCTAACTCATAAAAGGCCTTGGCTATTTCAACAGAGCTGTCAAGAGGCCGTCTAAGGTAAGGAGCAAACCAGCGGTCGATATAATTCGTGAGAAGCCCGCTTGCAACAATGAATAGAATAGTAGCGGGTATTAAGGTCAGGACAACAAGGATAACGACGAGTTTTGTTTTAAACCTGTATCCAAGGATTCTGCTTCTTCTTTCGAGATACAGCCTCACAAGGCTTTTGGCAACAAAGAACATGAGGGTAAGAAGGGCAATGATCGTGAGGTTCAACAGAATGAGGACGGTTAACTTTGTCAGGAAGGATGCACTCTCAAGCTTTATGTAGTAGAGTTCAACCCAGAAGGCACTGATGATGATTAACAATAAAAGGGCTATGATAGCGTGAAAACGGAGATTTTTCACGGAACAGGCCTTAACCTGAAATGAGGAGACTCTTTGGAGATCTTGAATTCATTTTCAGACAAGAAAATTATGAAGGGACCTATCAATGGAGGGAGTTTTCTTATCTTTGATGCTGCTGTTATTTTCACAAAATGTGTTCCTGGCTCAAGTTCCCTGATATTGGTCAGTTTAAGTTCCTCGATGCTCAGTGCCCACGCGGTCAAGGATTCTAAAGACTTGAAACGTTTCTCTATGATGGTGTTTCCATCGAAGGAAGTTGCAACAAACTCACTCTTTACAGGGTCACATCGGATAGTCCTTGTTATTGATTTACCGAGGACGAATTCATCAGGCCACATATCCCAGACCCTGAAAAGGTCAATGTAGAATACCAGTTCCTTTTCCATTCCATCTCTGATCTCATGTAAATATAGGTCATCGAGAGCAAGGGAGGTTGTGACGAACATTTCATTGTTTTTCAGTGTCACCTCAGGCCCTGTTAATTCTGCACCACCTGCCTGAGAAGAGAAAAATATCAGATATAAAGAAAGAAAAATTAGGTAGCGGACTATTTTCAAATTCCTTTTCACACCTCACCACTGCAAACTCATTCTGTGTATATTTTGTTTAGGCTTGACATCTTCCCGGAAATTTATTTTCATTATAGCATAGCAAAAAAGTGTGGAAGTCAGTAGGCGACAGTTAAAGATGTCATACTAAATCTGAGTAGTCATGCTGAATTTATTTCAGCATCTCATAAAAAGATAGGGACGAGACACTGAAATGAATTCAGTGTGACAAGAAACTACTTTTGATAGGCTGTTAACTTTTAAAACGGAGGTAACCATGGAGCTAAAGGTAATAAGGGTGGAAATCCCAGAAGGGGCTAACATAATCCTCGGTCAGACGCATTTTATAAAGACTGCGGAAGACCTCTATGAAATCATAGCGACGACTATCCCCCAGGCAAAATTCGGCATTGCCTTTACAGAGGCATCGGGGCCTTGCCTGATAAGAACCGAAGGTAACGACAGTGAACTTATAAGTCTCTGTACTAAAAACCTTCAAGAATTGGGAGCAGGTCATGTATTCTGTATCCTTCTTAGAAATGCCTTTCCTATTAACGTGCTCAACCAGATAAAGAACTGCCCTGAGGTCTGCAGGATTTTCTGCGCAACAGCAAACCCTCTTGAAGTTGTTGTAGCAGAGACGTCTCAGGGTAAGGGTATTCTTGGAGTCATTGACGGGTTCCCGCCAAAAGGCGTCGAAGGTGCAGAAGATAAGACTCTCAGGAAGGAGTTTCTGAGGAAGATAGGATATAAGCTATGAATAGGGTTCAAGGATAGGGTTCAAGGGTTCGATAGAGATCAGAGTGTCATAGTCTATGAATCTTTGAGAGGTTGACTCTTTGTCGCTTAGTATTAATCCTGGCTCCCTTGATCCCTCTTTGCCATTGGTGATTTAATGTGAATAAAATTCGTCTGGTCTTTTAAGGAGGAATAATGATACCTGAATTGAAATATGATGAGAAAGGGCTCATACCTACCATAGTACAGGATGCGGTAAACAACGAAGTTCTGATGCTTGCCTACATGAACAAAACATCTCTGGAGATGACTGTCGAGACAGGGCTTACCCATTTTTGGTCCAGGTCAAGGCAAAAATATTGGAAGAAGGGCGAAACATCAGGCAATGTTCAGGAAGTCAAGGAAATCCTTTATGACTGTGATGCTGATACTCTCCTGATAAAGGTGGTTCAGAGAGGTAAGGGTGCCTGTCATACAGGAGAAAGGACGTGTTTTTTCAGGAGCATTTTGAAAACCTAAAGCCAGACAAAGGGGGAAACAATAGGCATTAGCTTTGATTATTTTAAAGAGGCGGGACATAGTATTTTCGCTCATTCTCGGTCGCAACGACCTCCGAGGCTTTTGCCTCATGATTTTTATTGATATTCTCTTTGAATATCGGCAAAAGAATCCGCTCAAATACCACGTCCCGCCTCTATGCCTGACTCCCGTAAGAAAGGAGATAAGAAAAAATGATTACCATTGAAGATTTCGCAAAGGTTGAACTAAAGATAGGGAAGGTTCTTGAGGCCAAGAGGGTTGAAGGTTCAAATAAGCTGATCGTTATGAAGGTTGACACAGGTGAGGAGCGACAGATAGTAGCAGGGATCGGCAAGGCATATTTACCGGAAGAACTGGTGGGTAAGAGTATTGTAGTTGTTACGAACCTGCAGCCAGCAAAGCTCATGGGCGTAGAATCACAGGGTATGTTACTTGCTGCATCTGATGCTGATGGAAAGCTCTCGATACTTACCATTGATAGAGAAATAACAGAAGGTGCAAAAGTAAAGTAATTTTCATCTGTTTCTGTTAATGATAATATCTCCTCTTGACCGGCCGGGAAGATCGCATCTATAATGGAGTATGGGCATTCTCCACTGCATAGGAAACACCCCGCTTGCCAGCATCGACGGTTTAAATCCTAATCCGAGTGTAAAGCTCTTTGCAAAGCTTGAAGGCAATAATCCCGGTGGCTCTGTAAAAGACAGGATAGCCCTCTTTATGATAGAAGCAGCGGAGAAGGAAGGGAAGCTTACGAGGGATAAGGTGATACTCGAAGCTACCTCAGGAAATACTGGAATTGGACTTGCGATGGTTGCGGCAGCCAAGAAATACAGGGTAAAGCTTATCATGCCTGCATGCGTCAGTATGGAAAGGAGAAAGGTCCTTGAGGCTTTTGGAGCAGAGCTTTTACTGAGTCCGGCGGAAGAGGGGACTGACGGCGCAATAAGGTTAGTCCACAGGATACACTCCGAGGATCCAGAGAGATATTTTATGCCGAACCAGTTTGACAACCAGGCAAATGTATTAGCCCATTATGAGACAACAGGAAAAGAAATAATAGAGCAGACAGGCGGGAAAGTAACTCATTTTGTGGCTGGAATGGGAACCACAGGAACACTCATGGGTGTAGGAAAGAGACTTAAAGAATTCAATAAAGATATAAAGATTATCGGGGTAGAGCCAATTTTGGGTCACAGGATACAGGGACTGAAAAATATGACAGAGTGCATTGTTCCAAAGATTTTTGACCCATCTGTCCTCGATGAGCGCCATATTGTTAATGATGAGGGGGCCTTTGACACAACACGGATGCTCGCAGTGAAGGAAGGAATATTTGTGGGAATGTCAAGTGGTGCTGCAATGCACATAGCCCTCAGAAAATCGAGTGAACTTACTGAAGGTGTTATTGTTGTTATCCTGCCAGACAGGGGAGACAGGTATCTCTCTACATCCCTCTTTGCATCTATCTGTGCCAAATGCCCGCCGTAACAGGAAGGGTTCGATAGAGTCATCAGATTGTCAGAGTTTCAAGTGTCATAGTCTATGAATCTTTGAGACTTTGACTCTTTGGCGCTTTAGTATTGAATCCTTGACCCCTTGAATCCTACTTTTTTATCTTTTCTTTCCCGAAAGGGTGAGAGTTCTCTTAATTCTTTTATGATCTTCGGCACTATATCCAGTACCTTGTCAATTTCATCTTCTGTATTGTACCGGCTGAGGGAAAATCTTATTGAGCCATGAATGGCAGTGAAGGGGGTCCCCATAGCTCTCAGGACACGGCTTGGTTCTAAAGACCCGGATGTACATGCAGATCCTGATGATGCACAGATGCCGTACTCATTTAACCTGAGGAGTATTGCTTCTCCCTCAACATATTCAAAACTTATATTCGTTGTATTTGGAAGGCGATACTCTGTATTACCATTAATCCTTACATCAGGACAACATTTCAGGAGATTTCTTTCAAGTTTATCCCTGAGTCTGCTGAGATAGGGTATTTCATGTTCAAGGTTCTCGGCTGCAAGCTCACATGCTTTTCCAAGACCAATGATGGAAGCAACATTCTCTGTCCCTGCTCTCCTTCCGTTCTCCTGATGTCCTCCGATTATGTATGGATAAAACCTTGTGCCTTTCCTCACATACAATGCTCCTATCCCTTTTGGGGCATGAAGTTTGTGTCCTGAGAGAGAAAGCATATCAACGGGAAGTTTTGTCACATCTATTGTGAGTTTCCCCACTGCCTGAACAGCATCTGTATGAAAAGGTATCTTTCTTTCCCTCAGAATTTCCCCTATTTCTTGTATAGGGAAGATCACCCCTGTTTCATTGTTCGCATACATAATTGAAACGACAACTGTATCATCATCAAGTGCTTTTGAGAAAGAGTCAATATCGAGTATTCCTGCATTGTCAACAGGAATGAATGTTACCCGGTAACCTTTCCTTGCGAGATGTTTCACAAAGTTGAAGACAGCAGGATGTTCTACACGAGAAGTTATGATATGCCGTTTCTGCGGATAAGACTCCGCAGCGCTCATCAAAGCAGTGTTGTCACTTTCAGTACCGCAGCTCATAAAGATTATTTCTTCGGGATCTGCACCTATCAGTCCTGCAACTTTCGCTCTTGACTCTTCAATCTTGCTGTAGAGCTTTCCGCCGAAGGTGTGCATGCTTGAAGGGTTCCCATAGTAGTCGGTCAGGTAAGGCTTCATCTCATCAAATACCTCAGGCGCTATTTTTGTTGTTGCATTATTGTCAAGGTAAATTGTCTTCATCCTATCTCCACAGTGATGTCCTCGCTGACAAGTTCCCTGAGTTTAGTTTCAATACCTTTTACTGTCACATCTCCCATGAGACATCCAACACACATTGCCCTCAGGCCGATGATAACCTTACTGCCGTCTATGTCTATGAGCTCAAGGTCTCCACCGTCAGACTGGAGTCTTGGTCGAATCTCTTTTTCAATGACATCCTGAATCAGTGCTATTTTCTGAAGATTGGTCAGTTTTCTGGGCGCAGAAGGTTTTTCAGGAACAGGTTTTATTAACCATATATCCTTCAATATGGCCTCTATGTCGGGAATACAGCTGCCACATCCGCCGCCTGCTTTTGTAAAGTTTGTTATATCTTCTACTGTTGTGAGATGGTTTTCAATGGCGACCTTCCGTATCTTTTCCTCAGAGACCTCAAAGCATTCGCATACGATTTTTCCCTCTGTCTCAGTCGGCTTCTTTTCACCTTTGAAATTGGCTATTGCAGCCTCCAGAGCTTCCCTGCCCATGACAGAACAATGCATCTTTTCTTTCGGAAGACCTCCGAGGTAATCTGCAATATCCTGATTGCTTATTATCAGCGCTTCATCAAGTGTCTTTCCTTTTATGAGTTCTGTTAAGGCTGAGGAGCTTGCAATTGCGCTTGCACAGCCAAAGGTCTGAAATTTTGCATCGGCAATTCTGTTGCTTTTGTCTGTCAATTTTAAGAGTCAGCCGGAGGGCATCGCCACATATAATGCTGCCCACTTCTCCTACGGCATCAGGGTTTTTTATTTCGCCGACATTCTTAGGGTGAAGAAAAAATTCCTTTACCTTTTTTGTATAGTCCCACATAGTCCTTTTTTAGCATAATGTCTTAGTCATGTCAATGAGCGTTGTGATATTATAATGCAGTTGCTAAGGAATTGAATTCATCGGAGGAGAAACAGATGGATATAAAGGAATATGTTCTGAAGAAGGCCAGGGAGGCAAAAGAGGGTGCAAAGGCATTAGCAAAATTACCATCAAAAGAGAAAAACAATATCCTCCAGAGAATGGCAGAAGCATTGAAGAAGAAGAGAAAAACTCTGATTGAAGAGAATCAGAAGGATATACAATGTGCAGAGCAGAAGGGACTTTCAAAGGCTTTGATTGACAGGCTGACCCTGAATGAGAAACGTATCGAAGAAATGGCTAAGGGTCTCATGGAAGTTACGGCTCTACCTGACCCTGTTGGTGAAATAACAAAGATGTGGAAAAGACCGAATGGGATGACTGTTGGGAAGATGCGCGTGCCTATCGGGGTCATAGGAATCATCTATGAGTCCAGACCGAATGTAACAGTCGATGCAACAGGGCTTTGCCTGAAGGCTGGCAATGCTGTGATACTCAGAGGCGGGTCCGAGGCTATTAACTCGAACAAGGCAATTGTAAATGTTTTGAGAAATGTTGCAAAGGAAGAAGCTCTCCATGAAGGCGCTATTACGTTTATTGATATCCCTGAACGAGAGGCGGTTATGGAAATGCTCAAGCTCGAGGGAATTGTTGACCTTATAATCCCAAGAGGCGGGGAGGGTCTTATCAGGACTGTCACAGAAAATGCAAGGATTCCGGTTCTCAAGCATTATAAAGGTGTCTGTCATGTTTTTGTTGACAGGGATGCAGATTTAATAATGGCTGAGGAAATATGTTTCAATGCAAAGGTTCAGAGGCCGGGGACCTGTAACGCTATGGAGACTATGCTCGTTGATGAATCTGTTGCAGAAGGTTTTTTACCAACGATGCTTAAAAAATTTGAAAAGGCCGGTGTAACACTGAAAGGGTGTCCAAAGACTCTTTTCATATATCCAAATATCGTAGAAGTTACAGAAGAGGATTATTACAAAGAATACCTTGACCTCATCTTAAATGTAAGAGTTGTGAAGGATATGGATGAAGCTATGGAACATATTGCACAGTATGGTTCCTCACACTCTGATGCTATTGTGACAAAAGACTATGACAAGGCCCTGAGATTTCTGAAAGAGGTAGACTCTTCAGCAGTCTTTGTGAATGCCTCAACAAGGCTCAATGACGGGTACCAGTTTGGTCTTGGAGCTGAGATAGGTATCTCAACCGATAAAATTCATTCACGAGGGCCGATGGGTCTTGAGGAACTTACCTGCACAAAGTTTATTGTTCTCGGAAATGGGCAACTGAGGGAATAAGCGAGAGATGCAGGATACACGGTACCTGATACAGAATAGATGAAGATCGGGATATTCGGAGGAACGTTTAATCCTATCCACTACGGCCATTTGAGGGCGGCGGAAGAGGTCAGGGAAAGATTTAAGCTGGCGAAAATTATCTTTATCCCCTCCAAGAAACCACCTCTTAAAACCCAGGATCTTTTGGAATCAGAACATAGGTACAAAATGACAGAGCTTGCTCTGTCAGGCAACGGCTTCTTCGAAATTTCCGACATTGAATTTAAAAGGCCTGGTAAGTCATTTACAGTGCAAACCCTGGAAGAGCTTCTGAAAAATTTCCACGACATAGATTTGTATTTTATCCTTGGCATTGACGCTTTCCTTGAAATCCCTACCTGGTGGCAGCCGGATAGACTCATGAGCCTCGCAGATTTTGTCATTATCGCACGGCCGCCTTTCAGATTTGTTGACCTCCTCACATCCCCGTATATAGAAGCTTCCGGAGATGATCTGGAAAAGCTCGATAAGGCTGAGATCGAACTCTATAGCACAACACTCAAGAGTAAAAGGGTAGCTATGGCATTGAAGATACCCCTTATGGATATCTCTGCAACTGATATAAGGAGGCGAATCAAAGAAGGAAAAAGTATAAAATACCTATTGCCAGAGTCCGTTGAATCCTATATAATTGCTAATAAGCTCTATAAATGAGAGATAGGAACTGGGAAATAAGAACTAACAAGCGAAACATCGGAGATAAAAAACAAAATTTCTCATTTCTCATTTTATTTTTAGGAAGGGAGGGAAGACCTTTAGAAAGTAAAGAAAAAGCCCTCAGGTTGGCAAGAATTGCCTTGGATAAAAAGGCAAAAGATGTACTTATCCTCGACTTAAAAGGCCTTACCATTATTGCAGACTATTTTGTTATCTGTTCCGGAGAAAGCACAACTCATGTTAGGGCAATTGCTGAATCAATTGAGGAGAAGTCTAAAAAGGCCGGGATAAAAATTATTGGAATTGAGGGATTAACTCACAGTCGCTGGGTTCTTATAGATTACGGGGATCTGATAGTCCATGTTTTCGAAGAAGGGACGAGGAGTTTCTATGAAATCGAGAAACTTTGGATGGACGCCCGGAGTATTCCCATAGGTGAGATTGGTTAATGAGTAAGCTGTCTATTTCAATCTTCATCCTTTTCCTTGGTGCTGTTGCCCTCTTTGCCATTTTTAATCAAGAGATAACAACGATAAAAGTGCCTTTCGGCAGGACTTATGAAATCTCCAAGATTGCCCTATTGCTGTTGTCGAGCTCTGCAGGTGCCCTCGCAATGCTTGTTATTATCGCTATAAGGGATACCGGGAGATATATCAGCAACTGGCAATATCAGAAGAAACAGAAGAAAGAGGCAGATCTTCAGGAATTGTATTCAAAGGCATTGAATTCACTTCTTGCTCAAAATGAAGATGAAGCAAAGGAGTATCTGCAGGGTGTCCTGTCAAAGGAACCGGAACACCTTGGAGCATTACTCAGACTTGGAGATATTGCTATTTCTGAGGAGGACTTTCATAAGGCAGCCGAAAACTACCAGAAAGCGAGAAACCTTAACCCCCAGAACCTTGAAACACTATTCTCCATGGAAAGACTTATGGAGAAGACTGGCAGATGGTCTGACGCCTTGCATTACCTTGATGAGATTCTCGATATTGATGAGGAAAACCTTTCAGCTCTCTATGAAAAAAGGGCTGTTCTCGAAAAGCAGGGCAGGTGGGATGAGATTGTGAGTGTTCAGAAGCTTATTCTCAAGAATGAGCATACAGAAAAGGATAAGAACCGTGAGAGACAGAACCTCGTTGGTTACAAATATGAATATGGAAGGCAGAGTCTCGAAAACGGAGAGCTTGAGAAGGCGAAAAAGGCATTCAAAACAGTGCTGAGACTTGAGAAAAATTTTATTCCGGCAACATTAGGGCTTGCAGAGGTACTGTTAAGGGAAGGTGAAAATGAGGAGGCTATTAATCTCCTTGAGAAGAGTTATGAAGGGACGTTCTCGATGATCATTCTTGCGCGGCTCGAAGACTTATTGATAAATGTAGGTGAACCAGGGAGGCTCCTGAGGATTTACAAAAGCAGTCTCTCAAAGAATCCACAGGACCCTGGCATAAAATTCTTCCTCGGAAAGCTTTATTACAGACTCGAAATGATAGACGATGCCTTTGAGACCCTTTTGTCTATTGATACAGGAGCAAGCTGCTTATCCGGAACTGTACCAACTGATGGGAAGTCTGTATCTCAAGAGACACCAGCCTGATAAGGCTGTGCATGAATTCAGAAAGGCCCTTGATATGAAAGTAGCCCTCAAGATCCCTTATTGTTGCAGGGAATGCGGCAACGCTTCCTCTGAATGGTCTGGAAGGTGCGAGAGTTGCAAGAAATGGAACACCTTACAGTTTAATCTTGATGATGCATGCAAGCTCTGAAAAAACCTTTACTATTAAGAAAAAAATTCCTTGAACTATTCTTAGCATAATATTTAGAATCCTAATTCCACTATAGCATCAAATACTCTTAAGATACAGAAAGTTCAAAACAGTTTTGAACATTAGGGATCTTATTCTTGGAAAGTTGAGCCGAATTAGACAGATTCGTATCTCGCAGTTCTGTTCTATTCCTTACTTGTCAATGCTCATTCCCAGTGGATATAATAGCCTTTAATGTTCGATGGAGACAGTTATGGAAGAGAAATATGATCCTCAAAAAATAGAACTCAAGTGGCAGAAGTACTGGACTGAAAAGGCTCTGTACAGGACTGAATTTGATCCTTCACGGAAAAAGTTTTACTGCCTCGAGATGTTCCCTTATCCTTCAGGCGAAATTCATATGGGTCATGCACGAAACTATGCTATTGGTGATGTAATAGCAAGGTATAAGAGGATGCGCGGTTACAATGTCCTTCATCCTATGGGATGGGATGCCTTCGGACTTCCTGCTGAGAATGCTGCTATTAAACATGGTGTTCATCCGTCAACATGGACATACAAGAATATCGAATATATGAAAAACCAGCTCAATCGCATGGGGCTCAGTTATGACTGGGAGAGAGAGGTGACGACCTGTAGCCCTGAGTACTACAGATGGAATCAGTGGCTTTTCCTCAAGATGTTTGAAAAGGGTCTTGCGTACAGAAAATTTTCCTTTGTAAACTGGTGTCCTTCATGTACAACTGTCCTTGCAAATGAACAGGTTATAGATGAAAGATGCTGGAGATGTGAAAGTGTTGTTGTGCAGAAAGAGCTTGAACAGTGGTTCTTAAAGATCACTGATTACGCAGAAGAACTTCTTCAGAGATGTGATGAACTTGCAGGATGGCCTGAGAGGGTTATCGCCATGCAAAAGAACTGGATTGGTAAGAGCATAGGTGTTGAGGTCGACTTCAGGATCCACGGGATGGATGAAACAATCAGAATCTTTACTACGAGGCAGGATACACTTTTCGGCGCAACTTTTGTCTGCCTTGCGCCGAACCATCCTCTCACAGAAAAACTCGTCTCAGATACCAAGGGCATTGAAAAACTCAAGGCACGATATGGCAAGGCTGATGAGAAGGCAGGTCTATTTACAGGGTTCTACGCAATAAATCCAATGAATGATGAGAAGATACCCATTTATGTCGCAAATTTTATCCTCATGGAATATGGAACAGGAGCGATCATGTCTGTCCCTGCCCATGACCAGAGAGACTTTGATTTTGCCCAGAAATATAATTTACCAGTGAGGGTTGTTATAGTCCCTGACAATGACACAGAGAAAGAAGGAGAAGCGGTGAACCGGCCTCAACGTCTCCCTCGAGGGGGGAGGGCAAGGGTGGGGCTCCGAAGTCACTCGCACTCAGACCAACTGAAGCCTATGAAGGTGACGGAGTCCTTGTTCAGTCGGGTCAGTTCAGTGGCCTCGCAAGCGATATTGCGAGAGAGAGGATTGCTCAATTCATAGAAGAAAAAAGTATCGGCAAAAAGGTGATCAATTATAAGTTCAGGGACTGGGGCATATCGAGGCAGAGGTACTGGGGAACACCTATTCCCATTATCTACTGTGAAAAATGTGGTGCTGTGCCTGTGCCTGAAAAAGATCTGCCCGTGATCCTGCCGGAGGATGTGAAATTAACCGGTAAAGGAGGTTCCCCCCTTCTTGATGCAGAGAAATTCATAAATACTGAATGTCCCTCATGTGGGGGAAAGGCAAGACGTGAGACAGACACGATGGATACCTTTGTCGACTCATCATGGTATTTCATCCGGTACTGCCTTCAGAAGGGAAACATAGACTTGCCATCAGCTCTGAGAATTCCCGAATCTGAAGTCAGATACTGGATGCCGGTTGACCAGTATATAGGGGGTATCGAACACGCAGTGCTGCATCTCCTGTATTCAAGATTCTTTGTAAAGGTTATGCGCGACATCGGGCTTATTGATTTTAACGAGCCTTTCCAGAACCTTCTTACCCAGGGTATGGTCATTAAAGACGGCGCCAAGATGTCCAAGTCAAAGGGTAATGTTGTTGACCCTAATCACCTGATACAGAAATATGGCACCGATACCCTGAGGTTATTCTCTCTTTTTGCAGCACCACCTGAAAAAGACCTTGAATGGTCTGACAAAGGGGTCGAAGGTGCCTTCAGGTTCTTAAAGAGGTTGTGGGGAATTGTTTATAAATATAGTGACAAGTTACCGGTAACGAGCAACAAGGTTAAAGACAAAGACTCATCACCCGTTACTCATCACGCATCACGGTTGTTAAAGAAGACGCATCAGACTATCAAACGGGTTACAAATGATATAGAGCGTGAGTTCCATTTCAATACTGCAGTAGCAGGATTGATGGAACTTGTCAATGAGATAGCTTCTTTCGAGCCTGCTACGGATGAAGACCGGGCAAGTTTACGATTTGCCCTGGAGAGGACGCTGCTTCTTCTTTCTCCGTTTGCTCCTCATTTAGCAGAGGAATTGTGGGAGGCCCTGGGGAATAAACCGAGTATCTTTGAAGAGAAATGGCCTGACTGGGATGAAGAAATTGCGAAAGAGGAGAAAATTGAACTGGTTGTACAGGTTAATGGGAAACTGAGGTCAAAGCTTCTCATACCTATCGGGATCACTGATGATGAGATAAAGAGAATGGCTCTCCAGGAGCCGAAGATAAATGATATTATTGGCGGTAAAACAATCAGAAAGGTTATTGTTGTAAAAGGGAAGTTGGTTAATATAGTCCTTGGTGAATAAATGAAAGCAAAGAGCAGAGAGCGAAGAGCTATAAGGAGTCATAAGTAAAACCATACCCCCTCACCCTTGCCCTTTATCTCCAGGGAAAAGGGCTTAATTATCTCCCTCACTTGAGGGGAGGGGATCAAGGGGAGGGTGAAGCATGTGGCTTTACTACTGACCTTGTGAATAAGAGATGTACATTATAAGATTCATGCTCAAATCCCCCCTAGCCCTTTCTAATGGGATATATTGCTGATTGCTCTATGCTCTCTGCTCGTCGCTTTGTGCTTGTTTGGTTGTGGCTATACACTCCAGAGCAGGACGGCATTGCCTTTTAATGCAATACAGATTGAAGGAATTGAAAACAAGACTGTCGAGCCAAAACTACAAGATAAGTTTTATAGGGCCATCACAGAAGAGTTTCTAAAATATGGAGTCAGCGTTCAGCCCGGCGCAGGTTATAAACTCAGCGGAACTATCAATCGTTATGAATTGCATGTCTTATCTGAAAGAAGAGATGTGGCAGTGGAGTATGAAGTTATTATAAAAGGAGATTTCAAGTTTGTTGGGCCATCAGGTGAAACAAGGGAAGTGAAAGATATAGGTTCACCGTTCATCGTATCTTTTCCCGTTTCTGGCGCACTGGAGAGTGCGCTTGCCTTTAAGGAACTCGCATCAGAACGGGCGATCAGAGACATGGCAATGGAAGTTGCTGCCGCCCTCATCTATCAGATGAGATGAGAAGGTTTCATAGATGAGTTTCCAGGCATTTCTGAATGAGACAGAAAAAGGTCTGCCTTCACTGGTTTATCTCTTCCACGCCTCTGACACCTTTTTAAACAGGGAGGCTATAAAGGTCATAAAGAAACTTGTACCAGAAGGTGAAAGGGATTTCAACCTTCATGTGTTTGATTTCTCACGGGAAGCGGATGAAAAAACTCCTTTTGAGCATCTATTCGATACGGCAAATACAGTTCCCTTCTTCGGAAAACGGAGGTTTGTCATATGGTCAGGGAATCTCAAGGGACTTACGAAGAAGGATCTAAAGAGATTGGAGTCTTATATTTCTGATCCTGCACCTCATTCAGTCTTATTGCTGTTCCACGAGGGTGTTTTAAAAAAAGAGATGAGGGAGAGTTTCAGTGGTCTGGACATCATTTCTCTGGATATGCGGGAATCAGAGATTCCTTCCTGGATCAGGCACAGGGCAAAGTTGAAGGGGCTTGAGATGTCGGATGATGTGGCAGATTACCTTTTGGGGTTAAAAGGTCCGGACCTCGGTCTTCTTTCGGCTGAAATTGAAAAAATTTCTCTTCTCGGCAAGCAGAGGGTTAGTGTAGATGATGTATCGGAGATTGTCGAAGGAGGAGGATTTTATACTCCCTTTGACCTTGTTGATGCACTCGAGGCAAAGAATCCTGAAAAGGTATTCAGGATTTATAAAGTCTTAAAAGAGACAACGGAGAGCTACAGCCTTATTGGTATCCTCAACTGGCTCTATGGCCGGAACCTCCCGGCTCGCGGCAGAACAAAAGGGAACAAATACCTGTTAAAGGTCTTCGAGATTCTCAATAAGGCAGATATTGATATAAAGAGTTCCGGAAGAGATTTCCCGTTAGAGTATCTTCTTGTTAAGCTGCTTCGGATTTAGTCATGGCGTTAACTTTTCTGGTAAGTCTTGAAATCTGTCTTGCAGCATTATTTTTGTGTATAACGCCTTTTGATGCAGCTTTCTGAAGAACTTTCGATGCCTCTATGAGGGCCTTTCCTGCTTCTTCTTTATTACCCGAAGTTATAACTGACTCCACTTTCCGTTCGATCGTTTTAATATTTGACCGGACAGATTTATTAAGAAGATTCCTTTTATCAGCCTGTTTTGCTTTCTTAATGGCCGACATATTTTTCTTTGTTTATTGCTTTAGCTGGCAAATCTGACCTCCTATTTGAATCATATTTAATAGCATAAATGAGCTGAGAAAATCAATAGCAGTTTTGTCTATACTATACCGTAATAAAAAGACCTGGAATAAAGATTAAGGATATTATGAATATCTTTCCCAATTTATACTTGAAATATCATTTCAGAAGAGCATATAATTATCTGTGTTTCTGTGGAGGAAAAATGTCTGACATAATAGAAATAAGATGGCATGGCAGGGGAGGTCAGGGTACTGTTACTGCTGCGAAAGTTCTGGCAGATACCTGTTTAAGCGGTGGGAGACATGTGCAGGCCTTTCCAGAATATGGTCCCGAAAGGTCTGGTGCGCCGCTGAGGGCATACAACAGGATCAGCTCAAAACCGCTGAGGATGCACTGCCCCGTGCTGAATCCTCAAGTCGTAGGCGTTGTGGATTCCAACCCTTCTGGATTCAGTCAATGTTTCAGAGGGTGCAACAGAGAATGCAATATTTGTCATTAATACTCCCAAAAACCCCGGGGAGATAAAAGAAAAGCTTAATCCAAAACCTGGGCAGAAGGTTTTTGCAATTGATGCAACAAAGATAGCCTTTGAATGTATAGGAAGGGCGTTGCCAAATGCTTCCATGCTTGGTGCTGTATGCAAGGTGACAGGCCTTGTAAGCCTGGAACACCTCCTTGAGGATGTAAGGAAGAGTTTTGGGAAGAAGTTTTCTCAAAAGATTATCGATGGCAACATCGAAGCAACGAGACGTGGATATGAGGAGGTAAGAGAAGAGTGAAACTGAAGGGATGGAAGGAGCTTACCCCAGGCGCTGTAATACTCGAGGCCGGGAATGCAGCAGAGTTTAAGACAGGTTCATGGAGGGCATTTAAACCAATATGGATTAAGGAAAACTGCATTCAATGCCTTTTCTGCTGGATCTATTGTCCTGATATGGCAATAAAAGTGAAAGATGGGAAAAGGGGAGAATATGATTATGACTTCTGCAAGGGATGCGGCATTTGTGCCTTAGAATGTCCTGGCAAGAAGGGGAAAAAGGCTATCGTAATGGTGGAGGAAGGGAAATAACATGGCAAGAATTGTTGCCGTCACAGGGAATGAGGCTGTAGCTGAGGCATTCAGACAGATAAATCCGGATGTATGTGCTGCCTACCCAATTACTCCCGCGACAGATTTGATGCAGAGATTTGCAAGCTTTGTCTCTAACGGGAAAGTTGATACAGAGTTGATTCTTGTTGAGAGTGAGCACAGCGCAATGAGCGCCTGCATCGGAGCCTCTGCCGGTGGTGGAAGGGTTGCAACTGCAACAAGCAGTCAGGGTCTTGCTCTCATGTGGGAGATGCTTTTTATTGCTTCGGGCACAAGGCTTCCTATTGTCATGCCTGTTGTGAATAGGGCACTTTCTGCACCTCTCAACATTCATGGAGACCACTCTGATGTAATGGGAGCAAGGGACTCCGGATGGATTCAACTCTGGTCTGAAAATGCACAAGAGGCATATGACAATACTATCCAGGCATTCAGGATTGCAGAACACATGGATATAAGGCTGCCGGTGATGGTATGTCTGGATGGCTTTATTATAAGCCACTCAATAGAAAGGGTAGAGTATATTGAAGATAAGGATGTGAAAGACTTTGTCGGAGAATACAAGCCTTTGTATCCACTGCTTGACATCCATAACCCGAAAAGTTATGGTCCTCTTATCCTGCCTGACCTCTATCATGAATATAAACGTGCCCAGCACGAAGTTATGACAAAAGTTCAGGATGTTGTCCTTGGTGTGGCTGAAGAATTTGAAAAAATAAGCGGAAGGAAATATGGTCTATTTGAAACCTACAGGCTCGAAGATGCAGAAATAGCTCTTGTGATACTGAACTCTGCAGCCGGCACTTCCAAAGATGTGGTCGATGAATTCAGAGAAAGGGGTATTAAGGCAGGGCTTTTAAAACCCAGGCTTTTCAGACCTTTTCCATACAAAGAGGTTGCTGATGCCTTAAAACACCTCAAGGCTATCTGTGTGCTTGACAGGGCTGATTCTTTTGGTGCCTACGGTCCTGTTTTTGCAGAAGTAAGCTCTGCCCTTTATCAAATGAGAGAAAGACCTCAAATGATCAACAAGATTTACGGTTTAGGCGGGAGGGATTTTCTGCCCCAGCATGCAGAAGAGGTTTTATCAGAGCTAGTAGAAATAACAAAAACAGATAAGGTGAGGATTGTGAAAGAATATATTGGAGTGAGGGAATAAAATGGCAGTAGCACTCAAATTAAAGGAACTCTCAAAAAAGGAAGACCTCTTTACCCATGGTCACAGAATGTGTTCTGGCTGCGGCGCACCAATAGCCGTCAAGATGGTCCTGTTTGCATCTGAGTATCCCATAGTTGCATGTTCTTCAACAGGATGTCTTGAAGTCTCCTCCTGTATCTCATTGTATACCTCTTGGAAGATACCCTGGATACACAGTGCTTTTGAAAATGCCGCTGCTACGATAGCAGGGGTAGAGACAATGTACAGGGCTCTCAAGAAGAAAGGCAAGATCAATGAGGAAATAAAGTTCGTGACCTTCTGTGGAGATGGCGGAACCTATGATATAGGAATCCAGAGCCTTTCTGGTGCCGTAGAGCGCGGACATGACATGCTTTATATCTGCTATGATAACGGTGCCTATATGAATACGGGGATACAGCGTTCAAGCGCTACCCCTCTCGGTGCAGATACCACAACATGTCCTGCAGGGATCGAGCATACCAGGAAAGACTCAGGAGCGAAAGAATCTCACCAGAATTATGGCTGCACATGATATTCCCTACACAGCCCAGGCATCGATAAGCAACTGGCTTGACCTTATGAAGAAGGTTCAGAAAGCGCTCTCCATAAAGGGTCCAAAGTTTATGAATATCCTCTCACCCTGCAATCGTGGTTGGAGGTCAAGGACTGACGATGCCATAATGCTCAGCAGGCTTGCGGTGAATACATGTTTCTGGCCACTCTATGAGGTCGAGAACGGAGTAACCAAAATAACCTTCAAACCGAAGGAGAAAAAGCCTGTTGTAGATTTTCTCAAGCCCCAGGGAAGGTTCAAACACCTCTTCAGTCCTGAAAATGCATGGCTCTTAAAGCAATTTCAGGATGATGTAGACAAGGAATGGGAGAGGCTTCAGAGAGAGTCATCCCAGCAGGGTTAGAAATTCCTTTTAACTAAGATTCAATCCTTCAGGATATAATTTTTTGTCATTTGTCATCCAGAATCTCTGGAATCCTTCTTTATAAAATTAGATTCTGGACTAAGCTCAGAATGACAGACTCAACATTTCAGATCAGCTTCGCTACGGATAGTTTATTTTCCCTTACGGAATCGTGTCAATCGATGCGAATTTTGGTTCATGGAGCGGGAGCAGTATATCTGCCATATCTCTTACTTTTAGCACGATATCATATGCATCATACGCATTGACATGAGTTCCGGGCGGGATGACTTCCATCTCCAGGGCCTTAATCTTTAAAGGAGGATGAAAAGTTTTCCATGATAGTGCAGAATCCTGTTATGGCTGCTTTCCCCTGAGCAGTGTTTACCAGCACTGTTAATCCACCTTCAGTGTGAGCCGGCGTATGGATGACCTCAATGCCGGGAATAATTTCCTGATCACCTGTATCTTTGTAATCTGACCATTCTTTTCAATGTCCAGGATACAATCTTCCAGATAACGGAAATCTAAAGGATGCTGGTTGTGTATTCTCTCCAGTTCTTTTTCGTGAATGTAGAACTTTGCATTAATGCATTTGTAATCATTTTCACAATGGTCGTTGTGTAAATGAGTATGGATAACAATATCGATATCCTCTGGTTTCAGACCCCATCGACTTAGACCTTCCTCAAACGTATAAATTTTCCCACCAATGGAAGCTTCTCTCTCCTTAGATTTCAAAGGTGCGAGTTCACCTGTATCTACTATGACTTTCTTTTCTCCGCCCTCCAGATACCAGCAGTAAATGGGGATCGTATAAGGTTGCCCATAATCGCTCTGATACGTCATCATACCCTTGTCAAAAGCCTTTGTCCCCATCACAATAGGGTGTATTTTATATTGATTCATTACAGTCATAAAATCCTCCTCAATTCTAAAGTTACAATTACTAATTAATTTTAACTCTTCGAAAGAAAAAATGTGAAATGCCTGACAGGTTCATTGTCTCGATTGTAATGCGGGTGATTAAGTTCATTGAAGTTAGCGAAAACAGTGCAGGAGAGTTAATCTCTCAACCTCACATAGCATCCTACATGAGGTAGTCCCTCACTCCCCTGCCTAAACATTTTAATTCATGGAAACTTACAGATAGGGTACAGATTAGAGGGGAGGGTGGTTAAAAGATAGAGTGCAACGCTTAGTACTCACAGTACTTCGCATTTTTGCGTAAGCTGATAATTATGTGAGGGAGGTCTTCAGGTATACTAAAGACAGAAAGAAAGAAGAACATGAAGAAGGCAGTTATAGACGTTGATAATACCTTGTGGCATTTCTGTGATGTCCTTTATGAACGGCTGAAAAGGATCAACGGTTCAGTGCCAGCTCCTGATGGCTGGACCGAGTGGGAGTTCTGGGAAAGGTACTGTTCGAAAGAGGACTTCTTAAGTGTAATCGAGGATATCCATCTGAATCAGGACGATGATGAGCACCTGCCTTATCCTGAAGCGAGAGATTTCCTTGCAACTCTGAAAAAGCATGATTTCTACCTCATTGTCGCAAGCCATCGCACTCCTGAAAGCAGAGAACAAACGCACAGATGGCTCGTAAAACATGATCTTGTATTCGATGAATTGCATTTATCTCATGACAAGACAGTCCTTTTCGAAGAAGATTGTTGTATCGTTGTGGACGATGCCCCGTCTGTTTTAGAAAAAGCCGCAGGGAAAAGGATTGTAGCTTCAGGGCTTATGTTCCCCTGGAACAAGAGCAGCAGGAATAATGGCTACAGGCTCTTTCATAGTCTCACCGAGATATTAGAATATGTTCTTGACCATTCGCTGAAGATGAAATAATCTGTTATAAACAGTGATTGTCAGAAATTCCAAGCACTCAGGGTTTGCTATTTATTAGCCGAACCTCTGCATTTTCTGGGTCTCTTTCCATTTCTTCTTGAAAGTTGGTAATTTAGCCTCGGGAGAGATTTTTTATGTTTTTTCTTCAGTACGTTTTGTTCTCTGTCTTTTTTTAATAAATCCATTAGCTCTTCATACATCTGTGTTATGCCAGTCTGGCATAACACACAGATGTCTTTTTGAAATGTTTCATTGCCACATTTTCTGCATTTGGTAGATCTCATATTCCTATTTATACCAATACTCAGGGGAATTGATCTCCCAACCTCACACCATTCCAAATGAGGTTGTCCCCATACTCCCCTGAGTGCAAAATTTTAAATCATAAGAACTTACAGATAGGTTACAGATTGTAACCTATTAGAATTATTCACAATTTTGCTGATGAAAACAGGGGAAAGGAGACTGTCTTTACAAATAAAACGCTTTTTATGAAATTACTTCTTTCCCCCAAAGACTGCGAATATACCATTCTTGAAATAGCAATCCACATCCAAGAACCCTGCTTCTTCCAGTGCCTTTAATTGATTTCCCAATGTATCAGGCTTGTTCATGCTTGAAGGGTCTTTATAACGCCTTATTAAATCTTCTGGCATTTCATCCTTGATATTGTAGTAATTCATCATATGCCTCATCCAATCTTTCCATATAGCAAAATACCATCCTTCAAGTTCTTCTGATGGAGGAAGTACAACATCCATATTTACAAAACGACCTCCGGAGTTTAAGTGTGATGCTATATAGCGAAAAAGCATGGACTTTTCAGCCATTTCGAGATGATGAATTGCCATGGAAGATACACAAACGTCATAATTTCCCAACTCTACTACTCCATTCAAGATATCTTGGAAGGTCGCTTTTATAAAATGCACGCTCTTGAAGGTCTTAAGCCTTTCTTTAGCCTTTTGAAGCATACCTTCATTACCATCTATCAGTGTTGCAGATATAGAAGTATTGGCTTTAAGTAATTCTTCAGTCAGTATTCCATCACCACAGCCTAAATCCAAAAGCTTGATATTCCCTTGTCTGTCAAGGAAATGCGCAAAGAGTGAGGAAATAAACCAGAACATTTTCCTGCGTTCAATGATATAGATCTCTGCCTTATCAAGGTAGTTGTCTGCAAATTCATTATTTGCCCATGCTGACTCTCTGAAGTCGCTCACAACAGATTACTTTACTGGATTGATAATAAATTTATTTCTTCCCGAGGATACCGTCTTTCGCAGCCTTTGCGACTCGAAATTTTACGACCTTCTTAGCAGCTATTCTGATAACCTCGCCAGTCCGGGGATTTCTCCCGTTGCGAGCTTTCCGTTGGACCAGTACAATCTTTCCGATGCCGGGAAGTGTGAAAGAGTTCTTTGCCTCCTTGTACGCAAGCTTCGCGATTTCATCAAGGATTGTCACTGCTTGGACTTTCTTGATGTCCGCCTTTTTTGCAATGTGGTCTGCAATTTGAGACTTCGTCATTGGCTTCGACATAACACATTCCTCCTTAAATAAAATTTCTATATTATAAAGAATTGTTCGTGGAAATTCTCCGTTGTCGCCTGCTACTACACAGAATCAAGTGGTCAAAATTGTCGTGAACAACATATAGAAAGCAACGTTTTGTGAGATCCATGCCCAGGTTTGTTCCTTCCTGTAACTGAGATTTTCCAACCATCTCCCTTAATACCACATTACCAATGTGAATCGATTAAACAAGTTTACACTGTCCATGAAGAGGGAAAATCTTTCCAAGGGGTAATTTTACCCGATAAAAGAGCAAAAAACACATAGACAAATAAAATAAGACTGATATAGTATTTAAATGGGAATACTTCCGCGTAAAAAATAGGAGATCAGGTTAATATTTAAGACATTTTATTTTTCTCGATAAAGCAATCCCTCAGAGGGGAGAGGAGGTAGAAAGCAGAGGTTTTTTATGTGAGAGATGGGCAAGAACAATATTTTTAAATCATCGTGGAAGTGAGTGGGTAAATATGAGCCGCAAATTACTCATAAGATAGCATGAAACAAAGAGAAAAAGGTATTTCATTGAGGTAAGAAAATCCGTATGATTTCTGCATGGAAAAGAAGAGACAATTACTGGACGAATATCGATTCCCCGGATTTCGTCCAAGGGCAGATGTACACGGGGTATTTGGAGACCCGAAGGCACGGGTTATCAGGCTTGAACGGACTCAAAAAAAACGATCTGTGGATGTTGTGGGAAACTACACCGAAGCCATTACGACAAGAAGGCTCGGCGGATACGAGATTTGTCATGTGGGGATGCACGGATATACCTGGAAGTGGAAGTCTGGCGAGTATTATGCAAGAGGTGCGGGAAAGTGAAGCGGGAGGAACTGAATTGGATTGCGGACAATCCCTTTTACACGAAGAGGTTTGCTTATTATGTAGGGAGGAAGTGTCGAACGATGACCGTACAGGATGTAGCCAAAGAGTTGAAGCTGGACTGGCATACGGTGAAGGCATTGGACAGCGAATACATGCAGAAGCAGCTTCAACGGAATCCCGTAGCAGCGCCTGGGGTAATAGGGATAGACGAGATATCCTTACGGAAAGGGCATACCTATCGTATTGTTATCAGCGACTTGGAGAGGGGACGGCCCATCTGGTACGGAGGCGTGGATCGGTCTGAGGAGAGTCTCGATATGTTTTATGAGTGGCTTGGCATGAAGAAGATCAAAAAGATACGCTTGGCGGTAATGGATATGTGGAAGGCGTTTGAGAAGTCGACAAGGAACAATGCTCCACAGGCAGCAATACTCTTTGACAAGTTTCATGTGATGAGGCATCTGGGAGAGGCACTGGATAAAATCCGCAAGATGGAATATGCACGTTTATCGGGAAAGGATCGTTCGTATATCAAAGGGCAGAAATATACCCTTTTATCGAACCGTGAGAATCTGACGCTTGATGGTCGGAAAGCACTAAAGAAACTACTAAAGGCCAATAGAAGGCTTAATACCGCTTACCTGTTAAAAGAATCATTCGGTCAGTTGTGGAGCTATCAGACTGAGGGATGGGCGAGACGGTTCTTCGATAACTGGAAAGAGTCATTAAAGTGGCAAAAACTTGAGCCTTATGAGAAGTTTGCTGAAATGATTGAAAGACATTGGGATGGTGTCGCTGCATACAGCAGGCCTGAAAATAAAGTTTCGTTGGGATTCGTTGAAGGGCTGAACAATAAGATTCGAGTAATCCAAAGAAGGGCTTATGGCTTAAGAGACGAGGAATATCTCCGCTTGAAAATCCTTACTTGCATGCTCAAGGAGATATAAATTGAAATAAAGGGGGGAGCAACTATGAGAAAAAGTTTATATTGCTTGATAATAGCAATGGTATTCATGCTATTAGTATTAAACTCAGAAGTCTATTCAGCGGAAAACTTTATTCCAGTACATGCTGGCCAGACTTTTACTTTTAGCGTAAAAGATGGTATTGGTAATACTGCAACACAGTTATTGTATATAAGTGGCACGACCAATATTCCTTGCTTAAATAAAAATTATTTTTCAGGAGATGTGATATTAAAACATCAAGGAGTTCCTCTTGATAACGCTGAATTTTTCAATTTTAGGTCAACCCTGACAAAAGTATTTGTATACGATGGCTTTTGTAAGGAACATATGCTATGGCAACAAGCGCCAGTTGGAACAACCTGGTCACACGTGGAATCTGAAGGAGATGAAATAGAAAACAAAATATTGGCTATTGAAAATGTTACTGTTCCTGCCGGAACCTTCACAGGGTGTCTAAAGATCCGACATAGGTGTACAAATTGCTCCGGGAGTGCCGATTGGATAGAATGGGTTAAACCTGGCTTTTTCATGGTAAAGTGGGTTGATTACTGGGATGATAATCCTCCGGTTACTTATAGATTGATAAAATGGACTGATTGAAAAAAAGTTAAGAGGAGGATAAAGGAAGGCAGGGTCAGCACTGGCTCTGCCTTTTTATTTCAACATTTCAACTTGCATCGAGAAGCAATCAAAGAGCAGTCAAAGGGGTCAGGTGTCTATTTATTTAGCATTTCCCTCTTTCACGGAGAATCCTGCTTATTGAGGTAAAGTGCATTTCGAGATAGTCGGCTACCTCCCGGCTGTTCGATATCCGTGCCGTCGCACTGCTTCCAATCTTTCTATTCCTTTTGCCGAACCACATACCTGCATACCTCAAGAAGATGGCTGTCTTTCTGTATAAGAATCCCTTTGTATCTCCCCTGAAAGAGGTGTCCAACCCGGTTATGCTGCCTGTTGAATGCCTGAGTGTATACACCGATTGAGCTGCCTCATGCCAGCCGATAGGTTTCCGTCGGGGTCTCTATAATGAGATGGCAGTGATTGTTCATAAGACAATAGGCATGGCAGAGCCAGTTGTAGCGCTTATCGACCTGAGACAGGATATCAAGAAGTATCTCTCGATCTCTCTCGTCTTTGAATATGAGTTTCTTTTCGTTTCCTCTACTGGTGACATGGTACACTGCACCAGGGTATTCTATATCGTAAGGGACGCGCCATGACAGCAACTTTATCATATTCATATCATAATGACAAGAAAATAGACCTGACCCTATATACCCCTTGGTTTCCATCAGGGGTCTCTATGATGAGATGGTAGTGATTGTTCATGGACGTCTCCCCCAAAAATTGTGCAACTTGTAATTAGAGGTTCGGCATAATAGAACACTATTACAAGGAGGCAATGGATGAAGAAGACCAAGTACACAGAGGAACAGATCGTGGGGATTCTCAAAGAAGTAGAAGCTGGGATCACGGTATCAGAGATCTGTCGGAAGTATGGCATAAGCGATGCGACCTATTACAACTGGAAGGCGAAATATGGAGGGATGACCGCCAGCGATGTGAAGAAACTTCGGCAGCTTGAAGATGAAAACAGGAGGCTCAAGCAGATTGTTGCAGACTTAACCCTTGATAATCAGGCACTGAAGGCGGTAATCGCAAAAAACTTCTAAGGCCCAGGGCGTGTCGGGAAGCAGCGGAGTATTTGATGGGGAGCCTTGGGCTGAGCAAAAGCAGAGCAAGCAGGCTGGTTGGACTATGCAGAAACACCTTGGGATATGAGCCAAAGCCTGACAAGGATGAGGCTTTACGTACCAGGATGAAGGAACTGGCGGAGAAGCGGAGGCGTTTTGGCTGTGAGAGGATGCATTTGATGCTAAAGCGAGAGGGACTTGTGGTAAATCATAAACGGACAGAGAGGATTTATCGGGAAGAGAAATTGACCTTAAGGATCAGGAGGAGAAAGAAACTGGCATCACAGGGAAGGATAGAGATATCGAAGGCAGGGAGGCCCAATGAGCTATGGGCGATGGACTTCATGCAGGATGCGTTACATGATGGCAGAAGGTTTCGGGTGTTGCCGATAATAGATACATACACGAAGGAATGTCTAAGGATAGAGGTGGATACATCGATTCGGGGTGAAAGAGTAGCTGAGATTCTCAGTCAGATTGTAGCTTTTCGAGGGCTTCCTGAAAACATAATTGTAGATAATGGTCCCGAGTTTATTAGTAACGCCATGGATGCCTGGGCATATGAGCGGGGAGTGAAGCTGCACTTTATTCGTCCTGGGAAACCTGTAGATAATGCATTTATTGAGAGTTTCAATGGAAGATTCAGAGATGAGTGCTTGAATGAGCACTGGTTCATGTCCCTATCACATGCAAGAACAGTCATTGAGGAATGGAGAAATGACTATAACCTGCAGAGACCGCATACTTCTCTGAGAGGGTTAACGCCCTATGAGTTTGCATGTCTTGCAGAAAATTGTGGAGTCGAATACTCTAATTATGGATTGCACAACAACTGGGGGTAGTTCCCTTTATCCCCCTTATCAACCTTCAGGCAGATTCTTGATGAAATGAGAGGTATTATTTTTGAAGCTCTGTGGAAGGTAAGAAAAGAAAAAGAGGGCTGAAAAGTATGACCTTTCCTGCCCACTGGTAGGTTACTGCATTCCCTTGAAATGAATCCTATTTTCCTTTAGATGCTTTCTTTTTCTTTCTTGTTCTAATTCTTTTAAATCTTCTAATCCGAATTCTGCTTGCTTTACATATGGTTTGTAGAATTAAGCCAGTATAGTTAACAATGACCTCTCTATAAATTTCTTTCGCATCCTTCAAACGTCCTACTTTTGCACAGAAGTGAGCAGCATCGATAGCCATTTGAGCAGACATCTTTGCTGGAATTCTATGAAGAGCTATGCATGTATCTTTAAAATTTACTTCCATCATGCACTCGTTGTCAATTTTTTGTGCAATACCAGAAACTTCTCTATACGCACTAATAACCTTATCTGCATGCTCTTTTTATTTGAAGCTATATAAACAGCTTGCATAGCAAACTTTAGACTTGTCAAATTGGCATAATATTGCCCCAGGTCTGGAACATCGTTGTAATTTCCGCTGCGAGCAGCTTCTGCGAACGTCGGTATACCGTGTGGATGCTTAGACTCATACTGGTTTATTTCTACGGTAAGAGTGGCGAGCTGTTCCGCAAGCTCGTCTCTCGAACCTGAAATTAGATCAGAAGCGTATGAAAACATTCCGATGAGTAAGCAAATCAATGTAATCAATACTCTTATAAACTTTGTATTACCCATTTTATTCCCCCTTTCTCATTCTTACATTTTTATGTAGAAAATAAATGACAACCCAGTGGGCAGTTACAAAAGTCAAAGAGACCTTCATTCAAAACCCTTTTTCTGCTCCTTCTTTGGCCTTTTGTTTTTCATAATCTTGTGTTTTATGAAAAAGCTGCACTGAAAACATGTGTAACTTACACACCTCTGATATTTCTGAATACTCAAGCCGTATACCAGTTTTATTCCCGTACCAATGATACTCTTCTAAATATTGATTAGGCTTGTGACCTTCACCAAATTTTTCAAAAACTGCATCTTTCAAATTATGACAGTTAGTATAGCCTTTGGAAGCTGTCCCTGCATAATAAAATTTTCCTCTCCAGAATTTGTACATGATTCCTATGAGTTCTGCCCCACCTATTCGTAACTCATCTCCCTTTTAATATATTGCTCTGTACCTCCATAACTTTGTTCAGTCCCAATGTGTATCATGCCTTTAATTGTTTTAATATCCGTGCCCCACTTAATACCTCTAAATCCATCAGGTTCAGAGCCAGGTTTATAATTGTTGATTTTAGAATAATCTGTTATTGCGATACTAATGCCAACAGAAAATAATGAACAGGTCAAAATGATTAAGAATATAACTACCTTTTTCATCTGAAACTGCCGACTGGTAATAAAAGCTGAACCCACAAACAATCTAAGGATATAGACACGCCTACAGCTCCAGTTTCCTAAGTCCTTTATTTATAAATAATTTTATTGGTGGACGGTAGGGGATTCGAACCCCCGACTTCCACGTTGCGAACGTGGCGCTCTCCCAACTGAGCTAACCGCCCTCTTATTAGCAAAGAGCATAGAGCTAAGAGCTTTGGAAAAGAAATGAAAAGCAAATAACAGAATCTATACTCAATTTGCACTCCTATTATAAAACTACATTTGCTGTCTTCACAAGAAGATGAGAGCTATCGTAAGTTTGTTAATGACTCCAGGAATGTTTACAATACAATGAATCACTTTTGCAATTCCTTTTGCTTAATGGAAAAATGAACTTAAGTCCTTTTGTTATCCTCTGTGTCACGGGTGTCTTTGCCATATTCAGCTCCACCATATCCAAGAGCCCGGTTCTCCCTATTTTTACTGCTCATTTAGGTGCTGACCCTACTGGCATTGGGCTTATTGCATCAGTATCAGCTTTTACAGGAGTTGTCACAAGCATTCCAGCAGGTATTTTCGCTGATAGATTAGGGAAGAGGAGGATGCTTGTCTTTTCAGCTATTGTATTTTCAACAGCCCCTTTTCTGTACCTCTTTGTTACAAACATATGGCAGCTTGCTGTAATCAGGCTTTATCATGGGTTAGCGACAGCCATATTCATTCCTGTTGCAATGGCTTTAGTTTCAGAGCTTTATCAAAAAGACAGAGGAGAGAAGATGGGGTGGTTCTCTACCTCAACCTTAGTCGGCAGATTTGTAGCTCCTGTTGTAGGCGGTGGCATTATCGGTATGCTCGTTTTCAATCCAGGGTTGAGCTATAAGGTTGTTTATCTTATATGCGGCGCAGCAGGTGTAATAACCCTCCTCCTGGCATTCAAGATACCTGCTACAACAGAAAGGAAAAAGGAAGCACAGTCGTGGGAAGAAACGCTAAAAGTATTCAAAACAGTAATCTCTAACAGGGGAATAATTATTACCAGTGCTGTAGAGGCATCAATCTTGTTTGCCTATGGGACATTTGAGACTTTCCTTCCACTCTATTCGCTTAAGGCAGGTCTTAGCGCTTACGAAGTAGGAATATTTCTGTCTTCTCAGGTCATCACTCTTGCCCTTATGAAACCGGTAATGGGTAAGTTCTCCGACAGACATGGAAGGAAACCACAAATATTTTTTGGAGCTTTAATCGGTTCACTTTGTATTGGCAGTTTTTCATTATTCAGGTCCTTCATACCTTTGTTAGTTTTAAGCATCCTTTTTGGATTTAGCTTGTCTGTTGTAACATCTGCCACGTCTGCTTTTATCGCTGATCTCAGCAAAGCAGAGGGTCGAGGTTCAGCAATGGGGATTCTCGGTTCCATAATGGACATAGGACACACCACAGGCCCTTTAATTTCAGGTATTGTGGCTACATACTTTAGCCTTTCAAAATCTTTTATGAGTGCATCTTTGGTGCTTGGTTTTGTTGCTTTCATTTTTTTAATAAATCTCGGTATCCGTAAGAATAAAACAGGTGAGCATATAAGATTATAGAGTAAATGTTTATATGAGATAGGATTGAACATGGAATATTTAATTATCTCTATTTCTGCACTCATTGCTTCTGGATTGACCCTCTTTTCCGGCTTTGGGCTGGGAACCCTTTTAATGCCTGTTTTTGCGCTCTTTTTCCCCATACAGGTTGCTGTTGCCTTAACAGCCATTGTTCATTTCCTTAATAATCTTTTCAAGCTTTTTTTGTTAGGTAAGCATGCCAATAAAACCATTATATTGCAATTCGGTATACCGGCTATCATGGCAGCCTTCCTGGGTGCATGGACTCTCTTATGGCTTTCTGACTTAGAACCCTTAGTTCATTATCAACTCTTCTCACGTGACTTTTACATCATGCCGGTGAAATTTGTAGTTGGCATATTGATGATATTCTTTGCTTTGTTTGAATTGATACCAAAATTTACTGAGATATCCTTTGAAAAGAAATATCTCCCTATTGGCGGAATATTGAGCGGTTTTTTCGGCGGTCTCTCAGGGCATCAGGGTGCCCTGCGGAGTCCTTTTCTTATTAAATGTGGGTTATCGAAAGAAAGTTTTATTGCAACGGGTGTTGTGATTGCCTGTCTGGTGGATATCTCCCGAATTTTTGTCTATAGTACACATTTTTCACTGGTGAAGACTGGTGGCAATATCTCTCTGTTACTAACAGCAACTCTTTCTGCATTCCTGGGTGCTTTTATCGGAAATCGTTTGGCCAAACGGGTCACGATGCGTACTATACAGGTCATTGTATCAATAATGCTTTTTGCAATTGCTGTCTGCTTAGGGGCAGGGATTATTTAAGGATAGCCATTATCTAAGAGAAGATGGACGCAACAGCCGGTTACTTGAAAACCTTTATCTATTTTAAGTAGTATTTTTTATGAGAAATCAATCCCTTACCCCCCGTTACTAAAGGGGGCATGGGGGGATTATTGATACCCACTGCCATCTCGAGATGGATGAATTTAATTCTGATAGGGACGAGGTTATCGAAAGGGCGAAAAATGCAGGTATCGAGGCAATGATAACAATTGGATCTGATCTGAAGGGCAATAAAGGTGCTCTTGAACTTTCTGAAAGATATGATTCTGTCTATGCTGCTGTTGGAATCCATCCCCATGATGCAAAAGACTTTACAGATGACATATTTGATCAGCTACAGGCATGGATTAAAAACTCAAACTCCCCCCTTATCCCCCCTTTGGGATAAGGGGGGTCAAGGGGAAGGGGGGTAAAGTAGTTGCCATAGGGGAAATAGGTCTTGACTACCACTATGACAATTCACCAAGGGAGATTCAGAGAGAGGTCTTTAAGAGACAGTTGTTCCTTGCGAAAGAGACGGGTCTTCCTGTTGTCATCCACAGCAGGGAGGCGAAAAAAGATACTCTCGAAATTGTAAAGGAATCCGGCATCGATAAAGGTGTTTTCCATTGCTTTTCCGGTGACATGGATATGGCAGAGAAGGTCATGGCCATGGGATTTTATATATCCATTGCCGGGCCTGTTACATTCAAAAATGCAAAAAAACTCGTTGAGATTGCGAAGTCCATTCCGGATGATTATCTCCTTATAGAGACAGATGCCCCTTATCTTGCACCGGAACCATTCAGGGGAAAGAGGAATGAGCCTTCATACCTTGTGCATACAGCAAGGACAATTGCAGAACTCAGAGGCATCAGCATAGAGGATCTTGCAAGGATTACAACCCTGAATGCAAAAAGACTTTTCAGAATAGGGCAGATACAAGAAAAAGGTGAGATAGCCTATAAGATACGGGATAGCCTTTACCTTAATATTACAAACAGATGTACAAACAACTGCTCATTTTGTATTAGGTTCATCACTGACTATGTAAAAGGACATAACTTGACGGCTTTTGCATGAGCCAACGGAGAATGAACTTAAAAGTGCAATAGGTAATCCGTCACACTATAAAGAGATCGTATTCTGTGGCTACGGAGAGCCACTCATCAGACTGGATCTAGTTAAGAGTCTTTCTCAATGGATAAAGCAAAACAAGGGTATGGTAAGGATCAATACAAATGGACATGGGAACCTCATTCACGGCAGAAATATCCTCCCTGAACTGAAGGGCATTGTTGATAGCATTTCTATAAGCCTTGATGCACACGATGAAGAGACATACAACAGGATCTGCAGACCTGTTTATGAAAATGCCTTCAGTAATGTCGTTGAGTTTATAAGAGAATCAAAAAAATATATACCCCATGTCGAAGCAACAGCAGTTGAACTTGAGGGAGTAAATATCGAAAAGTGCAGGGAGATTACTGATGGGCTCGGAGTAAGACTCAGGGTAAGGAAGCTACATAGGGTAGGGTGAAATATTATCTCTGGGTGTCGAAGAAATCGAGGACTTTGTCAAGCGGGATTTCTCCCTGACTTCCATCGGAAAGGCGTTTCCATTTTATCTTCCCTGAACTGATCTCATCATCGCCTAACATAAGAGACATACGCAGCTGATAATCTATCTGCCTTTCTCAACTGACTTCTTAAGGAAGGCCGGCATAACTGATTTCAACCCAGAAGCCTTTCTCTCTGAGTCTCTCTGCAAGAAGGAGTCCTTCTTTTTCAGCGGGTGCTCCTATTGTGGCGATAAAAACCTTTGGTGCAGGAATTTTCAGTCTTATCCGAGGCCTTCAGCAGTTCTACAATCCTCTCCATCCCCATGGCGAAACCAATTGCAGGTGTGGGAGGACCGCCGAATTCTTCAACGAGCCTGTCGTAGCGGCCGCCGGCAGCTACTGTGTTTTGCGCACCGAGCTTTGTACTCGTCACTTCAAACGTTGTTCTCGTATAATAATCAAGTCCCCTGACCATATCAGGATTTATGATATGAGGAAAATTATGCAGTCTCAGCAGTGACAGAAGTGCGTCAAAGTGCTCCCTGCAATCGTTGCAGAGAAAATCCGTAACTTTAGGAGCACCGACTCTGAGTTTTATACATTCCTTCACCTTGCAATCGAGTATCCTGAGAGGGTTGAATGTATACCTTCTCTTACAATCAGGACAGAAGTCATCAATTTTTCCTGAGAGGAAATTCAGGAGTGCCTTTTTGTAATCAGGCCTGCATTTCTCACATCCGATTGAGTTAACCTCAAATGAAAGCCCTTCGAGACCGATCCTCTCAAGGAAGAGTCTGAGCATGAATAGTATCTCAGCATCCAGCTTCGGGTCAGATGTTCCTAATGCCTCAACCCCTATCTGGTAGAACTGCCTGAAGCGTCCTTTCTGGGGTCTCTCATACCTGAACATCGGGCCCGAGTAGAAGAATTTCTGTGGAGATGGCAGATCATAGAGACGGTTCTGCACATAGCATCTCACTACCGGGGCTGTTCCTTCTGGCCGGAGGGTAATACTTCTTCCTGCCTTATCAGGAAAGGTGTACATCTCTTTTTCGACGATATCGGTGGTCTCACCGATGCTTCTGATAAAGATATCTGTTGATTCTATTATCGGCGCCCTTAATTCCTGGAAACCATATACAGAAAATACATCCTTGGCAGTTTGTTCAACCTTTTGCCACTAGGTATATTGCAGGTGGAAGGATATCCTGGATTCCTTTTAGAGAGGTATATCGCGTCATTTTTCTGTCATTCCCTGTCCTTCTTCCTCCCGCTCCTTGTCATACTCGATCATCTTCAGATGCCCCTCGATCAACCTCTTGAGCTCTTCTTTGAAGTGGCGTCTTATTCCCTTCAGATCAACAATATCCTCGTGTATCTTTATAACCTTCTCCTGTGCATCCTTGACAATAGCATCTGCTCTGAGTTCGGCCTCCTTCACGAGAAGTTCTGCCTCCTTTCGTGCATTCGATTTATATTCTTCTACCATCTGCTGCGCTGTCACAAGGGTCTCTCTGAGGGTAGTTTCCATGTCTTTATGCTCTTTAATCTGGTTCTCCAGCCTTATTGCGTTTTCCTTCAGTGACGCATTTTCCCTGAGCAGGTCTTCCATCTCTTCCCTGATCAACTCAAGAAACGCATATACTTCTTCATCATCAAAACCCCTTAACTTATAGGGAAACTGCTTCTGCTGGATATCAAGCGGTGTGATCCTCATACCGTGCCTCCTCCTTTTAATTTATAACCTAACTCTATCAGGGAACTTATGAGAAATTTCTTTGTAAATATAATAGCAAGAATTACAATCATAGGGGAGATATCAATCGGGCCGAGTCTTCTGCCGATAATCCTCCTTATCGGTCTGAACACGGGTTCTGTAACAGCATACAGAAAACGGACAATCTGGTTATAAGGATCGGGATTCACCCAACTGATGACAGCAGCGATGATAATAACCCACATATAGACGGAAAGAATGATATCGAGAATATTCGCTATCGCAATTAACAAATTACCGAATATGAACATAAAAACCTCCTAATTCAGATTCAGTAAAAATTACTGTCATGCTGAACTTGATTCAGCATCTAAATTACTCTTATGAGACCCTGCTATTCATTCCAGCTTGTCTGAATCCTTCTTAAGAGTGTGGACATGAGTATGATCCAGACATATCCGAAGGTCTTATCAGCAACATTATCGGATTCATGCACGTTACGATTTTCCCAACTCCTTTGCCCTCTCAGTTGCTGACGAAATCGCAGCGATAATGATTTCTTTTAAACCCTTTTCCTCAAATACCGTAAGACCTGCTGCAGTAGTACCTTTTGGCGATGTGACCATCTCTCTGAGTTTGGCAGGGCTCATACCTGTATCAAGCAATCGGGCAGTGCCGAGCAATGTCTGGACAGCAAGCGTAGCAGCATCATCATTACTCAGTCCCATTCTGACACCTCCTTCGATCATAGCCTCGACAAAATAAGCTACAAAGGCAGGGCCGCTTCCTGAAAGGGCTGTCACAGCATCCATGTATTTCTCCGGAAGAGTCAGGAGTCTTCCGACTGACATGAAGATATCTTTAATCAGGGCAATATCTTTATCGTGGATACATTCGCACATGGACATAACAGACATCCCTTCCTGGATAAGGGCCGGGGTATTCGGCATGATTCTCACTATCTTTCTGGTCTTGAGCCTCGCTGATAGATAGGATAGGGTAATGCCGGCAGCAATCGATACCACAGTCTTTTGCTCAGTAATCACATCCGATATTTCATCAAGAACATTCCCCATTTCCTGGGGCTTTACAGCAATTATTATGATATCAGCATTGCTTGCTACATCCTTATTCCGGGGAGTAGTCTTTATAGCATATGTTTTCTCAAGATATGACCGTCTCTCATCTCTCGGCTCAGATACAATGATATTGCCGGCGTACTTATGAGCTATGCCCTTTATAATCGCCTCTGCCATATTCCCGCCACCAATGAAGCCTATCATATGTTTATCCCCTTTCTCCTTTAAGAACAATGCTCAAATATTCCTGTCCCTATTCTTACCATTGTTGCTCCTTCTTCTATGGCAATCTCGAAATCATGGGTCATACCCATAGAGAGTTCCGGCAACTGGTAACCAAATTGTTTTGCGTTGTCCCTTAGCTCCCTTAATTCCCTGAAATAAGGTCTTGCCATTTCAGGATTATCAAAGAAGGGGGGCATAGTCATCAACCCCTCGAGCTTCAGATTTTTCATCTTTTTTACTGCATCAAGTACATCCATCAGGCCTTTCTTTGAGATACCGTGCTTTGTCTCTTCTTCTGAAAGTTTTACCTGTACGAGCACTCTCTGGATCTTTCCAGCCTTTCCAGCATGTTTATCGATCTCTTCCGCAAGTTCTGATGAGTCGAGGGAATGGATGAGGTCGAAAAGCTGCACAGCAATTTTTGCTTTATTTTTCTGGAGGTGTCCGATGAGATGCCACTCGATATCGGCGTGAAGTGTAAAGATTTGAGATTTGAGAGTTTGAGATCTTTTTTTATTGCTTCCTGGACTCTGCTTTCTCCGAAATTCCTCAGACCCCAATCGATCGCCTCTTTTATCCTCTCTGTGTCTACAGTCTTTGTAACAGCAATGAGTTTAATGTCCTCAGGATTTCTTTCCATCCTCATGGCAGCGTGAGTAATTTTCCTGTAGATGTTCTTGATATTTTCACAAAGCCCATTATCTTTCATATTTGTAATCAAAAACTTCTCCTCGAACTCTCCTTCGAGGTTCAATAATAATTTTGTTACGTTGTCATTCCCGCTTGTCGGGAATCCTTCTTCCAATTCAGGAAGAAAGAAAGATTCCGGACAAGCCGGAATGACAGATTCGATACTTCGTAGCTCTGCTGCAGAATACTTCAATATCCATTATCATAGTCAATTAGAAACATGTAAAGCAGTATTATAGTATCACAGGGTCTTGACCATGTCATCAAATTGAAAGGATTCAAGGGTTCGAGCGATCGATAGAGTATCAGAGCATCCGAGTGTCACAGTGTCAGAGTCCATGAATCTTTGAAACTTTGACTCTTTGACGCTTTAGTATAGACCCCTTGGCCCCTCGAATCCTCAAATTACAGAGAGTGCCTCTTGATATTCTGTCCAGAGGTTTTCTTTTCTTACCCCGATATCGATAAAATCCCAGGGAAGGATTTCACTGAATTCTTTTTCCCTGAAGATATAAAATTCCTCTTTGATTCCTGCAGTTGCTGCTGCTTTTCTCCAATCCTTGCACTCAGGCGTCTTCTCGATTACCTTTGATAATCTTCTGTCTCCCTGGGAGAATAATCCCTGCATATAGGCATATTTTGGCACATCATGGAATACGTTGACGCCTTTAAAGGGGAGCAGGCCATTTTTAATCATCTTTAATCTTTCTTTTACCTCTGCAGGCTTCTCCATTGGATGCCACTGGAAGGGTGTAAAGGGTTTAGGAACAAAGGTGCTGATGCTCAGGGTGAGATTACCTTTTGGGATTATATTTTTTATCTTTTTAACAAGATTTACTATTCCGGTGATATCCTCTCTTGTTTCTGTTGGCAGGCCAACCATAAAATATAGTCTTAGTGTTGCGATACCTTCAGACAAGATGAGATCTGCTGTCCGGAGGATATCTTCCTCTGTTATCTTTTTATTAATGACCCTTCGCAATCGTTCCGTGCCTGCCTCTGGTGCAATGGAAATGCTCTTATGGCCTTTGAGTAAGCCTACCAGTTCAGCACTCTTTGGACTTGCCCTGAGGGAGGTAATCGAGAAATCAACTTCCGGCATTTTAAGAACCTCCTTTATGCCGGGATAATCCGAAAGGGAAGGTCCTATGATGCCTATTCTTTTCGTTTTCGAAAGGGCTGTGGCAATCTCCTTTTCAAGCGCCTGAAGTGCTTTTTTCCGAAACGGATTATAGATATGACCAGCCACACAGAACCTGCATGACCAGGGGCATCCCCTCATCGCCTCTATGAGGTACATGGAAGAAAATTCTGTTTCTGGCGTGATAATGGAAGTTTCGATGTCTGATTCTGTAATGTCTTTCAGGTAACGCCTTTTGACAATTTCCGGGGTTCCTTCAGATGAGTATCTTCCTGATATCTTACCCTCATTGTCGTAAGAAACACTGTATAACTGGGGTATGTAGAGACCTTCTATGGTTATAGACCTTTTTAAGATGTCGGTTCTTTCTGTCTGAATACCTGTAAGCATCAAGAAATTCAGGCAGCAGCTCTTCTGCTTCTCCCGTGAAGACGATATCAAAAAAGTCAGCAACAGGTTCAGGATTAAAAAGTGCACAGACACCACCCAACATGATGAAGGGGTGGGTAGAATTCCTCTCAGAGCTTCTGAGGGGAATCCGGGATAACTTGAATATCTTTACAATATTCGGATAATCATTTTCAAAAGAAACAGAGAAGGCAATGATATCAAAACGACTGAGAGTTCTTTTTGATTCCAGTGCAAAGAGCTCAGTATCAGTCCTGAGGAATTCCTCCATATCTTCATCATCTGGAAGGAAAACCCGTTCGCACAGCACATCATCCATTTTGTTCAGAAGGCCGTAAATTCCCTGAAAACCAAGGTTTGACATCCCGACATGGTATGTATTGGGATAAACAAGGGCAATGTTTATCTTTCCACCAGGGTCTTTGTAGACAGTTCCCTGTTCTTTTGACAGCACAGAGTCTATTTTTTCTTTGAGTTTCCAGCTCATGTCATTACCGGGAAATTATCATGCAATCTCAATACATGATAACACAGCACATGGAGTGCCATATCTTGTCTCTGTAAAGACCTTCGCTCATCCCGAACTTGAGGCAGCCGACTCTCCGCAGGTTCGTTCCATTCTTCAGAATGTCAAAGATTAAGGGAATGGTGAAGTCCTGGCGTCGAAGTTCGGATGACTAAAGACGCAATACGACATGATGATTTCATCGGTATTTTCATTTGAACCCTTTTCACGTTATACTAAAAACATGAAGTGCAAGAAATGCGGAAGCAAAATAAAGCTCGTTTTTTCCTGAAGAGGGGTTATCTCTATACTGCATGAATTGCAGTAAAACATATACTGTAAATGAGTATATAGAAGAGATGGATAACGAGACATGGGAACGGATATCCTCCCGCCCCTGCGACAGGGTTTAGGTTTCTGTAAAACCAGCCAGTCTCATGTGTTTTAAGATAAAGGAAACGTAAAGATTCATGTTGCCGCGTAAAGATCAGTTCAGTGGATGTCTTATCGGTCAATGCCTCGGTGATGCGACCGGTTATGTTGTAGAAGGCTTTTCCCCTGAGGCCTGCAAGACGGTATGTTGAAGACTTCCTGAAGACGGAAAGGGTCGGAGAGTTCGGCCATTTTCCCATGCCATTTGGACAATATTCAGATGATTCACAACTTGCCCGTGAACTTCTCCTGAGTTATGTAAACTGCAAAAGATTCGATCCCCAGAATTATGCAGAACGAATTAAAACTATTTTTCTGGAGAGGAAAATTGTTGGGTATGGTGAGGCTACCTGGGATGCTGCCGTAAGACTTGTCAATGGTACTTCCTGGGAAGAAGCAGGAACACCTGCACCTTCAGCAGGTAACGGCAGCGCAATGCGCGCTGCTCCAATTGGCCTCATCTTTTTCGATGATGCAGAACTTCTCATTCAGTCAGCCCATGATCAGGGGCGTATCACTCATAAGGACCCAAGATGTTCAGCAGGGGCAGTTGCAATCGGTGGTGCTGTTGCCCTGGCCCTTCAGGACAAAACGATAAATCCTGACGCTTTTATCTCTACCCTTGTTAAATGGTCAGATAGCATTGAACCTGCCTTTGCCTCTGAACTGGAAAAGCTGAAAGAGTGGTTATCTCTGCCGCCTGAAAAGGCTGTTACCTATATCTCCAGAGCCGGAATTGATGCTGATTATTCTTTTGAGGATGACTGGGAGGGGATTACGCCATTCGTTATTAGCAGTGTACTGTGGAGCCTCTATTCTTTTCTCAGGACGCCTGATGACTACTGGGAAACCATTTGCACTGCTATCGTAGCAGGTGGTGATGTTGATACAACAGCAGCAATGGCAGGGGCGATAAGCGGTGCATATCTTGGGCTTGATGCAATCCCTTCAGAACTTGCACATCGTTTAACTGACCAGGGGAAATGGGGGTTCGATGAGCTTGTAGAGTTGGCTAATCAGTGCTATGAGATAAAGATGCAGAATATCCAATGAAGCTTCTGCTTTTCTATGCCCATAAGTGGTGGTTTAAGACAGCCTCAAAAAGCCTTCCTGAGGTGCCGGATATTCAAATGGAAGATTCCATAGAAAATACTGTGGTGGTTTTTTATCATGCTGAGAAGGAGGATGAAGAGAAAGGGAAGGGTGTTCTTGAAAAGTTAATTAAGAACATTAAATGGCTTGCAGGTAAGTTCGGAACAAAAAATGTTGTTATCCATTCCTTCAATCATCTTTCCTCAAGCAAGGCATCTCCTGAATTTTCAGAACAGTTAATAAATCAGGCAACTGAAAGACTCCAGAATACAGGTTATACAGTAATGTGTACACCTTTTGGGTATTTCAATGAGTTCATAATCCACGTCGGCGGCGAAAGCCTTGCAAAGGTGTTCAAGGAGTTCTAAACCTGTGGAACTAATCCCAAAAGAAATAGAAAAATATGTTGCTGAGCATACGAGTCCTGTCTCTTCCCTTCTTGAGGAATTAGAAAGGGAAACCTATGAGAAAACATCGATACCACAGATGCTTTCAGGAAGGGTAGAGGACAGACTTCTACAGATGCTTATTCGTGTATCAGGAGCAGAGAGGGTAGTTGAGATCGGGACATTTACCGGTTATTCGTCCCTCATGATGGCAGAGGCGTTACCGGAAGACGGAGAATTAATCACTTTGGAAATCTGTAAGAAATATGCAGAGATTGCGATGCGTTATTTTAAGAGAAGCCCTTATTCAGACAGGATTAAACTGATACTTGGTCCCGCGCTAAATTCTTTGAAACAGATTCCGAATGAAAGCATAGATTTTGTCTTTATAGATGCTGACAAGAAATCTTACACTCTCTACTATAAGGAGAGTCTCCGTATCCTCCGAAAAGGAAGGCTTATTGCTGTAGATAATACTCTATGGAGTGGCAGGGTTCTTTCACCTCAGGATGCTGATAGTAAAGCAATTGCACTATTTAATGAAATAGTAAGAAAAGATGAGAGTGTAGAAAAGGTTATGTTAACTATAAGGGATGGGCTGTTTCTCATAAGGAAGAAATAGAAAAAGTTCTACTTTTTAATTCCACTAAAGTCCACAATGTCATTTTACAGAATTCCGTTTCTTTTTAGCGTTGTCTATTTTGATAATGACTTCTCCTAAATCTGCGGGCTTTATAATATACTCGGAAGCCCCGCTCTTCATTACTTCCTCTACGATACGGGTATCTGCGTAACCTGTCATCATAATCACCTCTATAGAGGAATCTATCTGTTTAATAAATTTAAGAATCTCAATACCATCCATTCCTGGCATCATAAAGTCAAGCAATACAACATCAGGTGAGTCGTTTCGAACTGCAGCAAGGGCATCTTCAACTTGAGATACAACTTTTACATCATAATGCTTCAACCGTAATCTTTCCGCCAGTGCAAATCCGAATGCTACTTCATCATCCACGAGAAGTACTTTAGCCTGTGACAAAATAACCTTCCTTAATGAAATTCAGCTTTTTGCGGTATTTCAACAATAAAAGTTGTTCCATTACCATCTTTGCTTTCGACAAGAATTGTTCCTCCCATTTTTTGCATAATCCCATATGAAATGGAAAGCCCGAGACCTGTTCCTTTCCCTTTTTCTTTCGTTGTAAAAAACGGTTCAAAAATATGTTTGATTATGTCTTCAGGAATTCCATGTCCGTTATCTCTGACTGATACCCGAATAGCATTCTCATCTTTGATATCTGTAAAAATTTCGATGAGGCCGCCCTTTTCGACTGCGTCAACAGCGTTGTTGATAATATTCAGAAGTACTTGCTTAAGCTGTCCTTTATCACTTACGACGCTTGGAAGATCCTCTTTTAGATTCAGTTTTAAATGGATATTCCTGTACAAAATCTCTTTTTCAAGGAATCCTATAACTTCCCTCACTGCATCATTCACATCAATGACAGCATAGGATATATCTGTCCGCCTCGCAAATCCTAAGAGACGGTGAGTAATTGTACGACACCGGTTTATATTTTCAAATATCACATCAAGTGTGCCAAGAAACTTTTCTTTATTCTGCTCTATATTTTCAGAAAGCTCTAAAAGATCTTTCATCAACCCTGCGTTTTCGTTAATGACAGCGAGGGGATTGTTGATTTCATGTGCAACACCAGCGGCAAGTCGACCGATTGCCTCCATTTTGTGTGCCTGAAGGAGTAACTGTTCAGATTCTCGTAGTGCATCTTCTGCTCGCTTGCGTTTTGTAATATCTCGAAAACTCCACACCCTGCCAACGACAGAATTTCCAAGCTTTTGTGGCTGTGAAAATCGCTCAAATATCCTTTCGTCTTTAAATTCTACCATGTCAAAACTTTCTGTCTCATCGCTCGCATATAATTCTAAAACTTTTGTAAGGAATGTCTCTGGATCTTTCAATTGTCCTAAAACAAAGTCTATGACCTTTCTGTCATCCTTTGATGCGATAACAGATTCTGGGATATGCCACATTTGCAAAAACTTCTGATTAAAACTTGTAATCTTTCCTTCTCTGTCTACAACGATAATACCATCGGCGGTTGACTCAAGTGTTGCACTGAGAAGGGAAAGAGTATTTCTCAGTTTTTCCTCTGCCTGTTTGCGTATCGTAATATCACGATTACTTGCTCGCACTCCTAAAAACTCTCCTTGGTTACCAGTGACCGGCTGGCAGACATGTTCCATCCAGCTCATCTTGCCGTCTTTCCTCGTGATGCGAAACATAATACTTTGCGGACTCAGCACTTTAATGGCATCATGACGATGTTTATCTAAGATGCTGTGATCTTCCGGAATAATAATTTCAAAGATAAGATTTGGATTATCGATAAAGTCCTTTGGCGTGAAGCCGGTAATGCGCTCACATGAGGGAGACACGTAACGTAGTTTTCCGTCAGGGGTTTCCCAGTACTCCCAATCATAGGTAAAATCTGATACTGTACGATAGCGCAACTCCGCTTCCCGAAGCTCTTCTTCTACCCTTTTTCGTTCCACTATTTCGGTCCATAATTTTTCATTCAGCATTCTTAGTTCGGTCGTTCGCTCTTCTACCCGGTGCTCCAGTTTATCATGGGCTTTTTGTAATGCTGCTTCGGCTTGCTTGCGGTTACCAATTTCTTTGGATATACTCATAATCATCTTGTTTGTCACTCTTTTTAGTGATTCTAATAACTCCATGTGTGACTCCCCGGATACCCTGGCATACAGGTCTCCGGCTGAAACCTTATGCAATACATCAAAATGCTCGGCAAGACCTATGGCAAACTCATGAGAAAGTTCAACAATTTCCTTGATGTTCTGTGCAGTTAAATTAACCAGATGTTTCAGCTTATTAATCAATTCAATGTTTGAAACCTCAGGTATTCTCACTAAAGGGTCTCCGGAAGAAATACTTTTCAAAGCCTCGAAAACCTCGGATAAGCCTACGGCCAGCTCTATGCTGATATTTTCCAGTTCCCTGTCTCTGTCTTCAACAATCTGTTTGTATTCCTTTAACTGTGCACCAAAAACCGCACAGGTATCTCTCATGCTGGGGGTGTCCAGATTCATCTTAAAGGGCTCACAATCAATGCACATTTCCATCTTATCTATAAACTTGCCCTGGATTTCATCCCGGCAATGGGTACCTGAAAAAAGCCAGCAGTTGAGGTTTCGTGATTGATGTGCCGGGCATTCTTTCTTGTTACACTGAAAAACTTCCCAGCATTTTATTTTTTTCATTTATTTATCTCACAGAATGCTTTCATTCTCTCTATTGTTCCTCTCATTGACAAAAAAGATGTTGCTGTCCACAATGTCAAATGTATAGTATTACTTGCTTTTTATAAAAAATAAACGGTTTTCTTTCATAATCCATTATTGCCAATTCGTAACGTGTATTTAAAATTAATATCTTCTTTTTTATTCTAACACCTTATAGGTTGCTCTATCCAAACAGTAGAAGGCCAGGTGAATCGTAAGCCTCTGGAAGAAGATGATTGGAAAGCCGTATACGGGAAAACCGTCTGTCCGTTTGACGAGGGGGAACTGGAGAAAGGGCTTTAGGTCACTACGCCAGTTCTCTACTCTACTGACAGAGAGAGAAAAGGCATGTTCCCTTCGGGGTGAAAGATGCATGTGCCGCATTAGTAGTATAGAAGCAACAATACTTCCTGTTATAAACACCTCAAAGAATAGTCAAAATGATGCAGATTATAAACAAAAATCAATAGACAAATTACACTGGTCACTAATACTTTATTTGTGCATTTTTTAATTTGTCTAATCTGTGACTTTACACCTAATATAATTCTTGTCGAGTAGCCCCATTATTGATTTCATTTTGATGTATATGAGCAAAGTTATTGACATAAAGCATATTTTCCTGATAATAGTAGAGGCACAATTCAACAGGGGATAAAGAATGACACCATGGAGGATTTTTAAGACAAGATTCTCGAGTGTCCGGACAGCAAATTTGGAGAAAAGACTCAGTAAGAGAGAGGGGCTTATTGAACTCGTTCAATATATTCCCTATCCCCTTACCTCTGATAAATTCCTCGCAGGACTAATGCAGAACTTCAACAGCGCTGGATTATGTATGATTACCAGTGTCCCGCTGGAGAAGGGTCAGGAGATACTGCTAAAGGGTAGCATTGCGCCTAATGCAAGAACTGCTGTAGTCCGCTGGCATCAACAAATAGCTAATAGTGCTTTCAAGATTGGTTTGCAGTTCAAACAGTAAAAATTATAGTTTCTTTAAATAGGAGATGATACAGACGGCGATGACGAAAATTTGATAAATTTACACCCTGCGGTCTCTGCCGCAGTTCCTTATTTCTGTCATTCTGGCTTGTCCAGAATCTTTCTTTCTCTCGATAATTTTCATTTGCGTCATGTTGTCGGAAATGCACAGTAGTAGAGATGATAAATAAAGGTATAAATAGAAGCAACCTATGCCAGGTAGCAATCATCTTATTCGTTATGATTGTGCTGCAAGTCGGAACTCAAGCCGATGAATTTATAGTGCCAAAACCACCGTACTCAGTGGAACAATTACGGGTATGGCACAAGAGTATGGAACCATGGCCTTGGCTCTGTCAGTCAGAACAACAAGTGAATTTAAGAAATGAAAAAGATTATGAACTTCTTATGGCGATCAGTGGCTATGCACGGGGCTGCACATTTGTAATATTTTCCAAAAATAATGGCCTGTGGTCGCAAATGTCAGATGAGATAGAACAGGCCCATCATCCAATACATATATTAGAAACGAAAAGAGACGGATGGCATGATTTTGAAACATACATTCCAGCATGGGGTAGCGGTGGCGCTGAGGTGTGGGTTTTCACCTATACTTGGAACGGAAATAAATATATACTCAAAAATCAGAGAGCCGGCAAATGGTGCGAGCAAGAGTCATTTAAGACAAACAAGCAATTATGTCCGAACCGCTAACAAATGGCTCGACCAGATGGCGAATAGGCTCGGCGTCTTTTGCAGCGGCGGTCGCCGCCACTGGTCAGCCGTCTGGGATTGGCGCATTTCGCGTTCAGTTTCTGAGTTAGAAAGTGAAGGTCTCCTCTTCAGCAACTAAGAAGATCGGGCTTCCTCCGGTGGAAATAGACACGGCGTGTGCTAATGTCTCCTTCGCCCCTTGAGAAGCAGCGCAGGTTTGCAGTGCCTCCATTGAGGGGAAATGAATTTCTGCTATCCGGTAAAAGGGAGGTGTTCCCTGAGGAGAACCCAACACCTTGGTTGCTACAAACTTGGTCTTGCCGATCAGCTTCTCAACAGCCATCGGCACATGTTTTTCCTGATAGACCTTTTCGAATGCCTCGATATCTTTAGGACGAGGGTAAATCACCATGAATTTTACTGCAGCCATGTTTGCCTCCTTTTCAGTTTAATGGTCACCTTACATTTCTTTATTAATTTACTCCCGGAGATAAAAAATGCGTATCAGTATCCGGCTGATTTTTCTGTAGGATTTCTGCTGATGAATGTGTAAGCATTGATCCTACAAGATGTCGCCTGAAAAAATTCTGATTCTTTCGGGCGTCTCGTTTGGTTTCGTCTTTTATTTTATTTTTCTGTCTTGAATTTTCTTTACCCTTGAATCGGTAAGCTCACGAAAACGCATCGCCATTTCGGGCCCTTTGGCCTCTTCCTCGTGTTTAAAGAAAACGAAAGCCCTCTCCCATTTTTGCGAAAGGATTCTTTCCATCCATTGTGACAGATCGGCATCCGTATAATCGGAACGGCGCAGGCGCAGGTACCCCCATGGCGCCGTATTGATGATCTCATTTGTCGGATTCTCATCAGAATCCGCGATGCACAGGCTGCATCCCCTTTTACGAAGGAGGTCCAGAATTTCAACATCGAGCCAGGATGGGCTGCGGAACTCAAATGCGCAGGACATGTTGCCGGGAATCAGATCGAGAAAATCTTCCAGCGCCGGGCGGTCTGCACGAAAACTCTTGGGAAACTGAAAAAGGACCGGCCCCAGTTTCCTGCCCAGAACCGACAGCGTCCTGAAGAGGTACTCGGTCTCCTCGCCCACATTTCTCAACCGCTTCAGATGCGTTATGACCTGAGGCGCCTTGAGCGCGAAAACAAAATCACGGGGGACCTGTTCTGCCCAGGATGCGAGGACGCCCTCTGTGGGCATGTGATAAAAGGTATTATTGATCTCTACCGCGCTGAGGCGTTCCGAATAGAAGCGGAGCATTTCCTTGGGCGAGATCTTTTCAGGATAGAATTTTCCTTTCCATTCCTTGTACCCATACCCGCTTGTGCCGACATAGATTTTCACCTTTAAATACCCCTCACCCCCACCCTCTCCCCCAAGGGGCGAGGGATCTCGCTATTGTCCCATCCCTTGAGGGGAGGGGACTGAGGGGAGGGTGGCATTTTCATATCATTGTTTGTCGCCTGGCAACATGGACGTTTCATATTTTGTTTATTGCCATTCAACTCCGCTCATCAGAATAGGTCGCAGGAACATCCTCACATAATAATCCGGCATCAATTGATTGATGATAAATAGGATCTGAGGTTGGTTTTTTTATTCTTTATTCCGAGTTTCTTTCTGATACGCTCCCGGTGAAAAGCAGCTGTTCTTGAGGAAAAATTGAGCAGTTCAGCTATTTCTTTATTCGTCTTGCCCTGCTTGACTAAATTCGCGACTTTAATTTCTGAAGGAGTAAGGTTCAAATACGCAGAGGATAGCCTGAAGGAAAACGATGAGATAATATCTTTTAAATTGGATTCCAAAATGCCAACATATGTACTTTGGCTTTCATTCAACCCGCACTTCCTTAATTTTTCCAAATAGGGGACAATGATTTCCTTTATATTCAATAATACTTTGTCTTCAAGCTCTCTTCTATCCTCATCCCTCCTCTTCAACAATACTCTTAATGCTGTATTTGTCTCCTCAAGATTATGGGTCTTGATCTCTAATTCCTTCTCTCTTTCTTTAAGTGCCTCTTCTACCTGTTTTTGTTCGGTTATATCAATATTGAAGCCCATTATCCCATCTATTATCCCTTTCTTATAAATAGGCGAAACGATATTATAGAAATATTTTGTTTCTCCTTCTCGAATGAATTCAACTTCTCCTTTGACAATTTCACCGGAGAAGGCACGTCGATTATTATCCAACCATAAAGCTAAGGTATGCTTATCTACAGAAAGGTCTTCAGGTCTTTTCCCAATGATTTCTCCCCAATAGTTCTTGCATATTGTATTCTGAATAAAATAACGGCCATTGGCATCGATGCCAAAAAAGTCGAATGGTAGACTTTCAATAACAGTACGAAGACGCGCTTCAAGTTTTTCGTATTCTTCTTCCTGCCTGCGTTCACTTTCTTCTTTTTTTACTTTAGCTAATTGTCGGCGCAAGTCCGTTAATTCACTTATTATCTGCTTCTTAGTTTTATTTTCATCATTCATTTTATAAAGCTCGCAAGTTATACATTACTAACGATATATACATATTTTAACAGATTTAGATTTTGCGACTTTTAGCAAAGAGGTCCTTGTCTTTAACAGACATAAAAGATTATCATTAGCAAATTTTTAGCGGGATAATGTGAGTTTTTGGGTTGTCAAAAGAAGGAGTGACATAAATGGATAAAGGAAGAGTTGCCATTGTCACGGGCGGTGGCCAGGGGATCGGCAAGGCTATTGTAAAAAGATTGCTCGAGGATGGCCTGCGGGTGGTCATTGTAGAAATGGATGAAGAGGCAGGCAGAGAGACGCTGCAGGAATATCATGGCCTCGGAGAGTGTGTTTTCATGCACGCCGATATCTCGGACGAGGCAGCGGTCAGGGCAGTGGTCAGGGAAACGGTTGCATCTTTCCGGCGCGTGGATGCCCTCATCAACAACGCCGGGATTTTTATCAACAAGCCGCTCGCGAAGATGAGCCTTGCGGAATGGAACAGGGTGCTCGCTGTCAACCTCACCGGGACCTTCCTCTGCGCGAAGTATGCAGCCCCGCATCTTGCAAAGACCAAAGGCTCTATCGTCAACATAGCCTCAACGCGCGCGCTCATGTCAGAACCGGATACAGAGGCCTACGCAGCCTCAAAGGGCGGCGTGGTGGCTCTTACTCATTCCCTGGCCCTTAGTCTCGGGCCCGATGTGCGCGTAAACTGCATCAGCCCGGGATGGATCGAGGTGAGCGGCTGGAAAAAGAGGCGCACCAGGCAAGCAGCCAAACTCTCGGAAATGGACCACAAGCAGCACCCCGCAGGCAGGGTCGGCAGACCGGAAGATATCGCCTCCCTGGCAGCTTATCTTATCTCCCCTGAGGCCGGTTTTATCACAGGGGCCAATTTTATCGTGGATGGCGGGATGACACGAAAAATGATCTATGTATGAGGAAAGGGAACTTAAGAGTTTTATCGGTCTCTCTTTCTCAACAAATCTTCTTTGAATTAACTACTGCTGGAGTCTGTAGACTCTCCCTTGTCTCGTGCTGAATGGAGGACTTTTAGTAGTATGGAAGGAAGCTTTGATAAGTTATTTTCAAGAACGTAAGCAGCACCTTTCGAAAGAATTTCGATCCAATGTTCCTCATTAAGTTCTCCCGTAACTAAAATAAAAGGGACACCGGGAGCTTTCTTGTTTGCTATAGCTAATGCCTCAGAGCCGGTAAATCCGGGAAGATAATAAGCCGATAGAATAACATCAGGAGCAAAATCATGGAGCTCTCTGACGAAATCATCTCTCGTCTTTACAGTTTTTGAAACAAAAGGGATCTCCGCCCTTCGTAATTCGAATTCGACTAACGTTGCACGGGCTGGAACATCTTCAAGTATCAATACACGGATTTCTTTCTCCACGAGATATTATCTCCTGATATCTTGTACTACTCCACTGTTTAAAAATACCATTTACTACTGACAATAGTCTGTCGGAAAAAGTCCGATTTTTTTGTAGGAATTTGTCCTATAGCCTTATCTATGTCAATAGGCTTCTCCATTTTTCAAATTAGGACACTGCCCACCTGACCCTCCTTGTTTAACAGAGTTGTCAATAAAGCCTTTTCGGGAATATAATAAACCCAGATTGGAGGTGCAGTATGCCCAAGTCAAAAGGGATGACAGTGGACGAGATAGAAATGATAGTGGAGCAGAAGATGCTTGAAATTATCGGCGACCCTGATTCAGGTCTACATTTAAAGAAGAAATTCAGGACTCAACTGGAGCAGAGACTAAAGAAGCCGTCCAGAAGAATTTCCCACGAGCAGGTTTTAAAGAGATTTGCCTAAGGTTGAATGGGATAAGGAAGCCTTAAAGGATCTTGAAAAGATTGACAGAGCGATAGTAAAACGTATTCTGCATAAGATCTCCTGGTTTTCCCAATATTTGACGCCGTCACTCCTGAACCGTTGTCTGCTGACATGGCCGGCTTGTTTAAACTGAGGGTCGGCGACTGGAGAGTAATATACGAAATAGGGAGGGATGTGATCGTCATTAAAGCTGTTGGACATAGAAGAGAGATATACAGACTGTGAATAACTCTCGCTCTTCCGCTCTTCCGGCCTCTCAAATGACTGCCCCAATGACAAAGTATAGACTTCACAAGGAGCAGGAAAATGTATAAATATGAGATTATCGTTTACTGGAGCGAAGAGGACGAGGCGTTCATTGCTGAAGTGCCTGAACTGCCGGGGTGCATGGCTGACGGAGCAACCTATGAAGAGGCGGTAAAGAACGCACAGGTGGTTATTTCAGAGTGGATCGAAACCGCAAAAGAAGCTTAAGCGCGAGGTACCGAAACCAAAGGGCAAGCTGGCGTATGCCTGATGTTTGCCTTCATGCAGTGCCGCGAAATGTTCCCGCGCTTCTGGGATAATGAACATAAAATATTCTAAACACATCCAGATTAGACTTGCCCTGAGAAAAATCGACCATGATCTGCCACGACAAATCTTCGAGGAGGCTGCAGAAAGATTCGCAGACTCGGAAACGGGTCATACTATCGCAGTCGGGAAGGCACGGCTTTACGAAAAGGAGCGGGATGTCATGGTTGCATATACTCTCGAAGGCGAGGATGTAATACTGCTTACAATTCATCCTTTACAAGAAGGACAGAAAGAAAATAGAATAAAATCAGGCAGGTGGAGGAAACTATAATGAAGGATTTCAGAGTTTATTACGACGACAAAGAGGATATCCTTTATCTTGCGAAGGAAGGCGAGGAAGCTGAGGTTGTCGAGATTGCCCCTGGCGTGAACATGGAACTAGACCGGGAAGGGAACCTCATCGGCGTTGAATTGTTTAAAGCCTCACACATGTTTAAGGATGTCCTGAAGCTAATGGAAAAGAAGCTTCAGGTCGCCTGAAGCTCGTCGCTGAGCAGCGCACGATGAGAAGATGTGGAAATGAAAACCGACAAAGAGAAAGCTGCCTTCAGGCAGCGGATGCACTTTACGGTCTTTCAAAATCGTTCGGAAGGTTGGGGTGAAGGAGAGTATTGAGAAGATGTGCTGCAGCAGAAAAATCAAGAAACAAGACCTGATAATCATATAAAAGGGCTGCAGAAATTGTAGCGTGGTTTGATTATCATTCACAAAGGCACTTTCAAGAGTTGCAGATGGATTACAATTGCAATTCAAAAAAGGAGGAGGTGCTTTTATGAAACATTATGGAGGTATTGAATTTACACTCCAACAGTAATTACCTTGGGATTATGGATGAAGATGACAGGAAGGTATTCCAGAAAAAATTGCCGAATGAACTCTGCGAGGTATTGAAAGTGTTGAAGCCTTACAAAAAGAAGATGGAAGGGATTGTGGTGGAGTCCACATTCAACTGGTACTGGCTTGTTGATGGATTGATGGAGAATGGATACAAAGTACATCTTGCCAACCCTTCTGCAATAAAACAATATGAGGGGCTGAAACATTCAGATGACTCACGGGATGCCTTTCATCTTGCACATCTGTTTAAATTAAACATACTACCGGAAGGGTATATTTATCCGAAAGGGGGAAGACCGGTAAGGGATTTACTGAGGAAACGGTCACAGCTTGTCAGACAGAGGACGATGAACATTCTTAGTTTCAAGAATCTGGTAAGCAGAAACCTCGGCAAACAGATATCGAGCAATGAAATAAAGAGACTGAAGGAAGAAGATGTTGAAAACCTTTTCCAGGAAGAGTATCTAATCATAGCTGGCAAGGCAAACATTGCAACGATACGGTTTCTGACGGAACGGATCAAAGAGATAGAGAAGGCTGTACTCAAGAAGGCGAAACTCAAAGACGAATACAAGAACCTTCTTACGGCCCACCGGTATAGGAACGATATTGGCGCTTACGATAATGCTTGAGACAGGGGATATAGAAGAGATTTTCTGAAGTTGGCAAC